>NZ_ANNV01000172.1 GCF_000346755.1 Pseudomonas sp. CBZ-4 | reverse complement strand
ACACGGTCAATGATCACCTGCCGGGGATGGTCAAGCGCTACCCGCAACTGACCCTGCCCATTGGCCTGGTCTACGGTTCGCGCGACCAGGTGCTGGACTTTCGCAAGCATGGCCAGGCCCTGGTCGACAAGGTCCCGGGGGTGAAGCTGCAGTTGGTGGAAGGGCGTGGCCACATGCTGCCGATCACTGCCACCGCGCGCGTGGTGGAGGTGGTGCAGCAGGTCGCCAAGCGGATGCGTGCACCACAAGGCGCGACGCTTTTGCACCCGCCGTTCGCCCTGGCGAACAAATAAGCGTGGCCTCTGTTGCGGGTTGGGCTGTCGCAAATGCTTGCTCTAGAGACCTGACCAAACGGCTGAAAAAGAGACTGCCCGGTCACATGAAAAAGGCCTCGAAAAAGTAGTTGACGACCTACCGATTCCGCGTTATTTATTTAAAAAAATATTTCAATTTATATTTTGAAATGATTTTTGAAATGCCTAAGAGCGAATAAAAATGAAAAAAACGTCTTTTATCGCATGGTTGGTTTTCGGGAGCATTCAGCGCTCCTCGGACCTGTTTTCTGCCCGCCTGCCAAGGAGCCTGTCATGAATCAGACTCTGGCAGCTCCAAGCGTATGGACCGACGGCAAGCGCCACCTGTGGTGGTTGGGCATCATGCCGCTGGCCACCCCTCTGTTGTCCGGCGCACTGGCCATTACCACCGGCATCCAGCAACTGTGGTGGGTCGGTGTACTGGTGATCTTCGGCCTGATCCCGCTGATCGATGGCCTGCTCGGCGAAGACGTCAGCAACCCACCTGAATCCGCCGTCAGCCACCTGGAATCGCAAAGCTACTACCGCTGGATCGTCTACACCGGTGTGCTGTTTGTGATCTCGTCGGTGGTGATCACCGGCTGGCTCGCCGCCGGCGGCATTGAATGGATCATCCAGGGCGGCCTGCTGCAAGCCGCTGCCACACTGGACCCTTCCAGCTGGCTTTCCCACGCTGCCAGCTACATCACCGCGCGCACCCAACTGCACGGCGAACCGAGCTGGTTCACCTACCTGGGCATGGCCATGTCCACCGGCGCGGCAACCGGCATCGCCATCAACACCGCCCATGAACTGGGGCACAAGCCCAACGCCCTGGAAGTGTTCCTCGCCAAGGTCACCCTGGCGCCCACGTTCTACGGGCACTTCTACACCGAACACAACCGTGGCCATCACGTCCGTGTGGCCACCCCGGAAGACCCGGCCAGCTCGCGCCTGGGCGAGAGCTTCTAAGCCTTCCTGCCGCGCTCGGTGTGGTTCAGCGCCCGCTCGGCGTGGAACCTGGAGCGTGAACGCCTGCGCAAACTCGGCTTGCCCGCCTGGCACTGGCAGAACGGCGTGCTCAGCGCCTGGATGTACAGCGTGGTGTTGTGGGGCGCGATGATTGCCTGGCTGGGGGCGGCGGTGATTCCGTTCCTGATCATCCAGGGCATCTACGGGTTCTCCTTGCTGGAAGTGGTGAACTACGTCGAGCACTACGGCCTGAAACGCCAGAAGTTACCGAATGGGCGTTATGAACGTTGCTCGCCTCGGCACTCCTGGAACAGCAATCGGATCGTGACCAATATCTTCCTGTTCCAACTGCAACGGCACTCCGATCACCATGCCAACCCAACGCGTAGTTATCAGTCGCTGCGTCACTTCGATGAGTCGCCGCAACTGCCCTACGGTTACGCGAGCATGATTGTCTGGGCTTATGTGCCTTACTTGTGGCGCCGGCGCATGGATCACCGGGTGCTGAATCATTATGCCGGGGATATCACCCTGACCAATCTTCAGCCGTCACAACGCTTGAAGTATCTGGAGAAGTACAGCGGCAGTGCCAAGCCGTTCTGATGTGAACTAACACGTAAGTGGGCGTACTCGGGATCTGTGTATCGCGCAGGTTTTTATCGCCCACGGTTTCCCCCGGTTAGTTGCAAGAAAGTTGTTTGACCCTAACAAAAATAATTTCAAGGGAAGGACGTACACCATGCAAGCACCTGCCAAGTTCACCACCCATATCGTATTGGCCGCATTGGGGCTGATCGTCTATCACCAGGCCCAGGCCGCGCGCATCGAGCCGGCCGGCAGTGCCTTTACGGCCCAAGGGCCCATCAGCTTTTCCAAGGGCGCGCTGATCAGCGCCGACTGCACCATCAAGGTCGCCGGCAAGGTCGCGGCGGATGGTTCATCGGTGAATGTCGACAAAGTCGAATTCGACGGCGGCCTCAAGTGCAGCCGGGTCGAAGCCATCAACTTGCCCTGGGTATTGATCGCCAAAGACACCAAGAGCGGCTCCATGTCGAAGATCAGCGTAGACGTGCACGCCTTCGGCCTGGGCGGCAAGTGTGGTCCTTCCACGGCGGACGGTACGTGGGATAACGCCACCGGCAAGTTGGAAGCCAGCAATGTGCCGATTGGCGAAGACTGCAAGATCAAGACGGTGTCGATCAAGATGCCGCCCAACTTCAAAGTTGTGGAATAAGCGTCAGATGTTGTTGCGGTAATCGAATTGAGATTTGGCTGGAAAGGGAAGTTCTGCTGTGTTTCACCGTGACCTCTCGTTCATGGCCATTACCCCCTGGCGAAATGACTTCGCCATAACATGTGAGGAACAACAATGAAAAGTTTGAAAACCCTCGTTTGTGCAACTTCTTTTGCAATGTGCTTTGGCGCGGCGTCGATGGCCAGCGCTGCGGTGATTACCCCTGAAGGGCCGTTCACCAACCTGACCGGTTCCATCACTGTGTTGTCGCCGTCTTCGTCCCTGCCGGTGACTTGCACCCTGACGGCCAGCGGTACGGTATCGGGCGGCATCGCGACGATTTCCAGCGCGACGTTCACCGGCGGCATTTTGTGCCCGCTGGCACAGCTCAAAAGCCTGCCTAATCCAGGTTGGGTGCTCAAAGCCCTTACCACCACAACCGGCACTTTGAGCAATGTGGGTTACGTGATCAATGGTGCTCCTCCACTGATTCCTAAATCGGATTGCGGTCCGACCAACATCAACGTGACCTGGAACCAGGGCACGCATGTTCTGGGCGCAACCAATCAGACATTGCTTGGGCAGGGCACCGGCAACTGCACCATCCAGACCCTCACCGTTAACGCGCCGGGCCTGAGCGTTCAGTAAGGCGAGTTGGAACCAAGGGCTGATCACCCGTTAAAGACCGGCGTCTCGCAAGGGGCGCCGGTTGATGGAATGGGGACGTGTACACCCGCTGCATAAGTAAAAAAGTCTCACCCAAACAAGCAGGGGCTCATGACTGAGTACCCGGCAGGTTAAGGACGTGTCTGCCTGACCGGCCGTTGATAATAATAAGGAGTGCGCATGAACAATAAAAAGTTACAGATGCAGGTTGCGCTGGGGCTGGCATTGCTGGGCGGGATGGCGGTAACGGTGCCGGTCCAGGCCGGTGGTTTTGCGACGCCGACCGTGGGTGCGGCAGGCTGGGGGCGCGGATTCGGGGGCGGCTCGCTGTTCAAGGATGACCCGGGCGCGGCCTACAACAACCCTGCAGCCATGGCCTTTATCGATCATAAGGTTGCGCAGTTCACGGTTGACTACGCTCGAATCAATATCAAATACAAAGGTCAGGCCTATGACCTTAACGGTAACCCGTTGGAGAAAACCCCGTTGAACCCGGACGGGAGCTTTGGCACCCCTTATTCTCAAGGTGACGGTGGCGAAGGTGGTTTTACCGCCTGGCTGCCCACCGGCTTCATGGTTTTACCCATCAATGACCGCTTTGCCTTCGGCCTGAGCCAGGTGGTGCCTCAAGGCATGCGCAGTACCTGGGATCAAGACTGGAAGGGGCGCGACTTCGCTGTTGATACCAAGATCGAAACGGTAGGGCTTACAGGGTCTCTGTCGTTCAAGGTCACGGACCAGTTTTCCATCGGTGCCGGTGCAATCGTTCAGCACAGTAAAGGCTTTGTCAGCCAGAACATTGACCTGCTGGGGGCGGCAGCGGCTTCGCCGGCCGGCATTCCGTTCCCATCCGGCGTGGGTGACGCGTTGATGCGGGTCAAGGTCGATAACACGTCGGTGGGCTGGTTTACCGGCGTGGTCTGGAAGCCCACCGCGCAAGACACGCTCGGCTTGAACTACCACGCGAAAATCAAGAACAAGATGGAGGGCAAATACAACATCCGTGCCGACGCGGCGTTGAAAAGCCTGATGACCGACCCGGCACTGCCCGATGGCACTACGCTGGTGGGCGTCCTCTATCCGGGCCTGAACCTGCAACCGGACGGTGCCAATGCGGAAACTCGGTTGGATATCCCGGCCAATGCCTCTTTCGATTGGGTGCATGAATTCAATGACAAGTTGACCCTGGGTGTCAGTGCGACCTGGACTCAATGGTCGTCGTTCAAGGCCCTGACGCTGACCTCCGACGGCAACCTGATCGTCTCCATTCCCTACAAGTACCGTGATTCCTGGCAATACTCGTTCGGCGGCGACTACAAACTCACCGACGACCTGACACTGCGCAGTGGTGTCTCGTTTGACCAGACGCCGACCCGCAACTCTACCCGTGACCCACGGATCCCGGATGGCGATCGGATCTTCGCTTCGCTGGGTTTTGGCTACAACATCCGCGCCATTCCTGGCTTGAGCATCGATGGCGCCTACTCGCGGCAGTTTGTGCAGGACGTCAATCTGAAGACGCAAAACCAGGATCGCCTTGGCGGTTCGCGTCTTGATGGCAAGTCCGAGGGTAAAGGCGAGGTGGTCAGTATGTCGGCAACCTACCGCTTCTAATAGCAATGCGCGCGACGGCGCGGCGATGCAGCAAGCGCATCTTGCTGCACCTTCACGCTGTCATGTACCGACGGGTTGCTCACGCGACCCGTTGCGATTTGGTCATTTGATCAACCGATAGGGCTGACCCGTTCAGCCGATTTTTTTGTCCAAACATTAAATAAAAATTTCAAAACAAAATTTGAATTTGTCTTTCCAAGTTTGTAGTGTGGCCTTACGCCGCAGCTTTTCACAGCTGTCGCCCCTAGGCCGCACCCTGAATCGAGTAGAGGTATCCCCATGGTTATCTGGTTATTGGCGGGTGTCGCAGCAGCGATTGCCCTGGCGTATCGACAAGCGGCCGCGGCCCTTTGGTTGGGCGCTGGCCTGGTTTGGTTAGCGATAGGCTACTTGTTCAACGTGGTTGGAGGTTTTGGTGCCACTGTCGCGGCAGTGCTGGTGGTAGCCCCCGCGTTGCTGATGACGATCAAACCCCTGCGACGCAGCCTGTTGACCAGCAAGGCCCTGGCCCTGTTTCGCACCATCATGCCGGCCATGTCCGACACCGAACGCGCCGCCATCGAGTCCGGCACCGTGTGGTGGGACGCCGAGCTGTTCAGCGGCAAACCCGACTGGCAGCGCCTGCTGCAAGCCGCCCCCGCCAGCCTCAGCGCGGAAGAACAGGCCTTCCTCGATAACGAAGTGGAAACCCTGTGCGACATCGCCAACGACTGGGAAACCACCCAGGTGTGGCAGGACATGTCCCCCGAAGGCTGGCAGTACACCAAGGACGCCGGCTTTCTCGGCATGATCATTCCCAAGCAGTACGGCGGCAAAGGCTTCTCCCACTACGCCCATTCGCAGGTGGTGATGAAGTTGTCGACGCGCTGCTCGGCGGCGGCGATTTCGGTGATGGTGCCCAACTCCCTGGGCCCGGCCGAGTTGCTGCTGCATTACGGCACCGACGCCCAGCGCAACTACTACCTGCCACGCCTGGCGCGGGGCGAGGACATCCCGTGTTTCGCCCTGACCAGCCCCTATGCCGGCTCCGACGCCGGGGCGATCCCCGACCTGGGCATCGCCTGCAAAGGCACCCATGAAGGCGAGGAAGTGCTGGGTTTTCGCGTGACCTGGGACAAGCGCTACATCACCCTCGGCCCGATTGCCACCGTGCTCGGCCTGGCGTTCCGCGCCGAAGACCCCGACGGTTTGCTCGGCCCGGCCGGTTCGCTGGGGATCACCTGTGCGTTGATTCCCACGGATCACCCCGGGGTCAACAGCGGCCGCCGGCACTGGCCGTTGAATGCGGTGTTCCAGAACGGCCCGACCACCGGCAAGGACGTGTTTATCCCACTGGAGTGGGTGATCGGCGGCCGCGAACAAGTCGGCAACGGCTGGCGCATGCTGATGGAATGCCTGGCCGCCGGGCGGGCGATTTCCCTGCCGTCGGCCAACGTCGGCCTGGGCAAGGTCGCCGTGCGCGGCACCACCGCGTATGCGGCGATGCGTAAACAGTTCGGGCTGCCCATTGGCAAGTTCGAAGGTGTGCAGGCACCACTGGCGCGCATGGCCGGGCATTTGTATGCGTGCGATGCGGTGCGCAAAGTCTCGGTGGCGTCCCTGGATGCGGGTGAAAAACCTTCGGTGATCTCCGCCATTGCCAAGTACCACGTCACCGAGCGCGCGCGGATCATCGTCAACGACGGCATGGACATCGTCGCCGGCAAGGGCATCTGCATGGGGCCGAACAACTTCCTCGCCCGTGCCTATCAGCAAAGCCCCATCGCCATCACGGTGGAAGGCGCCAATATCATGACCCGCTGCCTGATCATCTTTGGCCAGGGCCTGATCCGTTGCCATCCCTACGTGTTCCGCGAGATGGAAGCGGCGCGCAACCCGGACCGGCGCCAGTCCCTGGAAGACTTTGACAGCGCCATGTTCGGCCATGTGAGTTTTGTGCTGGCCAATACCGTACGCGCGGCGGTGCATGCGCTGACGGGTGGGCGGCTGATTGCCGTGCCGGCCAAGACCGATCCGGCGCTGGCGTCCTACTACCGCCAGGCCAATCGTCTGTCAGTGGTGCTGGCGTTGATCTCGGATGTGTCCATGGGCGTGCTGGGCGGTGCCCTCAAGCGCAAGGAAAGTATCACCGGGCGTTTGGGAGATATTCTGTCGCAGCTGTACATCCTGTCCTGTGTGCTCAAGCGTTTTGAGGACGACGGCCGGTCCCAGGCGGACCTGCCGCTGGTGCATTGGGCGGCGCAGGATGCGTTGCTGCGCGCCCATGAAGCCCTCGCCGAAGTGCTCGACAATTACCCATCCAAAGCCGCTGCGGCGGTGGTGCGTGGCTTGAGTTTTCCGTGGGGCATTCCCCTGCGCAAACCGTCGGATCGCCTGTTGGCGCAGGTGGCGGATGTGGTGCAAACCCCCGGCGAAACCCGTGACCGTTTGCTGGCCAATTCCTACATTCCTCGTCCGGAAATCGACAAGTTGGCCTACGGCGAACTGGGCTTCCGCTTGTTGCCACAGGTGGAGTTGATCGACGCGCGCCTCAAGCCTGCGATCAAGCAAGGCCTGCTCGAACCGCTGCCGATCTCGGCCACGGCCTTCACCGCGTGGCGGGTCAAGGCGCGGGCGCTGGACCTGATCAGCGATGACGAAGACGCCTTGCTCGCGCGTTATGTGGAATACGCCGATCACGCCATCCAGGTGGACGACTTCCCGCAGGACTTTGGTTTGCTGGAGGCGTTGCAGCAGCGCAAGCAGGCGCTGGAACCGGTGGCCAAGCGCCGTAGCAGCCAGGGCGAAAACGCCTCGGTCAACTAGCCGTAACACGGTCGATGTGGGAGCCGGGCTTGCCCGCGATGACGGTGTACCTGATACACCGCTATCGCAGGCAAGCCAGCTCCCACAGGGATCGGGTTTACAGGTCAAGACAGTGTTGTGAGTGGGTTTATCTATGAGTGACAGCTATCTAACGTTCGTCAATTCCCCTTGGGGCCGCCGCCTCGCCCAGGCCATCGGTTTGCCACAGCCACTGCCGTTGCAACGCCATCGCAGCGGCCAGCAGGGCTTGGCCAACCCGGTGATCGTCGCCGGGGCAGGGCGCCTGGCTGCGCAGGTGCAACAGCTCTTCAGCGCCACCGATACGGTCACCGCCGCTGCGGCCACGCTCAAGGCACCGTCCACCGGCAAGGTGCAGGGTGCGGTGTTTGACGCCAGCGGCGTGAGCGGCCTGCAACAGTTGGATGAGCTGTACGAATTCTTCCATGCCAACGGCAAACGTCTCAGCCAGCACGGCCGCGTGGTGGTGCTCGGCATCGCGCCGGAGCATTGCGCGGACTTGCCCCAGGCCATCGCCCAGCGTGCCCTCGAAGGTTTGGTGCGCTCCCTGGCCAAGGAGCTGCGCCGCGCGATCACCGTGCAATTGCTCTACGTGGCGCCGGGGGCCGAAGATGCGCTGGACAGCAGCCTGCGCTTCTTTCTGTCGCGCCGCTCGGCCTACGTTTCGGGGCAGGTGGTGCGCGTGGAAAACCCCGTGGACGGTCACGTGACGGTCAACTGGGACAAGCCTTTCGCCGGTCGCCGCGCGCTGGTCACCGGTGCGTCCCGTGGCATCGGCCTGGCGATTGCCCAGGTGCTGGCCCGCGACGGTGCCCACGTGGTGTGTGTGGATGTGCCCCAGGCCCAGGACTCGCTGCAACAAGCGGCGGCCAGTGTGGGCGGTTCGGCATTACCGTTGGACATCACCGCCGCCGACGCCGCTGCGCTGTTGCACGCCCATGTCAGTCAATACGGCGCATTTGACGTGGTGGTGCATAACGCCGGGATCACCCGTGACAAGACCATCGCCAAGATGACCGAGGCCGCGTGGCGCAGTGTGTTGGCGGTCAACCTGGACGCGCCCCTGCGCCTGAGCGAGGCGTTGCTGGACAGCCAGGGCCTCAACCCCGGTGGGCGCATTGTGTGCGTGTCGTCGATCTCCGGCATCGCCGGCAACCTCGGGCAAAGCAACTACGCCACCTCCAAGGCCGGGGTGATTGGCCTGGTGCAAGGCCTCGCGCCGCGCGCGGCGGCGCAGCAGGTCACGGTCAATGCGGTGGCGCCGGGGTTTATCGAAACCCAGATGACCGCGAAGATTCCGTTGATGATCCGCGAAGCGGGGCGGCGCATGAATTCGCTGTCCCAGGGCGGGCAGCCGATTGACGTGGCCGAGACGATCGCCTGGCTGGCGCACCCGGCTTCCGGCGGGGTCAACGGACAAGTCGTACGGGTGTGCGGGCAAAGCCTGCTGGGAGCTTGAGCCATGGACTACGTGACGCAGATTATCGATCCACCCCCGTCGCGCACCCAGCTGTTGCTCGACGGCGTGCGTGCCCTGCGCAAACCCAAGCTGGACGGCGCGCCGCTATTGCCGACGGAACGCCTGGTGCGTTCGGCAGTGGCGTTGCAGGCTGCTGATATTGCCGCCTACGGCCGTGCCTGCGGGTTTCGCCGGGAACAGGGCGTGCCACTGTCCTATCCCCATGTGCTGGCGTTCCCGCTGCACTTGATGTTGCTGACGCGGCCGAGCTTTCCGTACCCGGCCAGCGGCATGGTGCATCTGGCCAATCGCATTCGCCAGCATCAGCGTTTGCAGGAGGGCCAGGCGCTGCGCCTGGAGGTGTATTGCGAGCGCTGGGTCGCGCATGCCAAGGGGCAGGCGTTGAGTATCGCTACCCGTGCCTACAGCGCCGGCACTCTGGTGTGGGAAAGCGACAGCCTGTACCTGCGCCGGGACGTCAAGGATCCCGTCGGCGAACCCTGGAATGACGCGTTGGCGTTGCAGGAAGAAGGCCTGTTGCGCACCCAGCGCTGGGTGTTGCCGGCCGATCTGGGGCGGCGCTTTGCCCGGGTATCGGGGGACTTCAACCCGATCCACACCTCGCTGATCGGCGCCAAACTCTTTGGCTTTCGCCGCGCCATCGCCCACGGCATGTGGACCCTGGGCCGCGCACTTGCTGCCCAGCAACCGCCCGGTGGACTGGCGCAGGCCGAGGCCCATTGCGACTTCAAACTGCCGATCTTCCTGCCCGGCCAGGTCGCGCTGTGGAACCACCCCGTAAACGGCCCGCGCCGCGAGTTTGAAGTGCGCAATTTCGCCGGTGATAAACCGCATATGCGTGGGCTATTTGTCTGCAATGAGAACCGTCGATGACTGACTACAGCTTCAACCCGGCCCCGACTCGCCGCGTGGCGATTATCGGCGGCAACCGCATCCCGTTTGCCCGTTCCAACACGGTGTACGCCTACGACAGCAACCAGGACTTGCTGGTGGCGGCGCTGCAAGGCCTGGTGGACCGCTACAACCTGCACGGCCAGCGCCTGGGTGAGTTTGCCGCCGGGGCGGTGATCAAGCACTCGCGGGATTTCAACCTGGCCCGTGAGTCGCTGCTGTCCACCACCTTGTCACCGGACACGCCCGCATACGATGTGCAGCAAGCCTGCGGCACCGGCCTGGAGGCGGCGTTGCTGGTGGCCAATAAAATCGCCCTCGGCCAGATCGACGTGGGCATCGCTGGAGGTGCCGATACTACCTCCGACGCGCCCATCGGCATCAACGAATCCCTGCGTCACACCTTGCTCGCGGCCAACCGCGCCAAAGGCCTGGGTGGCAAGGTGCAGGCCTTGCTCAAGGTGCGTCCGTCGATGTTTTTCAAGCCGCTGCTGCCGCGCAATGGCGAGCCGCGCACCGGCTTGTCCATGGGCGAGCACTGCGAGGAAATGGCCAAGCGCTGGCAGATCAAGCGCCTGGCCCAGGATGAGCTGACGTTGACCAGTCACCAGCGCCTGGACGCGGCCTACAAACGCGGCTTCTTCGACGACCTGATCAGCCCCCATCACGGCCTGGCCCGGGACAACAACCTGCGCGCCGACACCCACCTTGCCAAGCTCGCCAGCCTGGCGCCGGCCTATGACCGTGACAACGGCAGCCTCACCGCTGGCAACTCGACACCGCTGACCGATGGCGCCTCGGTAGTGTTGCTGGCCAGTGAAGAATGGGCTGCGGCCAATGGCTGGCCGGTGCTGGCCTACCTGCGCACCGGCGAGACGGCGGCGGTGAATTTTGTCGATGGCACTGAAGGCCTGCTGATGGCCCCGGCCTACGCGGTGCCGCGCATGCTCAAGCGCGAAGGCCTGAGCTTTGCCGACTTTGATTTCTTCGAGATCCATGAAGCCTTTGCCGCCCAGGTCCTGTGCACCCTCAAGGCTTGGGAAGACGCCGATTACTGCCGTGAACGCCTGGGCCTGGACGCGCCGCTGGGCGCCATCGACCGCGCCAAAATGAACGTGAATGGCGGCTCCCTGGGCTGCGGCCATCCGTTCGCCGCCACCGGTGGCCGGCAACTGGCGACGCTGGCCAAGACCATTCATGAAAACGGCGGTGGTCGTGGCCTGATTTCGATCTGTGCGGCGGGCGGGCTGGGCATTACCGCCATCGTCGAAAAGTAGCGCTATCCAAAACAACAATAAGGAAACTGCCATGAGCACTGTCAGCCTGGAACACAGCGAACGGATCTGGTTGGACGCTTACCTGCCCGGCGTGCCGGCCGACATCGACGCGGGCATTGAGGCTTACCCGTCGTTGCGGGAAGTGTTCCTGGAGCACCTGGAAAAATTCCGCGAGCGTGTGGCCTACGTCAGCATCGGCACGGAAATGACCTACGCCGACTGGGAAGTCCAGGGCTTCGCGTTTGCCGCGTGGCTACAGGGCCAGGGGGTGAAAAAGGGCGACCGCGTGGCGCTGATGATGCCCAATTGCTTGCAGTACCCGATCTGCCTGTTGGGCACGATCCTGGCCGGTGCGGTGGTGGTCAACGTCAACCCGCTGTACACCTCCCATGAACTCAAGCACTTGCTCAAGGACAGCGAAGCCGAAACCGTGGTGATCTTCGAGAACTTCGCCCACACCCTGGAAAAAGTCATCGCCGGCAGCAGCGTCAAGCGCGTGGTGATCGCGGCCATCGGCGACCTGCTGGGCACCTTCAAGGGCGCGGCGATGAACTTCATCCTGCGCACCGTGCAAAAGCAGGTGCCTGCATTCAAGCTGCCGGGTGCGTTGCGGTTCAACCAGGCGCTCAAGCAAGGGCGTGGCCTGAACCACTTCCCGGTGGCCATGCAGCTCGATGACCTGGCGTTCCTGCAATACACCGGCGGTACCACCGGCGACGCCAAGGGCGTGATGCTCAGCCATCGCAATATCATCGCCAACCTGCTGCAAGCCAAGGCCTGGGTCGGCGACCAACTGGACCAGGACAAGCAGGAAACCAACGTCACCTTGCTGCCGCTGTACCACATCTTTTCCCTGACGGTGAACTGCCTGATGTTCATGTGCCTGGGCGGGCGCAACATCCTGATCGCCAACCCTCGGGATGTGAAGCGGGTGCAGATGATCCTGCGCAAGGAGCGCTTCAACGGCATCGCTGGGGTCAACACCTTGTTTAATGGCTTGCTGGAGAACAAGGAGTTCTGCGCGCGGGACTTTTCCGACCTGCGCATGGTGATCGCCGGCGGCATGGCGACGCACACGGCGGTGGCCAAGCGCTGGCAGGAAGTCACCGGGCTGCCGATCATCGAGGGTTACGGCCTGACCGAGTGTTCGCCGGTGGTGAGCATCAGCCCGATCAATATCGCGCGCATGCGTGAGATGGAGTTTACCGGCAGCATTGGCGTGCCGTTGCCGTCCACCTGGGTGCGCTTTGTGCGTGAAGACGGCGAGTTGGCCGAGATTGGCGAGCAGGGCGAACTGCAAGTGCGCGGCCCGCAGGTGATGCAGGGCTACTGGAAACGCCCGGATGCAACGGCCGAGGTACTGGATGCCGAAGGGTGGTTGTCGACCGGCGATATCGGGGTGATGGACGCGCGCGGGTTTATCCGCCTGGTGGATCGCAAGAAGGACATGATCCTGGTCTCGGGTTTCAACGTGTACCCCAATGAAATCGAAGACGTGGTGGCGCTGCACCCAGGGGTCGGGGAGGTGGCGGCCATTGGCGTGGAAGACCCGGTGACCGGCGAGAAGGTGAAGATCATTGTGGTGCGCAAGGACCCGAACCTGACCCAAGAGCAGATTCTTGCGCATTGCCGGGAATACCTGACGGGGTACAAGGTGCCCAAGTATGTGGAGTTCCGGACTACGGAATTGCCCAAGACTACCGTGGGCAAAGTGCTGCGTCGGGCGTTGCGCTGATCATTGAGGATGTTCACACATCCAAAGGTGGGAGCTGGCTTGCCTGCGATGGCGGTGTATCAGTTGAGGCATATGCTGACTGATACACCGCCATCGCGGGCAAGCCCGCTCCCACAGGGGAATAGCGTTGGGTTTTAGAGCGTGCTCACGTTGACCCAGCGTTCTTCCTTGGCCGCGACGCGAATCGCGGTCGCCAATTGCTCGACCGCCCACGCCGCCTCAAAGTCGGTGCCATCCGTACCCTGGCCGGCCACGGCCAAGATCAACTCCTGCACCTCCAGCGTCTTCAGTTCGTTGTAGCCCAATTGATGCCCCGCCGCCGGGCTGAATGCCGCATAGCCGGGCAGGGCAGGGCCGGCCAACAAGCGCTGGAACCCGTCCTGGCCAACGCGGCACAGTTGCAGTTCATTCAACCGCTCCTGATCGAAGGCCAGCGTACCTTTGGTCCCGCTGATCTCGAAACTCAGGTGGTTCTTGTAACCGTGCTTGAGCCAACTGCTGCTGACCGTGCCGCGCGCGCCGTTGGCGAAGCGCAGCAGTGCGTGCACCTGGTCATCCACGGCAATGGCTTTGTGCTCGCTGCTGCCTTTGACGGCAGGGCGCTGGGCATGCACGGTCTGGGTGTCGGCGCACACGCTGGTCACATCGCCGACCAGATAGCGCGCCATCGACAGCAAGTGGCTGCCCAGGTCGGCCAGGGCGCCCCCGGCATGTTCCACCTCGCAGCGCCACGACCAGGGTGAAGCCGGGTCGGCCATGAAGTCTTCGCTGAACTCGCCCTGGAAACTGATGATCTCGCCCAGGTCGCCCCGGGCAATCATCTGCTTGGCCAGTGCGATCATCGGGTTGTGCTGGTAGTTGTAGCCCACGCGTGTGACTACACCGGCGGCACTGGCCGCGCGGCGCATGGCGTCAGCCTGTTCGAGACTCACGGCCAGGGGTTTCTCGCAGTACACCGCCTTGCCAGCCGCGATGGCGGCCATGGCCATGGGGTAGTGCAGGTGATTGGGGGTGGTGATGGCCACGACATCCACGTTGGGGTCGTTGATCAGCGCCTGCCAGTCGCCATGGGCCTGGGCAAAGCCCCAATCCTTGGCGCAGCGTTGTGCGCGTTCGGTATCGGCGTCGGCCAGGGCGGCCAGCTTGAGGTGTACCGGCAGTTCAAATACCGCGCGGGCGTTATTGAACGCCAAGGCATGGGCGCGGCCCATGAAGCCTGTGCCGATCAAGCCGATTCCGAGTTCACGCATAGCCGTGGTCCTTTGTTTTATTGTTGTCAGAGGCGCTATTAATGGAATAAAAATTCTCTAATTTCAATAGATGGAATAAAAATTCATCGAAGCGCAGGTAATCACTCTGGCGAATGCAGCTATATTCAGCCCGTGGCCAAATGCCGCCAGTTAACAAAAGATAACGTAGCGCCGATTGTCAGACGATTCGAAAGCCCGATAGGATGGCCCCTGCTTCCTCCAGGCGCTCTAGATTGCAGGTTTCAGAGCCCGGGAAGGCGAGATGACCTAACAATAATAAATGGGAGAAGGTCTATGAGTGAGCCTGTCATGGGTTGGGTTGTTTGCCGCCCACGCGCCGCACGCAGGGTTGCGTTGCTGGCCACAGCGCTCTCGCTGTTTGGGGCCGTCGCGTTGCCGACCGCCGCCCAGGCCGCTGGCGATACCCCCGCCGCGGCGGTGTTTGCAATTGAATCGCCCAAGGCCGCCAAAGGCCTGATGATCGACGTGGTTCACGCCGGCAAGCGCCTGGTGGCGGTCGGTGATCGTGGGCATATCCTCTATTCCGATGACCAGGGCGCGACCTGGACGCAAGCCAAAGTCCCCACCCGACAGTTGCTCACGGCGGTGTTTTTCGTCGATGACAAACAAGGCTGGGCCGTCGGTCATGATGCGCAAATCCTTGCCAGCACCGACGGCGGCGCCACCTGGACCCAGCAGTATCAAGACCTCAAGCGCGAATCGCCGCTGCTCGACATCTGGTTCAACAACGCCAACCACGGCCTGGCCGTCGGCGCGTACGGTGCGCTGATCGAAACCACCGACGGCGGCAAAACCTGGGCCGATGTCAGCGACCGCCTCGACAACGAAGATCAGTTCCACCTCAACGCCATCTCCTTTATCAGGGACGCCGGCCTGTTTATCGTCGGCGAGCAGGGCAGCATGTTCCGCTCCAGCGATGACGGCCAGACCTGGGAAAAACTCGAAGGCCCTTACGAGGGCTCGCTGTTTGGCGTGATCAGCACCGCGCAGCCGCAAACCCTGTTGGCCTATGGCTTGCGCGGCAACCTGTATCGCTCCACGGATTTCGGCACGACCTGGGAGCAGGTCGAGCTCAAGGCGGCGCGAGGCGCGCTGGAGTTTGGCTTGTCCGGCGCGACATTGCTGGATGACGGTTCCATCGTGGTCGTCGGCAATGGCGGCAGTGTGGTGGTCAGCCATGACGACGGGGTGACCTTCAGCGTCTTCAATCGCCCGGACCGGATTTCACTGTCGGCCGTGACGGCGGCAGGCAACGGCAATTTGATCCTCGCGGGGCAGGGTGGTGTGCGTGTCGCCACCGTTGCCGGCGCAGAGCTCTCAAAATAATAAGAAGGCGGGGATTCAATGAGCAGTCATCACAACGATAAAGCGACCTTTCTTGAGCGCCTGATCTTCAACAACCGCCCGGCAGTCATCGTGATCTGCCTGTTGGTGAGCATTTTCCTGTTCTGGCAGGCGACGTTGATTCGCCCGTCCACGAGCTTTGAAAAGATGATCCCCCTCAAGCACCCCTTCATCGAGAAGATGATGGAGCACCGCAACGACCTGGCGAACCTGGGCAACACGGTGCGCATCTCGGTAGAAGCGAAGGACGGTGACATCTTTACGAAGGAATACATGGAGACCCTGCGGCAGATCAACGACGAGGTGTTCTACATCTCCGGCGTCGATCGTTCGGGCCTCAAGTCGCTGTGGAGCCCCAGCGTGCGCTGGACCGAAGTGACCGAAGAGGGCTTTGCCGGCGGTGAGGTGATCCCACAGAGCTACAACGGCTCGCCGGAAAGCCTCGATCAGCTGCGTAACAACGTGCTCAAGTCCGGCCAGGTCGGGCGCCTGGTGTCCAACGATTTCAAGTCGAGCATCGTCGATATCCCGTTGTTGGAGGCCTACCCGGACCCGCAGGACCAGGGCAAGTTGCTGGCCCTGGACTACCGCAAGTTCTCCCATGAACTCGAAGACAAGATCCGCGACAAGTTCGAGGCGCAGAACCCCAACGTCAAGATCCACATCGTCGGTTTCGCCAAGAAGGTCGGTGACCTGATCGATGGCCTGGTGATGGTGGTGATGTTCTTCGGCATCGCGTTTGTCATTACCCTGATCCTGCTGCTGTGGTTCACCAACTGCCTGCGCAGCACTATCGCCGTACTGAGCACCACGTTGGTGGCGGTGATCTGGCAATTGGGCCTGATGCACTTTTTCGGTTTCGGCCTCGATCCGTATTCGATGCTGGTGCCGTTCCTGATCTTTGCCATCGGTATTTCCCACGGCGTGCAGAAGATCAACGGGATCGCCCTGCAATCCAGTGAGGCCGACAACGCGCTGACGGCGGCGCGACGCACGTTCCGCCAGTTGTTCCTGCCGGGGATGATTGCGATTCTGGCGGATGCGGTGGGCTTTATTACCCTGCTGATCATCGATATCGGCGTGATCCGCGAACTGGCCATCGGTGCGTCCATCGGTGTGGCCGTGATCGTGTTCACCAACCTGATCCTGCTGCCGGTGGCGATTTCCTACGTCGGCATCAGCAAGCGCGCCATCGCCAAGAGCAAGAAAGACGCGAACCGCGAACACTCGTTCTGGCGCCTGCTGTCGAACTTTGCCAGCCCGAAAGTCGCACCGATCTCCATCGCCCTGGCCTTGGTCGCCTTTGGCGGCGGCCTCTGGTACAGCCAGAACCTGAAGATCGGCGACCTCGATCAGGGCGCGCCGGAACTGCGCCCCGATTCGCGCTACAACAAAGACAACAACTTCATCATCAGCAACTACTCCACCAGTTCCGATGTGTTGGTGGTGATGGTCAAGACCGCTGCCGAAGGCTGTTCGCGCTATGAAGCCATGGCGCCCATCGACCAGTTGATGTGGAAGATGCAGAACACCGAGGGCGTGCAGTCGGCGATCTCGTTGGTGACCGTGTCCAAGCAGATGATCAAGGGCATGAACGAGGGCAACCTGAAATGGGAAACCCTGTCGCGCAACCCCGATGTGTTGAACAGCTCGATCTCCCGTGCCGATGGCCTGTACAACAACAATTGCTCCCTGGCGCCGGTGCTGGTGTTCCTCAACGACCACAAGGCCGAAACCCTCGACCGCGCGGTGCATGCGGTGCAGGAATTTGCCAAGGAGAACAACAAGGACGGCCTGGAATTCATCCTCGCCGCCGGTAACGCCGGGATTGAAGCGGCGACCAACGAGGTGATCAAGGAGTCGGAACTGACCATCCTGATCCTGGTGTACCTGTGCGTCGCAACCATGTGCATGATCACCTTCCGCTCGTGGGCGGCGACCCTGTGCATCGTGCTGCCGCTGGTGCTGACGTCGGTACTGGGCAACGCGTTGATGGCGTTCATGGGCATCGGCGTCAAGGTCGCGACCTTGCCGGTGGTGGCCCTGGGTGTGGGGATTGGCGTGGACTACGGCATCTATATCTACAGCCGCCTGGAAAGCTTCCTGCGTGCCGGTTTGCCCCTGCAAGAGGCGTATTACCAGACACTCAAGTCCACCGGTAAAGCCGTGCTGTTCACCGGCTTGTGCCTGGCGATCGGCGTGTGCACCTGGATCTTCTCGGCGATCAAGTTCCAGGCCGACATGGGCCTGATGCTGACCTTCATGTTGCTGTGGAACATGTTCGGTGCGCTGTGGCTGTTGCCGGCACTGGCGCGGTTCCTGATCAAGCCCGAGAAACTGGCGGGGCAGAAGGGCAACTCGTTGTTTGCCCACTGAGCCATGGAGTGGGGTAGCTGAAACATGACGGGGGAAGCCATTGGCTTCCCCCGTCGTCGTTCAGGTCACAGTTTCAGGAACAGCTTCTCGTCCAGTGGTGGCTTGATTTTCGCACGCAAGATGCTGTCGATGCGCTTGTCATCCTTCCCCGCCTGGGTCACCAGGTCCTTTTGCGTGAGGTAGCGTTGCTCGGGCAGCTTCAGGTGGGCTGCGCTGTAGTCTGCGCGTGGGGTGTCCTGTGTCGGGTAATGGAAGTGCGCATACCAAAGAACGCCCGGGCCGTTTTTCTCGCGCACAGCGTACTCGGTGAGAAAATCCTTGCCCTTGAGCGGCTTGTCCCGGGCAACCAGGCCGATATCGACACGCCCGTGCGTCCATAGGTATTCGATGTTTTCCGGACGCGGGGCCTGGCGAAGGTAGCCGTCGCAGCGATGCATGATCGCGCGTTGGCGCATGTCGTTGGCGGCGTTGCGCCACAGGGCCAGCAGCGGGGCCGTTTCACTGTTGTCCTGATGGCTCGCCTCAGCCTGCTGGGCGAGGCGATCCAGGTTCCGGGCCTGGTTTTCCAGCATGTCGCTCCAGTCGCTGGGGCTCACGCTTTCCCGGCGGGTTGGGTCATCCAGCTTCTTTTTCTGGTATTGGATGCTGCGTTCGATCTCGGCCTGTCCATCCATCAGCTTGCGCGCGTCGTTGGCGTAGCTTGCCAGTGGCTTTAGGAGCGGAGCCGGCGCAGGCTTGACCGGGTCATTGCGGATTATCTGTACCCACTCGCCTTCGCTGGTGTGCCAGCTGTAGCTGGTAACCGGCAGACCGGTCTGCGGGTTGAGCACATCGATAATCTGAATGTCCTGGCCTGGCGCTGCCGCACGCAGCGTACCGACCAGGGTTTGCTTGTCGCGGGTCTTGAAGACTTGTTTATTCTGCGCCTTGTGCGGACGGTCCTTGCGCCGTTTCACGATGGGGGAGAGGTGTTGCTCTTCGCGAACAAGGTCGGCCAGTTCAGCCTGCGCCTGGGTAATCACCTGACGAAGGGCCTCGGCGAAACGCTCGCTGTAGACCGGCCTGAGCCGTTTCGAACCCATCTCCTGCAACGCCTGGAAGTTGTTCAGCTCACCCTTGTATTGGTCAATCAGGCTGCCAAGTACGGCAATGCGTTCTTCCGCGGTATAGCCCTCATGCTCTTGCAGTTCGATGTGGGAGGTTGCGATGGTATTGAGGTCGGCTCGGTTGAAGCGATCAATCAGGAACGCTTCTTGCGGTGACTCGATATCGGTGCTGCGGTCAATGCTTAACTCGCGCAGGGTGCTCATGCGTTCCAGGCGGGCAAACAACGCCTGATTGATCGGTGGTTGATCGTTTGCCCTGATAAACGCAGCGGCCTGTTTTTTGCCATGGGGCGAGTCACTCTTCCACTCATCCAGCAGTTGGGCATAGGTGTCTGACAGGCGTATGAGATGCTCGATATTTTCGACGCGGTCACTCAGGCTTTGGATCAACTGCGTATAGGCCCCAGGTGCGTTGATACGGGTTCTTTCGATAAGGTCGTTCAGGGGCTCACCGGTACTGGCATGGGAAAATTCTTCGCCGATGTACAGGTAGTCGGTGTTGAGCGAACGCAGGGTTTCGGCGATTTCCTGATACGCCTCGGAACGTTTTTCCTTGAAGATGTTGAAATCCATGGCAGGGGTTTCGGGGGTCAGCGCCTGGATTGCGTTTTTGCGCAAGTGGGTGAGCTTGTCGATCTGTTGTTCGTAAAGGGTGAAGCGGGTGCGTTGTAACGCCAGTAGCTGCCGGTTGCGGGCCAGTTCTGCCTGATATCGATCGTTGAATTCAGCGCCACGCTCGCTGTTGCTGGCCAGGCCCCACAGGGTTTGCAGTGTCTTGTTGGACTGGTGCAGTGAACGTTCGGTCTCGACCAGGTGCCTGTCGGCAACTTCCGTGGCAATGGCCACGGGCTGCGCCGCGATCAATTCATCTGCGTACTTGGCGAGCATGGCTTTGGTGACTTCGACATTCTTGTCCACTGTGGCCTTCATGCGGGCACCGGAACGGGGCATGCCGCCTTTGAGTTTCGGGCGTGTATCAAATTGCCAGTGGCCTTGAGTATCGGCTTTCAGCGGTGGCCCTGTGCGGGCCTTGTCCTGCTCATCGATGACAAACAGTCCATCCAGGTCCCTCGCCACCCGGTACCAGTGGTTGTCGATGCGTGCGTGCAGTTTGCTCTCAATGGAATACAGGCCTTTCAGCGGGCCGCTGGCGATGGGCGTTGCATGCCCGGCAGGGGTGGGCACGCTGAAGCTTTGAATATGCGCACGCTGCGCGGGTGTGAGCGCGCCGGCGCTGGAAAAGGCGAAATCGAAAGGCGTTGAAACAGCGTCCAAGGCCGTGCCGACAGCGGCCTGATGGATTGTCGCGGGGTGGCCGGTGCTGGCTTCGCCACCGCGACGCAGGGGCACGTTGACTTCTGGGCGGTCGGCAAAGGGAATACTGCCCAATGGACGCGGCTTGACCGCGTTTGCCGTGGTATGGCTCAACAACGTACCCACATTTACCAGCAAATCCACCATGGCGGCTGTGGGGTCGGGGTTGGCGGTCTCACTGGCCTGCTGGATATCGTTCTCCACGCTGGCCAGTTGCACCAGCCAACCGGCCATGGCGCCGGGGCCCTGCAATACCGGCAACAGCGTATTGAACAGTAACCAGCCGAGTTCCTTGTGGGACGCCCAGCGGCTTTCGGCATCGGACGTCGATTGGTCCTTGGCGAGGTTGACCAGGCTATGGGCATTGGCATTGAACAGGTGCTTCATCAGGTCGCCGCGGTCCACGTCGCGAGCCAGCGTGGCGGCCGCGTCATAGCCATCGACGGCCAGGGTGGTCGGCCCCGGTGTGGCGGGGGCATCGAATTCGTTGAACACACTGTAGTGGGCGATGTGTGGCGTGTGAAAACCGCCATTGCCATACACCGCACGGGTCTTGGCGTCCGGCAACCAGGCCAGGATGCTTTGCTGCAACGGGCCGGGTTGCTGGATCGCACTCAGCAAGGCCGCGCGGCTGGCGAACTCTTGCAATGGCGGCGAGAGCTGCGGGCGGTAGAGGATGTGCGGGCCTTTTTCGACGTTTTTCGGCTCGATCAGAAACATGTTCTCGACCACATCCGGCGTTGCCCCGGGTTTGCGCAGGAACGCCAGCGGGCGCACGGTGAGGTCCAAGCCATCGACCTGACGGCTGCCGGCGCCGGGGCGGGTCACCGCTTCGACAAACTGTACGCCTTGCGCCGTCAGGCCGGCCTGGCCCTTGAGTTTGAGTTCGCTGGCCTGCATGGCGAGCTGGATGGGCACCTGCTCGGCGAACAACGCCAGGCGCTCCCTGGACTGCGCGCTGTCACCCGCCAAATGCTGTTCCAGCAAGGCGGGGTAGTACTTGCCGATATCGACCTCACTGATCAGGTCCTTGAGGTCCTGGGCCAGTGTGGGGTCATTGACCGGCTGGCCGCGCAGGCGAATCTCCATCTGGCCCTTGGGCAGTCCGGCGAGGTTTTCCAGGGCCATCTGTACCAGGCTCATCTTCACTGGCTCGATGTAGCCACTCCCCAGGGTGCCCACCGCTACCTTGAAGGTGATCTCCAGGTCCTTGGCCTTATAGCCCTTGGCTGCCAGGCGGGCGTCGAGTTGTTGTTCGGCATAGGTGCGGATGTCCGGTATGTCCGTAAGAAACGTACGCCCGTGATTGCGCTGCACACTGCTGGCCAGTGCCAGGGTGTGGCGCCGGTAGGCAAAGCGCTCGGCTTCGCTGGCTTGGGTGAGCCAGGCCGGCATGTTGCGGGCCATGTACTCAAGCGTGGTGGCGGCCGGGCTCAGGGCGCCGATGAATGACGGGGCCGTGGCGCTGGCTTGGGCGAACAGTTGCTCCAGCGCTTCGACGCTGGCGTTGGCGGGCAGTTGTATGGCCTCCAGGTTTTGCAATTGCCCGTTGAGAACGAGGGCAGCCTGGGTTGCAAACACCGGGCCGGTGAGTTCCACGCGCTTCCAGTCCAGCCGGTCGAACACGAACTGTTCGCTGAGCTGGCGTTGCCATGCGGTGGCAAAGGCCTCGAGGGAATCGTAGGGCGTCACCACGCCGGCGGCCGAGGTGTGAAGCACGATCTGGCGGCCATCGACTTCGCGGGTGATCAGCAGGTCTGGGCTGAGCACCCGGGAATGGCTATCGCCCTTGCTCAGGCTCGACTCCAGCGCATACACCCTGGCTGCCGAGGTGCCGAGGGCGTGTGCACGCTCCGCGGCGTCGGGATAGCGCGTGACCTGGTCGAGCGTCTGGCGTTGCAGGTCATTCAGGCCCGGTTGCTGGAGACCGGCGATGCGCAGTGTGTCGTGCAGGGTGTCGCCGAGCCATGACCAGTGGCTGGTGCGCGCGTCGCTGGGTGTTGGGGTAAAGGCGTCCTGGTCCCAATAGGCCGTCAGCGCTTCGGCAAAGGCGGCCTTCAGATAGGGGCGCAGGGTCCGGATGGCCAGTTCAACCGCTTGCATGTCCAGGGGCAGTGTCGGCTGGCTCGCGCCATCCTTCACGCTGAGGAAGTTGTAGTGGGTGGTGTCGAGCCACTTGCAGGGTTCGCCGAATCGGTCGGAAAAATCCAGCTCGGTGCCCGATGCCAGGTGCTCAAGGGTCAGGTCCAGCAGCGGCGTCAGCGCATATTGCGAAGCACCGGCCCGGGTTGGCACGGCGAGGGAGGTGTTGGCGACATCGATGTTCAAGCTGGGGTGTTGGGCCTTGAGCGCCTCGGTCAGGAGCCCGGCAACCACCGAACGCACGCTCGGACGGCTGGCGAAATGCGCGGCCACGCGGGTTTCCAGGGCGGCGGCGCCTGGCTGGGGCGACGCATGCCACTGGCGCTGGAGGCCCGTGGGTGAAGGGTTCGAACGAGATGCAGGCGAGCGCAGCGGTGGGGGTGCCTCGTCGCCGCGCGTTGCGGTGGGCGGCGGTGACTGCACGGGCAGGGAGACGGTGTAAGTGTTGGGCGTGTTTCTTACCGATAGCATGCAAGCGCTTCCTTTGCTTGTGGGACAAAACGTACGCGGGGAAAAATACCTGCCCGCTTGCCTGTCGATGTCGGCAATGCGTTATCAACTGTTTCGCGCTGCGTTGGTCATTGCGTCGCACGCCTTGATCTGCGCGGGGTCAGCCTGTCTGTTTCGGCGTGTTTGTCGCTGCCCGCCCATCGAAAGCGGCGCTCCACCGCCGTTGCTGGGCTATCATTGGCGCTTTCCCGTAGATGATTGACTGCCATGACTGCCAACACCCTGACCACCGTCCTTGTCACCAGTGACATGCTTGAAATCGATGGCCTGCACGCGTTTGACTTCAGCCTCGATGCCCAGAAGTTGCTGATCACCGCCATGGACGGCCGTGCTGAAAAACGCTGGAGTTTCAGCCTGGAACAGGTGCAGGCCGCGACGTTTGACGACGCCCTGCAAAGCTGGACCCTCGTCGGCGATTCGGGCGAACACCGCCTGATCTGCCTGAGCGCGTTCACCGGCAACAATGAAGACGAGGACGACACCGATGATGTTGCGTAAATTCTGGCCCCTGCTGATGGCGGGCAGTGTGGGTGCGATGTCGGTGCAGGCCGCGCCGGCCGAGACCTATGAGCTGTTGGTGGGCAGCTACACCGCTGGCACCAGCGAAGGCATCTACCGCTTGCAGTTCGACAGCCGCACCGGCAAGTTCCAAGGCCAGCCTGTCTTGGCCGCCAAGGCCGCCAACCCGTCCTGGATGACCGTTTCCAAGGATCAGCAGCATCTGTTTGTAGTGAATGAGAACGGTCCGGGCCAGAAAGATCCGGTCGGGCGTGTCAGCAGCTACAGCATTGCCCCCGGCGATCATCAACTGACCTTGATCAACCAGGTACAAAGCCTGGGCAACGAACCGACTCACTCCAGCCTGTCTGCCGATGGCCGTTATCTGTTGGTCGCCAACTATTCGGTCCTGGAAGATCCGGGCGGTAGCCTGGCGATCCTGCCGGTGGATGCCAGTGACAAGCTGTCACCTCCGGTGCAGTTGAGCGGGCACCCGGCCAGCCGCGTGAACCCGGAGCGCCAGGCGTCCAACCATGTGCATTCGGTGGTGTCGTCGCCGGATGGCAAGTACGTGTTTGTGCAGGACCTGGGCGCGGACAAGGTGTTTGCCTACCACTACGCCCCCGAGGCCAACCACGAGTTGCCACTGACCCCGGCCAACCCGGCGTCGGTGCAATTGCCACCGGGTAGCGGCCCACGGCATTTGCTGTTCAGCGCCGATGGCAAGCACGCCTGGCTGACCACCGAGATGAGCGCCCAGGTTGCGGTGTTCGATTACCACGACGGCAAGCTCAGCCAGACCCAACTGGTAGACTTCGCCGCCGGCCAGCCGGTGTCGGACAAGGCCGGCGCGGCGCTGCATGCGTCCAGCGACGGCAAGTTCCTGTATGTGAGCAACCGTGGCACGGCGAACCAGTTGCTGGTGTTCAGCATTGATCCCGCCACCGCGCACCTCAAGGAGCTGCAGCGCCGCTCCGTAGAGGGCGACCATCCGCGGGAGTTCAGCCTGGACCCGAGCGGCAAGTTCTTGCTGATCGCCAACCAGAAAAGCAACGAAATCGTGGTGGTCGAACGCGACCCCAAGACCGGCCTGCTCGGCAAAACCGTGCAAAAAATGCCGATCGATGCGCCCAGTGATTTGAAATTCCTGGTGCGTCAATAAGCCACAGGCCCCGCACTGCGGGGCCTGAGCCATTCTATTAATTGCAGTGATAACGGCTACTGTTTCAAAGCATTTCTAAGGTTCAACCCTCGGGCGTAAGTTTGGTTCCAAGGCCTTCCCGGCCACTCAACCAAACGAACACAAGGGTTACCGCCATGAACTTCAATCTCTTCTCGATCATCGCTGCTTCCGCCGTATCCGCCACCGTAGCCCTGCCGGCTGCCGCCAGCGTGGAGCTCACCGGCAAGAAATCCAGCACCAGCGCCTACACCCAGAAATACCTGCAACAGAGCGCCAACTTCTATGCCGCCCTGGATCACAAAGCCCAGCACTGATCTAGAAACCAATGAGATCAAATGTGGGAGCGGGCTTGCCTGCGATGCAGGCACCTCGGTCTGTCAGAAATACCGAGTTGATGCAATCGCAGCGATGCGGCGACCCGACAAGCCAGCTCCCACAGGAGTATTTCCACAGTTGGATAGTGTTGCGTTCAAGCCTTTGCCATGACTGCGACAAAGAGCGGCGAATCCAGAAAACGCTGTAACCAACCCTGCAACCGTTTATACGATGTACCGGCAAACCACACTCGATCCACATGGGCAAACTGGCGCACAAACGGCGCCAGTGCAGCATCCGCCAGGGTCAGGTGGTTGGCCAGCAGGTAGTCCCGCTCGGCCAGCAACCCCTCCAATTTCTGCAAGAACACCTCGCCCTCGGCCCGATAATGTTCCATCGACTGTTCCGGGTAGCGCTCGGCGTACTTGTATCGATTCAAGTGATACTTGAAGCCCTGGTCGTTCTCTGCGATCAACCCCAGGACTGCCGGATCACCCTGCAGCAACCAGTTGTCAGGATCATGCTGGGCCAGCGCCCATTGCATGATCTCCAGGCTCTCTTCAATCACCCGTCCATCAACGCTGAGCACCGGCACCGTGCCCTTGGGCGATAGCGCGAGCATCTCGGCCGGCTTGGCCTTGAGGCTGACCTCGACGATACGCACCGGCACGCCGGCGTAGCGCAACGCCAGCCGTGCGCGCATCGCGTAGGGGCAGCGGCGGAACGAATACAGCAGCGTTTCGCTCATTTGACCTCCAGGGTGCTCAAGCCGTTGCCTTGGCGCTTGACCTGGATCTGCACCGGGATGCGTTCGTGCATTTCCTGCACGTGGGAGATCACCGCCACCTTGCGCCCCTGGGCCTGCAAGCCGTCCAGTGCGTCCATGGCCAGTTGCAGGGATTCGGGATCGAGGCTGCCGAAACCTTCGTCGATAAACAGCGACTCGATCTTCAAGGTACTCGACGCCATGGACGCCAGGCCCAAGGCCAGTGCCAACGACACGAGGAAGGTCTCGCCGCCAGACAGCGAATGCACCGAGCGCAGTTCATCGCCCATCTCCGTGTCCAGCACCAGCAGGCCCAGCATGCTGCCGCCGCGCTTGAGGCGGTAGCGGCGCACCAGTTGGCGCAGTTGCACGTTGGCGTGGTGCACCAGCAGGTCGAGGTTGTAGGCCTGGGCGATCTTGCGGAACTTGTCGCCGCTGGCCGAACCGATCAACGCTTCAAGACGCGCCCAGCGCTGCCATTCTTCATAGGCTTTGGCGGTGGTGAGTGCCAGGGTGTGGTTGGCGTCCTGGCGACGCTGGTCTTCGGACTGACGCGCGCGCAGTTCGGCGACAGCTTTCTCGCCATCGGCCAAATGCTGGTTCAACGCGGCCAGGGTATCGGCCAAAGCCTCGGCGTCGAGGTGGCCGTTGTGCAAGGCCTGGTGCTGGGCCAGCAGGTGTTCGCGTTCTTGCAGCAGGACCTGGGCTTGTTCGACGGCTTTTTCGCTGTGCTGCAACTGCTGGCGCAGCGCACTGACCTGCGCCTCATCGAAGGCCAGCAGGCGGTTGAGGCCGCTGTCGTCCAACTCGGGATGCAGGGCGCGCCATTCGCTGATGCGGGTGTCGAGGTGCTGTTGCTCGGCTTGCAGCGCGGTTTGGCGTTCCTGTTGGGCCTTGAGGTCGGCGGCCAGTTGCACCAAGCCATTGCGGGTGTCCTGCAATTGCTGGCTGGCATCGGCCTCGCTTTGGCGCGACTGGGTCACGGCCAGCTCCAGTTGCTGCTGCCAGTGTTCGGCGCTGGTGTGTTCGCCAAGCAGGGCGCTGAGGGTTGCCTGTGCAGCCTGTTGCTGGGTGGCCAGTTCGCTGACCTGCACCAGCAAGCCATCCAGTTGCTGCTGGCGATGTTGCTGGTGGGTCTGTTGTTTCTCGATGGCCTGTTGGCGTTCCTGTTGTTCGGCCAGTTCATCGCGCTGGTGGCCCAGTTGCTCAAGACGCTGGCTGACCTGTTGGTCCAGTTGCATGAAGGTGGCCGCAGGCTCCTTGCGCAAGCCGTCCAGGGTATCGGCGGGCAACAGGCTGGCGAAGGCGTTGAGTTCTTCGTCGAGGCGCTCGCGGTCGCTGGACAACTCCCGTTGCTGGTCCACCAGCAATTGCCGGGCCTGCTGGCTGGCGTCCTGGGCGGCTTGCAGTTGTTGCTGCAAGCGCCCGGCGTTTTGTTGCAGGTTGAGCAGGGCGCCTTGGCGGTGTTCATCCTGGGTGATGCTTTGGGTCAGTTGGCCGAGTTGCTGGGCCAGCCAGTCGCTGCGCTTGGCCTGCTCCTGATTGAACAACGAAGCGGATAACGGGTGCGCGTCCAGGCTGGGCGCCAGGGCTTGCTGTTGCGTAGCCAGGTGCTCCTGCTGTTGCAGGAATTCTTTCTGCTGGGCGATCAAGCCGCCGACTTCGCCGCGCAGCTCGTTGAGTTTTTCCTTGAGGGTGTCGACGGCTTTCTGCGCCGCCGCCTCTTCGTTGTCGTCATGGCGGCCGAGGCTTTGCAGCAGGGCTTCGGGCTGGTGATACGGATGTTCATGGCTGCCGCACACCGGGCAGGGCTGGTCATCCTGCAACCGCTCGCGCAACTCCTCGACACTGGCGCTGCGGGCCAGGCGTTGGCGTTCCAGCAATTGCCTGGTCACCGCCAGGGTTTGTTCGGCAACGGTCAGTTCAGCCTTGGTTTGCAAGCCCGCTTGGTTCAGTTGTTCACGTTGCAGTTGCGCATCGGCCAGTTTTTGCGTGAGTGCGGTCGACTGTTGATCCAGCTGCCGCTGGCTGTCCCATAGGCGCGCAAGGTCCTCAAAGGCCCGTTGTTGCTTGCGATTGTCTTGCAGCAGACTGGCCAGCAGCTGAATCTGTTCGGCCACCGCATGGGGTTCGGCGCCGGCTTCCTGGTACAGCAGGTCGAGGGCTTCGCGCTGCCGGGTGAAGCGTTCGGCGGCGGTGGTGGCGCGCTCTTCCAGCTGGGGCAGCTCGGCCTGGCCTTTGTTCAGGCGATTGCCGATCAGCATCAGGTGTTGCAGACGCTCGCGGTAAACCGTCCAGGCATCGCTCAACGGCGCCAGGGCACTGCTGCGCTCAAGACCTGCGGCCAAGCGTTGCAGGCGTTCGGCAACCTGGCTTTGTTTCTCCAGCAAGCCGTTGAGCAGGGCCTGCCCTTCGGTGCAGGCGTGCTCGTGTTGCAATTGGTCCTCGGTGCGTTTGGCCAGGTCCCTGGTCAAGTGGGCGAGGGTGCTTTGTGCTTCGAATGCCTGGCGCAGCAAGGGCACGGCGTCGCCCTGGTTGTTCAGGGCGTCGGCCAGGGCGGTGTGCGCGGTTGCCTGCTGTTGCCGGGCCTGTTCCTGGCGGGTGTTCAGCGCCGCTTGCTGTTCGATGTGTTGCTGAATCTGCGTGGCCAACGGCGCCAACGCCTGGCTGAGTTCCGCCTGGCGAGCGAAGTGATGGCGTTGTGGTGCCAGCTGGTCCAGGCGGCTGAGGTCCTGGCGTTGCGGGCCGTGGTTTTCCCAGTCGGCCTGGGCGCGCTGGAGCTGTTCGGTAGCGCTGAGCTGGCGTTCCTGCCATTCGCGCAGTTCCTTGAGCCAGGCTTGCTGCGCCTCAAGTTGCTTGAGCTGGGCCTGCTGGGTCTTGAACTGTTGCTGGGCCTCATTGAACTGTTGATCCAGCTCCGCACGGGCTTCGGGGGCCAGGGGCACCACGCCGGTGGCCTGGTCTTGCAGCTGCCGGTGGGCGTCCTTGGCGTCCTTGGCCTTGTCGAACGCACGGCGGCCGAGCTGGGTGTACAGCGCGGTATCGGTGAGTTTTTCCAGCAGCTCGCTGCGTTCGTTGTCGTTGGCCTTGAGGAAGGCACTGAATTCGCTCTGGGCCAGCAATACGGCGCGGGTGAACTGTTCGAAGTTCAGGCCCAGGGCCAGTTCCAACTGGGTCTTGTATTCGGTTTTCTGGCTGGCGAGCAGTTGGTCGCTGTCCAGGTCGATCAGGCTTTGGCGGCTGTTCTGCAGCTTGCCGCTGGCCTTGTCGCGGGCGCGATTGGCTTCCCAGCGCGCACGGTAGCGGCGGCCGTTGACGCCGACGAAATCCACTTCGGCATAACCGCCACCGGTGCCCCGTCGCAGCAGGGTGCGCGGGTCGCCGATGGAAATGTCGCTGTCGGCATCGGGCATCTTCGCCTGGCCGGTGTCGCCCAGGCGCGGCACGGCGCCAAACAACGCCAGGCACAGCGCATCGAGCAGGGTGCTTTTACCAGCGCCGGTCGGCCCGGTGATGGCGAACAAGCCGGCACTGGCCAGCGGTTCGGCGGTAAAGTCGATTTCAAACGGGCCGGCCAGGGAGGCCAGGTTTTTCAGGCGGATGGCGAGGATTTTCATGCTTGTTCCTCCGCGTGTTGCACTTCGTGGAGCAGCACGGCGAAGTCCTTCAGGGTCTGTTCATCCACGTCACTGCCGTAACTGTCCTGCCAGGCGCGGCTGAACAGTTCCTGGGGGGTGAGTTGGTCGAGTTCGATCAGGCGCGCTTCGCCTTCTTCCTCGCGCGCGCCGTTGCCGGCGTATTCGGCGGCGATGCGCACCAGGCGCACGGCCTTGCCTTGCAGGGCGGTTTCGATTTGCTGGCGCAGGTCCGGCTGGGGCTCGTCGAGGCGCACGCGCACTTCCAGCCAGGGGTGGCGCTGGGTTTCGGCGAGCAGGTCGATGTCGGGCAGCTCGGCCAATGTCTTGAGGATATCCGCCAGAGGCGCAGCTTCCAGGCGTTGCAGGTCGACCGAGCGGGGGATCAGCAGCGGTTCGACGCTCACCAGGGCTTGACCCTGGAAGGTCACGTCGAGGATCTGGTGCTTGTAGCCGATTTCGGAAAACGACAGCGGAATCGGCGAGCCGCTGTAGCGAATGCGTTCCTCACCGTTGACCTTTTGCGGCTTGTGCAAATGGCCGAGGGCAACGTAGCCGACACTTCTATCGAACAGGTTGGCCGGCAGTGCCTCGGCGTTGCCGATGATCAGGCTGCGCTCGGAGTCCTCCGACACCGAACCACCGGCCATGTGCGCGTGGCTAATGGCGATCAGCGCCTGGCCCTTCTTGCGCTTGGCATTCGCAGCGGCGATTAACCACTCATGTACCTGGCCGATACCACGCAGGTAATCGTCACCCAAGTGTGCCCCGGTGACTTCTGCCGGGCGCAGGAACGGCAGCGCCAGGCACCAGGCGGCGATCTTGCCCTTGGCATCCGGCAACGGGATCAGCAGGCGCTCGGCATCCAGTTGACCGTCATCCAGCCACAACACGCGACCGAGGGCATGGGTGCGCAGGCGCCGCATCAACGGCGCGGGCAATTCGATGCGCGAGCCGGAGTCGTGGTTGCCGGCGATCATCACGATGGTGAGGTTGGGGTTTTGTTCGTGGGCGCTGATGATGAAGTCATACAGCCGTTCCTGGGCCTTGAGCGGCGGGTTGACGGTGTCGAAGATATCACCGGCGATCAGCAGCGCGTCCGGGCGCTGGGTCTTCAGTTGGCCCAGCAGCCAGTCGAGGAAACAGGCGTGTTCGTAATCGCGTTCCTGGCCATGCAGGTTTTGCCCAAGGTGCCAGTCGGAGGTGTGGAACAGACGCAAGGCAAACTCCCTGGAGAAGATGAAAAGGAGGGGAGTTTACCTGTATTGCGCACACATCGCCCCCTGTGGGAGCTGGCTTGTGTGGGAGCTGGCTTGCCTGCGATGCAGGCGCCTCGGTTTGTCAGAGATACCGAGGTGATGCGATCGCAGGCAAGCCAGCTCCCACAGGGTTTAGCGGTTACTTGGGGTAGAGCGGTGGCAGGCTGGTGGTGTCGGTGGTGGGGTCGGCTTCGCGTTCGGCCATTGGGATGGCTTTTACCGCGCGCCACAGCTCTTCACCCAGCCAGTACTGGCCGCTTTCGCTGTAGAGCGCGCCGTTCAGGCCGTCCAATGCGTCGGACAGCGGGATAAACCGCGCGGCCATCTCGGCCAGGGTTTCCGGTTGCTGCCGCGCCCAGGCGTCGAGGGCCTGGCGGGTGGCCTGGGGGTCGTTGGCCTGGGTGGCGCGCTTGAGGTCGTCAAGCAGGGTGCGCGGGCTCGGGCCGGTTTGTGCGGCGCGCAGTACGGCCGGTTGCCGGCGCGCACGCCACCAGAGGCCAAAGCCCAGCAAGGTGGTGCAGGCCAGGATCAGCGTGCTCAGTTGCCACAACCACAGGCGGCTGTCGTCCGGCGCAGTGATGACGGTGGGCGTGGCAGGTGTATCCACCACCAGGCTTGGGTTATTGGCCACTTGCAGGGTGCGTGCCGGCAGGCTGGTGCGCTCAAGGTGGTCTTCGTGGGTGTTCCACCACACCACTTCCACCGCAGGCAGTTCCAGTGGGCCGACGCGGTTGGGCACCAGGGCTTCGCGGTCTTCGCGGCTGCCGATCAGGCCACGGTCATTGGTCTGGTTGGCGAGCACCGGTTGGTCCGGGTAGCGGCGCAGGCCGCTGATCTCGCTGCTGGGCAGGGCCGGGAGCTGCGCGCTGGACAGGCCTTCGGCCTTGACCGTGAGGCTGCGGGTCAGTGAGTCGCCGATCTGCACATGCTCCGGCTCGGGGTTCCAGCTTTCGTCGAGGGTCAGGCTGCGCGCGGGCAGCCACGGTGTGTCGGCGGGGTATAGCTCCGGCTTGGGCTTGACCGTCAGTGGCAGCGGCGCCGAGCTGACGTGGATCAACTTGCCGGGCTTGGTGCCTTGCAGGGTGTTTTCCTGGGGCGGGCGTGATTCGACCAAGGTGGCGCTGAAGGTCTGCGCCGGAATATCCAGTACGCCGCTGTGTTGCGGGTAGATCGCGTAGCGGGTCTCGATCACGCCGTGGCGGATGCTGTTGATGACTTTTTCGTAGGTGCGCGACTCGCCCAGTTGCTCGACCCGGGCGTCGGCAATGCGCAATGGGGTGAGGCTGCTGTCGTCATACAGCGACACCGAGTGGTACACGCGCACCGTCAGCAGGGCCTGGGCCTGCACATACACGCTGCTCTGGTCGAGGTTGGCTTCGACAAACACCGGCGCCAGTTCGGCGTTGGTGTTCTGGCTGGCGGTCTCCACCACTTGCAGGCTGATGGGTTGGGTCGAGTACTCGCCCACTTGCAGCGGCGGGATCACCACGGTGCCGTTTTCCTTGGGCAGCAGGGTGATGATCCAGCGCGTGGTCGCGTGGTTGTCACCGCCGAGGGTGGTGAGTTGGTTGAGCTGGCGGGTGCCGCTGACTTCGAACTGCGCCTCCAGGGGCGACAGGTCGGGTTTGCCGAACTGGGTGACGTCGCTGGATTCCACCGTCAGTTCCACCGTTTCCCCAGAGTTGAGGCGGCTGCGGTCAACGCTGGCGACCAGGTTCGCCGCCTGGGCGTGGCCTGCCGATAACGCGAGCAGAAGCAGTAGGGTGGGGCGGCGGCTCATCGAGTCTTGTCCTGATGTTGTTGCTGTTCGTACCAGAATTTGCGGCGCAGCAGTTCGCCGGGGTTGTCGGGGATCTCCCGCAACCATTGTTCCAGGGCCTGGCGGTGTTCACCGTCGAGGCTGGCGTCGTTGGGGCGCAGCGGCGGGGTGGTGGTTTGCTCATCCCCCAATTCGCTGCCCGGGACTTCGTTGCCACCGGGGTGGGGCGTGGCGCCGGTCTGGGTATCGCCGGTGCCGGCTTCGCCCTGGCCTTGGGACGATTGCTCGCCACCCGTGGCGTTTTGCCCGCTGGCGCCCGGTTGCGCAGTTTGGCCGGGTTGGGTGGTTTCGTCATCTTCGTTCTTTGCCGGTTTTTCAGGTTCCGGCTGCGTTTGCTCCTGCATCAGGATTTCCAGCAGGGCTTTGTTTTTCAGCGCCGGCTGCAGGTCGGGCTGGGCTTCCAGAGCCTGTTCGTAGGCGTCGATGGCGGCTTCCAGTTCACCGGACCTGGCCAGCGCATTGCCTCGATTGTAGTGGGCGTAGGCGTCATTGCCTTCGGCAAAGCGTTTGATCGCTTCGGCGTAGTTGCCGGCTTCGTACAGCGCCACGCCTTGCCATTGCGGGTCTTGAAAGTGTTCGGCGGCTTCGGCGGGGCGTTTTTGCTTGAGCAGGTACTGGCCTTGCTGGTCGGGGCGCAGCCACAGGTCCTGCCACTCGAAGGCATAGCTGGGTTGTGGCGCGACCAGGAGCAACAGCGGCAGGCAGAACAACCAGCCGCGCCGCCCGGCACAGGCGGCCAGCAGCAGCAAGGGCAGCAGCAGCCAGTAACCCTGGTCGGCCCAGGTGTCGAGGTGCAGGCGCTGGCCGTCGTCGCGCAGGGCTTGCGGCGGGTCGAGCACGCCGAGCTGGCGCAGGTCCTTGTCATCCAGGCGCGCGGCACGGTAGCGGCCGCCCATTTCGTTGGCGAAGGCCTTGAGGGTCGGGCTGTCGAGGCGCGGCACGAGGATCGCGCCCTGTTCGTCCTTGAGGAATTCGCCGCTTTCCTGGGTCACGGGCGTGCCTTCGCGGCTGCCGATGCCGAGGATCGACAGGCTCGGCGATTGCGCGCTTTGCAGCAGCAGGCGAATGCCCTGGCGCTCCTGTTTGGACAGCGACGAGCCGATCAGCAGCAGGCGTCCCTGGCCGAGGCCGCCACGCTTGAGCAGGTCCAGGGCTTTTTCCACCGCCAGGTCGGCACGATGGCCGGGCTCGGGCATGATCGACGGGCGCAGGGCTTCCAGCAGGTTGCGGCTGGTGGCCAGGTCGTCCGACAGCGGCACCAGCGTGTGGGCGCTGCCGGCATACACGACGATGGCGGTTTGCGCGTCGCTGCGCGCCTGCAACAAGTCGTAGAGCTTGCGCCGCGCCTGTTCCAGGCGGTTGGGCGGGCTGTCGGTGGCGAGCATTTCCGGGGTCAGTTCCAGCAACACCACCAACGGGTCGGACGGTTTTTGACTGGACTGTTCAACCCGCTGCCAGCTCGGCCCCAGCAGTGCCAACACGGCCAGCAGCCAGGCGATGCCCAGCACTACCCACGGCGATTTGCTTTCGCGGCCGTTGCCACCACTGAGCAACACGGCATGGAAGGCCGGCGGCAGGATCATCTGCCAGCGCCCGGCGCGTTTCTGCCGATGCCACAGTTGCCACAGCAGCCAGCCGAGCAACGGCAGCAGCAACAGCCACCAGGGGCGGAACCAATGCGGCCACAGGTCGATCATCGCCGCCTCCGCAAACGCAGGCGTTGCAGGCGCTTGCGCCATTCGGGGTGCTGTTGCAGGAAGATCCCCTTGCTCGAAAGTTTGTTGAACAGCCGTTGCAGGGCGTTGTTCGGCCAGCGCTCCTGGACCACCAGCAACAGGCTCAGGATCAGCGCCAGGGCCAGCGGGCCGCTGTACAGCGCCTGCGCCGGTCGGGCCTGGGTCGGTTGTTGTTCGACCGGCTCGAGCTGGTCGAGGGTGTCCTTGATGGTTTGCAGTTCTTCGCCGTCGCGGGCACGGAAGTACTGGCCGCCGGTGGCCTGGGCGATGGCCTTGAGCGCCGGCTCGTCGAGGTCCAGGCTCGGGTTGACGCCAAGGATGCCCAGGGAACCGGTTTGCTCGGGGTCGGCGCCAATGCCGATGGGGTAGATCTTTACGCCTTCTTCGGCGGCCAGGCGCGCGGCGGTGAGCGGGTCGATCTGCCCGGCGTTGTTGGCGCCGTCGGTCACCAGAATCAGTACGCGGCTTTGTGCCGGGCGCTGGCGCAAGCGTTTGAGGGCCAGGCCGATGGCGTCGCCGATGGCGGTGTTTTTGCCGGCTATGCCGATGCGCGCTTCATCCAGCCAGGTGCGCACGGTGCGGCGGTCGAAGGTCAGCGGCGCTTGCAGGTAGGCCTGGCTGCCGAAGAGGATCAGGCCGACGCGGTCGCCTTCGCGCTCCTCAAGGAAGTCGCCGAGCAAGTGTTTGACCAGGCTCAGGCGGCTGATGTCGTCGTCCTGCCAGTGCATGTCGGGGAAATCCATGGAGCCGGACACGTCCACCGCCACCAGCAGGTCGCGGCCGCTGGCGGCAATCGGCAGCGGTTCGCCGAGCCATTCCGGGCGCGCGGCGGCGGTCAGCAACAACAGCCACAGGACCACGAACGGCGCTTGCTGGCGCCAGCCCGGCAGGTTCACGCGGGCGCGGCGACGGGCCAGGCTTTCGAGGTCGCCCAGGTAGCTGACTTTCAACGCGGGCTCGCCGCTGTCGGCCACCGGCAGCACGAGGCGCATCAGCCAGGGCAATGGCAGCAGGGCGAAGATCCACGGCCAGGCGAACTCAAACATGTTTGCGGATCCAGGTGTCGACGGCTTGGGTCAGGCCGGCGATGGCCTTGTCGTCGAGTTTGCATTCGGGTTTATAGGCGCCCTCCACCAGCACCATCCAACGGGTGAGGCCCGCGGCGGGGCAGCGGTTGTCGAGAAACGCCAGCCATTTGCGGCCGTTGAGGGTGTGGCTCTGGCTGTAGGGGTAGTCGTTGCGGCACAGGCGCTTGAGCAGGCCATTGAGTTGTTGCAGCCAGGCGCCGGCTGGGGCGCCGTCGTAGGGTTTGGGCATCAGCGCCAATTCCGCGAGGGCGGCAATGCGCAACGGGTCCAGCGGTTGTTCGGCACGGGCCACCGGGCGCCGCGCCGGCAGGAAGCGCCGCAGCGACCACAGCCCCCAGCCAAGCAGCGGGAGCAGCAGCAACAACAGCCACCAGCCCGGCGCAGGCGGCCAGAAGCCGATGGCCGGCGGGGCGATCAGCGGTTGCAGTTGGTCCAGGCTGCTCATTGCTTTTTCACCGGACGCTGCGGGTTGAGGTATTCACGCAGTTGCTCGACCATTTCGCTCTGGGTGCTCAAGGGCATCAGCAGCACCCGCAGTTTTTGCGCGAGCAATTCCCAGCGGGCGATGCGCGCTTCGGCCTGGGCTTTGTAGGCCTGGCGCAAATCGTAGTTCAGCGTATCCAGTTCAAGCAGCGCGCCGCGTTGCGCAAAACGCAGCAGCCCGGCGGCGGGCAGGGCGTGGTCCAGCGGGTCGGAGATCGGCAATAGCAGCAGGTCGCAATGGCGCGACAACAGGCTCAGTTGCTGCTCGGCGCCTTCGGTCAGGGCGCGCTCGTCGCAGATCACGATCACCAGGCTGCCGGGGCGCAAGACTTCACGGCCACGGCGCAAGGCCATGCCCAGGGCATCGGCTTCGGGGTGGCTTTCGGTGTTCAGGCTCTGGTTGACGCGCACCAGGCGGTTGAGCAGTTGCAGCAGGCTTTGCTTGCTACGGCGGGGTTTGATTTCGTAGTGCTCGTTGTCGCCAAACACCAGCCCGCCGACGCGGTCGTTATGCCCCAGCGCCGCCCAGCCGATCAGGCTCGCCGCCTGGGCGGCCAGTACCGATTTGAACATTTGCCCGGAGCCGAAAAACAGCCGGCAGCTTTGCTCGACCATGATAAAGATCGGCCGCTCGCGCTCTTCATGGAACAGCTTGGTGTGCGGCTCCTGGGTGCGTGCGGTGACGCGCCAGTCGATGGTGCGCACATCGTCGCCCGCCTGGTACACGCGCACCTGGTCGAAGTCGACGCCACGCCCGCGCAGCTTGGAGTGGTGCAGGCCGATCAGCGGGCTGCGCTGGCTGGGCGTGGAAAACAGCTGCACTTCGCGCACGCGATGGCGCATCTCGATCAATTCGCTGAGGGTGACGCGGATGCCATCGCTTGCGTTCATGGGGTTCAAGCGACGGCAACGACGTCGAGAATGCGTTGCACCACACGGTCCTGGTCAATGCCCGCGGCTTCGGCTTCGAACGACAGGATGATGCGATGGCGCAGCACGTCGAACAGCACCGCCTGGATATCTTCCGGGCTCACAAAGTCACGCCCGGCCAGCCAGGCGTGGGCGCGGGCGCAGCGGTCAAGGGCGATGGAACCGCGCGGGCTGGCGCCGTAGGCGATCCATTCGGCCATCTCCGGGTCGAACTTGGCCGGGGTGCGCGTGGCCATGACCAGTTGCACCAGGTATTCCTCCACCGCGTCGGCCATGTACAGGCCGAGGATTTCCTTGCGGGCGGCAAAGATGGCTTGCTGGCTGACCCGGCGCTCGGGCTTGGTTTCACCGTTGAGCGCTTCGCCGCGGGCCTGTTGCAGGATGCGCCGTTCGACGGCGGCGTCCGGGAAGCCGATTTTCACGTGCATCAGGAAACGGTCGAGCTGGGCTTCGGGCAGCGGGTAGGTGCCTTCCTGCTCGATCGGGTTCTGCGTGGCCATCACCAAAAACAGCGGCGACAGCTCGTAGGTGCTGCGCCCGACGCTGACCTGGCGCTCGGCCATGGCTTCGAGCAAGGCCGATTGCACCTTGGCCGGCGCGCGGTTGATTTCGTCCGCCAGCACCAGGTTGTGGAAGATCGGGCCTTGCTGGAACACGAAACTGCCGGTTTCCGGGCGATAGATCTCGGTGCCGGTGATGTCGGCGGGCAGCAGGTCGGGGGTGAACTGGATGCGATGGAACTGCGCCTCGATGCCTTCGGCCAACTCCTTGATGGCCTTGGTCTTGGCCAGGCCCGGCGCGCCTTCTACCAGCATATGGCCGTCGGCGAGCAGGGCGATCAGCAGGCGATCGATGAGTTTTTCCTGGCCGAGAATCTGCGTAGAAAGAAAGGTTCGCAGCGCGAGCAGCGCTTCACGATGTTCCATCGATGACGGTTCCTGGAGAGGTGCGCCCTGGGGTCGAGTCAGAACGCCGGGCTAGGGAGGCTTACTTTAATGCATCGCGGGGTGTGGCGACTAACGGCGCGCGGGGTATTTTTAGGAAAACTTGTAGGATTTTTGTGTGTAGGACGTAAATTCTGCTGGTGTGGCTCGGTCCCTGTGGGAGCTGGCTTGCCTGCGATAGCATCACCTCGG
>NZ_ANNV01000171.1 GCF_000346755.1 Pseudomonas sp. CBZ-4 | reverse complement strand
TGATACACCGAGGTGCCTGCATCGCAGGCAAGCCAGCTCCCACATTTAGTTTTGTGTAAGGCTCAAAGTTCGCATGCGCTGTAATACTGCATTCAAGCCGTTGCTGCGCGAGGGTGACAACTGGCGGGAAAGGCCCAGTTGATTGAACCAGTCGGGCAAGTCCACGGCCTGCAACTCGGCAGTCGACAACCCATTCACCCGCACCAGCAACAACGCCACCAAGCCGCGAATCAGCCGAGCATCACTGGCAGCAGCGAACTGCCATTGCCCATCCTGCAAGCGCCCCACCAACCACACCAGACTTTCACAGCCCTGCACCAGGTTGGCCTCAACCTTATCTTCAGCAGCCAGGGCCGGCATACGTTCGCCCCATTGCATCAGCATCCGCGCGCGCTGCTCCCAGCTACCCACGGCCTGGAACGCTTCAAGCGCTGTCACTGCATCGACCGGCAAACTCATCGCAACATATCCAGGGCCTGATCCAGCGCCTCAAAAAACCGTTCCAGGTCGTCGGAATCGTTATACAGCGCCAGCGAAACGCGGATCGCCCCCGACAAATGCATCGCCTTGAGCAGCGGCATCGCACAATGATGACCGGCGCGTACGGCAATGCCTTGCTCGGTGAGCAGGTGCGCAAGGTCGGCGTTGTGCACGCCCTCGACGACAAAACTGACCAACGCTACTTGAGGCGCGCCCAGCACCCGCACGCCATTGCGCGCGTTGAGCCCGCGCAGCAGGTAGTCATGCAGCGCCGCTTCATGGGCGATCACCGCTTGCTGATCCAGCGAGCTCAGGTAATCCAGGCTGGCGCCCAGCCCGATCACGCTGGCAATCGGCGGCGTGCCGGCCTCGAACCCCAGCGGCGCCGGGCGGAAGCTGGCGCTGTGGTAATCGGCCTGTTGCACCATCTCACCGCCAAACTGCCAGTGGCGCAGGTGATGCAGGGCCTCATTGCGAGCGAACAACACCCCGACGCCGTCCGGGCCGTAGAGCTTGTGGCTGGAAAACACGTAGAAGTCGCAGCCCAGGGCCTGTACGTCGTGGCGACCATGGACGATGCCTTGGGCGCCGTCGATGACCGTCAGGGCGCCGTGGGGCTGGGCCAGTGCGAACAGGGCCTCCAGCGGTTGCCACGCTCCGAGCACGTTGGACAACTGGCTCACCGCCAGCAGGCGTGTGCGCGGGCCGATCAGCTTGGCGGCGGCGGCGAGGTCAATCACGCCGTCATCGCCAAGGGGCAATACCACCAGCTCCAAGGCGCGGCGTTTGGCCAGTTGCTGCCAGGGCAGCAGGTTGGCGTGGTGTTCCAGGGCGCTGATGACAATCTCATCGCCCGCATTGAATAGATGCTCCAGGCCGTAGGCCAGGAGGTTCAGCGCAGAGGTTGCGCCGTGGGTGAACACGACCTGCCCGCTGTCACCTGCGTTCAACCACTGGGCGACCTTGCTGCGGCTGTCTTCGAACGCCTGGGTCGCATGGGCACCCGGCAAATGCTGGGCACGGTGCACATTGGCTGCGCCATTGGCGTAGTAATGGCTGATGGCATCCAACAGGGCCTGGGGTTTTTGCGTGGTGGCGGCGTTGTCCAGGTAGGTCTGGTCTTGCCGTTGCAGGGTGGCGATGGCCGGGAAATCGGCGCGCCAGGGAGAGGGCACTAGCATGGTGTTCAAGACTCGTATAAGCGAGCCCCAGGATCGGGGCCCGCTAGGGGCATCGAGTGGCTGCTTAGTTGTGAGCGTGCAGCGCTTCGTTCAGTTCGATGGCCGATTTGTGGGTTTTGCACTCCACGGCACCGGTCTCGGAGTTGCGGCGGAACAGCAGGTCCGGCTGGCCGGCCAGGTCGCGTGCCTTGACCACCTTGACCAGTTGGTTCTGCTCGTCCAGCAGCGCGACCTTGGTCCCGGCGGTGACGTACAGGCCCGACTCCACGGTGTTGCGGTCGCCCAGCGGGATACCGATACCGGCGTTGGCGCCGATCAGGCAGCCTTCGCCGACCTTGATCACGATGTTGCCGCCGCCCGACAGGGTGCCCATGGTGGAGCAACCGCCGCCCAGGTCCGAACCCTTGCCGACGAACACGCCAGCCGACACGCGGCCTTCGATCATGCCCGGGCCTTCGGTGCCGGCGTTGAAGTTGATGAAACCTTCGTGCATCACGGTGGTGCCTTCGCCCACGTAGGCGCCCAGGCGCAGACGCGCGGCGTCAGCGATACGCACGCCGGCCGGGACCACGTAGTCGGTCATTTTCGGGAACTTGTCCACCGAGAACACTTCCAGTAGCTCGCCACGCAGGCGTGCTTCCAGCTGGCGTTCGGCCAGTTCGCTGATGTCGATGGCGCCCTGGCTGGTCCACGCGACGTTTGGCAGCTGCGGGAACACACCGGCCAGGCTCAGGCCGTGGGGCTTGACCAGGCGGTGGGACAGCAGGTGCAGCTTGAGGTAGGCCTCAGGCGTGGAGGTCAGCGCGGCGTCTTCGGCCAGCAGCGTGGCAACCAGCGGGGTGTGGCTTTCAGCCAGGCGGCTGAGCAGGGCGGCTTGGGTGGCATCGACGCCTTTCAGTGCGTCGGCCAGTTGCAGGGCCTGGGTGACGGTGAAGGTGATCGCCTGGTTGCCTTCGGTGTAGCCGAGGATCGGCGCGATGGCTGCGACGATTTCCGCCGAAGGATTGAGCAGCGGTTGTGCGTAAAACACTTCCAGCCAAGCACCTTGGCGGTTCTGAGTGCCGACGCCGAAGCCCAGGCTGAACAGGGAATTGGACATGCTGTTACCTCTACAAAAATGGAAAGGGCTGGCCTACTTGAGGGCCGCCGAATAACTATCTGGCTTGAAGCCAATCAGGGTTCTGTCACCGAGATCGAGCACCGGACGCTTGATCATCGAGGGTTGTGCGAGCATCAATTCAATGGCTTTCGACTGATCGAGATCGGCTTTGCGTTCGTCTTCGAGTTTGCGAAAGGTGGTGCCCGCACGGTTCAAAACCACCTGCCAACCGTGCTCGTTGCACCATTGGGTCAAGTGTTCGCGGTCGATACCGGCCGTTTTGTAGTCGTGGAACTCGTAGTTCAGACCGTGCTCATCGAGCCAGGTGCGCGCCTTTTTCATGGTGTCGCAGGCTTTGATGCCGAAAAGGTGCAAGGTTTTGCTTGAAACGGTCAAGGAATTGCCCCCCTTTGGACCAACGGAAACGAAAGGTCACGGATTATGCCACGACCGGCGGCCTGTGGTGCCGCTGTCATGCTGGTGTGCGACTTATGTGCAAATGCCAGGCGCCAGCCAGGCCGGTAATATAGCCGGGTAATATGGCACTTCAACGGCCAGTCGTTGCCTCAAGTGTGTCTTCGCAAGTCGATTGTCCGGGAACCCCGCGTTATGCAAACCGCCTACACCGTTCTTATCCTGCTGATGCTGGTCAGCGTGTCGCGTCTGGTCGGGCGTGTCATACCGTTGCCGTTGCCCCTGGTGCAGATCGGCGCAGGTGCCTTGCTGGCCTGGCCGACGCTGGGGCTGCATGTAGCACTGGACCCGGAGTTGTTCCTGTTTCTGTTCCTGCCGCCGCTGTTGTTTTCCGATGGCTGGCGCATGCCCAAACGCGAATTGTGGCGGCTGCGCGGGCCGATCCTGACGTTGGCGGTGGGGCTGGTGCTGTTCACCGTGGTCGGCGCCGGGTACTTCATTCATTGGATCTTGCCGACGATCCCGCTTCCCGTAGCCTTCGCCCTCGCGGCGGTGTTGTCGCCGACGGATGCCGTGGCGGTGTCGGCCATTTCCCAGAACCGTTTGCCCACGCCGCTGATGCATATGCTGCAGGGCGAGGCCCTGATGAACGATGCTTCGGGCCTGGTGACCTTCAAGTTCGCCCTGGCGGCGGCGTTGACCGGTGTGTTCTCCCTGGCGGACGCCAGCCTCACCTTTGTGCTGGTGGCGGTCGGTGGCCTGGCCGTTGGCGTGGCGCTGAGCTGGCTGGTGGGCCGCTTGCGCACCTGGATGATCGCCCGTGGTTGGGACGACCCGGCAACCCATGTGGTGTTCATGTTGCTGCTGCCATTTGCCGCGTATGTGCTGGCCGAGCGCCTGGGCGCCTCGGGGATTTTGTCGGCGGTGGCGGCGGGCATGATGCAAAGCTGGCTCGACCTGTTGCCGCGCCAGACCAGCACGCGTTTGCTTAACCGTAGTGTCTGGTCGCTGCTGGAGTTTGCCTTCAACGGCTTGATCTTCCTGCTGCTGGGCCTGCAGCTGCCGGACATCATCAAGGCGGTGGTCAGCCATGAGCCGACGCTGTGGCCGACGTTGTTGTACCGCTGCCTGGACGTGGTGGCGATCTTCCTGGTGTTGCTGGTGCTGCGCTTTGTCTGGGTGCAGAGCATTTGGCGGCTGTCGGGTTTGCTGCGCAGGCTGCGTGGCAAAGGCGAGCTGACGCTGGTGCCAACGGCGCGCTCATGCTGGTTGCTCACCGTCGGCGGCGTGCGCGGAGCGGTGACGTTGGCCGGTGTGATGTCGGTGCCGCTGTTGCTGGCGCCGGGGCAGGACTTTCCCGAGCGTGACCTGCTGATCTTTATCGCCGCCGGGGTGATTCTGTTATCGCTGATCGCCGCGTGCATCGCCTTGCCGCTGTTATTACGCGGTGTCGAAAAGAGCCCCGATGAGAAGCGCCACAACGAGGTTCGCGAGGCCTGGAAGAAAACCGCGGTGGCGGCGATTCATGCCCTAGAAACCGAGGAACTCGCTGAAACCGAAACCCAGGACGCCGCCCAGGCAGCATTGGCGGCCGAGTTGAAGGCACGCTTGATGTCGGAATACCGTCATCAGTTGGAAGTGTTCAACGATTCGGCCGAAGCCCAGGCACTGGCGCAGCAGATGGACCTGCTTGAACGCAAGTTACGCCTCAAGGCCCTGCGGGCGCAGCGGTTGGAGTTGTATAGCTTGAGCCGTCATCACCAGATTGGGGATGACGTGCTGAGGGAGGTGTTGGCCGAGCTGGATATGAGTGAGGCGAATCTGGGTACGTTGAAATAGGGCGTCAGCGCGGCGCTATCGGTTTTTAGGATAGAGGTCACTGATGAACTGTTTGTCGGTTTCGGACAGTTCATAGTTGTCGGATGTGGGCGTGTTGTTAGTGAAGTAGGTCCCCGGCATGCCGTAGTGCATGATCGAGCGCGGGTCATACTGAGAAAAATAAACCTGCCGAGGATCAAATTTTTTCAGTATTTGCTCGTCAGCCTGTTGCCTGGGTTGGTTGTAGCGATCGTGATCTTCATAGACGTTTTCTGCATTGAACTCCAGCGTCCGGTAGGGATGTTGGTGCTCATGCTTCAAGCCCAGGGCATGGCCGAACTCATGGGCCACCGTCTGGCTGGTTTTTGTACCCAAGCCGTGTGCAAAACCGATAAACATCGTGGGCTTGTGGGCGGGAACCTTCTTCGCATTTACGCCGACTGTCGATGAGCCTCCATAGGAATTATTGTCCGCTGCAATCCTGATATCGGCGTCGGGTGATTGGGTGAACTCAAACGTCAGATTGACATGAGGCGCCCACTTATTGATGTTGTTTTTGGTGAATTGCTCCTGCTCCGGCGTCATGCCAGTCAACGAGATCTTGAGTGTCGAGTGTTGTGGCCAAAGGTCCGCAGGGAATGCCACGCCACGTTTTTTTCTACTGAGTGCGGATGTGTTCGGTGCCTGGTTGTTGTAGGCATGCTCAGGGGCGGCGGCTGTTGGATAGGCAGTAGGGTTGATGCTCAAAATGCATGGCCTCGCTGGCGAAAGGAGTTTGGAGACCCTGTAGTGGCGCTGATTGAGGGAAACGTTCCAACGAGGAGTGGCTGAATATCTGTGGCGCTGTAGGAAATGCCCAGCACCCGCACTGCATTGCACAGTGCGGGCGTGTTTGATTACTGCCGACGTTGAATAAACGCGCGAATCCGCTCCGCCGCTTCCACACACTCCGCCAACGGCGCAACCAGCGCCAGGCGCACACGTCCGGCACCCGGGTTGAAACCGTCCACTTCCCGTGACAGGTAAGAACCCGGCACCACGGTCACGTGTTCTTCCACGAACAGGTCACGGCAGAACGCGGCATCGTCGCCTTTCACATTCGGCCACAGGTAGAAACCACCGTCCGGGCTCTGTACGTCCAACACAGGCTTGAGGATCGCCAGTACGGCGTCGAACTTCTCGCGGTACAGGTCGCGGTTGGCCAATACATGGGCTTCGTCCTGCCAGGCAGCGATGCTGGCCAGCTGGGTTTGCACCGGCATCGCGCAGCCGTGGTAGGTGCGGTACAGCAGGAAGGCCTTGAGGATGTCGGCGTCGCCGGCCACAAAACCGGAGCGCAGGCCCGGCAGGTTGGAACGCTTGGACAGGCTGTGGAACACCACGCAACGCTTGAAGTCTTCGCGGCCCAGTTCGACGCAGGCGCTCAGCAGGCCCGGCGGCGGGGTTTGTTCGTCAAAGTACAGCTCGCTGTAGCACTCGTCGGCGGCGATGACGAAGTCGTATTCGTCGGCCAGGGCGATGAGTTTTTTCAGGGTCTCGACCGGGATCAGCGCGCCGGTCGGGTTGCCGGGGGAGCACAGGAACAGGATCTGGCAGCGTTTCCAGGTGTCCGGCGACACGGCGTCGAAGTCCGGGTTGAAGTCATTGGTGTCCAGGCACGGCAGGTAGTGCGGCTTGGCCCCGGCGAGGAACGCGGCGCCTTCGTAGATCTGGTAGAACGGGTTCGGGCTCACCACCAGCGCGTCGTCGCCACGGTTGACCACGGTCTGGGTGAAGGCGAACAGCGCTTCACGCGTACCGTTGACCGGCAGGATATTGCGCGCCGGGTCGAGCCAGCCCTTGGGCACGCTGAAACGGCGTTCGCACCAGGCGCCGATGGCCTCGCGCAGCGCCGGGATGCCGAGGGTGGTCGGGTAGACGGCCATCTGGTCGAGGTTGTCGGCCAGGGCCTTGGCGACGAACTCCGGGGATTTATGCTTGGGTTCGCCGATGGACAGCGCGATCGGGCGTTTGGCCGGGTTTGGCGTAACGCTGCCGAGCAGGGCGCGCAGTTTTTCGAACGGGTAGGGCTGCAGCTGGTTCAGGGCGTTGTTCATGTAAGCCTCTATCACGGTGCGCGCGGACCTTGTGGGAGCTGGCTTGCCTGCGATGCAGGCAACGCGGTCTACCCGCTACTCCGCGGCGATGCCATCGCAGGCAAGCCAGCTCCCACAGGGGCCGTGTTCACAAAGTTAACAATTCAAATGGTCAGGCGTGTCAGTTCGACGCCGGGTTCCTGGGTCACGCTCAGCTGCTGGACGATGGCTTCCTGCAAGCGCAGGCACAGCTCGGGGTCGGACAGCGGCTGGTTATCGGCGTCGGTGATGAAGAACACGTCTTCCACGCGCTCGCCGAGGGTCGCAATCTTGGCGTTCTGCAACGACAGGTCGAATTCCAGGAAGATCCCGCCGATGCGCGCCAGCAGGCCGGGGCGATCCGGCGCGCTGAGTTCCAGCACGGTGACCGGGCGCTGGGCGTCGTTGGAGATGGTCACCTGCGGCGCAAACGCAAAATGCTTGAGCTGGCGCGGTACCCGGCGCTGGATGATGGTCGGGTAGTCGTCAGGGTTGCGCAGGGCCTCGGTCAGGCCCTCGCGGATCTTCTTCACGCGCGCCGGGTTGTCGCCAATCGACTCGCCTTCGGTGTCGAGGACGATATAGGTGTCGAGGGTGAATTGGCTGCTGGAGGTGATCACTCGCGCGTCATGGATGTTCAGGTTGAGCTGGTCCATGGCCGCCACGGTCACGGCGAAGAAGTCGTGCTGGTCGGGCGCATAGATGAAGATCTGCGTGCCGCCTTCGAATTCGCGCTGGGTGGTTTCCTTGATCAGTACCAGCGGGCCGCCATCGGCCGGCTGTTGCAGGATCGCGTCGCTGTGCCAGGCGACATCGCCGGCGGTGTGGCGCAGGAAATAATCGTCACCCAGTTGCGACCACAGTTGCTCGACGTCGTCCGGGTCGTTGCCACCGCGCACGAGGATATCCAGGGCGGCGCTTTGGGTGCGGCGGATCTGCTCTTCGCGGTCCACCGGGTTTTCCAGGCCACGACGCAGGGCGCGCTTGGTCTCGGTGTAGAGCTGGCGCAACAGGCTGGCGCGCCACGAGTTCCACAGCGTCGGGTTGGTGGCGTTGATGTCGGAGACGGTCAGCACGTACAGGTAATCGAGGCGGGTTTCGTCGCCGACGATGCCTGCAAAATCGTGGATCACCTGCGGGTCGGACAAGTCCTTGCGCTGGGCGGTGGTGGACATCACCAGGTGGTTCTGCACCAGCCAGACGATCAGGCGGCTGTCCCACAACGGCAACTGGTGGCGCTGGCAGAACGCCTCGGCATCGACGGCGCCGACTTCCGAGTGATCGCCATGCCGGCCCTTGCCGATGTCGTGGTACAGACCGGCCAGGTAGATCAGTTCGGGCTTGGGCAGCTTGGCCATGAGCTTGCTGGCCAGCGGAAATTTCTCTGACACCTGGGTGTACTGCAGCTTACGCAGGTGCTTGATCAGGTTCAGGGTGTGGGCGTCCACGGTGTAGATGTGGAACAGGTCGTGCTGCATCTGCCCGACGATAAAACCGAATTCCGGCAGGTAGCGCCCGAGGATGCCGTAACGGTTCATCCGCCGCAGGTTGCGGTGGATGCCGATCTTGCACTTGAACAGCTCGATGAACAGGCTGGTGTTGCGGATGTCGTTGCGGAATTCGTCGTCGATCAGGTGACGATGCTCGCGCAGCAGGCGGATGGTGTCGGCGCGCACGCCTTTGATTTCCGGCTGTTGGGCCATCAGCACGAAGATTTCCAGCATGGCGAACGGCGTGCGGCGGAACACGTTGTCGTTGCGCGCCTCGATGTAGCCGTCGTGCAGCTGGAAACGCGCGTTGATCGGTTGCGGCGGCGCTTCGTCTTCGGGGGCCAGGATCACCTCCTCGAAGTGCTGGATGATCAGGTCGCTGAGCTGGGCAATGCTCATGACCACCCGGTAGTACTGCTGCATGAAGCTTTCGATGCTGGTCTTCGCGTCTTCGCCTTCAAAGCCCAGCAGGGTAGCGATGGAGCGTTGATGGTCGAACAGCAGGCGGTCTTCGGAGCGCCCGGCGAGCATGTGCAGGGCGTAGCGCACTTTCCAGATGAACTCCTGGGAGGAGGCCAGCAGGGCGTTTTCGCTCTCCACCAGGAAGCCTTCGCCGGCCAGGGCGCGCAGGTTCAGGGTGCCGTACTGGCGACGGGCGACCCACAAGATCGTCTGGATATCCCGCAGCCCGCCCGGCGAGCCTTTGACGTTGGGTTCCAGGTTGTATTCGGTGTCGTTGTACTTGTGATGGCGGGCTTTCTGCTCGGCACGCTTGGCCAGGAAGAAGTCCTTGCTCGGCCACATGTGCGCAGTGCTGGTGACGTCGAGCATGCGCTGGCGCAGGCGCTCGGGGCCGGCGATGGTGCGGCTTTCCATCAGGTTGGTGATGACGGTGAGGTCGGCGCGGGCTTCTTCGGCGCATTCGGCCACGGAGCGTACGCTCTGGCCGACTTCCAGGCCGATGTCCCACAACAAGGTGAGAAAACGCTCGATGGAATCGCGAAAGATCTCATGATCGGCGCTGTCCAGCAGGATCAGCAGGTCGATGTCGGAGTAGGGGTGCAGTTCACCACGGCCGTAGCCGCCGACGGCCACCAGGGCGATATCGGCGTCTTCACTCCAGTTGAACTGTTCCCAGGCCTTTTGCAGGATGTTGTCGACGAACCAGGCGCGGTCCTCGATCAGCCGGCGGATGTCCCGGCCGCTGCGAAAGCGCTCATCGAGCACCTCGCGGGCCTGGCGGATCGCCTTCTTGAAGGCGGCGATGGGGCTCGCCTTCAGGGCCAGTTCGGCCTGGAACTGGCCACGGTCGAAGAGTTCGGGATCCACCTGGGGCATCGATCGGTTTTCCTTTCTATCTATTCAGTCAGTCACTACACAGCGTGGGAAAACCTGAAGCAACCTTTAGGCCGAAACGCGTGGAATCGTGTCGTCGGCGCGCAGGGTGAAGATCTCGTAGCCGGTTTCGGTGACCAGCAGGGTGTGTTCCCACTGTGCCGACAGCTTGCGGTCCTTGGTGATGGCGGTCCAACCGTCGCCCAGCACCTTGGTGTCGGCCTTGCCCTGGTTGATCATCGGCTCGATGGTGAAGGTCATGCCCGCTTTCAGTTCCATGCCGGTGCCGGCGCGGCCGTAGTGCAGGATCTGTGGCTCTTCGTGGAACACGGTACCGATACCGTGGCCGCAGAATTCGCGCACTACCGAGAAGCCGTTCTTTTCCGCGTGCTTCTGGATCACTTCACCGATGTCGCCGAGGCGGCAGCCAGGCTTGACGATCTCGATGGCCTTGTACATGCACTCCTGGGTCACCTGGGACAGGCGCTCGGCCCAGACCGGCACGGTGCCGACGTGGAACATGCGGCTGGTGTCGCCGAAGTAGCGGTCCTTGATCACGGTGACGTCGATGTTCAGGGTGTCGCCGTCCTTCAACGGCTTGTCGCCCGGAATCCCGTGGCAGACCACGTGGTTGACCGAGGTGCAGATCGACTTGGGGAAGCCCTTGTAGTTCAGCGGCGCAGGAATGGCGCCCTGCACGTTGACTATATAGTCGTGGCAGATCTGGTTGAGGGTTTCGGTGGTGACGCCGGGCTTGACGTGCTCGGCAATCATTTCCAGCACGTCGGCAGCCAGTTTGCCGGCGATGCGCATGCCAGCAATGTCTTCGGCGGTTTTCAAACTAACGGTCATACAGGCTCTCTCTAGCGCGACGCGCTGAAATCAATACGGTTCACGGGCGTGCGACAAAAGGTTACAGAATTCGCACAAGCCCCAAAAAACGCGATTCTAGCAGACGTGGGCGGCAAATCATGAGCCCCTGACGATCGCTTCTCTCTATAAGGTAGGGTGATGTTGGCTCTATTCAAGGGGTTGCGTGAATGCGGTGGGCGGCAAATGCGATTGCGGGTTTCGTTTTTGCGGATGCTGTGGTATAAAATGCGCCGCTTTCCGGGGATACCCCGTGAAGCTTAAATCCACACACGTGTCGACACGATGACCTGGGTGCCGGAGGCCTTGATGCCGCTGGTTGGTCATTGGGATACGTGGAGGCCAAACCCGACTTATTAAGGAACTATCATGTCCCAAGTCAACATGCGCGATATGCTGAAGGCCGGTGTGCACTTCGGTCACCAGACCCGTTACTGGAACCCGAAAATGGGTAAATACATTTTCGGCGCACGTAACAAGATCCACATCATCAACCTTGAAAAAACCCTGCCAATGTTCAACGAAGCTCTGACTTTCGTAGAGCGCCTGGCCCAGGGCAAAAACAAGATTCTGTTCGTCGGCACCAAGCGTTCCGCTGGCAAGATCGTTGCTGAAGAAGCAGCACGTTGCGGTTCGCCGTACGTCGATCACCGCTGGTTGGGCGGCATGCTGACCAACTTCAAAACCATCCGTGCTTCCATCAAGCGTCTGCGTGACCTTGAAGTACAAGCCGAAGACGGTACTTTCGCCAAGCTGACCAAGAAAGAAGCGCTGATGCGCTCCCGTGACCTGGAAAAGCTCGATCGTTCCCTGGGTGGTATCAAGGACATGGGCGGTCTGCCTGACGCACTGTTCGTTATCGACGTTGATCACGAGCGCATCGCGATCACCGAAGCCAACAAGCTGGGCATCCCTGTTATCGGCGTAGTCGATACCAACAGCAGCCCGGAAGGCGTTGACTACATCATCCCAGGCAACGATGACGCAATCCGCGCTATCCAGCTGTACATGGGTTCGATGGCTGACGCTGTAATCCGTGGTCGCAACCACGTTGCTGGCGGTACCGAGCAGTTCGTTGAAGAAGCTCCGGTAGCTGCCGCTGAGTAATAGCGCCCTGGCGTTGACTCAGTAAGCAAAAAGGGGGCTTGGCCCCCTTTTTGCCACCTCGAAAACCATTTGTCGGCAGCGCAGCTACAACACCTGTAACGTGCAGCGGCCTACAAGGGTGATTCGGGAAGAATTGATCCCCCGTTCGATCGGGTGGAATGGTTGAAAACCTATCCAAGAGGAATTTGAAAATGGCAGCAATTACTGCAGCGTTGGTTAAAGAACTGCGTGAGCGTACCGGCGAAGGCATGATGGATTGCAAGAAAGCCCTGGAAAAGGCTGACGGCGACATCGAAAAAGCCATTGATGACATGCGTGCTTCCGGCGCCATCAAGGCTGCCAAGAAAGCAGGCAACGTAGCTGCTGAAGGCGCGATCGCTCTGAAAGAAGACGGCAAATCCGCTGTTCTGCTGGAAGTGAACTCGCAGACCGACTTCCTGGCTCTGCAGGACGACTTCAAGGCGTTCGTGGCTGCCAGCGTTGAAAAAGCATTCGCTGACAAGCTGACTACCGTTGAGCCTCTGATCGAAGCTCAAGAAGCTGCTCGCCTGGTACTGGTCGGCAAGGTTGGCGAAAACGTCAACATCCGTCGCCTGGTTCGCGTTGAAGGTGATGTGGTTGGTGGTTACCTGCACGGCAACAAGATCGGTGTTGCAGTTGTCCTGAAGGGCGGCAACGTTGAACTGGCCAAAGACATCGCTATGCACGTAGCGGCCAGCAACCCTGAGTTCCTGCTGCCTTCGGAAGTTTCTGCCGAAGCGATCGAGCGTGAAAAAGCTGTGTTCCTGCAGCTGAACGAAGAAAAAATCAAAGGCAAGCCAGAAAACATTGTTGAGAACATGGTCAAAGGCCGTATCAGCAAGTTCCTGGCTGAAGCAAGCCTGGTTGAGCAGGCGTTCGTCAAGAACCCTGAAATCAAGGTTGGCGAACTGGCCAAGAAAGCCGGTGCTGAAATCGTTTCCTTCACTTACTTCAAAGTAGGCGAAGGCATCGAGAAGCCGGTCGACAACTTCGCTGAAGAAGTTGCTGCCCAGCTGGCTGCCGCCAAGCAATAAGACAGTTTCAACTGTCGCCCGAAAGAGGCTGCCCGCTCACGCGCGCAGCCTCTTTTCAAATGGGAAGGCCAATTTTATTTGGTTTCCCTTCGGAACTGGCTTACAAAGCCGTGTTCCGATGGCGCTGTGAGAGCGTCCAGCTAGAGTGAACGCAAGCCGTAAACGGCTCGCCAAGAATTTTTAAAATACGCCGCAGGAGAGATTCGCAATGGCTCAGCAGGGCAGTGGTTATCAGGCTCGCTATAAACGCATTCTACTCAAGCTTAGCGGCGAGGCCCTGATGGGCTCGGAAGAGTTCGGGATCGATCCCAAGGTGCTCGACCGCATGGCGCTGGAAGTCGGCCAACTGGTTGGCATCGGCGTGCAGGTCGGCCTGGTGATTGGCGGCGGTAACCTGTTCCGCGGCGCGGCACTGAGTGCGGCCGGCATGGATCGGGTCACTGGCGACCATATGGGCATGCTGGCCACTGTGATGAACGCCCTGGCCATGCGTGACGCCCTGGAGCGTGCCAATATCTCGGCTATCGTGATGTCGGCTATTTCCATGGTCGGCGTGACCGATCACTATGATCGTCGCAAAGCCATGCGCCACCTGAATTCGAAAGAAGTGGTGATCTTCGCTGCCGGCACGGGTAACCCGTTCTTCACCACCGATTCGGCTGCGTGCCTGCGCGCGATCGAAATCGATGCGGACGTCGTGCTCAAGGCGACCAAGGTCGACGGCGTATACACTGCAGACCCATTCAAAGACCCGCATGCCGAGAAGTTCGATCATCTGACCTACGATGAAGTGCTGGATCGCAAGCTGGGTGTGATGGACCTGACGGCAATCTGCCTGTGCCGCGACCACAAGATGCCGCTGCGCGTATTTAACATGAACAAGCCCGGCGCCCTGCTGAATATCGTACACGGCGGCGCTGAAGGGACTCTGATCGAGGAAGGCCAACAATGATCAACGAAATCAAGAAAGACGCTCAAGAGCGTATGCAGAAATCCCTGGACTCCCTGAACCATGCATTTGGTCAGATCCGTACAGGCAAGGCCCACCCAAGCATCCTGGGCAGCGTGATGGTGCCGTACTACGGTACAGATACCTCCATCACCCAGGTCGCCAACATCACCGTAAAAGATTCGCGCACCCTGCAAGTCGTAGCCTTCGAGCGCAACATGCTCGCCGCGGTCGACAAGGCCATCCAGAGTGCCGGCCTGAACCTCAACCCGACCAACCTGGGCGAGTTGCTGCTGATCTCCATGCCGGCCCTGACCGAAGAAACCCGCAAGGGCTTCACCAAGCAGGCGCGCAGTGCCGCTGAAGACGCACGTGTTGCTGTTCGCAACATCCGTCGCGATGCGCTGGGTGACCTGAAGAAGCTGGTCAAGGACAAGGAAATCAGCGAAGACGAAGAGCGCCGTGCCGTCGCCGATATCGACAAGCTGACCAAAGATGCCGAGGCCCAGATCACCAAGGCCACCGAGGAAAAAGAAAAGGACCTGATGGCCGTATAAGGGGTCAGGACGCCTTCATGGAAAAGACCAAGCAGACTGTACCCTCTGTGGTGCCGCGCCATGTCGCGATCATCATGGATGGGAATAATCGCTGGGCGAAGAAACGCTTTATGCCGGGTGTTGCCGGGCATAAAGCGGGTGTCGATGCGGTGCGGGCTGTGATCGAGGTGTGCGCCGAGGCCAAGGTCGAGGTGCTGACCCTCTTTGCCTTCTCCAGTGAAAACTGGCAGCGCCCTGCCGAAGAAGTCAGCGCCTTGATGGATCTGTTCTTCAAGGCCTTGCGTCGTGAGGCCAAGCGCCTCAACGACAACAATATCAGCCTGCGTATCATCGGTGACCGTTCACGGTTCCATCCAGAGTTGCAGGCGGCCATGCGCGAGGCTGAGGCCATTACCGCAGGTGCCAACCGTTTTGTGTTGCAGATCGCGGCCAATTACGGCGGCCAGTGGGACATTGCCCAGGCGGCACAGCGGCTTGCCCGCGAAGTGCAGGCCGGTCATCTGCGACCGGACGACATCACGCCCGAATTGTTGCAAACCTGCCTGGTGACCGGTGATCTGCCGTTGCCGGACCTGTGCATCCGCACCGGTGGCGAGCACCGCATCAGTAATTTCCTGTTGTGGCAGCTGGCTTACACCGAGCTGTACTTCTCCGACCTGTTCTGGCCGGACTTCAAACACGATGCCATGCGCAATGCGCTGGCTGATTTCGCTTCCCGTCAGCGTCGCTTTGGTAAAACAAGTGAGCAGATCGAAGCTGGAGCCCGGGTTTAAATGCTTAAACAACGAATCATCACGGCACTGATCCTGCTGCCGATTGCCCTGTGTGGGTTTTTCCTGCTCGACGGTTCCAGCTTTGCGCTGTTTATCGGCCTGGTCGTGACCCTCGGGGCGTGGGAGTGGGCGCGCCTGGCGGGCTTCACCAGCCAGTTGCCGCGCGTGGCGTACGCCGCTGTCGTGGCGCTGTTGTTGTTCCTGATGTACATCCTGCCGGATATCGCGCCCTGGGTACTGGGTGCGGCGGTGTTGTGGTGGGCGTTGGCAACCTTCCTGGTGCTGACCTTTCCGCGTACCAGCAGCCAGTGGTCCAGCGTTGCCTGCAAGCTGGTGATTGGCTTGTTGATCCTGTTGCCGGCTTGGCAAGGGCTGGTGGAGATCAAGCGTTATCCCATCGGTAACGAGTTGATCCTGGCCGTGATGGTGTTGGTGTGGGGCGCTGATATCGGCGCCTACTTCTCCGGTCGGGCGTTCGGCAAGCGCAAGCTGGCGCCGGCTGTCAGCCCGGGCAAGAGCTGGGAAGGTGTGTATGGCGGCCTGGCGTTGACGTTGGTGATCACGCTGGTTGTCGGTGTGGTGCGCGACTGGTCGGTGAAGGAGATTTTCCTCGGCTTGCTGGGCACGGCCATCGTCGTATTTATCTCGGTGGTGGGTGACCTCACCGAAAGCATGTTCAAGCGCCAGGCCGGGATCAAGGACAGCAGCAACCTGCTGCCGGGTCACGGCGGCGTGCTGGACCGCATCGACAGCCTCACGGCTGCGATTCCGATCTTTGCCGTGCTGTTGTGGATGATCGCCTCGTGAGCCGCCTGCAGCAAGTGACCGTGCTGGGCGCTACCGGCTCGGTCGGCCTGAGCACCCTGGATGTGATCGCCCGTCATCCTGAGCGCTATCAAGTGTTTGCCTTGACCGGCTACTCGCGCCTGAGCGAGTTGCTGGCCCTGTGTGTGCGCCATTCGCCACGCTTTGCCGTGGTGCCTGAAGCCGGTGTTGCCCGAGGCTTGCAGGATGACCTGCGGGCTGCGGGCCTGGCGACCCAGGTGCTGGTGGGCGAGGAGGGCTTGTGCCAGGTCTCGGCGGATGCCGAGGTGGATACCGTCGTGGCGGCCATTGTCGGTGCTGCGGGCCTGCGCCCGACCCTGGCGGCTGTCGATGCGGGCAAGAAGATTCTGCTGGCCAATAAAGAGGCGCTGGTGATGTCCGGCACCCTCTTTATGCAGGCGGTGCGCAAGAGCGGCGCCGTGTTGTTGCCGCTCGACAGCGAGCACAATGCGATCTTCCAGTGCATGCCGGGTGATTTTGCCCGAGGCTTGAGCCAGGTGGGTGTACGCCGGATTCTTCTGACGGCGTCCGGTGGTCCGTTTCGGCAGACTCCATTGGCCGAGCTGGAGCACGTATCGCCTGACCAGGCGTGTGCCCATCCAAACTGGTCCATGGGGCGCAAGATCTCCGTGGATTCGGCGAGCATGATGAATAAAGGCCTGGAGCTGATCGAGGCGTGCTGGCTGTTCGATGCACGGCCCGATCAAGTCGAGGTGGTGATTCACCCCCAAAGTGTGATTCATTCCCTTGTCGACTATGTGGATGGATCGGTCTTGGCGCAGTTGGGCAACCCCGATATGCGCACGCCGATCGCCAACGCCCTGGCCTGGCCTGAGCGGATCGATTCTGGCGTGGCGCCGTTGGACCTGTTTGCCATTGCCCGCCTGGACTTCGAGGCACCGGACGAGCAGCGGTTTCCCTGCCTGCGCCTTGCGCGGCAAGCGGCAGAAGCAGGCAACAGTGCGCCGGCGATGCTCAATGCGGCAAATGAAGTGGCGGTGGCGGCGTTTCTCGACGGGCGCATCCGCTTTCCGCAGATCGCGAGTATCATCGAGGACGTCCTGGGCCTTGAGCCTGTGGTCGCGGTAAATGATTTGGCGGCAGTGTTCGAGGCCGATACAAAGGCCCGGGCCCTGGCCGAGCAATGGTTGAACCGCAACGCGCGTTAGCCTGTGGGCTCGCTTGAGCCTTCAGGCACTGGATTGGAATGCGGAGAAATTAGATGAGTGCGCTCTACATGATTGTCGGCACCCTGGTTGCTCTGGGTGTGCTGGTTACCTTCCACGAATTCGGCCATTTCTGGGTCGCGCGTCGTTGCGGCGTCAAGGTACTGCGCTTTTCCGTCGGTTTCGGCATGCCGTTGCTGCGCTGGCACGACCGCCAGGGTACCGAATTCGTGATCGCGGCGATCCCGTTGGGTGGCTACGTCAAGATGCTCGATGAGCGTGAAGGCGAAGTGCCGGCCGATCAGTTGGACCAATCCTTCAATCGCAAGACCGTTCGTCAGCGAATCGCCATCGTTGCTGCCGGGCCGATCGCCAACTTTCTGTTGGCGATGTTTTTTTTCTGGGTCTTGGCCATGCTCGGCAGCGAGCAGGTGCGCCCGGTCATCGGCGCGGTCGAAGCCGATAGCATTGCCGCCAAGGCTGGGTTGGCCGCTGGCCAGGAAATTGTTGCGATTGATGGCGAGCCGACCACCGGTTGGGGCGCGGTCAACCTGCAGCTGGTGCGACGTCTTGGCGAGAGCGGTACCGTCAAGGTGGTGGTGCGCGAGCAGGATTCCACGGCCGAGACCCCGCGTGAACTGGTGCTGGATCGCTGGTTGCAGGGCGCCGATGAGCCTGATCCGATCAAGTCCCTGGGTATTCGCATCTGGCGTCCGAGCTTGCCGCCAGTGCTCGCCGAGCTGGATCCGAAAGGTCCGGCCCAGGCTGCCGGGCTGAAAACCGGTGATCGCCTGTTGGCCCTGGACGGCCAGGCGCTGGGCGACTGGCAGCAAGTGGTCGACCTGGTGCGTGTACGTCCTGATACCAAAATTGTGCTGAAAGTCGAGCGCGAAGGTGCTCAAATCGACGTCCCCGTGACCCTGTCGTTGCGTGGGGAGGCCAAGGCAGCCGGGGGCTACCTCGGTGCCGGGGTGAAGAGTCCGGAGTGGCCACCCTCCATGCTGCGCGAGGTCAGTTTCGGGCCTTTGGAGGCGATTGGCGAGGGTGCGAAACGTACCTGGACCATGAGTGTACTGACCCTCGAATCCCTTAAGAAAATGTTGTTCGGCGAGCTCTCGGTAAAAAACTTGAGTGGACCGATAACCATTGCTAAAGTGGCGGGCGCTTCTGCCCAGTCGGGTGTCGCAGATTTCCTGAATTTCCTGGCTTATCTGAGTATTAGCCTGGGTGTTCTGAATTTGCTGCCCATTCCAGTATTGGATGGGGGGCATCTGTTGTTTTATCTGGTCGAGTGGGTGCGTGGTCGCCCCTTGTCGGATCGGGTGCAGGGTTGGGGGATACAGATCGGTATCAGTTTGGTGGTCGGAGTGATGTTGTTAGCTCTGGTCAACGATCTGGGACGTCTGTAACGCTTCGCTGAATTGCGAATCTGCCGCATTTTGCGGCAGTTTGTTTATTGCCAGTTGGAATAAGAAAGGACTTCATGAAACGTCTGCTGCTAACTGCGGTTCTCACCGTATTGATGATCGCCGAAGTTCACGCCGAGTCCTTCACCATCTCCGATATTCGCGTCAACGGCCTCCAGCGGGTTTCCGCGGGTAGCGTCTTTGGTGCGCTGCCGTTGAACGTCGGGGAACAGGCTGATGATCGTCGCCTGGTGGAATCCACTCGTGCGCTGTTCAAAACCGGTTTCTTTCAAGATATCCAACTGGGTCGCGAAGGCAACGTCCTGGTCATCACCGTGGTTGAGCGACCTTCCGTCGCCAGTATCGAGATCGAAGGCAACAAGGCGATCTCTACTGAAGACCTGATGAAGGGTCTCAAGCAATCCGGCCTGGCCGAGGGCGAGATCTTCCAGCGCGCCACCCTTGAAGGTGTGCGTAACGAACTGCAACGCCAGTACGTTGCCCAGGGCCGCTACTCGGCGTCCGTGGAAACCGAAGTGATCCCACAGCCTCGTAACCGTGTCGGCCTCAAGGTCAACATCAACGAAGGCACCGTGGCGGCCATTCAGCACATCAACGTGGTGGGCAACACCAAGTTCGCTGATGACGACCTGATCGATCTGTTCGAGCTGAAGACCACCAACTGGTTGTCGTTCTTCAAGAACGACGACAAGTACGCCCGTGAAAAACTCTCCGGTGACCTGGAGCGCCTGCGTTCCTACTACCTGGACCGTGGCTATATCAACATGGATATTGCCTCCACCCAGGTGTCCATCACCCCGGACAAGAAACACGTCTACATCACCGTCAACGTCAACGAAGGCGAGAAGTACAAGGTTCGTGACGTGAAGCTCAGCGGTGACCTCAAGGTTCCTGAAGACCAGGTCAAGGCCCTGCTGCTGGTGCAGAAGGACCAGGTGTTCTCGCGCAAGCTGATGACCACCACCTCCGAGCTGATCACCCGTCGCCTGGGTAACGAAGGCTATACCTTCGCCAACGTCAACGGCGTGCCGACGCCGCACGATGATGACCACACCGTGGACATCACCTTTGTCGTCGACCCAGGCAAGCGTGCCTATGTAAACCGCATCAACTTCCGTGGCAACACCAAGTCTGCGGACGAAGTGCTGCGTCGTGAAATGCGCCAGATGGAAGGTGGCTGGGCTTCGACCTACCTGATCGACCAGTCCAAGACCCGTCTTGAGCGCCTGGGCTTCTTCAAGGAAGTGAACGTCGAAACCCCGGCCGTACCGGGTGTGGATGACCAGGTTGACGTGAACTACGCCGTAGAAGAACAAGCGTCGGGTTCGATCACCGCCAGCGTCGGCTTCGCACAAAGTGCCGGCCTGATCCTCGGTGGTTCGATTACCCAGAACAACTTCCTCGGTACCGGTAACAAGGTTTCCGTCGGCCTGACCCGCAGCGAATACCAGAGCCGCTATAACTTCGGTTATGTCGACCCCTACTGGACTGCTGATGGCGTGAGCCTGGGCTACAACGCCTTCTATCGCACCACCGACTACAAAGACCTTGACGTTGACGTTGCAAGCTATGCGATCGACAGCCTGGGTGCTGGCGTGAACATTGGTTACCCGATCAGTGAGACCTCGCGTCTGACCTTCGGCCTGACCGCGCAACAGGATGAGATCAAGACCGGTGTGTACACCGTGGACGAAATCTTCGACTTCACCCGTCGTGAAGGCGACAAGTTCCTGAACTTCAAGGCGTCTGCCGGTTGGTCCGAGTCGACCCTGAACAAAGGTGTACTGGCGACCCGTGGCCATTCCCAGAGCCTGACTCTGGAAACCACTACGCCGGGCAGCGACCTTTCATTCTTCAAGCTTGACTACCGCGGCCAGCTGTTCCAGCCGTTGAGCGACAACTACACCATGCGCCTGCACACAGAGTTGGGTTATGGCGATGGTTACGGTTCGACCAATGGCCTGCCGTTCTACGAGAACTACTATGCGGGTGGCTTCAACTCCGTACGTGGTTTCAAGGACAGCACCTTGGGCCCGCGCGGTACCCCTAGCCGTGGTGCAGCATTCACCGGTAACCAGGGCACCGTGGCTGACTCTGACAACGACCCGCTGCCGTTCGGTGGTAACGTGTTGATCCAGGGTGGTGCGGAGATTCTGTTCCCGCTGCCATTCGTCAAGGATCAGCGCTCCCTGCGTACTTCGGTATTCTGGGATGTGGGTAACGTGTTCGACTCCAAGTGCGAGCAGATCACCAACCCAAGCGGCGTGAAATCCAATACCCAGTGCAACGATGTGAGCCTGAGCAACCTGGCGAGCTCCGTCGGTGTAGGTGTGACCTGGGTGACCGCGCTTGGCCCGTTGAGCTTTGCTCTGGCCATGCCGATCAAGAAACCGGATAACGCTGAAACCCAGATTTTCCAATTCTCCCTCGGCCAGACGTTCTAAGCGTCTGACCCAAGATAACGACAACGGATTCTGTAGGAGTACATCGTGCGTAAGTTGACTCAATTGGTTCTGCTGGCCACCGTGCTGGTAACCACCCCGGCCTTCGCCGAAATGAAAATCGCCGTCCTGAACTATCAGATGGCTCTGCTGGAATCCGATGCGGCCAAGAAGTACGCCGTGGATGCCGAGAAGAAATTCGGTCCGCAACTGACCAAGCTCAAGACCCTGGAAAGCAGCGCCAAGGGCATCCAGGATCGTCTGGTTGCCGGTGGCGACAAGATGCAGCAAGGCGAGCGCGAGCGTCTGGAGCTTGAATTCAAGCAAAAGGCCCGTGACTACCAGTTCCAATCCAAGGAGCTGAACGAAGCCAAGGCTGTTGCTGACCGCGAAATGCTCAAGCAGCTGAAGCCGAAACTCGACAGCGCCGTGGAAGAAGTCATCAAGAAAGGTGCCTTTGACCTGGTGTTCGAGCGCGGCGCCGTGATCGACGTCAAGCCTCAATACGACATCACCCGTCAGGTGATCGAGCGCATGAACCAGCTGAAGTAAGCCATGACCGCGACTATCAAACTCGGCGAGTTGGCCGAGTTCCTGGGGGCCGACTTGCGCGGCTCCCCGGAGAAGGAAATCACTGGGCTAGCCACCTTGCAGGAGGCTGGCCCAGCTCAGTTGAGCTTCCTCGCAAATCCTCAGTACCGTAAATACCTCGTCGACAGCCAAGCCGCAGCCGTGTTGCTGAAAGCCGCTGACGCCGAAGGGTTTGCCGGGGATGCGCTGGTGGTGGCTGACCCGTACCTGGCTTACGCGCGTGCGTCGCACCTGTTTGACCCGAAACCCAAGGCTGTTGCCGGTATCCATCCGTCTGCAGTCATCGCCGATGATGCCCAGGTTGATCCTGCGGCCAGCATTGGCGCCTTTGCGGTGATCGAGAGCGGTGCGCGCATTGCGGCTGGAGTCACGGTCGGTGCCCATTGCTTTATCGGTGCACGCTGCGAAATCGGCGCCGGTGGTTGGCTGGCTCCTCGCGTGACCCTCTACCACGATGTGCGTATTGGCGAACGTGTGGTGATTCAATCGGGTGCTGTGATCGGTGGGGAAGGCTTTGGCTTTGCCAACTCGAAAGGCATCTGGAACAAGATCGCCCAGGTCGGCGGTGTGTTGATCGGCGACGATGTGGAAATTGGCGTGAACACTGCTGTCGATCGCGGGGCCTTGGCCGATACCGTGATCGGCAATGGCGTGAAGCTCGACAACCAGATCCAGATCGCCCACAACGTACAGATTGGCGATCACACCGCCATGGCCGCCTGTGTCGGTATCTCCGGCAGCACCAAGATCGGCAAGCATTGCATGCTCGCCGGTGGCGTTGGGCTGGTGGGCCATATCGAGATTTGCGACAACGTCTTCATCACCGGCATGACCATGGTGACCCACTCGATTACCGAGCCAGGCGCCTATTCTTCCGGTACGGCCATGCAGCCCGCAGCTGAATGGCGCAAGAGTGCAGCACGCTTGAGGCATCTGGATGACATGGCTCGACGTCTCAAACAGCTGGAAAAGCGTGTTGGTGAAGTGACCCCTGGCGGTAATGCTTCATCAGAAGGCTGATACCATTTCCATATCAAGTGTGCACAGCCGCTAGACTTGCCTCCTTGATTTGCTAGCGGGGCGTGCTTTTAGTCCGCCCCCAATCTTTATTACAGGCTTCCCCCCGAAATGATGGACATCAACGAGATTCGCGAATACCTGCCTCACCGTTACCCGTTCCTGCTGGTGGACCGTGTAGTGGACCTCAATGTCGAGGAAAAGCGCATTCGTGCCTACAAGAATGTCAGCATCAACGAACCGTTCTTCAACGGTCACTTTCCCGCGCATCCAATCATGCCGGGTGTGTTGATCATTGAAGCGATGGCCCAGGCTGCCGGTATCCTTGGTTTCAAAATGCTCGACCTCAAGCCTGCCGACGGCACGCTTTACTATTTCGTGGGTTCCGACAAGTTGCGTTTCCGCAATCCGGTCACCCCGGGTGACCAGTTGATCCTGGAAGCCAGGTTCATCAGCTGCAAGCGCCAGATCTGGAAGTTCGAGTGCCAGGCGTCGGTGGATGGCAAGCCGGTGTGCTCTGCCGAGATCATCTGTGCGGAACGCAAACTATGAGTTTGATTGACCCTCGCGCAATCATCGATCCGTCGGCCGTGCTGGCCGCCGACGTTGAGGTCGGCCCTTGGTCGATCATCGGCGCAGGTGTTGAAATCGGCGAGGGGACTGTCATCGGGCCACACGTGATCCTCAAAGGTCCGACCCGTATTGGCAAACACAATCGCATCTACCAGTTTTCCTCGGTAGGTGAAGACACCCCGGACATGAAGTACAAGGGTGAAGAAACACGCCTGGTAATCGGTGATCACAACATCATCCGAGAAGGCGTGACCATTCATCGTGGCACCGTGCAGGATCGTGCCGAGACTACGCTGGGTGATCACAACCTGGTCATGGCCTATGCCCACATCGGCCACGACAGCGTGATCGGCAACCACTGCATCCTGGTCAACAACACGGCGTTGGCTGGTCATGTGCACGTTGACGATTGGGCGATTTTGTCCGGTTTCACCCTGGTGCATCAGTACTGCCATATCGGCGCCCACAGCTTTTCCGGCATGGGCACCGCCATCGGCAAGGATGTTCCGGCGTTCGTCACCGTGTTCGGCAACCCGGCCGAAGCCCGCAGCATGAACTTCGAAGGCATGCGCCGTCGTGGTTTCAGCGAAGAAGCCATCCACGCCCTGCGCCGTGCCTACAAGGTGGTTTACCGCCAGGGCTTGACGGTCGACCAGGCGCTGGCCGAACTGGCCGAGCCGTCCGCGTTGTTCCCGGAAGTCGCGATATTCCGTGACTCGATCCAGGCATCGACCCGCGGCATCACCCGCTGATCATGGCCAATCTGCGTATTGCGCTGGTGGCCGGTGAAGCTTCCGGCGACATTCTGGGCGCAGGCCTGATGCGGGCCCTCAAGGCCCAGCATCCTGCGGTTGAATTTATCGGCGTGGGTGGCCCGCTGATGCAGGCCGAAGGCCTCACGTCCTACTTTCCCATGGAACGCTTGTCGGTCATGGGCCTGGTGGAGGTACTGGGCCGTCTGCGCGAGCTGCTGGCTCGGCGCAAGCTGCTGATCCAGACCCTCATCGAAGAAAAGCCCGACGTCTTTATCGGTATCGACGCGCCGGACTTCACCCTCAATATCGAACTCAAGTTGCGTCAGGCCGGGATCAAGACCGTGCACTACGTCAGCCCGTCCGTGTGGGCGTGGCGGCAGAAGCGTGTGCTGAAGATCCGCGAAGGCTGCGACCTGATGCTGACCCTGCTGCCGTTCGAGGCGAAGTTTTACGAAGAGAAGGGTGTGCCGGTGCGCTTTGTCGGCCACACCCTGGCCGATGCCATTCCGTTGCAAGCCGATCGCGCGGCGGCCCGTGCTGAATTGGGCTTGCCCGACGGTCCGCTGGTGGCGCTGATGCCGGGCAGTCGCGGTGGCGAAGTCGGCCGTTTGGGCGCATTGTTTTTCGATGCCGCCGAACGGCTGATGGCCTTGAAGCCGGGCGTCCGTTTCGTACTGCCGTGCGCCAGCCCGCAACGTCGCGCGCAAATCGAAACCTTGCTTGAAGGTCGCACTTTGCCGTTGACCCTGCTCGACGGCCAATCACACCTGGCCCTGGCGGCCTGTGATGCCGTGTTGATCGCCTCGGGCACCGCGACCCTGGAAGCGCTGCTGTACAAGCGTCCGATGGTCGTGGCCTATCGCCTGGCGCCGCTGACGTTCTGGATTCTCAAGCGCATGGTCAAAAGTCCCTACATCTCCTTGCCCAACCTGCTGGCCCAGCGCCTGTTGGTGCCGGAGTTGTTGCAGGACGCTGCAACGCCCGAAGCCCTGGCGCAAACCGTATTACCCCTGATCGACGGCGGCGAAGAGCAGACCCGTGGTTTTGATGCCATTCATCGCGTCTTGCGCCGTGATGCATCGAACCAGGCGGCGGATGCCGTGCTGACCTTGATCGGGCAAAAACAGGAAACAGTATGACGACGCAAATGGGCCTGGACTTCAGCCTGGTTGCCGAAGCCCACGAACTGGTGGCCGGTGTGGATGAAGTGGGTCGCGGCCCGCTGTGCGGTGCAGTGGTCACGGCGGCGGTGATCCTTGATCCGAACCGCCCGATCCTTGGCCTCAATGACTCGAAAAAACTCACCGAAGCCCGCCGCGAAAAACTCTTCGATGAGATCTGTGAAAAGGCCCTGAGCTGGCACATCGCCCGGGCCGAAGTCGAAGAAATCGACGAATTGAACATCCTCCACGCCACCATGCTCGCCATGCAGCGCGCGGTCGAAGGCCTGCACATCACCCCGAAAATGGCGATGATCGACGGCAACCGCTGCCCCAAACTGGCGATGCCGTCTGAAGCGGTGGTCAAGGGTGATAGCAAGGTGCCGGCGATTGCCGCGGCGTCGATCCTCGCCAAAGTCAGCCGCGACCGTGAAATGGCCGCCTTCGAGCTGATCTATCCCGGCTACGGCATTGGTGGCCATAAGGGCTACCCGACGCCCGTTCATCTGGAAGCCTTGGCGCGCCTCGGCCCAACGCCAATCCATCGCCGCTCGTTCGCCCCGGTTCGCCTGGCTTATGAGGCGCGGGAAGGTCTCGCCGAGCTGTAGTCGCGAGGCTGATGTTTTGCTCAAGGCCCGGTACAATCCCGGGCCTTGTTGTTTCTAAGTTTCTAGACAGGATCACTATGCCGGCTTCATTCGTTCACCTGCGCCTGCACACTGAATACTCCCTGGTCGACGGCCTGGTACGGATCAAACCGCTGGTCAAAACCCTGGTGGGCATGAACATGCCTGCGGTAGCGGTTACCGATCAGAACAACATGTGTTCCCTGGTCAAGTTCTACAAAAACGCCATGGGCGCCGGTATCAAGCCGATCTGCGGCGCCGACCTGTGGCTGTCCAACAAAGACCCGGACAACGCCCTGAGCCGCATCAGCCTGCTGGCGATGAACGGTGTTGGTTACCGCAACCTCACCGAGCTGATTTCCCGTGGTTTCATCGACGGCCAGCGCAATGGTTCGATCATCATCGAGCGCGAATGGGTGGCCGAGGCCAGCGAAGGCCTGATCATGCTGTCGGCTGCCAAAGAGGGCGAGATCGGTCTCGCGCTGCTGGGTGGCAACCCACAGGAAGCCGAAGTGCTCGCCCGCGAGTGGATGCAGGTGTTCCCGGACCGTTTCTACCTGGAAGTGCAGCGCACCAACCGCCCCAACGACGAAGAACACCTGCACGCCGCCGTGGCCCTGGCTGACACGCTGGGCGCGCCGCTGGTGGCAACCAACGATGTGCGTTTCATCAAGAAAGAAGATTTCGAGGCCCACGAAACCCGCGTGTGCATCGGCGAAGGCCGGGCCCTGGATGACCCGCGCCGTTCGAAGAACTACAGCGAAGAGCAGTACCTCAAAAGCGCCGACGAGATGGCCGAGCTGTTCAGCGACCTGCCCGAGGCTCTGGAAAACTCCGTCGAAATTGCCAAGCGCTGCAATATCGAAGTGAAGCTGGGCAAGCACTTCCTGCCCAACTTCCCGATTCCCGATGGCATGACCATCGATGAATATTTCCGCAAGGTATCGTTCGACGGCCTGGAAGAACGGTTGACCGTTCTGCTGCCCAAGGACACCACCGAAGACTACGAGGCCAAGCGCCAGGTCTACGTCGATCGGCTGAATTTCGAGCTGGATATCATCATCCAGATGGGGTTCCCCGGTTACTTCCTGATCGTAATGGACTTTATCCAGTGGGCCAAAAGCAACGGCGTACCGGTGGGTCCGGGCCGGGGGTCGGGTGCCGGTTCGCTGGTGGCCTACGTACAGAAGATTACCGACCTTGACCCGCTGGAATATGACCTGCTGTTCGAACGGTTCCTGAACCCGGAACGGGTCTCCATGCCCGACTTCGACGTCGACTTCTGCATGGACGGCCGTGACCGCGTGATCGAGTACGTGGCCGAGAAATACGGCCGCAACGCCGTAAGCCAGATCATCACCTTCGGTTCCATGGCGGCCAAGGCGGTAATCCGTGACGTGGCGCGGGTGCAGGGCAAGTCCTACGGCCTGGCGGATCGCCTGTCGAAGATGATCCCGTTCGAAGTCGGCATGACCCTGGAAAAGGCCTACGAGCAGGAAGAGATCCTGCGCGACTTTATCAAGATCGATGAAGAAGCCGCCGAAATCTGGGACATGGCCCGCAAGCTTGAAGGCGTGGTGCGTAACGTCGGTAAACACGCCGGTGGTGTGGTAATTGCTCCTACCAAGCTCACCGACTTTTCGCCGATCTATTGCGACGAAGCCGGCGACGGCCTGGTAACCCAGTTCGACAAGGATGACGTGGAGGCGGCTGGCCTGGTGAAGTTCGACTTCCTCGGCCTGCGTACCCTGACCATCATCGACTGGGCGCTCAAGACCATCAACCGCGAGCGCGCCAAGGTGGACGAAGCGCCGCTGGATATCGCGTTTATCCCGCTGGACGACAAACCGACCTACCAGTTGCTGCAAAAAGCCGAAACCACGGCGGTGTTCCAGCTTGAGTCGCGGGGCATGAAAGAGCTGATCAAAAAGCTCAAGCCCGACTGCCTGGAAGACTTGATCGCACTGGTGGCCCTGTTCCGTCCGGGCCCGCTGCAATCGGGCATGGTGGACGACTTCATCAACCGTAAGCACGGTCGCGCCGAGCTGGCTTACCCGCACTCCGACTACCAGTACGAAGGCCTCAAGCCCGTCCTGGCGCCGACCTACGGCATCATCCTGTACCAGGAACAGGTGATGCAGATCGCCCAGGTCATGGCCGGTTACACCCTTGGCGGTGCGGACATGCTGCGCCGGGCCATGGGTAAGAAAAAACCCGAGGAAATGGCCAAGCAGCGCGGCGGTTTCATTGAAGGTTGTGCGACCAACAATATCGACGCCGACCTCGCCGGTAACATCTTCGACCTGGTGGAAAAATTCGCCGGTTACGGCTTCAACAAATCCCACTCCGCTGCGTACGGCCTGGTGTCGTACCAGACCGCCTGGCTGAAAGCCCACTACCCGGCGCCGTTCATGGCCGCCGTACTCTCGGCGGATATGCACAACACCGACAAGGTCGTGACCTTGATCGAGGAAGTGCGCACCATGAAGCTGCGCCTCGACGCGCCGGACGTGAACGCCTCGGAGTTCAAGTTCACGGTGAACGACGAAGGCCGCATCATTTATGGTCTGGGCGCGATCAAAGGCGTGGGCGAAAGCCCGGTGGAGGCCATTGTCGAAGCGCGTCAGAGCGGGCCGTTCGCGGATCTGTTCGACTTCTGCGCGAGGGTCGACCTCAAACGCATCAATAAACGTACCCTCGATGGCTTGATCCGCAGCGGCGCACTCGACCGTCTCGGCCCGTATTTCCACGATGAGCCCAAGGCATACCAGGCGAATATCGACCGTAACCGCGCGGTGCTGCTGACCGCGATGGAAGAGGCGATCAAGGCCGCCGAACAGACTGCGCGCACCCACGACAGCGGCCACGCCGACCTGTTTGGCGGCTTGTTTGTCGAAGAAGACGCGGACGTCTACGGCAACCATCGCAAGGCCAAGGAGCTGACCCTCAAGGAACGTCTCAAGGGTGAGAAAGACACCTTGGGCCTGTACCTGACCGGTCACCCGATTGACGAATACGAAGGCGAAATCCGCCGTTTTGCCCGCCAGCGCATCATCGACCTGAAGCCGGCCCGCGACACCCAGACCGTTGCCGGCATGATCATCGCCCTGCGGGTGATGAAAAACAAAAAGGGCGACAAGATGGGTTTCATCACCCTCGACGACCGCTCGGGCCGTATCGAAGCGTCGCTGTTTGCCGACGCGTTCCATTCGGCGCAGTCGTTGTTGCAGACCGATGCCATGGTGGTGGTGGAAGGGGAGGTCAGCAACGACGACTTCTCCGGCGGCCTGCGCCTGCGGATCAAGCGAGTGATGAGCATGGAAGACGCGCGCACCAACCTGGCCGAAAGCCTGCGCCTGAAGGTGAAGACCGAGGCGCTCAAGGGCGATCAGCTACGCTGGTTGGGCGACTTGCTCAAACGCCACCGTGGCGCGTGCCCGGTGACCATGGAGTACACCGGCAGCGACGCCAAGGCGATGCTGCAGTTTGGCGAGACCTGGCGAATTGATCCCGCAGATGGCTTGATTCAAGCTTTGCGTGACCAGTTCGGGCGAGACAACGTCTTCCTCCAATACCGTTGATGGCCAGGTGGCAGTAATTAGCCTGATCTCGACTGAACATTTAATCTCGACCTAAACGCGCCTCTCCCTTAAGGTAGGGCGCGAATAGACCACCGGCTGGCCAGGCACTCCTTGGCCGTCGACCCAAGACGGACGCTTATGAACCCGAATTTTCTTGATTTCGAACAGCCGATCGCTGACCTGCAAGCCAAGATTGAAGAACTGCGCCTGGTCGGCAATGACAATTCGCTGAATATCGGCGATGAGATCGCTCGCCTGCAGGACAAGAGCAGCACCCTGACCGAAGACATCTTCGGCAAGCTGACCAGCTGGCAGATCGCGCGCCTGGCTCGCCACCCGCGTCGCCCGTACACCCTGGACTACATTCAGCACATCTTCACCGAATTCGACGAGCTGCATGGCGACCGCCACTTCTCCGACGACGCGGCCATCGTGGGCGGTATCGCTCGCCTGGATGACCAGCCGGTGATGGTCATCGGCCACCAGAAAGGCCGTGAAGTGCGCGAGAAAGTCCGCCGCAACTTCGGCATGCCGCGCCCGGAAGGCTACCGCAAGGCCTGCCGCCTGATGGAAATGGCCGAACGCTTCAAGATGCCGATCCTGACCTTCATCGACACCCCGGGTGCCTACCCAGGTATCGACGCTGAAGAGCGCAACCAGAGCGAAGCCATCGCCTGGAACCTGCGCGTGATGTCCCGCCTGAAAACCCCGATCATCGCCACCGTGATTGGCGAAGGTGGTTCCGGCGGCGCATTGGCCATCGGCGTGTGCGACCAGTTGAACATGCTGCAATACTCGACCTACGCGGTGATCTCGCCGGAAGGTTGCGCCTCGATCCTGTGGAAAACCGCAGAAAAGGCGCCGGACGCTGCCGAAGCCATGGGCATCACCGCCGATCGCCTCAAGGGCCTGGGTATCGTCGACAAAGTGATCGCCGAGCCACTGGGCGGCGCTCACCGCGACCCGGCGGCTGCTGCTGCGACCATCCGTGCAGAACTGGGCTCGCAACTGGCGATGCTCAAGAAGCTGGATAACGAAGCGCTGCTCAAGCGCCGTTACGAGCGTCTGATGAGCTACGGTCTCTAAGACCACTGCAACACTCAATGTGGGAGCTGGCTTGTGTGGGAGCCGGGCTTGCCCGCGATGCAGACAACTCGGTGTTCTGTCGAACCGAGTTGATGCTATCGCAGGCAAGCCAGCTCCCACACAAGCCAGCTCCCACATTTGTTTTGTGTATGCTTGGCCAATGTATTCCAGCTTTGCGGCGATGATGTGTGATGAAAACAACTTTGCACGCCAAACTCCTGCAAACCCTGGCCCCCTGGCGCAACGCCCCGGCCTGGCACATCGCTTTCTCCGGCGGTCTTGATTCCACTGTGCTGCTGCACCTCCTGGCCAGCACCGAACAGCTGCCGCGTCTCAACGCCATCCATGTCCACCACGGCCTGCAAGCCGCCGCCGATGCCTGGCCCAGCCACTGCCAATCGATCTGCGACCGCCTGGGCGTGCCCCTGCGCGTTATGCGCGTACAGGTCCAGCCCGGCGCCAGCCTTGAGCGTGCCGCCCGTGAGGCGCGCTACCAGGCGTTTGCCGAGGTGCTTGGGGCCGGTGAGGTGTTGCTGACCGGCCAGCATCGCGACGATCAGGCCGAGACCTTGCTGTTTCGCCTGCTGCGTGGGGCAGGGGTGCGAGGGTTGGCGGCGATGCCTTTGCATCGCGACTTGGCAGGGGGGCATCTGGTGCGACCGCTGCTGGATGTCTCGCGTGCTGAGCTGCAAGCCTATGCCCACGAACATCAACTCGCGTGGATTGAAGATCCGTCCAACGCCGACCCTCGGTTTGCACGCAACTACCTGCGCCACCGGGTATTCCCGCTGCTGACGGAGCGCTGGCCGCAAGCTGTCAGCAGCTTCGCACGTACCGCCGAGCAGCTGAGTGAAGCCCAAGGTCTGCTCGATGAGCTGGCGCAGATGGACCTGCATGCCGCCGATCAGCCGTCGTCGTTTCCTTGGCTTCCACTGCCGTCGTTGGCGCTTGCACCACTGCGCGAGCTTTCCGACGCCCGCCAGCGCAACGCCTTGCGTCACTGGCTGACCCCGCTGACCCGTCTACCCGACAGCGACCACTGGGCCAGCTGGTATTCCCTGCGTGATGCCAAGCCTGACGCGCAGCCGCTGTGGCGCCTTGCCGACGGCGAACTGCACCGTTGCGCCGAGCGCATCTGGTGGGTGCCTGCCGCTTGGTCGGATTTTTCCGACGCACCGGTGAGCTGGCCCCAGCCGCAAAACCCACTAGAGTTAACCGGCAATGGCCGATTGGAATTTGTCGGCAAGCCACCCGAAGGCCCGCTGGAGATCCGCTATCGTCAAGGCGGCGAAATCGTCGAAGTCCCCGGCCGAGGCCGGCGTGACTTGAAGCGCCTGCTGAATGAAGGTGGCTTGCCGCGCTTCATGCGTGGCAGATTGCCGCTGCTGTATCAGGGCGCGCAATTGCTGGCGGTCCCAAGCCTCGCTGGGCTATGGCCCGACGCGACGGGCGACTGGCAATTACATTGGATGCCACAGACGTGCGATCAAGGTTTGAGCTGATAGAGCCTTTCCGGTAGACTACGCTCCCTTCTTGATACAACTTCTGTGGATTCGCCTGAATCGCAGCAGTTGCCGATTACCAAGCAGTCTTTGCTGGGCGATTCCAAAAAATGTGTAGCGATCAACGTACCGGTGTTTCATTGCTGGTCTGTCACCACGCGGCGGTTTTTTTGAAAGGTGCACTGTGATTAATGCAGGTGATCGGGGGCTTCGGCCTCTCTTCGCTTTCCCCGGCGGCTCGGACCGCTTTAACGCAGACTTCTAGGGTTTTTCATGACGCGCTACATATTCGTCACGGGCGGTGTTGTTTCTTCATTGGGGAAAGGCATCGCATCGGCTTCATTGGCGGCCATCCTGGAGGCGCGGGGACTTAAGGTCACCATGCTCAAGCTGGACCCGTACATCAACGTTGACCCGGGCACCATGAGCCCGTTCCAGCACGGTGAAGTGTTCGTCACCCACGACGGCGCCGAGACCGACCTGGACCTGGGCCACTACGAGCGGTTCATCCGCACGACCATGACCCAGAACAACAACTTCACCACCGGCCGTGTCTACGAGCACGTGCTGCGCAAGGAGCGCCGTGGTGACTACCTGGGTGCAACCATCCAGGTGATCCCGCACATCACCGACGAAATCAAGCGCCGCATCATCAAGGGTGCAGGCGATGCCGACGTGGCGATGGTCGAGATCGGTGGCACCGTGGGTGACATCGAATCCCAACCGTTCCTCGAAGCCATCCGCCAGTTGCGTTTCGAAGTCGGCGCCAAGCGCGCGATGCTGATGCACCTGACCCTGGTCCCGTACATCGCCACCGCCGGCGAAACCAAAACCAAGCCTACCCAGCACTCGGTCAAGGAACTGCGTTCCATCGGCCTGCAGCCGGACGTGCTGGTGTGCCGCTCCGATCACCCGATCGACATTTCCTCGCGTCGCAAGATCGCGCAGTTCACCAACGTTGAAGAACGTGCGGTGATCGCGCTGGAAGACGCCGACACCATCTACAAGATCCCGGGCATCCTGCATTCGCAAGGCCTGGACGATTTTGTGGTCGAGCGTTTCGGCCTGCAATGCAACGGCGCGGACCTGTCCGAGTGGGAAGCCGTGGTGGACGCCAAGCTCAACCCTGAGCACGAAGTCACCATCGCCATGGTCGGCAAGTACATGGAGCTGCTGGACGCATACAAGTCGCTGATCGAAGCGATGAGCCACGCCGGTATCAGCAACCGTACCAAGGTCAACCTGCGCTACATCGACTCCGAAGACATCGAGAACCAGGGCACTGCCTTGCTCGAAGGTGTGGACGCGATCCTCGTGCCTGGCGGTTTCGGCCTGCGTGGCGTGGAAGGCAAGATCACCGCGGTGCAGTACGCTCGTGAGAACAAGGTGCCATACCTGGGTATCTGCCTGGGCATGCAAGTGGCCGTTATCGAGTTCGCCCGTAACGTGCTGGGCTGGAAAGACGCCAACTCCACCGAGTTCGACAGCAAGAGCGGCCACCCGGTCGTGGGCCTGATCACCGAGTGGGAAGATGCCACCGGCGCGGTCGAGACCCGTACCGAAGCCTCCGACCTGGGCGGCACCATGCGCCTTGGCGCGCAAGACTGCCTGCTGGAGCCGGGCTCGCTGGTTCACGATTGCTACGGCAAGGACGTGATCGTCGAGCGTCACCGTCACCGCTACGAAGTGAACAACAACCTGCTGCCGCAAATCAAAGAGGCTGGCCTGAAAATCTCCGGTCGCTCCGGTGATGGCGCCTTGGTTGAAGTGGTTGAAGCACCGGATCATCCATGGTTCGTCGCTTGCCAGTTCCACCCGGAGTTCACCTCGACGCCGCGCGACGGTCACCCGTTGTTCAGCGGTTTCGTCAAGGCCGCACTGACGCAACACCAGAAGAAGGCGTAACCCTGATGGCCCAGAAGATCATTCGCGTCGGCGACATCGAGATTGCCAACGACAAGCCCATGGTGCTGTTCGGCGGCATGAACGTGCTGGAAAGCCGCGACATGGCGATGCAGGTCTGTGAAGAGTACGTCAAGGTCACCGAGAAACTCGGTATCCCTTACGTGTTCAAGGCCAGCTTCGACAAGGCCAACCGTTCGTCCGTGACCTCCTATCGCGGCCCGGGCCTTGAAGAAGGCATGCGGATCTTCCAGGACATCAAGCAAGCCTTCGGCGTGCCGATCATCACCGACGTCCACGAGCCTGAACAGGCTGCCGTGGTCGCCGAGGTGTGCGACATCATCCAGTTGCCGGCCTTCCTGTCGCGCCAGACCGACCTGGTCGTCGCGATGGCCAAGACCGGCGCTGTGATCAATATCAAGAAAGCCCAGTTCCTCGCACCCCAGGAGATGAAGCACATCCTGAACAAGTGCGTGGAAGCGGGTAACGACCAGTTGATCCTCTGCGAGCGTGGTTCGAGCTTCGGCTACAACAACCTCGTGGTGGACATGCTCGGTTTCGGCATCATGAAACAGTTCGAATACCCGGTGTTCTTCGACGTGACCCACGCGCTGCAAATGCCCGGTGGTCGCGCCGATTCCGCTGGCGGGCGCCGTGCCCAGGTGCTGGACCTGGCCAAGGCCGGCATCAGCCAGTCCCTGGCGGGCCTGTTCCTCGAAGCCCACCCGGACCCGGACAACGCCAAGTGCGACGGCCCCTGTGCCCTGCGCCTGGACAAGCTGGAGCCGTTCCTGGCCCAGCTCAAGCAGTTGGACGAACTGGTCAAGAGTTTTCCGACGGTAGAGACCGCGTAAGCCGCGTTTCTCCGGTAAAGTATCCCACGCTAAATGCTCAGGCCCCCGGGCCTGAGCCTTGTCGCCTGCAAGCCTGCCCCGTTGTTCCACCCTTGCGGTCGGTCAAAAGTTTTCCTTCAGCTGCGTCGTTTTCGTCAACTTTGGAGTGTTTACAACAATGGCAAAAATCGTCGACATCAAAGGTCGTGAAGTTCTCGACTCCCGTGGCAACCCCACCGTCGAAGCCGACGTGCTTCTCGATAATGGCATCACTGGCAGCGCCTGCGCGCCGTCCGGTGCGTCTACCGGTTCGCGCGAAGCGCTGGAACTGCGTGATGGCGACAAGAGCCGTTACCTGGGCAAAGGTGTACTCAAGGCTGTCGCCAACATCAACGGCCCGATCCGCGACCTGCTGCTGGGTAAAGACCCGGTTGACCAGAAAGCCCTCGATCTGGCGATGATCAAGCTCGACGGCACCGAAAACAAAGGTAGCCTGGGCGCCAACGCCATCCTCGCCGTATCCCTGGCTGCGGCCAAGGCTGCTGCCCAGGACCAGGACCTGCCGCTGTACGCCCACATCGCCAACCTGAACGGCACCCCGGGTGTCTACTCGATGCCGGTGCCGATGATGAACATCATCAACGGTGGCGAGCACGCCGATAACAACGTCGACATCCAGGAATTCATGGTGCAGCCGGTTGGCGCCAAGTCCTTCTCCGAAGGCCTGCGCATGGGCACCGAGATTTTCCATCACCTCAAGGCTGTCCTGAAGGCCCGTGGCCTGAGCACTGCCGTGGGTGACGAAGGTGGTTTCGCGCCGAACCTGGCGTCCAACGAAGATGCACTGAAAGTGATCTCCGAAGCCGTGGCCAACGCTGGCTACAAGCTGGGCACCGACGTGACCCTGGCCCTGGACTGCGCGGCCAGCGAGTTCTACGAAGACGGCAAGTACAACCTGTCCGGCGAAGGCCAGGTGTTCAACTCCGAAGGTTTCGCCGAATACCTGAAGGGCCTGACCCAGCGCTACCCGATCATCTCGATCGAAGACGGCCTGGACGAGTCCGACTGGGACGGTTGGAAAATCCTTACCGACAAGATCGGCGAGAAAATCCAGCTGGTGGGCGACGACTTGTTCGTGACCAACACCAAGATCCTGAAAGAAGGCATCGACAAGAAGATCGCCAACTCGATCCTGATCAAGTTCAACCAGATCGGCACCCTGACCGAAACCCTGGAAGCCATCCAGATGGCCAAGGCTGCGGGCTACACCGCCGTGATCTCCCACCGCTCCGGCGAAACCGAAGATTCGACCATTGCCGACCTGGCTGTGGGCACTTCGGCGGGCCAGATCAAGACCGGCTCCCTGTGCCGTTCCGATCGCGTGTCCAAGTACAACCAATTGCTGCGTATCGAAGAGCAACTGGCTGGCAAAGCCAAGTACAACGGTCGTGATGAGTTTCGCGGCTGAGCTGTAAATGGTAAAAAGTCGGCGGATTGCGTCGGAAAAAACACGACAGTGTAGATTTCGACGCTAATCTCATGGCTATCTAGCACAAGCCTGGTTCTTCCAGGCTTCGTGCTATCAGTTGCTGCAAAAGTTTTGCATGGCTGTCTTTTTTCACTGGATACCCGGATTTCGATGCGCAGTCCCAATTGGTTGTTCCTCGTCTTGCTCTTGTTGCTGGCTGGCCTGCAGTACCGCCTATGGGTGGGTAATGGCAGCTTTGCGCAGGTAAAAGACCTGACCCAGCAAATTGCCGATCAGCACGCCGAAAACGAACGCCTGCTGGAGCGCAACCGCGTCCTCGATGCCGAAGTGCTTGAGCTGAAAAAAGGCACGGAGACCGTTGAAGAGCGGGCTCGTCATGAGTTGGGCATGGTCAAGGAGGGCGAGACCCTCTACCAGTTGGCCCAATGAGTACTGGTTTGCCGGCCTTCTGGGCCGTGATACCTGCCGCGGGCGTCGGTGCCCGTATGGCCGCGGACCGTCCCAAGCAATATCTGCAACTGGGCGGGCGCACCATTCTCGAACACAGCCTTGGCTGTTTTCTCGACCACCCAGCGCTCAAGGGCCTGGTGGTCAGTCTTGCTGCTGATGATCCCTACTGGCCCAACCTGGCCTGTGCTGCCGACCCGCGCATCCAGCGTGCCGACGGTGGCGCGGAGCGCTCGGGTTCGGTGCTCAATGCGTTGCTGCAATTGAATGCCCTGGGCGCCAGTGATGATGATTGGGTGCTGGTGCACGATGCGGCGCGACCTAACCTGAGCCGCGATGATCTCGACAAGTTGCTGATCGAACTGGCGGATGACCCCGTCGGCGGCCTGTTGGCCGTGCCGGCCCGCGATACGCTCAAGCGCGTCGACAAGCGCGGGCGGGTGGTGGAAACCGTTGACCGCAGTTTGATCTGGCAGGCGTACACGCCGCAGATGTTTCGCCTCGGTGCCTTGCACCGTGCGTTGGCTGACAGTTTGGTGGCGGATGCAGTGATTACCGATGAGGCTTCGGCCATGGAATGGTCCGGCCAGGCGCCCCGTTTGATCGAAGGGCGCTCGGACAATATCAAGGTGACCCGGCCGGAGGATTTGGAGTGGTTGCGGTTGCGGTGGGCTAACCGGCGGTAGTCAGTTGCACCGAGTTGACTTCATCGCAGGCAAGCCAGCTCCCACATGGGATCACTTTCTCCTGATACAACTCGGTCAACTGTGGGAGCGGGCTTGCCCGCGATGAGGCCCGCCCAGACACCCGATAATCAATTGCTGTACTCCGGCCTTTCAGCCAACCCCGCCTTCAAGAAATCCACCAGCTTCCTGACCTTCGGCGACAAATGCCGCTGCTGCGGATACAGCGCCCACACCGCTGTATTCGGCGGCTGATGCGCCTCCAGCAACGACACCAACGCGCCACTGTGCAGATGCTCCAGCACATAATAGTCCGGCAACTGACACAACCCGACGCCTTGCAACGCTGCATCCAGCACCGCCTGCCCACTGTTACACCGCCAGTTTCCCTGCACCCGCTGGGAAAATTCCCGCCCGTCCTGGGCCAGTTGCCAGATGTCCGAACTGCCGATCAGGCAGTTATGCCGAGTCAATTCCGACAAACTATGTGGCCGACCATACCGCGCCAGGTAGGACGGTGACGCACACACATACATGCGCCGCGGTGCCAGGCGGCTGGCGACCATGCGCGAATCCTGCAGGCGCCCGAGGCGGATCGCCAGGTCGAGGCCTTCGTGCACCAGGTCCAGTTGGCGATTGCTCAGCTCTATATCCACACGCAATTGCGGATACAACGCCATGAACCGCGTCACCAACGGCACGATAAAGCGCTCGCCGTAGGCCACGGCGCAGGTCATGCGCAACATGCCCTTGGGCTCACTGGTAAGGTCGCCGACCGCGCGCAGGGCCTCTTCGCGGCCGTCCTGCAAGCGTTGGCAATGTTGCAGGAAGGTCTGGCCGGCCTCGGTCAGCGTGACCTTGCGGGTGCTGCGATACAGCAAGCGCGTTTGCAGCCGCTCTTCCAGGCGCGCCACTTGCCGGCTGATATGGGACGACGACACGCCCAAGCGCTCCGCTGCCGCCGTGAACTGGCTGCATTCGGCGACCGCGACAAACTCATCGATGCCTTCCCAGCGGTTTTCCAGCATGGCTATTATCCCTGTACAGCAATAATGTTTTGCTTTCGGCTGGATTATTCATCACTCAGCCATGTTTTACACTCTGCGCCTCAGTTTTTAACTCCATGGAGAAACCCGGATGATCAAGTCCCGCGCCGCCGTAGCCTTCGAAGCCAAGAAGCCTCTTGAAATCGTTGAAGTGGATGTCGCCATGCCCAAGGCTGGTGAAGTGCTGTTGCGCGTGGTCGCGTCCGGCGTGTGCCACACCGATGCCTACACCCTGTCGGGCGCGGACCCGGAAGGCATCTTCCCGTCGATCCTCGGCCACGAAGGCGGTGCGGTGGTTGAAGCCATCGGCGAGGGCGTGACCTCGGTAGCGGTCGGCGACCACGTGATCCCGCTGTACACCCCGGAATGCGGAAAGTGCAAATTCTGCCTGTCGGGCAAGACCAACCTGTGCCAGGCCATTCGTTCCACCCAGGGCAAAGGCCTGATGCCGGATGGCACCACGCGTTTCTCCTACAAGGGCCAGCCGATTTTTCACTACATGGGTACCTCGACCTTCTCCGAGTACACCGTGCTGCCGGAAATTTCCGTGGCCAAGATTCCTAAAGAAGCCCCGCTGGAAAAAGTCTGCCTGCTGGGGTGTGGCGTCACCACCGGTATCGGTGCCGTGCTCAACACGGCCAAGGTCAAGCCGGGCGACACCGTGGCCATCTTCGGCCTTGGCGGTATCGGCCTGTCGGCGGTGATCGGCGCGGTCAAGGCCAAGGCGGGGCGCATCATCGCCATCGATATCAATCCGGCCAAGTTCGAAATTGCCAAGCAACTGGGCGCCACCGACTGCATTAACCCGAAAGACTACGATCGCCCAATTCAGGATGTGATTGTCGATTTGACTGACGGCGGCGTGGACTTTTCTTTCGAGTGCATCGGCAATGTGCAACTGATGCGCGCCGCCCTTGAGTGCTGCCACAAAGGCTGGGGCGAGTCGGTGATCATCGGTGTTGCCGGTGCTGGCCAGGAAATCTCCACCCGTCCATTCCAGCTGGTGACCGGTCGCGTCTGGCGCGGTTCGGCCTTCGGCGGCGTGCGCGGTCGTAGCGAATTGCCAAGCTATGTGGAAATGGCCCAGACCGGCGAGATCCCGCTGGACACCTTCATCACCCACACCATGGGCCTGGAAGACATCAACAAAGCGTTTGACCTGATGCACGAAGGCAAGAGCATCCGTACCGTCATCCACTTCTGAGGTCGGCCATGAGTCTGGAAAACCTGTCGTGCCAGAAAAGCTTCGGCGGCTGGCATAAACGCTACAAGCATCATTCCGATGTACTCGGTTGCGACATGACCTTTGCCGTCTACCTGCCGCCGCAAGCGGAGCAGGGCGGCAAGTTGCCGGTGCTCTACTGGCTGTCGGGCCTGACCTGCACCGATGAGAACTTCATGCAGAAGGCCGGCGCCCAGCGCATGGCTGCCGAGCTGGGGCTGATCATCGTTGCGCCGGACACCAGTCCGCGCGGTCCCGGCGTGCCGGGTGATCCGGACAACGCATGGGACTTCGGTCTTGGCGCGGGCTTTTATCTGAACGCTACCCAGGAACCCTGGGCCAAGCACTATCGGATGCATGACTACGTGGTGCAGGAATTGCCGGCGTTGGTCGAAGCGCATTTCCCGGCTTCGGACAAACGCGGCATCAGCGGCCACTCCATGGGCGGCCACGGTGCGCTGGTCTGTGCGCTGCGCAACCCTGGGCGTTACCTGTCGGTGTCGGCGTTTTCGCCGATCAACAACCCGATGGATTGCCCGTGGGGCCAGAAAGCCTTCTCCCGTTACCTGGGGGAAGAGCGTTCGAAGTGGCGTGAGTGGGACGCTTGCGTGCTGATCAGCGAAGCCACGGAAAAGCTGCCGTTGCTGGTGGACCAGGGCGACCGTGACGACTTCCTCGCCGTGCAGCTCAAGCCCGAAGCCTTGCAGCAGGCTGCGAAGGCGGCCGGCCATCCGTTGGAACTGCGCCTGCAACCCGGCTATGACCACAGCTACTTCTTTATCGCCAGCTTCATCGAAGAACATTTGCGACATCATGGCCGTGCTTTGCTCGGTTAATGTGTGGCAAAAGTAGGTAGAATCACGCCCTGAATTAAATCGGGGCGTTTTTTTATGCGTATTGGCCACGGCTACGATGTGCACCGTTTCGCTGAGGGCGATTTCATCACCTTGGGGGGCGTGCGCATTGCACACCACCATGGGTTGCTGGCTCATTCCGACGGCGACGTTGTGTTGCATGCCTTGAGCGATGCCTTGCTCGGCGCGGCGGCGTTGGGTGATATCGGCAAACATTTTCCAGACACCGATCCCACCTTCAAGGGTGCGGACAGTCGCGTCCTGCTGCGCCACGTTGTGGGCCTGATCCACGCCAAGGGCTGGAAGGTCGGCAACGTCGATAACACCATCGTGGCCCAGGCGCCGAAAATGGCCCCCCATATCGAATCGATGCGCGCGCTGATTGCCGCGGATCTGCAAATAGAATTGGATCAAGTGAACGTGAAAGCCACCACCACCGAAAAGCTCGGGTTTACCGGTCGTGAAGAGGGCATTGCGGTGCACTCTGTCGCCTTGTTGCTGCGCGCATGAACGACCTGCAACTGTTGGGCCCACGGGCCTATGGCGAGGCGTTGGGCAGTGCCGTGCTGAAGGCCACCGCTGAAGACTTCCAGGTTGATGAAGTGCTGGACATCCCGTTGACCGGCGATGGCGAGCACCTGTGGTTGTGGGTCGAGAAACGTGGCCTCAATACCGAAGAAGCCGCGCGGCGCATCGCCAAGGCCGCTGGCGTGCCGTTGCGTACCGTCAGTTATGCCGGGCTCAAGGATCGCCAGGCGCTGACGCGCCAGTGGTTCAGCGTGCAGTTGCCGGGCAAGGCGGATCCAGACATGAGCGGTGCGGAAAACGACACGCTCAAGATCCTCAAGATCGCCCGCCACAAACGCAAGTTGCAACGTGGCGCGCATTCGGCGAACGGCTTCACCTTGCGCCTGACCCAGTTGGCCGGCGATACCGCGGCCATCGACGCACGCTTGCAGCTGATTGCCCAGCACGGCATTCCCAACTACTTCGGCGCCCAGCGTTTTGGCCACAGCGGCGGCAACGTGGTTGACGCTCGTGAGTGGGCGGCGCGCAAGGCCTTGCCGGAGCAGCGCAATGTGCGTTCGCGGTTGTTGTCCACGGCGCGCAGTTTCCTCTTCAACAAGGTATTGGCGGCACGTGTTGCCGACGGTTCCTGGCAGCGCGCCCAAGTCGGTGACCTGCTGGCGTTTACCGACAGCCGCAGCTTTTTCCCGGCCGGCGAGGCTGAGTGCAGCGACCCGCGCCTGGCGATCCTCGACCTGCACCCGACCGGGCCGCAGTGGGGGGAGGGCGATTCGCCCGCCAGCGGTGCGACCCATGCGCTGGAACAGGCCGTCGCCGCCAGCGAAGCCGAGCTGCGCGATTGGCTGGTGAATGCGGGCATGAGCCAGGAGCGGCGCATTCTGCGACTGCCCATTGGCGGGTTGACGTGGCATTATCCCGGGCCTGACATTCTGCAATTGGAATTCGTCCTGCCGGCCGGATGCTTCGCCACTGTCTTGGTGCGCGAGCTTGTTGATCTGGTGCCGGTGGGGCAGACGGACAGCCCATGCGTATTCTGATATCAAACGATGACGGTGCCACCGCACCCGGTCTTGCCGCGCTCTATGCTGCGCTGGAAGACTACGCCGAGTGCGTGGTGGTTGCCCCCGACCAGGACAAGAGCGGCGCCAGCAGTTCGCTGACGCTCGACCGTCCGCTGCACCCGCAGGTTCTGGCCAACGGCTTTATCAGCGTGAACGGCACCCCCACCGACTGCGTCCATCTGGCGATCAACAGCCTGTTGGACCGCGAGCCGGACCTGGTGGTGTCGGGTATCAACCTCGGCGCCAACCTCGGTGACGACGTGCTGTATTCCGGTACCGTGGCGGCGGCTCTTGAAGGGCGTTTCCTCGGTCGTACTTCGTTCGCCTTCTCGTTGGCTTCGCGCCAATTGGACAACCTGCCAACCGCCGCCTATTTCGCGCGCAAGTTGGTGGAGGCCCATGGTTCCCTGGACCTGCCGCCGCGTACGGTGCTCAACGTCAATATCCCCAATCTGCCCCTCGACCGCATCCGTGGCATCCAGCTGACGCGCCTGGGCCATCGTGCCCGTGCGGCAGCGCCGTTGAAGGTGGTCGACCCGCGTGGCAAGGAAGGGTATTGGATCGCCGCCGCCGGCGATGCCGAAGACGGCGGCCCGGGCACTGACTTTCATGCGGTGATGCAAGGTTATGTGTCGATTACGCCGTTGCAACTTGATCGCACCTTCAGTGATGCCTTCAGTAGCCTCGATGGCTGGCTGGAGGCGCTGAACTGATGGGCCGCGAACAAGACGACCTGCTGCGCCGGGGCATCGGGATGACTTCCCAGCGTACCCGTGAGCGTTTGATCCAGCGCCTTTATGAAGAGGGCCTGTCCAACGCCCAGGTGCTGGAAGTGATCCGGCGTACGCCTCGGCACTTGTTTGTCGACGAGGCCTTGGCGCACCGCGCCTATGAAGACACCGCGCTGCCCATCGGCCACAACCAGACCATTTCCCAGCCGTACATGGTCGCGCGCATGAGCGAGTTGCTGCTGGCGGCGGGGCCGCTGGACAAGGTGCTGGAGATCGGCACGGGCTCGGGCTACCAGACGGCGGTGCTGTCGCAGTTGGTGGAGCGGGTGTTTTCAGTGGAGCGCATCAAGGTCCTGCAGGACCGCGCCAAGGAGCGCCTGGCCGAGTTGAACCTGCGCAACGTGGTGTTTCGCTGGGGCGATGGTTGGGAAGGGTGGCCGGCACTGGCGCCTTACAACGGCATTATCGTCACCGCGGTGGCCACTGATGTGCCCCAGGCGTTGCTCGATCAATTGGCCCCGGGCGGGCGGTTGGTGATCCCGGTGGGCTCCGGCGAAGTGCAACAATTGATGCTCATCATCCGTGAAGACGAAGGTTTTTCACGGCATGTACTGGGCGCTGTGCGCTTCGTCCCGTTGCTCAATGGCCCGCTGGCCTGATCATTTATGCGCCGGCAGTGAATTCTGCTGGCGAGGATGTGTCTTACGCCGGGGTCTGTAGAGTCAACATGATGGGTCGCCGGGATTAAACATGATGAATTTTTCGTTTCAGTCGTGTGCCGGTAAAAACCCAATGCCCAGTTATACTTGCGTCATATTTCAAGCCTGATACAGGCATTCATGTTCAGCCACCATAAAGGGAGCGGCGGGTGAGTCTCACAGGTCTTGCGCAGCGTATGAGTAAAACAAGCTTTCAGCGACTGGTGCTTGGCCTTGTCTTGAGTTCCTTGTTGGCAGGGTGTTCCAGCTCGCCAAGCAGCGGCGCGAGGGTGGTTGACCGCAACAGCGCAGCACCGCAAAAGCCGACGGTGACCACCGGGCAATATGTGGTGCGCAAGGGCGACACGATGTTCTCGATCGCCTTCCGTTATGGCTGGGATTACAAGGCACTCGCAGCCCGTAACAATATTCCTGTGCCATACACGATACATCCGGGTCAGACGATTCGCTTTGACGGACGCACCGGTTCAACGCCTGCGACCGTGGTCACAAACAGCACGTCTTCGCCGTCGTCGTCGAGCAAAACCACCATCATCACCCGGCCTGCAGGCACCGCCGCACCTGCGGCTGCGAGCAAGCCTGCACCTGCGCCACTACCGCCTGCCGGACCGGCACCGACGGGTTGGGGATGGCCCTCAAACGGAGTGCTGATTGGAAAATTCTCTTCAAACGGTAGTTTGAATAAAGGCATTGATATCGCCGGGGATTTGGGACAGCCTGTTTTAGCTGCGTCTGATGGGACAGTGGTGTACGCCGGGAGTGGTTTACGGGGCTACGGCGAGCTGGTCATCATCAAACACAGCGATACCTACGTCAGTGCCTACGGACATAACCGCAGGCTGTTGGTTCGGGAGGGGCAGCAGGTCAAAGTCGGACAGACAATTGCCGAAATGGGGTCAACTGGTACAGACCGGGTGAAACTGCACTTTGAGATTCGCCGCCAAGGGAAACCTGTAGATCCGCTGCAATTCCTACCCCGTCGTTGATTTGTTGTCAGCCTGTTCCCTCACGTAGAAGGAACAGGCTCCAGTGTTGCCAAGGATAAAGGCGACGCTTGAGCTTGAGGTCGAACTCACCAAAGGACTATAACAATGGCTCTCAGTAAAGAAGCGCCGGAGTTTGACATCGACGATGAGCTTCTCCTTATGGGAGAGCACACCGATACGGAATCGATGTCGAATGAGGGACCTGCTGTACCTTCAGTTCGCACCAAATCCAAGAACTCCACCGCGTTAAAGCAACACAAATACATTGATTACACGCGGGCGCTCGATGCGACCCAGCTGTACCTCAATGAAATCGGTTTTTCCCCTCTGCTGACTCCCGAAGAAGAAGTCCATTTTGCGCGCTTGTCGCAAAAGGGCGATCCGGCCGGGCGCAAGCGCATGATTGAAAGCAACCTGCGCCTGGTGGTGAAAATCGCCCGGCGGTATGTCAATCGTGGGCTGTCCCTGTTGGACCTGATCGAGGAAGGCAACCTCGGCTTGATCCGGGCGGTGGAGAAGTTCGACCCGGAGCGGGGCTTCCGCTTTTCGACCTACGCCACGTGGTGGATTCGCCAGACCATCGAACGGGCGATCATGAATCAGACCCGTACGATCCGGTTGCCGATCCATGTGGTCAAGGAGCTCAACGTCTACCTGCGGGCGGCGCGTGAGCTTACGCAGAAACTCGATCATGAACCTTCGCCCGAAGAAATCGCCAACCTGCTGGAGAAACCGGTAGGGGAGGTCAAGCGCATGCTCGGCTTGAACGAGCGCGTGTCTTCGGTCGATGTCTCGCTGGGTCCGGATTCGGATAAAACCCTGCTGGACACCCTGACAGATGATCGGCCTACAGATCCTTGCGAGCTGTTGCAAGACGATGATCTGTCCCAAAGCATTGACCAGTGGCTATCTGAGCTTACGGACAAGCAGCGTGAGGTGGTGATTCGCCGCTTCGGCCTGCGCGGCCATGAGAGCAGTACCCTGGAGGATGTCGGCCTGGAGATTGGCCTGACCCGTGAGCGGGTGCGGCAGATCCAGGTGGAAGGGCTCAAGCGCTTGCGTGAGATCCTGGAGAAAAATGGCTTGTCGAGTGAGTCGTTGTTTCAATAACGGCGCACGCTGAAAGTGTGGGAGCTGGGCTTGTGTGGGAGCTGGCTGGCCTGCGATAGCATCACCTCGGTTTATCAGTTGCATCGAGGTGATGCTATCGCAGGCAAGCCAGCTCCCACATAGGTTTGGCTCCCACATTTTTTATGCCCGGAATAACCAAATCCCAGGCATAAAAAAACCCCGCTTTTAAGGGCGGGGTTTTTTCGACTAAGTCAGTACAAGTTAGATAACTTGAACTTCTTCAGCTTGCATGCCTTTCTGACCGCGGGTAGCGATGAAAGAAACCTGTTGGCCTTCTTTCAGGCTTTTGAAGCCGTCGGATTGGATAGCTTTGAAGTGAACGAACAGGTCGTCACCGGATTGTGGAGTGATGAAGCCGAAGCCTTTTTCATCGTTGAACCACTTAACGGTACCAGTTTGGCGATTAGACATGGTGTATCTCCTTGGACAAAGTTAACTGCGACTCAGGAAAAGCCCTGGCCGAGACTGAGTGCAAAGAGCAGGAAAAATTCTTGGAGATGGTTGGATCGAAATTCAACATATCGTGTAGAGATTCTCAGTGACACAAGCAGCACAGTGGCGCCACCTTAACCCTTTTTCCGGAACGTGCCAATGGTATTTCCGAAGGTTTCTCTATTTTCGTGACTGGCGGTGGTATTTATCGCCACTGGTCGCCACAAGCAGGGTCCCGGCCCCGCTGGCTGCGGCTTATGGCAGGCAGGCCTGTCGTGAAGAAAAGCCCGACGCCCTTTGAACCCCAACGCCGGCCCCGGTAAGATGCCCAACAGAATTTTTCCACCTCGCTATTCAGGACACCGCCATGAGCATCAAATCGGACAAGTGGATTCGCCGCATGGCGCAAGAGCACGGCATGATCGAACCCTTCGTTGAGCGCCAGATCCGTGGCGAAGGCGACAGCCCTGTGATTTCGTACGGTGTTTCCAGCTACGGCTACGATGTGCGTTGCGCCGATGAGTTCAAGGTGTTCACCAACATCAACTCGGCGATCGTCGATCCGAAGAACTTTGACGAAAAGAGCTTCGTCGACGTCAAGAGCGACGTATGCATCATTCCGCCAAACTCCTTTGCCCTGGCGCGCACCGTGGAGTTCTTCCGCATCCCCCGCGATGTGCTGACCATCTGCCTGGGCAAGAGCACCTACGCGCGCTGCGGCATTATCGTCAACGTGACGCCGCTTGAACCCGAGTGGGAAGGTCACGTGACCCTGGAGTTCTCCAACACCACCACCTTGCCGGCAAAGATCTATGCCAACGAAGGTGTGGCGCAAATGCTGTTCCTGCAGTCCGACGAGGCCTGTGAAGTGTCCTATAAAGACCGTGCAGGCAAGTACCAGGGCCAGCGCGGCGTCACCCTCCCGCGCGCTTGATCGAAAGGTCTTACACGTAAAGGGAATTTGTCAGCGGGAAGGCACTCTATTGGGTGTACTGCCTCGGTGCGTGCACAACGCGCCGAGCCACGCTTGAGGAGTTCCCTATGAAGATCGACCCGCGAATCAGTGCCGAACTTGCCCGGCTTGAACCCAACCAGATTGGTGTTCTGGCCTGGTCACTGATGGCCAACCCCGCTTACGCGGGCGGCATCCCAGGCCAACCTGATCCAGACTCCCCGCAGCCCATCGAGGAGCCCGGCTCGCCTACCGTTCCCGATGAGCCGCCTCCCGCGCCAGTTGCCTGACCCCCTGTGGGCCAGTCAACCGACTGGCCAAACCTTATGATCGCCGATCACCAAGATTTGGCGGTCATTGCCCTGCGCCACTTCATGCCCGCCGGTGAACGCTCCAAACGCCGGCAACAGGCTTACTCGCCTGCCGATCTGGAAGCATGGCAGGCGCAAGCTTTGCCGAGCCTTGCCGCGCAGGCGATAGACCGGATGCACATGCCCCGCCAGTACGTGGTAATCGGCATGCGCGTGCGGTTCGTGCTGTAGCGCAAAGGGGCCTATCAGCAGCGGCTCTGTTACCACGTCGATCCTCAGGCCCAAGGGCGGGTCGCCTGCACGTTTGTCGTGATTGCCGCGAATCAAGGTGATGTGCAGCGCCCTGTTGCGTGTACGCCAGGCCTCCAGCGCCCGCAGCGTACCGCTGGCGTGAGAGCCGGGTCCGTGCAGGAAGTCGCCGAGGAAGATCATGTGCGTGCAGGGGTACGCTGACAGCAACCGATCCAGCCGCAGCAGGTTGTCGGTGGTGGTGCCCTGCGGCACCGGCTGCCCCAGGCTGCGATACGCCGACGCTTTGCCAAAATGCGCATCGGCAATCAACAAGCACTGGCGCGCGGGCCAATACACCGCTTTGTCCGCCAGCAGCCATAATTCCTCGCCTTCCAGCGTCAGTGAATAATGCATCAGCGCTTCCCATGATCCGCGACGTGCTCCAGATCCTTGACCATCCGTGCAATGCGCTCCGACAGTTTTTCCGAGCTGAGGCTTTCGCGCATGCGCTCTACCAGCAGGGGGAAAGCCAGGGGCGTAGGACGCTCGATGACGTGCAGGTCCAATTCCAGGGTCGAGAGGTGGCGCAAGGTCTCTTCCAAACGACGAATATCCAACTCATTGCGCAGGACTTCTTCCCCGGCTTGGGCCAACAAGAGGTTCTGCGGGTCGTACTGTTTGAATACCTCGAAGAACAATCCGCTGGAGGCCTGCACCTGCCGCGTGCTTTTGGGCGCGCCCGGATAGCCGGCGAACACCAGCCCGGCAATGCGGGCGATTTCACGAAAGCGCCGCAGGGCCAGCTCGCCGGCGTTGAGGCTGGCGGCAACATCCGTCAACAACTGCTCCGGGCTCAACAGTGCGTCATTCAATACACCCGGCCAATCCACGGGCGTGGCGCTCAACAGTTCCAGCCCATAGTCGTTGACGGCAATCGAGAAGGTCACAGGCTGCAACTGGCTGACCCGCCACGCCAGCAGGCTCGCCAACCCCTGGTGGACCTGGCGCCCGGCGAACGGGTAGAGAAACAGGTGCCAGCCTTCCCGCGACTTCAGCGTCTCGGCCAGCAAGTGCTTGCGGGTCGGCAAACCGGACCAGCGTAACTGGGTGCGCAGCAATGGTTGTACCGCCACCATCTCCGGGCCGTCAAAATGCCCGTGCGCGGCGGCGTCAAAACGCTCGACCAGGGCTTGGGCCAGCTCGTTGGAGAGTGGCATGCGCCCGCCATTCCAGCGCGGCACGGCGGCTTTTTTCGCGGTGCTGCGGCGCACATAGGCGGTCATGTTTTCAACACGTACCAACTCCAACAAGCGCCCCGCAAACAGAAAGCCATCCCCCGGCTTGAGCCGGGCAATAAAGCCTTCCTCGACACTGCCCAGGTTTTTGCCGCCGCCGCCCTTGCTCCAGAATTTCAGCTGGATACTGGCATCGCTGACGATAGTGCCCACGCTCATGCGATGCCGACGTGCCAGACGCGCATCCGGGACGCGCCAAATGCCGTGCTCGTCAGGTTCGACGCGACGGTAGTCCGGGTAGGCCGTCAGCGACAGGCCGCCATGGCGCACAAACCCCAACGCCCAGGCCCATTCAGCCTCGGTGAGTTCGCGATAGGCCCACACGCTGCGCACTTCAGCGAGCAGCGCATCGGGGGTAAACCCGCCGCCCAATGCCATGCTCACCAAATGCTGTACGAGCACATCCAAAGGCTTGTGGGGCGATTCGCGGGCTTCGATACGGCGCTGGGCGATCGCGTCCTGGGCAGCGGCCGCTTCCATCAGCTCCAGGCTATGGGTCGGCACCAGTGTTACCCGCGATGGCCGCCCCGGTGCATGGCCGGAGCGCCCGGCGCGTTGCATCAGGCGGGCTACGCCTTTGGCCGAGCCGATCTGCAGCACCCGTTCCACCGGCAGGAAGTCCACACCCAGGTCCAGGCTCGACGTACACACCACGGCCTTGAGCTGGCCGTCTTTCAGTGCCCGTTCCACCCAGTCACGGGTTTCCCTGGCGAGCGAGCCGTGATGCAGGGCAATCAACCCGGCCCAATCAGGGCGCGCTTCGAGCAAGGCCTGGTACCAGATTTCCGCCTGCGCCCGGGTATTGGTAAATACCAGGCAACTGCGGCTGGACGCCACCTCCGCCACGACCTGCGGCAGCATTTTCAAACCCAGATGTCCGGCCCATGGAAAACGCTCGGTCACGGCGGGCAGCAAGGTGTCGACAATCAGCTGTTTGGCGGTTTGCCCCTGCACGTTGATTCCTTCGCCGTGTGGGACCAATACCTCCAGGGCGTGAGCCTGATTACCCAACGTCGCCGAAATCCCCCACACCACCAACTCGGGATGCCAGCGGCGCAACCTTGCCAGCGCCAGTTGCAGCTGCACGCCACGTTTATTGCCGATCAGTTCGTGCCATTCATCCACGATGACCATGCGCAGGTGCCCCAGGCTTGTCTCGCTGTCGGCCCGCGCCAGCATCAGCGTCAGGCTTTCCGGGGTGGTCACCAGCGCGGTGGGCTGACGTCGGGTTTGCCGGGCGCGTTCGCTGCTGCCGGTATCGCCGGTGCGCAGGCCAACGCTCCAGGGAATCTGCAAGGCTGCCAGCGGCGCCTCAAGCGCCCGCGCGGTGTCGGCAGCCAAGGCGCGCATGGGGGTGATCCAGAGTACGGTCAGTGGTTCGGCAGGTGGTTTGCGTTTGCCCGTCACGGGTGGGCGGGTGATGGCGAAGCGGTTAAGCGCGGCAAACCACAGGGCGTAGGTTTTACCGGCCCCGGTGCTGGCATGCAGCAGGCCCGAGCGGCCTTGCTTGACTGCACGCCACACGTCTTTCTGGAAGGCGAACGGCTTCCAGCCTCTGGCGGCAAACCATTGCCTGGCGAAGTCGAAGTGAGGGGCCATGCGACGGCTGACGCTCTAAGGGGCTTATTCCACAGACCCTCCCGCTGCACCAAAGGTTTAACTAAAGCGCCACGGCGCAGTAGTGCAGTTGCGAGCCGTTGGCCTGGCCGATGGTGCGGCAGGCCGGCGGCAAGGGTTGCGGCTTGTCCAGGCGTTGCACCAGATAGAAGTTTGCTGTCGTCGGCAGTTGTTGCAGGTTCTTGCGGTGACGCGCCCAGCCAGCGCTGTAAAATTCGGCCGAGTATGAGCGCGAGCCCAGGTAGATCAAGTCACCAGGGGCTGCGGCCTGTTGCTCTTTCCAGAGCGCCACGATGGCTACCTGGTTCTGGGGGCGGTCGGCTGCCTTGCCGCTGATGATCAAGGCGCAGCCTGTCACCGGCAACGCCAATGCTACGGCAGCGATCACGGCCGCGCGCATGTGCCGGCAGATCACGTCGGCGAGCAATACCGCCCAGGCCGGCAGTGCGGGCAGTACATAGGTCCAGAGAATGTTGGTGGACATGGTGAAAAACACCGGCGCCGAAGCCGCCCAAGCCAGCACAAAGATGAAGTATTCGGGCTGCCTGCCAAGGTGCCCGCGCAGCTTCGCCAGCAGCGGCAAAAAAAGCGCCCAGGGCATGAGGCCGGCCAACAGGTGCAGCCAGATCATTCCCAGCGGCTGGGCATGGGCGCTGCCATATAGATCGCCCTGCCATTGGCTGATGACATAGCGGCTGAAATGCTCGCCGACGATGAAGTATTCCAGGAACCCGGGGGTTTTCTGTTCTGCCAGCCAGTACCAGGGCAGGGCCACGGCAAGCGTCAATACGCTGCCGGACAGCCAGGGCAGACCCAGCAGGCGGCGCCAGTGGGCGGTGACCGCCAGCCATATGGCGGCCGGCAGCGTTATCAGGACCAGGGCCAGCGGGCCTTTGGCGAGCAGGCCCAGGCCTAGCCCGAAAAAGCCGGCCAGGGCCCACCCGCGCTCACCGTGCATCAACCCGCGCCACAGGCCCATATGTGCGAGCAGCAGGGCGAACGCCAAGGCTCCGTCGGTCAACACGGCGCCGCTGGAGAGGAACCCGAGGCTGCACGTCGAATAGATGATCGCGGCCGTCAATCCGACCTGCAGGCTTCGCTCCTGGCTGGCGAAGCGCACGATCAACAGGCAGCTGGCGGCGTGCAGTAACCAGCTGGAAAAGCGGCTGGCGAATTCCCCGATTCCGAGCACTTTCATGCTCAGCGCCTGCACCCAGAACGACAGTGGCGGTTTGCCCCAGAACGGTACGCCGTGATCGAACATTGGCGTGATCCAGTCGTTGGAGGCGAGCATCTTGCGGGCAATTTCCGCGTAGCGCGCTTCCGATGTGTCCATGAGTGGATACAGCCCGAGCGTCCCCAGGCGCACCAGCAGTACGCCAAGCAGGATTGCCCAGAGCAAGCGAATGGAAACGGAAGGGTTCATACCGTTAGCCTCACAAGTGGATAAATGAGTTCAAGGTTGATCGCGTTTGCACAGGGATTTTGGCCTGGGGCTGACCACCATCAGGACCCGGCCGACGTACTCGCCCACCACGGCGGTGCCCAGGCACAGCAGCAGGATTGCCTGCAGCAGCAGATGCTGAGGGGTCAGTTCGCCAAACGTCGCCACGCCGGCGATCCACAACGAGCCGAGCAGAAAGCTGATTCCGCTCAAATAGCTGTACATCCGCAAGGGGCGGGTAGAGAACGCCAGAATCGAGTCCGCTCCCAGGTTCAGTAACGACAGCGACGACCATTTGGACGTGCCCGCCTGGCGCGGCTTGCGGTCGTAATTCACTTCGGTGGTGGGGTAGCCGAGCCAACTGACCAGTATTTTCAGGACGCCGGCGTTGTCGTCCATGGCGCGAATGGCGGCCAGCGCATTGGGTCCGATCAGGCGGAAATCGCTGACTTCCCTGGGCACATCGAAGTCATCGATCAACTGGTCCATGACGGCGTAGTAGAGCCTGGCCGTCGTGCGTTTGAGCCAGGAGTCGCAATGCCGCGAGCGGCGCTGCATGTTGACGATTTCAAAGCCCTTGCGCCACTCCTGCACCATTAACGGGATCAACTCGGGTGGGTCCTGCAGGTCGCAATCGAGGATGATCACTGCACGGCCCCGCGCTTCGTTGATACCTGCGCGCATGGCGGCCTCTTTGCCGAAGTTACGGTTCAAATGCAGGCTTCTGGTTCGGGCATCCAGGGAATAACGGTCGATTATTGCGGCTGTTTCATCTTGGCTTCCGTCATTGATGTAGAGCACTTCGGTAGTTATTTTTAATTGTTCAACGATGGCCATGAGGCGCGCGTGAAATTGCGCCAGTACGCACTGTTCGTTAAAGCAGGGAATCAGCAGGGTAAGTTCTATCGGCGGTGGAGGATCACTGGGGGTGTGCGCGCTTGATGTCATGTTTGAATACCCAGAAATGATTGATCGTAAAACCCTGCACGGTCACGGCTGCGATTGCCGTTAGTTGTGCGAGATGTGGATGCACGCCCCAGAAGGTCAGTAACCCGACGATGAGCGTGTTCGCGACCACTTGGCTGGCCGCTGTGACGGCAAACCGCACGCCAATGCACTGGCGCCCGGCGAATACCCAGTGCCTGTTGAGGCAATAGGCGGTCACGGCCCCGCTGATGCCTGCGCAGAGTGTTGAAATGACCGGGCCGCCCCCCTTCAGCAAACAGGTAAATATCACCAGGTGGACTAACGTGGCGATGCAACCGGACCCCAAGTAGCGAGTTAATAATTCGAGTGTGTTTGGCATGCCGGGAATGTATAAGGTCGAATGTGAATCAAATGTCACGTTACGTAAATATGGCGAGCGATTGTTGTAGGAATTTAGTTAGTTGCTGAAGGAATAATCTTTGCTGCGTGTATGAATTTGGAGTTGGCTCTAATGGATATATTACTGGTGGAAGATGATCACGTATTGGCAGGTTCGCTGGGGGATTATCTGGCCGAATTTGGTTACGACGTAGACTTCGCTCGCGACGGTCGAAGTTGCCTGGAACGTGTTCGCAAGCATGAATACGACCTGATTGTGATGGACGTCGCCATGCCTCGGCTGAGCGGGTTTGATACCTGCCGCCAATTACGCAACGAGCAGGTTCAGACCCCGGTCATCTTTTTGACTGCACGTGACGCGCTGCCCGACAAGGAAGAGGGCTATGCCGTCGGCGGCGACGACTACCTGGTAAAACCGTTCGAGCCCCAGGAGTTGTTATGGCGCATTCGTGCGCTGATGCGCCGGGGTGCCCCGCGTCAGTCGCGCAGCCCAAGGCAGCTGGGTGACCTGGTGCTTGATTCGACTGTGCAATCCTTGAGTCACCACGGCATCGTCACCGTGCTGCCAGCGCTCCAGTTCAGCCTGCTGAGCCTGCTCGCCGATGCGGCACCGCAGCCCGTCAGCCGGCGCAAACTCGAGGCAGCGCTGTGGCCCGAAGGCGATCCGCCCGAGAGCGACGCACTGCGCACCTACATCTACCGACTCCGGCAAGCCCTGGGCAAACCCCATGGCAACGATCTGATCCGCACCGTCCACGGCAAAGGGTATCGCCTTGCTATTCCCTACTGACTCGTTTTTTGCGCGCATCCTCTATGCGCTGCTGCCGTTCATGGCGTTGATCACGTTGTTTTACAGCCTGCTGATCTGGGCTGCGGTGATCCTCACCGAGGACTACATTGTCTCCAGCTACCTGAACCTGGAGGCGCAGGCGTTCCAGGGCAAATACGCCCAATCGGGCCGCGCCGCCGCGATGCCCAATGCGATCTACCTCCAAGGCTACTGGTCGACGGACGCCAACCTGCCCGCTACGGTCGGACACCTGCCCGTTGGCCACCATGAGATCGAGAAGGAGGACATCCATGTGCTGGTCAGTGAGGTGGCCGGCGAAGCGGCGTTGCTGGTGCTGGTCATGGATGAATCCAGCCTCAGCCAAACCGAAGGCTATCGTGGGCAGGTCTTCGGGCTGTTGTGCGCGGTGGCCGGCTTGATCCTGATCCTGGGCGCGATCCTCGCCATCGCGATTGCCCGGGCCATTGCCCGGCCGGTCAGCCAATTGGCGGCGCAGGTGGCTGGAGCACCCGACGGACCGCCCTGTTTCAGCGGGGTTGAGCGCCAGGACGAAATCGGCACATTGAGCCGCACGCTGTCGTCACTGGTGACCCAGCAAAACGCGGCGCTGCTGCGCGAGCAAGCGTTTACCCGGCACGTCAGCCATGAGCTGCGCACCCCCCTGAGTATCCTCAACAACAGCCTGGCAATCCTGCGCCTGCCGGGGTGCGGGGCGGACAAAATGGCGCGCAGCCTGCAGCGTATGGAAGGAGCGCTGGCCGGGATGAAAATGACGATTGAGCTGTTTCTGAGCCTGGCCCGGGCGCCACGTCAAAGGGCGCCTGAAGCGATCGACCTGGGTGCGGTCGTCGTCGAGCAGATCGAAAAGTATCAATGGCTCTATCCGTTTGCCGCAGGCGCCCTGACATTTACCGGCGCCGCGCCGTTCACCCTGGCGGCCCACGAGGCAATTGCCCGCAGTGTGGTGGAGAACCTGCTCGGCAACGCGGCTCAGCATGGCGCCGGGAAAGTCCGGGTCATCCTCACCGAGCAGCGTTTGGTCATCCTCAATAACCATGACGAGCAGTGCCTGTCACAGGGCTACGGGTTCGGCCTGGAGATCGTTGCCCGCGCCTGCGCCCATACTGGCTGGCAGCTCGACACACGGCGCACGCGTCATACGTTCCGGGCGTGCATCCGTTTCACTTGAGATTGCCGCTGAGGAACTGCTGCAAACGCTCGCTCTTCGGATGGCCGAGCACATCCTCCGGCGTGCCTTGCTCTTCCACCAGGCCCTGGTGCAGGAACAACACCTGGCTCGACACCTTGCGTGCAAAGCTCATCTCATGGGTGACCATGATCATGGTGCGACCTTCCTCGGCCAGGCCCTGGATCACTTTCAACACTTCGCCCACCAGCTCCGGGTCGAGGGCCGAGGTCGGTTCGTCGAACAGCATCACCTCGGGCTCCATTGCCAGGGCGCGGGCGATGGCCACCCGTTGCTGCTGGCCGCCGGAGAGAAACGCCGGGTACTGATCGGCCACGCGCGCGGGCAGGCCGACTTTTTCCAGATAATGCCGGGCACGGTCCTCGGCGTCCTTCTTGCTGCACCCCAGCACCCGGCGCGGGGCCATGGTGATGTTTTCCAGCACGCTCATGTGGCTCCACAGGTTGAAGTGCTGGAACACCATGGCCAGCCGCGTGCGCAGGCGCTGCAGCTCGGCATCGTCGGCCACGCGCATGCCGTCGCGGTCGCTGACCATGCGGATCGGCTGGCCATCGAGGGTCATGGCGCCGTCGTTGGGGGTTTCCAGGAAGTTGATGCAGCGTAAAAAGGTGCTCTTGCCCGAGCCGCTGGCGCCGATCAGGCTGATCACGTCACCGGTCTTGGCCTTGAGCGAGACACCTTTGAGCACCTCATTGTCGCCATAGCGTTTATGCAGGCCTTCAACGGTCAATTTGTACATGGGGCGTGCATCCTCAAGGCGAAAGTAGATAGCCGCTACGGTAGGCCTCTAAACCTGCGACATGGCCAATGACCATCCCGGCAGTGGCCATGCGGCGTAGCGAACGGGCGTAAAGCAGGCCGGCCTTCTGGCAGTGCACGGGCGTTACGCGGTCGGTAATGGGGTCGATGATGTCGGCGATCAGTTGCCCGGCTTCCAGGTATTCGCCGGGCAGGGCGCGGAACACCAGCAGGCCGCCGACGGGCGTGGCGATCGGCTCGACGCCGGCCAGCGGGGTGGCCGGGTAGGGCAGGTCGGGTAGCGGCGCGACGTCGCCGGCGATGGCGCCGAAGTGGATCAGATAGTCGATGATCGCCTGGCAATCGAGGCTCGCCAGGCCGTGGTTCACATCACCCTGACCGCGCAGTTCGACGGTCACCGAAAAGCTGCCCAGGGGAATCGGGAAGCGCTCGCCGAAGCGTTGCTGCAACTGCCACCAGACCAGGGTGAAACATTCATCGAAGGATTGCCCGCCCGAATCGGTGGCGAGCAAGTTGGCTTCCGAGCCTATGTAGCGCGCCAGCGGTTCCACCTGCGGCCAGGCCTCGGGCGTGGTGTACAGGTGCGCCACGGCTTCGAAGTCGCAATGCAGGTCCAGCACCATATCGGCATCGCACGCCAGGCGTTGCAGCACCAGGCGCAGGGACTGCAATTGCGTTTGCGCGGTGTGCTCCGCGAGGGCAGCGGACAGTGCCGCGCGGATCAATCGCGCATTGTGCTGTGGGTCATCGCCGAGCAATGCCTCGACCTGGTTACCCACCGCTTCACTGAGGTCGATAAACAGGCGATTGAAATTCTGCCCGCTCTCCAGCTCGTAGCGGCCCAGTGGGATGTCCATCAGCACCTGTTCCAGGCCCAGCGGGTTGGCCACCGGCACCAGCACGATTTCACTGCGCAGGCGCCCGGCGGCGGCCAGTTCGGCCAGGCGCACCTTCAAGTGCCAGGCCACCAGCATGCCCGGCAGCTCATCGGCATGCAGCGACGACTGGATATAGATCTTGCCCCCGGCCCGTTCGGGGCCGAAGTGGAAACTGTGAACCTGCCGCGCCGTACCTGGCACCGGCGCAATCAGTTCATGGACCTGATGACGCATGCGAACTCCTTAGTGGCTCGGCCCGAGAAAGGCCAGCCAGCGGCGCTCCGCCAGACGAAACAGACCGACCAGGGCAAAGGTCACGGTCAGGTAGATCAGCGCAGCGATGCCGAATGATTGAAAGGTCATGTAGGTGGCGGAGTTGGCGTCCCGGGCCACCTTGAGAATATCCGGCACGGTCGCGGTAAACGCCACCGTGGTCGAGTGCAGCATCAGGATCACTTCGTTGCTGTAGTAGGGCAACGAGCGGCGTAGGGCCGAAGGCATGATCACGTAGGCATACAGCTTCCAGCCGCTCAGACCATAGGCCTTGGCCGCCTCGACTTCGCCATGGGCCATGCTGCGGATCGCCCCGGCAAAAATCTCGGTGGTGTAGGCGCAGGTGTTGAGGGCGAAGGCGAGGATGGTGCAGTTCATCGCGTCGCGAAAGAACGCATCCAGCAACGGCTGCTCGCGCACGGCGGCGATGCTGTAGATGCCGGTGTAGCAGATCAGCAACTGGATATAGAGCGGCGTGCCGCGAAACAGGTAGGTATAGAACTGCACCGGCCAGCGCACCCAACGTTTGCGCGACACGCGGGCGATGGACAGCGGGATCGACACCAGGAAGCCAATCACCAGCGAGGCGCTGAGCAGCCACATGGTCATGGCCAGCCCGGTGATGTGCTGGCCATCGCTGTACAGGAACGGGCGCCAGTATTGCTGCAAGAGCTCGATCATCGCACCGCCTCCCGGGACCCGGCGGAGTAGCGCCGCTCAAGCCTGCGCAACACAAAGTTGGAGGCGCTGGTAATCAACAGGTAGATCAACGCGGCGACCACCAGGAAATAGAACAGTTGATAGGTACTCTTGCCCGCGTCCTGGGCCGCCTTGACCAGGTCCGCCAGGCCGATGATCGACACCAGCGCCGTGGCCTTGAGCATCACCATCCAGTTGTTGCCGATGCCCGGCAAGGCAAAGCGCATCATCTGCGGGAAGGTCACGTAGCGAAACCTTTGCCCGCGCTTGAGCCCGTAGGCGGTCGCTGCTTCCAATTGGCCGCGGGGCACGGCGAGGATCGCGCCGCGAAAGGTCTCGGTGAAGTAGGCACCGTAGATAAAGCCCAGGGTGATAACCCCGGCGCTGAATGGGTCGATCTCGATGTAGTCCCATTCCATAAAGTCGGTAAAGCCGGTCAGCCAGATTTGCAGGCTGTAGAAAATCAGCAGCATCAGCACCAGGTCGGGCACGCCGCGAATCAAGGTGGTGTAGAGCTGGGCGGGGATGCGCAGCAGGCGCAGGCTGGACAGTTTGGCGCTGGCGCCGAGCAGGCCGAGCACGACGCTGACCGCCAGGGAGGCGACCGACAGCTTTATGGTCATCCACGTCCCTTGCAGCAACAACGGGCCGAACCCCTTCAAGCTGAAGGCACCCAGCCCCAGGGTTTGCAAAAGATCTTCAAACATGAATTCAGGACCTATGGCGATAAAAAAGCGCCCACCGGAGCCGGTGGGCGCCAGGGTGTTATTTACCGCTGTACAGGTTCAGGTCGCCGAAGTGTTTCTTCTGGATGGTGGCGTAGGTGCCATCATCGTGTAACGCTTTGATACCTTTATCCAGCAAGGCCTTGAGGTCTTTGTTACCTTTTTTGATACCGATCGCGGTTTTCGACGGCAGCAATGGGTCATCGATCGCCGCGCTGACTTCATAGCCGGCACCGGCGGGCGACTTCAAAAAGCCCAGTTCGGCTTGCAGCATGTCCTGCACCGAAGCGTCCAGGCGCCCGGAGGTCAGGTCGGCGTAGACCTGGTCCTGGTTGGCGTAGGCCTTGGTGGTCACACCGGCTTTATCCAGCACAGCCTTGGCGTAGGCTTCCTGGATGGTGCCTTGCTCGTAGCCCACGGATTTGCCCTTGAGGGACTCCGGCGTGGAGAAACCTGCACCTTTCTTGAACACCAGGGACGTCGGGCCGGAGAACAGCTCGGAGGAGAAGTCGATGGCCTTTTCACGGGCTGTGGTCACGGTCATCGACGAAATCACGCCGTCGAACTTGTTGGCGTTGAGGCCTGGAATCATGCCGTCAAAATCACTTTCGACCCACTTGCACTTCACTTTCAGCTCGGCGCAGATCGCATTGCCCAGGTCGATATCGAAGCCCACCAGGCTGCCGTCGGCGGCTTTGGATTCGAATGGCGCATAGGATGGATCGACACCAAAACGCAGTTCCTTGTATTCCTTGGCCAACGCGGAACCTGCGGCCATGCACAGAGCCAGTGCAGAAAGGGTCAGCAATGCTTTTTTCATTATGTAATCCCTTGAAACCAAGATAAGCGCTTGTGGCGCGATTAGGACTGTTACTGAACGGTGTCAGACGCAACATCGGTAGCAATTTCTGAACCATAGTTCCGAATGTTCGTTTTAATAGGTAGGAATCTAGAGATCTGAGTTTAGGAGATGCCCGAAAGCGGGCACTGAAAATTCAGCGCACCATTTCAGATCATACGAAGATCAACTGTGGGAGCTGGCTTGCCTGCGATGGCGGTGGGTCAGTCAGCCCATGTGTCACTGAGCGACCGCTATCGCAGGCAAGCCAGCTCCCACAGAACTCGTGGTGTTTTCGGGGGAAGAGTCAGGCCAGCAAATCCTGCAATGTGGCCAGGCTATCCGCCTCATCCACCGCCTTATCCTGCCGCCACCGCAACATCCTCGGAAATCGCACCGCAATCCCGCTCTTATGCCGCTTGGACAAGGCAATCCCTTCAAACCCCAGTTCAAACACCATGCTCGGCGTCACGCTGCTGACCGGGCCGAATTTTTCCACGGTGGTCTTGCGCACAATGGCGTCGACCTTGCGCATTTCTTCATCGGTGAGGCCGGAGTAGGCCTTGGCGAATGGCACCAGCGTCCGCTCGCCGCCAGGGGGGCCGTCCCACACGGCAAAGGTGTAGTCGCTGTAGAGGCTGGCGCGCCGGCCATGGCCACGCTGGGCGTAGATCAACACCGCATCGACGCTGAACGGGTCGACCTTCCACTTCCACCACAGCCCCATGTCCTTGGTGCGGCCCACGCCATACAGGCCTTGGCGATCCTTGAGCATCATGCCTTCCACGCCGAGGCTGCGGGAGGCTTTGCGTTGTTCGGCGAGGTCGTCCCAGGTGGCGCCGCTCAACAGCGGCGAGGGTTGCAGCACGGGTTGGTTGCACTGGGCAATCACCTGCTCAAGCTGGGTTCGGCGTTCGGCCTGGGGATGGCTGCGCCAGTCGTCGCCTCCATGCTCCAACAGGTCGTAGGCCAGGACGATCACTGGGGCGTCTTCCAATACTTTCTTGCTCAACGTCTTGCGTCCGATGCGCTGTTGCAGCAGGGCAAAGGGCTGCACCGCGTCTTTCCACACCACGATTTCGCCGTCGATCACCGTCCCATCGGGCAAGCCGCTGACCAGGCGGTGAAGTTCGGGGAAGCGTTCGGTGACCAGTTCTTCGCCGCGGGACCATATCCACAGGCGGCCCTCGCGCTTGACCAACTGCGCACGGATGCCATCCCACTTCCACTCCACCTGCCAGTCGCCGGGAGCGCCGAGCACAGTGTCGAACTGCTCCACCGGTTGGGCCAGCCCGTGGGCGAGAAAAAACGGATAAGGCTGCCCGCCACGTTGCGCATGCTCGTCGGCCGATTCGGCGGCGATCAGCTTGAGGTAGCCCTCAGGCGTAGGGCGGTTGGCCATATCCGTGTAGCCCACCAGTCGCTGCGCCACGCGCTTGCTGTCGAGGTCGGCCAGGGCAGCAAGGGCGCGGGTCACCAGCAGTTTGGACACGCCTACGCGAAAGCTGCCGGTGATCAACTTGATGCACACCATCAGGCTCGGTTGATCCAGCTGTACCCACAGCGCAGGCAGGCGCTCGGCCAATTCCAGGGGTGGCAGGCCGCGCAGGGGCAGCAGTTTTTCTTCCAGCCAGGCGGCCAGGCCGTCCTCTGAGGTGTAGGGCGATTCCGGCAGGAGCAGGGAAATGGTCTCTGCCAGGTCGCCGACCGATTGGTAACTTTCTTCGAACAACCACGGCTCGATACCCGACGCCTCGGTGGCCATGTCCCTGAGCAGGCGCGTCGGCACCAGTTGCCGGGGCCGCCCGCCGGAGAGGAAATACACGGCCCACGCCGCATCCGCCGGCGGCGCCTGGCGGAAATAGGCCTGCAAGGCGGCGAGCTTGGCATTGCTGGAGGTGGTGGCGTCGAGGTTGGCGTACAGCTCGGCGAACGCTTTCATACGCCAGCCTCTTCTTCGTCATCGCCGTACTCGGTAGTGAACCCTTGGGCGTCGAGGCCTTTTTCCCGCAGGTGACGGACCAGTACGCCCACAGAACCGTGGGTGACCATGACCCGCTCGGCGCCGGTTTGCTCAATGGCCCACAACAGGCCGGGCCAATCGGCGTGGTCCGACAGCACAAAGCCGCGGTCGACCCCACGCCGCCGCCGGGTGCCGCGCAGGCGCATCCAGCCACTGGCGAAGGCGTCGCTGTAGTCGCCGAAACGCTTGATCCAACTGCTGCCGCCAGCGGAGGGCGGGGCAATGACCAGAGCTTGGCGCAGCAGTGGATCGGTCTTTTGAAAGTCCCCGGCGTAGAGGGTTTCGGGGATATAAATGCCAGCCTCGCGGTACACCCGGTTCAAGGGCTCGACTGCGCCGTGGCTGAGAATCGGGCCGATGCTGGCGTCGATACCGTGGAGGATGCGCTGGGCCTTGCCGAAGGAATAACAGAACAACACGCTGGCCTTGCCGGCGGCGATATTGGCCTGCCACCAATCGTTGATCCCGGCGAAGATCTGCGCCTGTGGCTGCCAGCGGTAGATCGGCAGGCCGAAGGTGGATTCGGTGATAAAGGTGTGGCAGCGCACCGGCTCGAACGGCGCGCAGGTGCCGTCGGGTTCGACTTTGTAGTCGCCGGAGGCCACCCAGACCTCGCCCCTGTATTCCAGGCGCACCTGGGCCGAGCCGAGCACATGCCCGGCGGGGTGAAAACTCAAGGTCACGCCGTGATGGTTCAGCGGTTCGCCGTAGGCCAGGGTTTGCAGGTTGATGTCCTGTCCCAGGCGCGAGCGCAGGATACCTTCGCCGGGGGCGGCGGCCAGGTAGTGCGTATTGCCGGTGCGGGCGTGATCGCCATGGGCGTGGGTGATGACCGCACGTTCCACCGGGCGCCAGGGGTCGATGTAGAAATCGCCGGCGGGGCAGTAGAGGCCTTCGGGGCGGGCGGTGACAAGGTCCATGGGCGTGCCTGGGGCGATGGGCTTATCAGTTAGGAGGGAAGTAAGACTTGAGAAGTTCTATCTGAATGCAGGCAGAACAAATGTGGGGGCTGGCTTGTGTGGGAGCTGGCTTGCCTGCGATGCAGACACCTC
>NZ_ANNV01000170.1 GCF_000346755.1 Pseudomonas sp. CBZ-4 | reverse complement strand
ACCCACCGCTATCGCAGGCAAGCCAGCTCCCACATTGACCGCATTGCAAATGTTCTACCGGGTTTGGACCACGACCTTGCCCACCGCCCGACGCTGCCCCAAATCATTGATCGCCTGCGCCGCCTGCTCCAGCGGATACACCTGCGACACCAACGGCTTCAACTTGCCCTCGCCATACCAGGTAAACAACTGCTGGAAATTCGCCGCATTGTCCTGCGGCTGGCGCTGGGCAAACGAGCCCCAGAACACGCCGACCACGGCCGCGCCCTTGAGCAACGCCAGGTTCACCGGCAGCTCGGGAATGCGCCCGCTGGCAAAGCCCACCACCAGCAAGCGCCCGTTCCAGGCGATGCTGCGGATGGCCTGGTCGAACAGGTCGCCGCCCACCGGGTCGTAGATCACATCGGCGCCGTTGCCGTCGGTGAGGCGCTTGATCTCGTCTTTCAGGCTGGTTTCGCTGTAGTTGATCAACTCATCCGCGCCGGCCGCCTTGGCCACCGCGAGTTTGTCGGCGCTGCTGGCGGCGGCGATCACGCGGGCGCCCATGGCCTTGCCGATTTCCACGGCGGCCAGGCCTACGCCACCGGAGGCGCCGAGGACCAGCAGGGTTTCGCCGGGTTGCAGGTGGGCGCGCTGTTTCAGCGCGTGCATCGAGGTGCCGTAGGTCATGCTGAAGGCGGCGGCGGTGTTGAAGTCCATGCTCGGCGGGATCGGCAATACGTTGTAGCCCGGCACCGCGACCTGCTCGGCAAAGCTGCCCCAGCCGGTCAGGGCCATGACCCGGTCGCCGACCTTGAGGTGGCTGACTTTCTCGCCGACCTCATTGACCACGCCCGCCGCCTCGCCACCCGGCGAGAACGGGAAGGGCGGCTTGAACTGGTACTTGCCCTCGATGATCAAGGTGTCCGGGAAGTTGACCCCGGCGGCATGCACGTCCAGCAGGATCTCGTTCTTCTTGATCGCTGGGCTGGCGACCTCTTCCAGCACCAGGGTTTCGGCAGGGCCGAAGGCTTTGCACAGCACAGCTTTCATCGGACTATTCCTTTGGGCGTCGTGGCCGATAAGTGTAGAAGGGCAGGTCTGTGGGTCAACGAGCATGCTCGTACCTGATAAGTCGCCATAAGCTTGTGCTTAGCGTTGCTAGCGTTATGCTAGCGCGCAACCGAATGTGAGGAATGAACTGTGAAAGCGTGGATCCTGTTGATGCTGGCCCTGACCCTGCCGATGGCGGCCCAGGCCGAAGAAGCCAAAGAAGGCGAGGCGCCGAAAGTCAGCTATATCAGCCTGACGCCACCGTTCGTGGGCAACTATGGCCTGGATGGCACGGCCAAGCTCAAGGTGTTCAAGGCCGACATCGCCCTGCGCGTGACCGGCACCGAAGCCGCTGCGGCGGTCAAAGCCAATGACGCGTTGATCCGCAACCAGTTGGTGGCGCTGTTTACCCAGCAGACCAACGAGACCATGAGCACGGTCGAAGGCAAGGAGAAGCTGCGCCAGGAAGCCCTCAAGCAGACTCAGCAAGTGATGAATGACGAGACCGGCAAGCCGGTGGTGGAAGACCTGTTGTTCAACAACCTCATCATTCAGTAACCGCGGCGCGGCCATCGCAGGCAAGCCAGCTCCCACAGTTGACCGAGTTCCAACGTTGGAATGCAGTCAACTGTGGGAGCTGGCTTGCCTGCGATAGCAATCTACCAGTCACCTCAGGATGCCAAGCTCTTTCTGAACCGCCCTAACGCCACCAAAAAAAACACCAACCCAATCCCCGCCAGCGCCAGCAAATCCGGCCACACCACCCCAACCCCCGCATCGCGAAACAGAATCGCCGCACTCAAGCTCACAAAGTGTGTGGAAGGCGACCCCTGCATCACCCACTGCAACCACTCGGGCATACTGTCCAACGGCGTACTGCCGCCGGACAACAACAGCATCGGGATAATCACCGGAATCGCCAGTAAGCCAAACTGCGGCGTCGAACGCGCCAGCGTGGCCAGAAAGATCCCCAGCGCCGTACTGGCAAACAGATACAGCGCCGTCACAAACAGGAACAGACTTAGGGACCCCGCCAGCGGCACGCCGAGCAAGCCCTTGACCACCACCTCCAGCGAAATCCACGTACACACCACCACCACCAGCATGTTGCTCCAGATTTTCGCCAGCATGATCTCCAGCGCCGTCAGCGGCAGCACCAGCAAGTGGTCAAGGGTGCCGTGTTCCCGCTCGCGCAGCAGCGCAGTACCGGTGAGCACGATGGCAAGAATGGTGATGTTGTTGACGATCTGAATCACCGCCAAAAACCAGCCGCCTTCGAGGTTGGTGTTGAACAGCGCCCGCGTCGTCAGCAGCGCCGGCGCCTGGCTGGCGGCGTCGGTCTGGCCGCCGTAGGCCAGCAGTTCGCGCTGGAAGATCCGCCCGATGTAACCGGCGCCCATGAATGCCTGGCTCATCGCCGTGGCGTCCACGTTCACCTGCACGCCGGGCTGGCGACCGGCCAACAGGTCGGCCTGGAAGTTCGCCGGCACGTTGATCACGAAGGTGTACTCGCCGCTGTCCATGACCTTGTCCAATTGGTCGTAGGGCAACGGCGCGGGCGCCTGGAATTCGGGTGGTTGCAGGGCCTCGGCCATCTGCCGCGAGAGTGCGCTGTGGTCTTCATCGACAAACGCCACGCTGGCGTTATGCACGCCAATCACCGAACCGGCGGCGGGCATGTAGATAGCCACGGTGAAGGCGTAGAACAGAAACAGCAGCAACACGCTGTCATGGCGCAGGCTGGTGAGTTCCTTCAGACCCAGGCGCAGGATGTGCGCGAACTTGTGCATCAGGCCTCCTGCTTCTTGAGCATGATCAGGCTCAGCCCGGTAAACGCGACAAAGAACCCGAACAGCGCCAGGCATTGCGGCCACAACTGGCGCAGGTCCAGGGCTTTGGTAAAGGTGCCCACGGCGATATCAAGGAAGTGCCCGGCCGGAAACAGCATACCCATCAAGGCTGCCGCACCTTCCAGGGACGAGCGCGGCACGATCAGCCCGGAGAACTGGATGGTCGGCAGGCTGGTGATGATCATGGTGCCGAGGATCGCCGCGATCTGGGTGCGGGTGAACGCGGAAATCAGCAGGCCCATGCCGGTGGTGGCCAGCACATACAGCAGGCCGCCGAACGCCAGCGTCAGGCCGCTGCCTTTGAAGGGCACGCCGAACAGCCAGCGGTTCATCGCCACCAGCAGCGCCAGGTTGACCAGGCTCACGGCCAGGTACGGCGCCTGTTTGCCCAGCAGGAATTCCAGACGTGTCAGCGGCGTGGCGTAGAAGTTGGTGATCGAGCCCAGCTCTTTTTCCCGCACGATGCCGAGGGCGGTGAGCATCGCCGGGATAAACGCCAGGATCAGCGCCATCACGCCGGGGCCGATGGCGTTCACGCTGACCACGTCCTGGTTGTAACGAAAGCGCGTCTCCAGCTTGGCGGCCGCCTGGCTGTGTTGCGGCTGGCTGCTCAGTTCGCCCAGTTGCTGGAGGTTGGCCTGGTGCACGGCTTCGACATAGTTACGGCTGGTTTCTGCGCGAAACGGCATGCCGCCGTCGAGCCACGCCGCCACGGTGGGTTGGCGCCCGGCGTAGAGGTCGCGGCCAAAGCCCGGTGGAATCTCCAGGGCCAGTTTGATTTCCGAGCGTTGCAGGCGCCGGTGCAGTTCGTTCGAATCCTGGATCGCAGGCTGCTCGGCGAAGTAGCGCGAGCTGCGGAACGCTTCCAGGTAGGCGCGGCTCTGCGGCGTCTGGTCCTGGTCGTAGACGGCAAAGGCGAGGTTTTCCACGTCCAGGGAGATGCCGTAGCCGAAGATCACCATCATGAACATCGCCCCCAGCAGGGCAAACGCCATGCGCACTTTGTCGCGCAGCAGTTCCTTGCCTTCGCGGCTGGCCACCGCCAACAGGCGTGTCAGGCTGAAGCCGCGTTTGCTCACCGGCGGCGCGGCGGTTTCGCTGACGGTGGCGGTGGGCGCGCTGGGTTCGGGTTCGCCCTGGGCCTGTTCCAGGCAGGTGACGAAGGCGGCTTCCAGGGTGTCGCCGTGGAATTGCCGTTGCAGCGCGTCCGGCGTGTCGCAGGCGAGCACCTTGCCCGCGTGCATCAGCGAGATGCGGTCGCAGCGCTGGGCTTCGTTCATAAAGTGCGTGGACAGGAAGATGGTCACGCCTTGTTCGCGGGACAGTTCGATCAGCAAGCGCCAGAAATCATCCCGCGCCGCCGGGTCAACGCCCGAGGTCGGTTCATCGAGGATCAGCACTTCCGGGCGATGCAGCACCGCCACGGCCAACGACAAACGCTGGCGCAAGCCGAGGGGCAGTTCGCCGGAAGGTTGCTCGGCCACGTCAACGAGGTCGAATCGCTGGATCAGCTCATCGATACGCGGGCCGCTGGCGGCCTTGGGCAGGTCGAACAGCTGCGCATGCAGCACCAGGTTCTGGCGCACGCTGAGTTCGCCATACAGCGAAAAGCTTTGCGACATGAACCCCACGCGCTTGCGGGTGGCCAGGTCCTTGGCGTTCACCGGGTTGCCCAGCAGCTTGGCGCTGCCTTCAGTGGCCGGCATCAGGCCGGTGAGGACTTTCATGGTGGTGGTCTTGCCGCAACCGTTGGAACCGAGAAAACCGAAGATCTCCCCGCGACCAATGGCGAAGCTGACCTGGTTCACCGCCGTGAAATCACCAAAACGCAGGGTCAGGTTGTGGGCTTCGATGGCGATGTCGCTGTTGTCGCTCTCGCGCGGCGGGATCACCAACGGCTGGTTGTTGTGGGCACTGTCGCCCTGGAAGTGGGTGAAGGCCTCATCCAGCTTGCCACTGGGAGTGACGGCGGCCAGCTCGCGGCTAAGGCCGTCGGCGATCAGCTTGCCGCGATCGAGCATCAGGCAGTGTTCGAATTGCTCGGCCTCTTCCATGTAGGCCGTGGCCACCAGCAGCGTCAGTTGCGGGCGTTCGCTGCGTACGGTTTCGACCAATTCCCAGAAGCGTCGGCGCGACAGCGGATCGACGCCGGTGGTCGGCTCGTCGAGGATCAACAGGTCGGGGTCATGTATCAGTGCGCAGCACAGGCCGAGCTTCTGCTTCATCCCGCCGGACAACTTGCCCGCTGGGCGTTCGGCAAAGCGTGCGAGGTCGGTGGCCAGCAGCAGGTTGTGCATGCGCTGGTCGCAATCGGCTTTCGACAGGCCGAACAGCGTGGCGAAGAAGCGGATGTTTTCGCTGATGGACAGTTCGGGGTACAGGTTGCCGCCCAGGCCTTGGGGCATAAAGGCGATGCGCGGGTACAGGCTGTTGCGGTGGCGGCGGTCCTGGATCGAACCACCGAGCACCTGCAATTCGCCCGCCTGAAGCTTTTTCACCCCGGCGATCAGCCCCAGCAGGCTCGACTTGCCCGCGCCATCCGGGCCGATCAAGCCGCAGCGCGTTCCAGCGGGCAGGCTGAAGGCGATGTCGAGCAGGGCCTGTTGCTTGCCGTAGCGATGGTTGATCCCGGTGGCGTGCAGCGCCAGGCCGGTCATTGCAGGTTGGCCGGCCAGTCGATATCGGCCGTGCGCACGTAGCCGGCGCCGGGCATGCCCGGTTTGGCTTGGGGCACGGCGTCGGGGTGGGTCAGGCGCAGTTTGACGCGGAACACCAGTTTCTGGCGTTCGTCGCGGGTTTCCACTTCCTTGGGGGTGAACTGTGACTTGGCGGCGACAAAGCTGATTTTCGCCGGCAGCGGTTGCTGGGGCAGGGCGTCGAGCAGGATGCGCGCTTCACTGCCGACGGTCAGGCGACCGGTGACGGAGGCGGGCAGGTAGAGGTTCATGTACTGGTCATTCGGATCGATCAGCAGCAGCACGCGTCCGCCTGCGCCGAGCACTTCACCGGGCTCGGCCAGGCGCAGTTGGATGATTCCGTCGATGGGCGCGCGCAGGCTGCTGTCGTCGATTTCGCTGTTGAGCTGGGCGACCTGGGCCTGGGCGGCGCCGATGGCGGCTTTTACCGAATTGACCTGGGCTTGGGCTGCGATCACCGCCGCGTTGCCGGTGTTTTGCCGGGCTTGTTGCTGGTCGATCAATTGGCTGCTGGCGAAGCCGCGCTTGTACAGCTCCTGGGTACGCTTGAGTTCCTGGTTGGCCAGCAACTGCTCGCTTTGGCGCAGTTGCACATTGGCCTCGGCGGCGGCGAAGTTTTCCTTGGCGCGCAGCACTTCGGCTTCGGCCTGGGCGCGCTGGGCTTCGAGGGTGCGGGTGTCCATGCGCGCGAGCAGTTGGCCCTTGAGCACCTTGTCGCCTTCATCCACACGCACTTCGGCCAGGCGCCCGGGGATCTTCGCGGCGATCTGCACTTCGGTTGATTCCAGGCGCCCGTTGCCCATGCTCAGGCCTTCGGGCAGGCGGTCCTGGGTGGAGCGCCAGTAACCGAAGCCGCCGGCGCCGAGCAGCAGGGCGATCAAGGCGATGGCGAAAATACGGGAGGTGTGGTTGTTCTGCGACATGGCGGCTTCCTGCGGCATTAGCGTCCTAGTTTGACCGGGCGGCGCCCGCAGGCGGTTGATACCGGTCAAATGAAGCGCAAGCCTAACGCGCTTGGCGCGCAGATGCATGCGCCAGGCGCGTGACCGCCGGGTTCTGCCCCGTTAACCCAGGGCCAGCACCGCCGCCCATTGCTCGGCAGTCACCGGCATCACGGACAACCGGCTGCCTTTTTGCACCAGCGGCAACTCGGCGAGGGCGGTTTGTTGTTTCAGGTAACCCAGGCCCAGCACCTTGGGAAAGGTTTTGACGTGGGCCACATCGATGGCGCTCCACGGGTTTTTCTCCGGGGTGGCCTTGGCGTCGAAATAGTGGCTTTCTGGCTCTAGCGCTGTGGGATCCGGGTAAGCCGCCTTGATGATTTTTCCGATGCCGGCAATTCCCGGCTCCGGGCAGCTGGAGTGGTAGAAGAAAAACTCGTCACCCTCGGCCATGGCGCGCAGGAAATTGCGCGCCTGATAGTTGCGCACCCCGTCCCAGCGAGTTACGCCGAGCTTTTCCAGGCCCTTGATGGAGAGTTCGTCGGGCTCGGATTTCATCAGCCAATAGGCCATTTTTGCGCTCCTGAAAATGGGATTGGGCAAGTTGTCAGGCAATTAAATGACAAACCGACAGTCGGTTGGCGCCAAGGTTTGCGTGTTGGTTCACGTTACCGCAGAATGCCCGCTTTTAAGCTTGACGCCGCTGCAACGGACTACTTTGGAACGTTGTTGTCATCGTGTACGAGGTGCCTGAAGGGGGGCAATCGATGCAACGTAAGCCGGATTTACTATGGATTTTGGTTATTTTGTTTGGTCTGGGCGTCGTGACCACCGGATATGCCCAAAGCCTCTGGTCGAACAAGACCGATGCACCCATTGAACTGACTCAGCAACAACCGCAACCGTTCAAGCGCTGACCCTTCTTCCAGACGCCGCTGTTTACTGCGGCGTCTGCGCGATATACCACTGCTTATCCGTGACGGTGCCAGCCAACGGCACATCCCAGCTCGCCTGCGTCAACTTCTCGACCTTCTGACATTCATGGGCCAGGCCCAGCAGCGTCGGCTTGCGCCAGCTTTTGCGGCGCGCCAGGTAAGCGAGGCTGCGGTCGTAGAAACCGCCGCCCATGCCCAGGCGTCCACCCACGTCATCGAAACCGACCAGCGGCAATAACACCAGGTCCAGCGCCCAGACCTTGCGCTGCTGGCCGATGTTCACCCGTGGCTCGAGGATGCGGAAGCGGTTGGGCCGCAACTTTTCCCCCGGCCGCACGCGCTGGAACACCATCTTGGTCCGTGGCCACGCGCTGAGCACCGGCAGGTAAGTGGCCTTGCCCCGGCGCTGGGCGGCGCGCAGCAGCAGGCGCGGATCGATTTCACCGTCCGTCGGTAGATACAAGGAAATATGTTTGGCCCGGCGAAACAGCGGCTGCTGTGCCAGTTGCCGATACAGGCCGAGGGCGGCCTTGCGCTGCTCGCTCGGCGAGAGTTCGCGGCGGGCTTTGCGCAACATGCGTCGAAGTTGCGGACGGGAAAGCGGCGCAGGTTCGGTCATGGTTTCGGCTCATAAAACAATGCCAGTCCGAAGACTGGCATTGAGTTTGGGAATTCAGGCTCCCCGACAGAGCCGCTGTCGACTTAGCCCTTGAACCCGAAAGTTCAAGGTGGAAGAAGCAGTAGGCTTTAAGGCTTTCCGTCTAGCGGACATGCACACCAGCCCAACGTGCAACTTCCAGGGTAGTGCGAATCGGCTCAGGGACATCGCCGACTGGCAAACACGCCAGGGAGTGGGGCGAGTATACCTTAAACGTCGGCGGCAATCAGCCCTTGGGTGCGTCTGAATCGCTGGAAAGCACCAGATCCACACGTTCCAGCAGGTCGCGCACCTGCTCGCGCGTCGAGCCGCTGGCCTGTACGTCAGGGCGTTCCTGCTTGTGCAGCAGATCGTGGGTGATGTTCAGCGCGGCCATCACGGCGATACGGTCGGCGCCGATGACTTTGCCGCTGCTGCGGATTTCACGCATCTTGCCATCCAGGTAGCGGGCAGCGCTCACCAGGTTGTTGCGCTCTTCCTGGGGGCAGATGATCGAATACTCTTTATCCAGGATCTGCACGGTGACGCTATTGCTTGAACTCATGAGTCTTGCTCCAGGGCCTTCAGGCGCGAAATCATCGATTCGACCTTACGCCGGGCGATTTCGTTTTTTTCAATGAGGTGAGCGCGTTCCTCGCGCCAGGTTTTTTCCTGAGCTAGTAGGAGTCCATTTTGACTCTTAAGTTGCTCGACCCGATCAATTAGCAATTCGAGTCTGGCCATCAGCGCTTGCAGGTCGGTGTCTTCCATTGGGTTCCACTGGATTTGTCTGATGAATGGCAACTGCAGGATAAACGATCTGACGCCCTTGATAGTCTTGGTACGTCTGCCGGTGCTAGGATACAGCGCTTCATTCTAGACATTGCGCCGTCTGGCGCCTAGCTCACCATGCCTATTCAGAACTCCCCGTACGACGCTTTTTCCAAACTGCTGAGCACCAGCGGCCACCCTTGCTCGCCTGCCGAATTGCACGGCGTGTTGCTGGGCCGCAGCTGCACCGGCGTAGGCTTTGATGCCGACAACTGGCTGGCCGATGTGGCTGAGCTGCTGGAAACCGAGCCGACCGAGAACGTGCGTAATGCGCTGATCGGCCTGCAGGAAATGGTCAAGGGCGAGCTGACCGGTGACGACGTCACCGTGGTCCTGCTGCTGCCGACCGACGACGCGCCACTGACCGAACGCGCCGCCGCGCTGGGCCAATGGTGCCAGGGCTTCCTCCACGGTTTCGGCGTCAACGCCGGCGGCCTGGAACTGAGCACTGACGCCAAGGAAGTGTTGCAGGATTTGGCCGCGATCTCCCAGGTGCAAGACGCCCTGGAAGAGTCCGAAGACGGCGAAGGCGACTACATGGAAGTCATGGAATACCTGCGCGTCGCGCCGCTGCTGCTGTTCACCGAGACCAAGAAGTCCGCTGAGCCCGCCGCACCCAAGCCGTCGCTGCACTAAGAAAGGACGCCCATCTGCCCATGATTCATATCCCGAGAGCGGAATACACCCGGCGCCGCAAGGCGCTCATGGCGCAGATGGAACCCAACAGCATCGCGATCCTGCCGGCCGCCGCCGTGGCCATTCGCAACCGTGATGTCGAGCACGTCTACCGCCAGGACAGCGACTTCCAGTACCTGAGCGGTTTCCCCGAGCCGGAAGCGGTGATCGTGCTGATGCCCGGTCGCCTGCATGGCGAGTACGTGCTGTTCTGCCGCGAACGCAATGCCGAACGCGAACTGTGGGACGGCCTGCGCGCCGGTACCGAAGGCGCGATCCGTGACTTTGGCGCCGACGACGCGTTTCCCATCACCGATATCGACGACATCCTGCCCGGCCTGATCGAAGGCCGCGACCGGGTGTATTCGGCCATGGGCAGCAATGCCGAATTCGACCGGCACTTGATGGAGTGGATCAACGTGATCCGCTCTAAAGCGCACCTCGGCGCCCAGCCGCCGAACGAATTTGTTGCCCTGGATCATCTGCTCCACGACATGCGCCTGTATAAATCGGCGGCAGAAGTGAAGGTGATGCGCGAAGCCGCACGCATCTCCTGCGCCGCCCATGTGCGGGCGATGCAGGCCAGCCGCGCGGGTTTGCACGAGTACAGCCTGGAAGCCGAGCTGGACTACGAATTCCGCAAGGGCGGCGCGAAGATGCCGGCCTATGGCTCCATCGTCGCCGCCGGACGCAACAGCTGCATCCTGCATTACCAGCAGAATGACGCGCTGCTCAAGGACGGCGACCTGGTGCTGATCGACGCCGGTTGCGAGATCGACTGCTACGCCAGCGACATCACCCGCACCTGGCCGGTCAACGGCAGGTTTTCGCCGGAGCAAAAGGCGATCTACGAGATTGTGCTGGCCTCCCAGGAAGCCGCCTTTGCCGAGATCGCCCCCAACAAACATTGGAACCAGGCCCACGAGGCCACGGTGCGCGTCATCACCGCCGGGCTGGTCAAGCTGGGCTTGTTGCAGGGCGACGTCGGCGAGTTGATCGCCAGTGAAGCCTATAAAGCCTTCTATATGCACCGCGCCGGCCATTGGCTGGGCATGGATGTGCATGACGTAGGTGAGTACAAAGTAGGCGGTGAATGGCGTGTGCTGGAAGTCGGCATGGCCTTGACCGTGGAGCCGGGGATCTACATCGCGCCGGACAACCCGAACGTGGCAAAGAAATGGCGTGGCATTGGCGTACGCATCGAGGACGACGTGGTAGTGACCAAGCAAGGCTGTGAAATCCTGACCGGCGGCGTGCCCAAGACCGTCGCCGACATCGAAGCGCTGATGGCGGCTGCCCGATGAGCCGGGTCAACCTGGCGATCATCGGCGGCGGCCTGGTCGGCGCCAGCCTCGCGCTGGCGTTGCAGACCGGGGCCAAGGCCCGTGGCTGGAAGATCCTGATGATCGAGCCGTTCGCCCCGGGCGACAGCTACCAGCCGAGCTACGATGCGCGTTCGTCGGCGTTGTCCTACGGTGCCAAGCAGATTTATCAGCGCTTGGGCCTGTGGCAGGACATTTCCCGCCGCGCCGAGCCGATCAAGCAGATCCATGTGTCTGACCGTGGCCGCTTTTCTACGGCGCGCCTGTCCGCCATGGAAGAGGGCGTGCCGGCGCTCGGCTATGTGGTCGAAAACGCCTGGCTCGGCCAATGCCTGTGGCAAGGCCTGGACAAAGACGTGGTCAGCTGGCGTTGCCCGGCCGAAGTCACGCGCATGGAACCGCTGCCCGACGGCTATCGCCTGACCCTCAACGATGAAACCGTGCTGGAATGCGACCTCGCCGTACTCGCCGATGGCGGCCGCTCCGGCCTGCGCGAGCAACTCGGCATCGGCGTGAAGACCCGCCCGTACAACCAGAGCGCGCTGATTGCCAACATCACCCCCAGCGAAGCCCACAACGGCGAAGCCTTCGAGCGCTTCACCGACGACGGCCCGATGGCCCTGTTGCCGCTGCCGGACAACCGTTGCGCGCTGGTCTGGACGCGCATCGGCATGGACGCCCAGCGTCTGGCCAACCTCGATGAGCGCAGCTTCCTCAGCGAATTGCAGGGCGTGTTTGGCTACCGCCTGGGCACCCTCAAGCAAGTTGGCGCGCGTCACCTGTATCCGTTGACCCTGGTGGAAGCCGAAGAACAAGTGCGTTCCCACCTGGCGATCCTCGGCAATGCCGCCCACAGCCTGCACCCGATTGCCGGGCAGGGCTTCAACCTGTCCCTGCGTGATGCCGTTGCCTTGGCCGAAGCCTTGCTGGCCGGGCCGCAAGTGCCGGGTGACCTGGCGACCTTGCAGGGCTACCGCGAACGCCAGCGCCTGGATCAGAAATTGACCGTGGGCTTCTCCGACCAGGTCACGCGCCTGTTTGGCAGCGCCCAACCGCTGGTCGCCCTGGGCCGCAACATGGGCCTGCTTGGCCTCGACCTGCTGCCGCCGGCCAAACGCTGGTTCGCCCGTCAGGCCATGGGCCTGGGCACGCGTCCCGATGCGTAAGTGGTTGATCGAGCGCCTGGGCAAGGCGCGGCTGTTGCGTTGGATCATGACCCTGTACCCGCCGTATCTGGGCGCGGGGGTGAGCGTGCAGCAGATGAGCGCCGATTTTCGTCACGTCAAAGTGCGCATGGGCCTGGGCTGGTACAACCGCAACTACGTCGGCACGCAGTTCGGCGGCAGCCTGTATTCGATGGTCGATCCGTTCTACATGTTGATGCTCATGGAGAACCTGGGCCGCGACTACATCGTCTGGGACAAGGCCGCGAGCATCGACTTCATCTCGCCGGGCAAAGGCCCGGTGTTTGCCGAGTTTTCCATCGACGACGCCTTGCTCGACGAGATCCGCCGGCAGACCGAAGGGGGCGAGAAGTACTTGCCCCACCTCAAGGTGCAGATCTATGACGGCGCCGGCACCCTGGTGGCGCGCGTCGACAAAACCCTTTACGTGCGGCGCAAGCCGCCAGCGAGACAGGCTTAAACCATGGACATGCGCGCAGATGTGCTGATTGTCGGGGCCGGAATGGTCGGAAGCGCCCTGGCGCTGGCGTTGCAGGGCAGTGGCCTGCAAGTGCTGCTGCTGGACGGCAGCCCGCTGAGTGTCAAACCCTTCGACCGTGACGCGGCCTTTGAACCCCGCGTGAGCGCGTTGTCGGCGGCCAGCCAGCGCATCCTCGAACGCCTTGGCGTGTGGGACGGCATTGTCGAGCGCCGCGCCAGCCCTTACGGCGAGATGCAGGTGTGGGACGGCAGCGGCACCGGGCAGATCCATTTTTCGGCGGCCAGCGTGCATGCCGAAGTGCTGGGGCATATCGTCGAAAACCGTGTGGTCCAGGACGCCTTGCTCGATCGTTTGCACGACTGCGACCTGGGCCTGTTGGCCAATGCGCGCCTGGAACAGATGCGCCGCTCCGGCGATGACTGGCTGCTGACCCTGGCCGACGGCCGCACCTTGCGCGCGCCGCTGGTGGTGGCGGCCGACGGCGCCAACTCCGCCGTGCGCCGCCTCACCGGCACCGCGACCCGTGAATGGAATTACCTGCACAACGCCATCGTCACCAGCGTGCGCAGCAGCCAACCGCATCAGCGCACAGCCTGGCAGCGTTTTACCGACACCGGCCCACTGGCGTTCTTGCCGTTGGTGCGCGATGGTCAGGAGGATTGGTGCTCGATCGTCTGGTCCACCACACCGGCTGAATCCGAACGCCTGATGGCGCTGGACGATGAGAGCTTCTGTCGCGAACTCGAGCGCGCCTTTGAAGGCCGCCTGGGCACGGTGATCAGCGCCGACCCGCGCGTCTGCGTGCCCTTGCGCCAGCGCCACGCCAAACGCTACGTGGCCGAAGGCCTGGCGTTGATCGGCGACGCGGCCCACGTGATCCACCCATTGGCGGGGCAGGGCGTGAACCTGGGCTTCCTCGACGCGGCGACACTGGCCGAAGTGCTGCTGTCAGCCAACGAACGCGGCCAGCGCCTGGCGGATGTGAAAGTGTTGAGCCGTTATGAGCGTCGGCGCATGCCGCACAACCTGGCGTTGATGGCGGCGATGGAGGGTTTTGAGCGCTTGTTCCAGGCCGACCAACTGCCACTGCGCTGGTTGCGCAATGCCGGGCTGAAGATGGTCGACCAGATGCCCGAAGCTAAAGCGGTGTTTGTGCGTCAAGCGTTGGGTTTAAGTGGCGATCTCCCAGACCTCGCCAAACCCTGACCTTGAAATACAGTCCCTGTGGGAGCGGGCTTGCCCGCGATGAGGCCATCAGCCCCACTACAAATCCCACTCATGCAACATCTGGTAACGCCTCCACCAAGCGCCAGCAAATGTGAGTCCTTATCATTTGCCCTCTTTTTGCAAATGAGAGACCGCCCCCATGTTGGCACCCAAGCGCCTCCTGACTGCCCTGGCACTCACCCTGATCGGCAGCACCACCGTGCAGGCAGCCGACGAAGTGGTGGTCTACTCCTCGCGCATCGACGAACTGATCAAGCCGGTATTCGACGCCTACACCCAGAAGACCGGCGTACAGGTGAAGTTCATCACCGACAAGGAAGCCCCGCTGATGCAGCGCATCAAGGCCGAGGGCGAAAACGCCACCGCCGACCTGCTGCTCACCGTCGATGCCGGCAACCTCTGGCAGGCCGAGCAGATGGGCATCCTGCAACCGTTCACCTCGCCGGTGATCGACAAGAACATTCCCCTGCAATACCGCTCCTCCAACCACGCCTGGACTGGCCTGAGCCTGCGCGCGCGGACCATCGCCTATTCCACCGACCGCGTGAAACCGGGTGACCTGACCACCTACGAAGCCCTGGCCGACAAGCAGTGGGAAGGTCGCCTGTGCCTGCGCACGGCCAAGAAGGTCTACAACCAGTCGCTGACCGCCACCCTGATCGAAACCCATGGCGCGGCCAAGACCGAAGAAATCGTCAAGGGTTGGGTCAACAACCTGTCCACCGACGTGTTCTCCGATGACATCGCGGTGCTGGAAGCGATCAACGCCGGGCAATGCGACGTGGGTATCGTCAACACCTACTACTACGGGCGCCTGCACAAGCAGAACCCGAAGCTGGCGGTGAAGCTGTTCTGGCCGAACCAGGGCGACCGTGGCGTGCATGTGAACCTCTCGGGCATCGGCCTGACCAAGCACGCACCGCACCCGGAAGCGGCCAAGGCGCTGGTGGAGTGGATGACCACGCCTGAGGCGCAGAAGATCTTTGCCGACGTGAACCAGGAATTCCCGGCCAACCCGGCGGTACCGCCGTCGGCCGAAGTGGCGACCTGGGGCAAGTTCGTCGCGGACACCTTGCCGGTGGAAGTGGCGGGCAAGCGCCAGGCTGAGGCGATTCGCCTGATGGATCGCGCTGGCTGGAACTAAGTACACTCTGTAGGACACCGCAGCTCCAAATGTGGGAGCAGGTTTGTGTGGGAGCTGGCTTGCCTGCGATAGCATCACCTCGGTATCACTGATACACCGAGGTGCCTGCATCGCAGGCAAGCCAGCTCCCACATCTGTTAGCGGCGGCTTCGAATCCTTCATTATTCTGAGAGCTTTTCCTTGGCCCACCCCGCCCAACGCCGCTGGTACCTGCCGGTCTTCACCGTCGCCGCCCTGGTGCTGCTGCCGCTGAGCGTGCTGTTGCTGTCCTGGCAAAGCATCGATGCGCAAATCTGGTCCCACCTCTGGGAAACCCAGATGCCGCGCCTGCTGGGCAACACCCTGACCCTGGTGCTCGGCGTCGGTGTCGGCGTGACCTTGCTTGGCGTCAGCCTGGCCTGGCTCACCAGCCTCTGCGAATTCCCCGGGCGACGCTGGCTGGATTGGGCGCTGATGCTGCCCTTCGCGATTCCGGCCTATGTGCTGGCTTTTGTGTTTGTCGGCCTGCTGGACTTCGCCGGTCCGGTGCAAACCCTCCTGCGCGAATGGTTCGGCAGCGGCCTGCGCCCGCCGCGTGTGCGCTCCACCAGCGGTGTGATCATTGTCCTGGTGCTGGTGTTCTATCCCTACGTCTACCTGCTGGCGCGCACCGCGTTTCTCGCCCAGGGCAAAGGGCTGATGGAGGCCGCGCGGGTGCTGGGGCAATCGCCTTGGCAAGCGTTCTGGCGCGTCGCCCTGCCCATGGCGCGGCCGGCGATCGGCGCGGGTGTGGCGTTGGCGCTGATGGAGACCCTGGCGGATTTCGGTGCGGTCTCGGTGTTCAACTTCGATACCTTCACCACTGCCATCTATAAAACCTGGTACGGTTTTTTCAGCCTGTCGAGTGCGGCGCAGTTGGCCAGCCTGTTGCTGCTGGTGGTGATGCTGGTGCTGTACGGCGAGCGCCGGGCCCGGGGCGCCAGTCGGCCGAGTAATGAGCGGCCACGGGGCAAGGCGCTGTATCACCTGCGCGGCTTCAAGGCCGCAGCAGCCAGCAGTTGGTGTGGTCTGGTGTTTGCCTGCGCGTTTGTCATCCCGATGCTGCAACTGGTCGCCTGGTTCTGGCAGCGCGGCCGTTTCGACCTGGATGAGCGCTATTCGGGCCTGATCGTGCATACCCTTTACCTGGGCGGTATCGCGGCGTTGATCACGGTCAGCGTGGCGCTGGTGCTGGCGTTCGCCAACCGCCTGGCGCCGACCCGGGCGATCCGCTCCGGCATCAGCCTGGCCAACGTCGGGTATGCCTTGCCGGGTTCGGTGCTGGCGGTGTCGATCATGTTGGCGTTCAGCTACCTGGACCGCGAACTGGTGGTGCCGCTGTCCGGCTCGTTGGGCGGTGCGGGCAAGCCGTTGCTGCTGGGCAGCCTGTCGGCGCTGGTGCTGGCGTATCTGGTGCGCTTTTTGGCGGTGGCCTATGGGCCGCTGGAAAACAGCCTGGCGCGCATCCGCCCGTCGTTGCCGGAAGCTGCCCGCAGCCTTGGGGTGAGTGGACCGCGACTGTTTTGCAAAGTGTATCTGCCGCTGTTGCTGCCGGGGACGCTGAGTGCGGCGTTGCTGGTGTTCGTCGACGTGCTCAAGGAAATGCCCGCGACCTTGCTGATGCGCCCGTTTGGCTGGGACACCCTGGCGGTTCGGATCTTTGAAATGACCAGCGAAGGCGAGTGGGCGCGGGCGTCATTGCCGGCGCTGACGCTGGTGTTGGTCGGCCTGCTGCCGGTGATCGGCTTGATTCGGCGCTCTGCCCGACAAATCGCTTAGGTGCCAGGCCCACGGCTTGCGGCTACAATGCGCGGCATTCGGTGCGCTCCGTCTTTCTGGTCGGGTTGCGGTATGTGGCTACAGGCCTTGTAACTCAAGGCATCCAGCGCATATGGCAACGCTGCGCACCTTCGCCAAGCCCGGAAGGAGAAACCCATGGGACAGCGTACGCCTCTGTATGACCTGCATCTCGCCCTCGGCGCGAAAATGGTCGATTTTGGCGGTTGGGATATGCCTCTGCATTACGGCTCGCAAGTTGAAGAACACCATCAGGTGCGACGCGACTGCGGGGTGTTCGATGTATCTCATATGACCGTGATCGATGTCAGCGGCCCCCAGGCCAAGGATTGGCTCCAGCACCTGCTGGCCAATGATGTCGAGCGTCTGCATGGCTGCGGCCGTGCGTTGTACAGCGCCATGCTCAACGACAAGGGCGGCGTGGTGGACGACATGATCGTCTACCGCACCGAAGCCGGTTACCGGCTGGTGGTCAACGCCGCTACTCGCGACCAGGACATGGCCTGGATGCAGGCGCAATTGGGCGGCTTCCAAGTGCAGCTCAATGAGCGGTCCGAGTTGGCCATGCTCGCCATCCAGGGCCCCCACGCCCGGCAGAAGATCGCCGAGCTGGTCACCCAGTCCCGCGGCGCCCTGATTCACCAGCTCAAGCCGTTCGAAGGCCTGGCCGATGGCGATTGGTTTATCGCCCGCACCGGTTATACCGGCGAAGACGGCCTGGAGATTGTGTTGCCTGCCGATCAGGCCCCGGGTTTTTTCAACGACCTGGTGGGCGCCGGCATTTCTCCTATCGGCCTCGGTGCCCGCGATACCCTGCGTCTTGAAGCCGGCATGAACCTGTACGGCCAGGACATCCACCAGGACGTTTCCCCGCTCGCCGCCAACATGGCCTGGAGCATCGCCTGGGAGCCTGCCGGGCGCAACTTCATCGGCCGCGCCGCGCTGGAGGCTGAATTGGCGGCCGGCGTGCAGTTCAAATTGGTCGGGTTGGTGCTGGAAGAACGCGGGGTTTTACGCGCTCACCAGGTGGTTCGTATCGCCAATGTTGGCGAAGGAGAGATCACCAGTGGTAGTTTCTCTCCTACGTTGAGCAAATCCATTGCCCTGGCGCGTGTACCGACGGCGACGGCCGATCGGGCTGAAGTGGAAATCCGCGGCAAGTGGTATCCGGTTCGAGTGGTCAAGCCGACCTTCGTGCGCCATGGCAAAACCTTGATCTAACCTATTTCCGGCAGGCCAATGGCCGCTGACATTACTTCTTGAGGACACAGACTATGAGCGATATCCCTGCCGACCTGCGTTTTGCCGAAAGTCACGAATGGGCCCGTCTGGAAGCTGACGGCACCGTGACCGTGGGTATCTCCGACCATGCCCAGGAAGCGTTGGGGGATGTGGTGTTTGTCGAGCTGACCGAAGTGGGCAACGTGTTTGCCGCAGCGGATCAGGCGGGTGTGGTTGAGTCGGTGAAGGCCGCTTCGGATATCTACTCGCCAGTGGCTGGCGAAGTGATTGCGGTGAACGAGGCCCTGAGCGGCGAGCCTGAGCTGCTGAACTCCGATCCGTATGGCGCCTGGATCTTCAAGCTCAAGCCAAGCAACCCGGCTGACCTGGAAAAACTGCTGGATGCTGCTGGCTACAAGGCTGCCATCGGCGAGTAAACGCTGGCAGTAGAAACAGCAGTAACCCCTGTGGGAGCTGGCTTGCCTGCGATGCAGATACCTCGGTGTATTAGTTACCCCGCAGTGATGCTATCGCAGGCAAGCCAGCTCCCACATTTGATTGGGGTGAGCCAGAGTTTTCAGTTCGCTTTCAGTACGGCTTTGACTGCCGCCACCGACCGCTCCACATCCGCCTCGGTCATCGCCGTGAACATCGGCAACGACACGATCAAACGCCCAACCTTTTCCGCTACCGGGAACATGCCTTCCTTGAACCCCTGTGCCCGATAAAGGCTGAGCAGGTGGATCGGCGGGTAGTGATAGCCAATGCCGACGCCGTGGGCTTGCATCTGTTCCATGAAGGTGGCGCGGGCCGGCAGGCCGTCCTGACGCTCCGGCAGCACCAGTTGGAACAGGTGCCAGTTGCTGTTTTCGAAATCCGCCGGCGGCAGTTGTGCGCCGTACTGTTCTTCGAAGTCGCTGCCGAAGCAATCGAAGTAATGCCGCGCCAGGTTCTGGCGATGGGCGGTGATCTTCTCGATATGGGCGAACTGCCCCAGGCCGATCGCCGCCGCGATATCGGTCATGTTGAACTTGCCGCCCAACACATCCACATCCAGGCCGTCGAAGCCGGTGCGGGACACGCCTTGCAGGCGATACTTCTCGGCCAGGCGCGCTTCTTCGGCATTGTTCAATACCAGGCAGCCGCCCTCGGAAGAGGTGATGTTCTTGTTCGCCTGGAAGCTGAACGACACGAAGTCCCCGGTGGCACCGATGCGTTCGCCATCCCAGCTGGAGCCCAGGGCCTGGGCGGCGTCTTCGACGATGCGCAGGTTGTACTTGTTGGCCAGCGCGTAAAGCATTGGCATATCCAGCGGCAGGCCAGCCAGGTAAACCGGGATGATTGCCTTGGTGCGCGGCGTGATTGCCGCTTCGACCTGAGCCAGGTCGATATTGCGGGTGACCGGGTCGATATCGGCAAACACCGGCGTAGCACCCACTTCCAGGATCACATTGGCCGTGGCGACCCAGGAGATTGGCGTGGTGATGACTTCATCGCCCGGGCCGATCCCGGCGATGCGCAGGGCGATCTCCATGGTGCAGGTGCCCGAGTTGAAGGTGCGCACCGGCCGGCCGCCGAAATATTCCGACAGCTGGGCTTCGAATGCCTGCACTTTCGGCCCGCTGGTGATCCAGCCCGAGCGCAGTACATCGCCGACTGCCGAGATAGTGGCTTCGTCGATGGTGGGTTTGGAAAACGGCAGGAAGGGCTGTTGGCTCATGACGACGAAGGCATCCGTTTCAGATTGGCGATGAGAAAAGGCTTATCAGAACCGGCATGGTTGCACGGCTCGACTGAATATAGCCTGTCGCCCGTGAATGAATCGTCATGGTGACGATGGAAATGCCGCTTGATGAGCGGCATTCCCTTTGGCAAGTCAGAAGGACAAACGTGCCTCCAGAAACACATTCTGCTCCTTGAGTTTGCCTTTGAGCTGTTCATCCCGGGCATTTATTCGATTGGCGAAGGTGTTGTAGCCGGTTTCTACATCGCCCATGGCGACGTATCGGTATCCGGCGCCCAGGGTGAGTTGTTCGTTGGCCTTGGCCTCCAGGCCCATGCCCACACTGTAGGCGAAATTATGCTGGCGGTTATTGGCGAAACGGCGGGTATCAATGGTTTGGTAGCCCTTGGCCTCAATCCGTGCAACCCCCATCCCAGCCATGCCGTAAAACGATAACCAATGGTTGATCGGAATGTCTTTGTAGCCATTGAGCATCAAGCGCTGGCTGTTGACCTGCAGGTTGTTGACGTTGGCATTGAAGGGCGCCCAGTAGGATTTGAACGCGGAGCTGTTTGGCATCGTGTATTCCCCTTCCATACGCCAGCCATCGGTAAAGGCATAACCCACTGCAAACGAGGCGACGAGTGACTTGGTGCTATCGGGGGCTTGCACTCGCTCGGTGACGCGGGGGCTGGTCAGTAACGCACTCGAGAGGCTTTGGCGGGCGCTGTTGAGTTTTGCCGAGCCGTACCAGCTTTCTGCTTGCGCGTGAGAGGTTGTGAATGTCGCGAGAAGTATTGCGTAGACAAGCTTTTGCATGGGCAGTGATTCGCTTTGTATAAAAGGAATCCATAGCTTGTGATCTGGCCCCTGCCTGTCACGACAGGACCTATCTCGATCAGTTGGCGAAAAGCAGAATGTATGTGTAGTTATCAGCACTGATGGCTGTAAGAACGAATATAAGAATGCCGCTTAAAAGCGGCATTCTTTATGGGCCGAGTATTACTCGGTGACGGCATTTTTCGCGAGGATGGCGTTGGCCAGCTCCATGTCCGTGGCCTGCAGGCCAGGGTTGTCGGCGCGGACTTTCTGCATCGCGGCTTCCAGGTACGGGCCACGAATGCCGCCGTCGCTGGCAACAAAGCTGCCCGCGTCATCTTGCGCAGCGACCACCAGCTTGTGCTCCTTGAAGGTCAGGTACGTCGAGCCAGTAGTGGCGCCCGACGAGATGACATTGCGCCAGAAACTGTCGGCCATGGCTGAACCGACAGGGAGGGAAAGCACAGCGAGGGTTGCGACTGCATATTTGAGACGCATGATGGGTGACTCCGGGTGGTTATCTGTACTTTATGATTGTAGTCAGGCCTCCCGAGTTCCATCAGTGACTAAACAGTTTCAACCTTTAAAATCACCCCGTCCTGGCCAACCACCCGGACTTGAGCGCCTGCAGGGCTGTCAGGACCGGTCACCATCCATACGCCATCGCCGACCTTGACCTTGCCCCGGCCATCGATAATCGGCTGATGCACCACAAAGACACGGCCGACAAGCTCCGAACCCCGTTCATTCAGCCCGGGCTGGTCGCTGGGCCTGGCGCTGCTGCGCAGGCGCTTCCACCAGCCCACTGCCGTCAGTAACGACAGCACCGCGAACAGCAGCAGTTGCCATTCCAGCCCCAGGGACGGCACCAGGAACTTGATCACACCCACGGCCGCCGCTGCGATACCCATCCACAACAGGTAACCGCCGGCGCCGAAGACCTCAAGAATCAGCAGCACCGTGCCCAGTGCCAGCCAATCCCAAAACGACAGATGCTGCAGGAAATCCCACATGGTGGTCGCCTCAGCCTTTCTTGCTGTCGAAGGTCGCCTTGACGATCTCGCCGATACCGCCGACCGCGCCGATCACCTGGCTGGCTTCCAGCGGCATCAGGATCACCTTGCTGTTGTTGGCCGAGGCCAGCTTGCCGAGGGCGTCGATGTATTTTTGCGCGACGAAATAGTTGACCGCCTGCACGTTGCCCGAAGCAATTGCCTCCGACACTACTTGTGTCGCGCGCGCTTCGGCTTCGGCCTGACGCTCACGGGCTTCGGATTCGAGGAATGCTGCCTGGCGGCTGCCTTCGGCCTCCAGGATCTGCGCCTGCTTCTTGCCTTCGGCCGTCAGGATCGCCGACGCCCGCAGGCCTTCGGCTTCGAGAATCTGTGCACGCTTGATCCGCTCGGCTTTCATCTGGCCGGACATGGCGGCCATCAGGTCTGCTGGCGGGCTGATGTCCTTGATTTCGATCCGGGTGATCTTGATGCCCCATGGCGCGGTGGCTTCATCGACGGTACGCAGCAGTTTCTCGTTGATGCCGTCACGCTGGCTGAGCATCGCATCCAGTTCCATGGAGCCGAGGACGGTACGGATATTGGTTTGCAGCAGGTTGCGGATGGCGTGTTCGAGGTTGTTGACCTCGTAGGCGGCCTGGGCGGTATTGACCACCTGGAAGAAGCACACGGCGTCGATCTGCACGGTGGCGTTGTCGGCGGTGATGACTTCCTGTGGCGGGATATCCAGCACGCTTTCCATCACGTTGATCTTGCGACCGATGCGGTCCATGACCGGGATGATGATGTTCAGGCCGGGCTTGAGGGTGTTGGTGTAGCGGCCGAAACGCTCGACCGTCCATTGGTAGCCCTGGGGCACCACCTTGAAGCCCATGATGAGCAAGGCCACGGCCAAGCCCACGAAAATAAGCAGTACGGTTCCGATCTGCATAGCGATTCCCTATCCGATGTTGTCAGTGAGCGGAGTGTAACGGTGTTGTCACCGATAAAAACGGTTTCACGCCGCAACAATCAAAGGATTTGTTTCTGAATCCCCGGGTGTGACCCGCAACACTTCGGCCACTGTTGTCAGGCCGGCGCTGGCCTTTTCCGTGGCGGCCATGCGCAGGCTGCACATGCCTTGGGCCATCGCGCTCTGGCGCAAGGCCTGCACGTCGGCGCCGGGGGTGATCAACGCCTTGAGGTGTTCGTCCAGCACCATGATTTCATAGACGCCGGCACGTCCCCGGTAACCACTGTTTCGACATTCCCCGCAGCCAACGGCCTCATGGGCGCCTTCGCGCATGCGTTTGCAGTGGGGGCACAACAGCCTTACCAAGCGTTGCGCCATCACTCCTATAAGGGTAGCCCTGATCAAATAATGAGCAATTCCCAGCTCCTGCAAACGGGCGACTGCACTGGGTGCGTCGTTGGTGTGCAGGGTGGCCAGCACCAGGTGCCCGGTCAGTGCTGCCTGGATCGCCATTTCTGCGGTTTCCTGGTCGCGGATCTCGCCGATCATGATGATGTCCGGGTCCTGGCGCAGCAGGGCGCGGATGCCGCTGGCGAAGGTCAGGTCGATATTGTGCTGGACCTGCATCTGGTTGAACGCCGGTTCGACCATCTCGATAGGGTCTTCCACGGTGCACAGGTTGACCTCGCGGGTCGCCAGTTGCTTGAGCGTGGTGTAGAGCGTGCTGGTCTTGCCGGAACCGGTCGGGCCGGTGACCAGGATGATGCCGTGGGCCTGGTGCGTCATGGTGTGCCAGCGCCGTTGGTCCTCGGTGGATAAGCCCAACTGGTCGAAGTCCTTGAGCAGCACCTGGGGGTCGAAGATGCGCATCACCAGTTTCTCGCCGAACGCGGTGGGCAGGGTCGAGAGGCGCAGTTCAACCTCGGTGCCCGTTGGGCCCTTGGTCTTGACCCGACCGTCCTGGGGTTTGCGTTTTTCCGCCACGTTCATCCGGCCCAGGCTTTTCAGGCGACTGACGACCGCCATCGTCACCTGCTGCGGAAATTGGTACACGTCGTGCAGCAGCCCATCGATGCGCAAGCGCACGCGGCCCAGTTCACCGCCCGGTTCTATATGGATATCGCTGGCGCGCTGGGCAAAGGCGTACTGCAACAGCCAGTCGACGATATTGACGATATGGGCGTCGTTGGCGTCGGGCTCCTGGTCGCTGGCGCCGAGGTTGAGCAGTTCGAAAGGGCCCGGTGCAGCCATCTTTTGATCGGCGCCGCTGACGGACTGCGCCAGCCGATAAAACTCACCGATGCAGCGCTGGATGTCCTGGGGATTGGCCACCACGCGCTTGATCGAGCGCTTGAGGACCTGGGCCAACCCCGCTTCCCAACCGGTGACGAATGGCTGGGCGCTGGCGATGGTGACGGTGTGCGCATCCACCGCCACGGCAAGAATGGCGTGGCGTTGGGCGAAGGCGTGGGACATCAATGGCACGATGGTCGCCACGTCGATCTTCAGCGGGTCGATGCGCCAATACGGTTGCCCGGCGTGTCCAGCCAGCCATTGGGTCAGGCTTTCCAGCGACGGCCCCAGGGCAGCGATGCTTTCCAGGGGGTGCTGGGTGTGGCTGGGCGCAAGCGCAGACAGGCGCTTTGCCATATCGGCAGTCACCAGCCCCGCGTCGATCAAGGGCGGCAACAACGGCAGCAATTCCAATCGCTGATCAGCAGGCATCAAGGTTTTCCTGGGAGGTGTTGGACGTAATCCCAGGCTAGTCAGCCCCGAAAAATCTTCCTCCCAGGGTGTATTGCAGACTTTTACTGAGCCGCCGCCACCAGCGCCGCAGCCCGCACGGCATCAGCCGGCCACAGTTCCAGCGAACACACGCTGATCAGGTTTCGAATCTTTTCACCGATCACCTGGGCACGGTGCCAACTCAGGCCGTCCAGAGTGATGTCGATCGTCAGCAGGTCCTGTTCGCGGTTCACCGTCACCTGCTGTGGGGTGAGGCATTGCAGGGCGAAATAGTTGAGCACCCGGCACAGCACATCCGGCTCCGCTTCGGCGACGATCTGGTAATGCGCCTGGCAATGGGCGCTGTTGACGGCCCACGCATCGACGCGGGTGACGGAGTGAGTGGTTTCGACGGCGTGCATGGGAATTCTCCAGATTCGACGGGAGAAATTTTTACATTCGCCAACGGAGATTTCTTATCTAAGATGAGCCAGTATTTCGAAATATCGAATCATTCAATTCAATAAAAGCACCATAGAAGGTATTTATATGCACAGCGAGCTGGACGCCTACGACCGCCGCATCCTGGCCTTGCTGCAGGAGGATGCCTCGCTCTCCAGTGCGCAGATCGCTGAACAGGTCGGCCTGTCCCAGTCGCCGTGCTGGCGGCGGATCCAGCGGCTCAAGGAAGAGGGCGTGATTCGCGCACAGGTGACGCTGCTGGATCGCAAGAAGATCGGCCTCAACACGCAGATCTTCGCCGAGGTCAAACTCAACGCTCACGGGCGCTCCAACTTCACTGAATTCACCGACGCGATTCGCGGGTTTCCAGAAGTCTTGGAGTGTTATGTGCTGATGGGGGCGGTGGATTTTCTGCTGCGTATCGTCACGGCGGATATCGAGGCGTACGAGCGGTTTTTCTTTGAGAAGTTGTCGATGGTGCCGGGGATTCAGGAGGTCAATTCGATTGTGGCGTTGTCGGAGATCAAGTCCACCACTAGCTTGCCAGTATTGCGCTGATTGGGCTGGCCTCATCGCGGGCAAGCCCGCTCCCACCTTGACCGCGTTCCAACTCTGGAATGCAGTCAAATGTGGGAGCGGGCTTGTCGAATCGTCGCACCGCCGCGATAGCGTCCTTACAAACGCAACAAGGTCTTCCACGCCCGGTTCTGATACACCGCAATCGCCTGGTGCATACGCGCATCCAGCGACTCATCGGTAATCGGCTGGTTGGCCAGTTGCGCCAGCTTGTTCAGCTCGCCGTACAAGCGGTCCATTTCCGGGATATCCACTACGTGGCGAGCATGGTGCAGCCACGCCTGGATGCGTTCGATGCGCGGCAGTTGCTCAGCCAGGTCTTCCGGCTGTTGCTGGTAGCGCGGCAGTTGCAGGGCGACGGCGTCGTCGGCCAGCAGGCGCGGCAGCCAGTTGGTGATTTGCGCTGCGCCCTGGCGGTTGCCGCGCACGTTGCGTTCGGCGGTCCAGGTGCGGGCCAGCAGCCAGCGCGAAGTGTTCAGTGAGAACAGGCCCCAGCGCACGTCGTCCAATTCTTCAACGAATTGCTCGGGGGCGGCTTTGCGGATGTCTTCGTCGTCATCACCGGCTTGCACCAGCGGGCGCCAGTCTTCCAGCAGGGCATCCAGGGCGCTGCGCAGTTCGCTGGTGGATTGGCGCGGTGCGGCCTGGCCGAGGCTGCCGATCAGGGCGCGCAGTTCGCCGAGGTTCTCGACCCAGTCTTGCAGCAGGCGCCAGTGGCCATTGAAACGGTATTGCTCGGCCAGGCGCTGGCTGCTGCCGAGCAGGTGCCACATGATCGCGGCGAAGGCGTCGTCCAGCGGCATTTCGGCGTGGATCTGCGGCGCCGGCAGGCTCAGGGAGTAGCTGCTGGCGTCATACAGGCGGTAGCCGCGCTCGGCCTTGCTGATGTCGCACGGCATCAGCGCCAGGGTCGCGGCCAGTTCGGCGGCCAGTTCCAGCAGGGCGGCCGGTTCACCTTCGCGCAGTTCCAGTTCCAGCTCGCAGATTTCTTCTTTCTGCTTGCCGACCACAACGTGGCCCAGGTCCAGGGCGGCTTCGATCACCACCTTGGCCTTGCCACGGCCCCAGGCGATCTCGGCGCGTTCACGCACGAAGTCGGTGGTGAAGATTGGCTTGAGGGTCTTTTTGTCCAGCTCGGCCAGTTGCTCGGGCCAGCATTCGCCGTCGAGTTTCTTCACGTCGAGCTTGGCTTTGGCCAGGTCCCAGTTGTACTCGTTGCGTTCCGACAAGCCGGCGACGCTCTGGCCACGGGTCTTGAGGGTCTGGATGATCTCGTCACCGTCCTTGCGCAGGCGCAGGGCGACTTTGGCCTGGGCCAGGTCGCGCTCGGGGGTGTCGAAATACTGGTTCATCAACTCACGGCGTTCCCAGCCACTTTTGTTGCGTTTTTTCAGTAGCGGGTGCTCACGCAGCGCGGCGAGGGTTTCGCGGCTGACGCGGAGCTTGATTTCGGTTTCTTTCTGCATGGCCGGAAAATCCAGGATCGGGAGCGCAGCCGGGAAAAAGAGTGGCTGCCAAGGCCGTGCAGTGTACAGGACTGAGCCCGGCAACGCGCCGCAACGGTTTATTGTGTCGTGCAGATGGCTCTATAGTGGGCTTCATCCGGGAAGTTGAGAGACCGCGCATGCCATTACCGTCTATGAAAGAGCAGTTCGCCGCATTGATTGCCGCGCCGTCGGTCAGTTGCACCCAGGCGTCTCTCGACCAGACCAACCGCCCCGTGATCGATTTGCTCGCCAGTTGGCTGGGGGACCTGGGTTTTGCCATCGACATCCAGCAAGTCAGCCCCGGCAAGTTCAACCTGCTCGCCAGCTTTGGCAGCGGCCCCGGCGGCCTGGTGCTGGCGGGGCATAGCGATACCGTTCCCTATGATGCGGCGCTGTGGAAGACCGATCCCCTCAAACTGACGGAAGTTGACGGCCGCTGGGTGGGATTGGGCAGCTGCGACATGAAGGGCTTTTTCGCGCTGGCGATTGAAGCCGTGCTGCCGCTGCTGGATCAGCCGTTCAAGCAACCGTTGCTGATCCTCGCCACTTGCGATGAAGAAAGCTCCATGTCCGGCGCCCGCGCGCTGGCCGAAGCCGGGCGCCCGCTGGGCCGTGCGGCGGTGATCGGCGAGCCCACCGGCCTCAAGCCGATCCGCCTGCATAAAGGCGTGATGATGGAGCGCATCGACATCCTCGGCCGCAGCGGCCATTCGTCGGACCCGAGCCTGGGCCACAGCGCCCTGGAAGCCATGCACGATGCCATCAGCGAACTGCGCGGTTTGCGCCAGGTGTGGCAGGGCCAATATCGCAACCCGCAGTTCAGCGTGCCGCAGCCGACGATGAACTTCGGCTGCATCCATGGTGGCGACAACCCCAACCGCATCTGCGGCCAGTGCTCCCTGGAGTTCGACCTGCGCCCGCTGCCGGGCATGGACCCCGAGGTGTTGCGCGCTGCGATCCGCCAGAAGCTCGAACCCCTGGCCGAGCGCCATCAGGTGCAGATCGACTACGCGCCGCTGTTCCCCGAAGTGCCGCCGTTCGAACAGCCTGAAGACGCTGAACTGGTGCGGGTTGCGGAACGTTTGACCGGTCATCGTGCCGAAGCAGTAGCGTTCGGCACCGAAGCGCCTTATCTTCAGCGCCTTGGTTGTGAAACCCTGGTGCTCGGCCCTGGCGATATCGCCTGCGCCCACCAGCCGGGCGAGTACCTCGAAATGTCACGCTTGACGCCTACAGTGCGTCTATTGCGGGAACTGATCGAACATTACTGCCTGAAACCCGCATAAATTAACCCCTGCCTGTTCGTCCATATTGAGGAGAGTGAGCGTGTCGCCAAGCCTGTTCCGACGATAACCATCAGCCCGCTGTGCGCTTTCATGAATGATCCTTTTTCGGCTGCTTTTTATTACAGGCCCAGGTGTTATGCCCGACTACGTTAATTGGCTTCGTCACGCTTCTCCTTACATCAACGCCCACCGCGACTGCACCTTTGTGGTCATGTTGCCCGGCGATGGTGTGGAACATCCCAACTTCGGCAATATCGTCCACGACCTGGTGCTGCTCCACAGCCTGGGCGTGCGGCTTGTGCTGGTGCACGGTTCGCGCCCGCAAATCGAAACCCGTCTTGAAGCCCGTGGCCTGACCCCGGCTTACCACGAAGGCCTGCGCATCACCGATGCAGCGACGCTGGAGTGCGTGATCGACGCGGTCGGCCACCTGCGGATCGCCATCGAAGCACGCTTGTCGATGGACATGGCTTCGTCGCCGATGCAGGGCTCGCGCCTGCGCGTGGCCAGCGGCAACCTGGTAACCGCGCGGCCGATCGGCGTGCTGGAAGGCGTGGACTACCACCACACCGGCGAAGTGCGCCGGGTTGACCGCAAGGGCATCGGCCGCCTGCTGGACGAGCGCTCCATCGTGCTGCTGTCGCCGCTGGGTTATTCGCCCACCGGCGAGATCTTCAACCTGGCCTGCGAAGACGTCGCCACCCGCGCCGCCATCGACCTGGGTGCCGACAAGCTGCTGCTGTTTGGCGCAGACAAGGGTCTGATCGATGAAAACGGCCGCCTGGTGCGTGAGTTGCGCCCGCAACAAGTGCCGGCGCACCTGCAACGCCTGGGCAACAACTACCAGGCCGAACTGCTCGATGCCGCCGCCGAAGCGTGCCGTGGCGGGGTAGGGCGCAGCCATATCGTCAGCTACGCCGAAGATGGCGCGCTGCTCACCGAGCTGTTCACCCGGGACGGCGGCGGTACGCTGGTGGCCCAGGAACAGTTCGAGCAGGTGCGTGAAGCGGCCATCGAAGATGTGGGCGGTTTGCTGGATTTGATCAGCCCGCTGGAAGAGCAGGGCATTCTGGTGCGCCGTTCGCGGGAAGTGCTGGAGCGTGAGATCGAGCAGTTCAGCGTGGTCGAGCGTGAAGGCATGATCATCGCCTGTGCGGCGCTGTATCAGATCGCCGATTCGGACGCGGGCGAGCTGGCGTGCCTGGCGGTGAACCCCGAATACCGCCACGGCGCACGCGGCGATGTATTGCTGGAGCGCATCGAGACCCGTGCACGGGCGCAGGGCTTGAAGACCTTGTTCGTGTTGACGACGCGTACTGCGCACTGGTTCCGCGAGCGGGGCTTTGTGCCGAGCAGCGTGGACCGCCTGCCGTCGGCGCGGGCGTCGCTGTACAACTACCAGCGCAATTCGAAGATCTTCGAAAAGGCCCTCTGATCCAGCCCAGGCCTGGCTTCTGTGGGAGCTGGCTTGCCTGCGATGCTGACAACTCGGTCTTTCAGCAAGACCGAGGTGATGCAATCGCAGGCAAGCCAGCTCCCACAGGTAATCGCGTTTACTCTTGGATAAAGTTGTCGGTCGCAAAGGCCGAATAATCCGGCAGCACCCCCTCAACCTTCCCCCTGTTCCTTCAAGAACTTCGCCGCCCGTCCACTCGCCTTGCCAATGCTTCAGAAGTATTGATCTGCGCCGATACGTTAAGCGCGACGATGGGTAGATTGCGCACAGCGGTCACAACTCGCGGTTCAGTGTTGAATCGACGGCTTGGGTAGCAAAAAAAATATAAGCGATACAAAAACTGTAACAAATTGACGGGAGGATGCGCGTTTGGCCATGATGGCGTCGCCTTTTTGATCGTGGGTGACGTATGAAACCCTACGGCCACACTAAGCGATCTAAAAAAGTGCTAACAAATACCCTTTAGGAATTAGCTTATGGAACGGGGCGTCTACCCTGACCCTTCCGTGCCATGAAAAGGCTTATTCCCAAATCGTATGAAAAAGAATGAAACAATTCTTTTTGGGTGTATGAAAAACTCATTACCCTGCAGGGACCAAATCTAACTGCTGTTAGACGAAGGTAGTAGACACACAAGGTTACGATTGACTTGTCAGTCACTATCCGGTGCTAATCGCGCATCTGTGGATCGAGGGCGTCAGACCCGAGACCAAAGAAATACAAAAATTAGAAATGAGAGGAGCGGTACATGAATAAGTCCACCTTGGCTTTGGCTGTAGCTTTGGGCGCAATCGCCCAGCAAGCAGGCGCTGCCGGTTTCATCGAAGACAGCAAGGCGAGCGTTACTGCGCGCAACTTCTACATCAACCAAGACAACCGTGACGGCACCGCCAAGCCGAACAAGCAAGAAGAATGGGGCCAAGGCTTCATCTTCAACTTCGCTTCCGGCTACACCCAAGGCACCGTTGGTTTTGGTGTTGACGCCATTGGCCTGTACGGCGTGCGTCTGGACTCCGGTAAAGGCACTGCCTACAACAACAATAGCGCCAACAAGGGCGGCATTGTGTTCCCAAGCGACAGCGACGGTCGTGCGGTGAACGATTTCGGCAGCATCGGCCTGACCGGCAAGGTCAAGATCTCCAAGACTGAATTGAAGCTGGGCACCCTGCAGCCAAAACTGCCGGTTGTGACCTCCAACGACGGTCGTCTGCTGCCACAAACCTTTGAAGGTGGCCAGATCACCTCCAACGACATCGACAACCTGACCCTGGTTGGCGGTAAGTTGGAACACGCCAAGGGCCGTAACTCGTCGAACAACGACTCGCTGACCATCGCTGGTTCCAACGGCGCTACCCGCACCGCTACCGCCAACGCCCGCAGCAACGAGTTCTACTACGCCGGTGGTGACTACAAGATCACCAAGGACCTGACTGCCCAGTACTACTACGGCAACCTGTCCGACTTCTACAAGCAGCACTTCCTGGGCCTGTCCCACAACTGGGCATTGCCAGTGGGCGTGTTCAAGACCGACCTGCGTTACTTCAACAGTGACTCCGATGGCAAGAACGCCAGCCAGGAAGGTCGTGTTGCCGGCTACCGCGCTTCTGGCTACCAGAACAACGGTGAAGTCGATAACCGCACCTGGAGCGCCAAGTTCACCTACGCCCTGCAAGGCCACGCGATCAGCGCCGGCTATCAGCGCGTAAACGGCACGAGCGACTTCCCGTTCCTCAACCAGGGTGACGGTGCTTCCTCGTACCTGATCACCGACGTGCAGATCGGCAAGTTCCAACGTGCCGGCGAGCGCACCTGGTTGGCCCAGTACGCCTATGACTTCGCTGCTGTCGGCCTGCCAGGCCTGACCACTTCCGTCATGTACCTCAAGGGCGACAACGTTGCCACTGCGACCGGTGACAAAGGCGAGTGGGAACGTGACTTCAACCTGGGCTACGTAGTACCGGAAGGCACTTTCAAAGGTCTGGGCGTTGCCTGGAAAAACGCTTCGCTGCGTTCCGACGTGGCTTCCCAGCGTAACCAAGACGAAAACCGTCTGATCGTCAGCTACACCCTGCCGATCCTGTAAGACTGTTGTTAAACCTTGCCCGGCGCGATGCCGGGCAAGGTGTCTTGCATTTCAAGTCGGGCTAAACCCCCGCAAGCCCTTCCTGAACCCCTCTTTGTACAGCGTCTCAAGGCCTTCTCGAACCTTGCAGCGGATGGTGCTCCTCGCCCGTTGTGGCGTCCAATGAACAGATTTTTAATATTCCTTTATCGTCTAGATAAGTAGATATTTATTCTTTTTAAATAATCTGCAACCCATGCACAGTAGGCTCCATAAGCACTCACCAGGAGCCACACCATGAGCCTAAGACTGGGCGACATCGCCCCCGACTTCGAACAGGATTCCAGCGCCGGCAAGATTCGTTTCCACGAATGGCTGGGCGATAGCTGGGGCGTGCTGTTTTCCCATCCGGCGGATTTCACTCCGGTGTGCACCACCGAACTCGGCTTCACCGCCAAGCTCAAGGACGAGTTCGCCAAGCGCGGCGTCAGGGCCATCGCGCTGTCCGTCGACCCGGTGGATTCGCACCACAAGTGGATCGAAGACATCAACGAAACCCAGAACACGATCGTCAACTTCCCGATCCTGGCCGATGCCGATCGCAAAGTCTCGGACCTCTACGACCTGATCCACCCGAACGCCAGTGACACCCTCACCGTGCGCTCGCTGTTCGTGATCGATCCGAACAAGAAGATTCGCCTGACCATTACCTATCCGGCCAGTACCGGGCGTAACTTCCATGAAATCCTGCGGGTGATCGACTCGTTGCAGCTTACCGACAACTACAAAGTCGCCACGCCGGCCAACTGGCAGGACGGTGATGAAGTGGTGATCGTGCCGTCGCTCAAGGATGAGGACGAGATCAAGAAGCGCTTTCCGAAGGGTTACCGTGCAGTGAAGCCTTACCTGCGCCTGACACCTCAGCCTAACCGCTGATACCGCCATCGCGGGCAAGCCCGCTCCCACAGGGGAATGCGGTCAACTGTGGGAGCGGGCTTGCCCGCGATAGCGCCAGTCCAGACACCACCTCCATCAAGCAGGACCCGTCTCACAATGCAGGGGTTTTCAGGCCGTTTCCACGGCCTTTTTTTTCGCCCGGCGTTTCATACAGCCCATATGCATTTAAAGAATAAACACATGAAAAAATAAGATTTAAAGATATATAAATCTGCTGATATGGTCTGTCCCATCTTGGCGCCATCGCCACACAGCGAACCGCCGGCACTAGCTCAAGGAATTCCTGCATGTTGGTCGTAACACTTGGAGGCAGTCCCAGCCAGCGTTCCCGCTCCGGGGTCTTGCTGGAAAAAACCCGTCAGTGGCTACAAGACAAAGGCGTGGAAGTGGTGAGTTACCAGATACGGGACTTCCCGGCTGAAGACTTGCTGCACGCGCGCTTCGACAGCCCCAAGGTCATCGACCTGTTGCAGCAAGTCGCCAACGCCGATGGCCTGGTGATTGCCACGCCGGTGTACAAGGCGTCGTTCTCCGGTGCGTTGAAGACTGTACTCGACCTGCTGCCCGAGCGCGCCCTGGCCCACAAGATCGTGTTGCCAATGGCCACCGGCGGCAGCATCGCCCACATGCTCGCGGTGGATTACGCCTTGAAGCCGGTGCTGTCGGCGCTCAAGGCCCAGGAATTGCTCCACGGCATCTTTGCCGAAGACAGCCAGATCGCCTACGCCGAAGGCAGCGCCCAGGCGCAGTTGGTGCCGGTGCTCGAGCAGCGCTTGCACGAGGCCCTGGAAACGCTCTACGGCGCCATGGCCCGTCGCCCGAAACCGCTGGACCCGAATCTGTTGAATGAACGTTTGTTGAGTGCTCGCTGGAGCATTTAAGCCACATCGAAACCTGGAAGTACTCACCTTACTCAGCCGCCAACGGCCAAGCAGGTGCAGCCAACCCCCTAAACGCATTGATTGGAGAGAGCGCCATGCGCACTGTCATCTTGCGTCGTGGTCTGGTCGCACTGTTTGCTGCGGCTGTGTCCTTCGGCGCCATTGTTCAAGCCCAAGCCGCCGAGACCCTGCGGATCGGTTATCAGAAATACGGCACGCTGGTGCTGCTCAAGGCCAAGGGCACGCTGGAGAAGCGCCTCGCTGCCCAGGGCGTGAACGTGCAGTGGACCGAGTTCCCAGGCGGCCCGCAATTGCTTGAAGGCCTCAACGTCGGCTCCATCGACTTTGGCGTCACCGGCGAAACCCCACCGGTGTTTGCCCAGGCGGCTGGCGCCGATCTGCTCTACGTCGCCTACGAGCCGCCGGCGCCGACCAGCGAAGCGATCCTGGTGCCGAAAGACTCGCCGATCAAATCGGTGGCCGAGCTCAAGGGCAAGAAAATCGTGCTCAACAAAGGCTCCAACGTGCACTACCTGCTGGTGCGTGCGCTGGAAGACGCGGGCCTTAAATACACCGACGTGCAGACCGTCTTCCTGCCGCCCGCCGACGCTCGTGCCGCGTTCGAACGTGGCAGCGTGGACGCCTGGGTGATCTGGGACCCGTACCAGGCCGCCGCCGAGAAACAACTGCAAGCGCGCACCCTGCGTGACGGCACCGGCATCGCCGACAACCATCAGTTCTACCTGGCCACCAAGCCTTACGCGGAAAAACACCCGGAAGTGGTCAAGGCCCTGATCGAGGAAGTGCGCGCCGTGGGCGAATGGTCCAAGGCCAACCAGCAGGAAGTCACCGATCAAGTCGCGCCGCTGCTCGGCCTGCCGGCTGACATCACCCTGACCTCGGTGAAACGCCAAGGCTACGGCGCGCTGTTCCTCACGCCGCAAGTGGTCGCCGCCCAGCAAAAAATCGCCGACACCTTCTACCAACTCAAATTGATCCCGAAACCCTTGAGCATCAAGGACGTGATCTGGACGCCACCCGCCGCCGTTGCCAAAGCGCCGTAATCCGACTACTTCAGGAGACAACTCCATGAGCCTCAATATTTTCTGGTTCCTGCCTACCCACGGCGACGGCCATTACCTTGGCACCGCCGAAGGCGCTCGCGCCGTTGATCACGGTTATTTGCAGCAAGTGGCCCAGGCCGCTGATCGCCTGGGCTTCGGCGGGGTACTGATCCCCACCGGGCGTTCCTGCGAGGATTCGTGGCTGGTGGCGGCGTCGCTGATCCCGGTGACCCAGCGTTTGAAATTCCTCGTCGCCCTGCGCCCCGGCATCATTTCGCCGACGGTGGCCGCGCGTCAGGCTGCGACCCTCGACCGCCTGTCCGGCGGGCGTGCGTTGTTCAACCTGGTCACCGGCGGTGACCCGGAAGAACTGGCGGGCGATGGCTTGTTCCTCAGCCACGAAGAGCGTTATCAGGCCTCGGTGGAATTCACCCGCATCTGGCGCCGCGTGCTGGAAGGCGAAACCGTGGATTACGACGGCGAGCACATCAGCGTCAAAGGTGCCAAGTTGCTCTATCCGCCGATCCAGCAACCGCGTCCGCCGCTGTACTTTGGCGGTTCCTCCGAAGCGGCCCAGGATCTGGCAGCCGAACAAGTGGAAATGGTGCTGACCTGGGGCGAGCCGCCGGCGGCCGTTGCAGAGAAAATTGCGCAAGTACGGGCCAAGGCCGAGAACCTCGGACGCACCTTGCGCTTCGGTATCCGCCTGCATGTGATCGTGCGCGAAACCAACGAAGAGGCATGGCAGGCCGCCGACAAACTGATCTCCCATGTGGACGACGACACCATCGCCCGCGCCCAGGCCTCGCTGTCGCGCTTCGACTCGGTGGGCCAGCAGCGCATGGCGGCCTTGCACGGCGGCAGCCGCGACAACCTCGAAGTCAGCCCCAACCTGTGGGCCGGCGTCGGCCTGGTGCGTGGCGGCGCCGGCACTGCGCTGGTGGGCGATGGCCCAACCGTGGCGGCGCGGGTAAATGAATACGCGGCGCTGGGCATCGACACCTTTATCTTCTCCGGTTATCCACACCTGGAAGAGTCGTATCGCGTCGCCGAATTGCTGTTCCCCCACTTGGATATCGAACGTCCCGAGCTGCCCAAGGGCGCCGGGTATGTGAGCCCGTTCGGCGAAATGGTCGCCAACGACATCCTTCCCAAAGCTGCGTCGGCGAGCTGAGGCAGCCCATGAACTATGAAAAATTGAGCCATCGCGTGGCGCCTTGGGTGCTGCCGATTCTGTTGCTGGCGATATGGCAGTTGTCGGTGTCGGCCGGTTGGTTGTCCACGCGCATTCTGCCGGCGCCGAGCGCGGTGATCGCAGCGGGCGTCCACCTGGTCGCCAGCGGCGAGATCTGGACGCACTTGGCCATCAGTGGCTGGCGCGCGGGCCTGGGTTTTGTCATCGGCGGCAGCATCGGCCTGGCCCTGGGCTTTATCACCGGCCTGTCGAAGTGGGGCGAGCGCCTGCTGGACAGCTCGGTGCAGATGATCCGCAACGTGCCGCACCTGGCGTTGATTCCGCTGGTGATCCTGTGGTTCGGCATTGACGAGACGGCGAAGATTTTCCTCGTCGCCCTCGGCACGCTGTTCCCGATCTACCTCAACACCTACCACGGCATTCGCAACGTCGACCCGGCGTTGGTGGAAATGTCGCGCAGCTACGGTTTGTCCGGCTTCAGCCTGTTCCGCCAGGTGATCCTGCCGGGCGCGCTGCCGTCGATCCTCGTGGGCGTGCGCTTTGCCCTGGGCTTTATGTGGCTGACGTTGATCGTGGCGGAAACCATTTCGGCCAGCTCCGGTATCGGTTACCTGGCGATGAACGCCCGGGAATTCCTGCAGACCGACGTGGTGGTGCTGGCGATTGTCATGTACGCCATCCTCGGCAAGCTCGCCGACCTCGCCGCCCGCGGCCTGGAGCGTGTGTGGTTGCGCTGGCATCCGGCGTATCAAGTGAACAAAGGAGGTGCGGCATGACGGCTCAACAACCTCCGCGCCTGCTCAAGGGCATCCCGTTGGCGGTGCGCAAACTGCGCAAGGCCTTTGGTGCGCGGGAAGTGCTCAAAGAGATTGATCTGCATATTCCGGCGGGCCAGTTCGTGGCCGTGGTCGGCCGCAGCGGTTGCGGCAAAAGTACCTTGCTGCGCCTGTTGGCTGGTTTGGACAAAGCCAGCGGCGGCGAGCTGCTGGCCGGCTCCGCGCCGCTGAGCGAAGCGCTTGAAGACACGCGGTTGATGTTCCAGGAAGCGCGCCTGCTGCCGTGGAAAAAGATCATCGACAACGTCGGCCTGGGCCTTAAAGGCAACTGGCGCCCAAAAGCCTTGGAAGCCCTGGAAGCAGTAGGCCTGGCCGAACGCGCCAATGAGTGGCCGGCGGCGTTGTCTGGTGGCCAGAAGCAACGCGTGGCACTGGCCCGTGCTCTTATCCACCAGCCGCGTTTGCTGTTGCTCGACGAGCCGTTGGGCGCGCTGGATGCGCTGACCCGCATCGAGATGCAGCAACTGATCGAAAACCTTTGGCAGAAACACGGTTTCACCGTGTTGTTGGTCACCCACGACGTCAGCGAAGCCGTGGCGATTGCCGACCGGGTGATCTTGATCGAAGACGGCGAAATCGGCCTGGACCTGATCGTAGACCTGCCACGCCCACGTGCTCGCGGCTCACATCGCCTGGCCGCGTTGGAAGCCGAAGTGCTCAACCGTGTGCTGTCGCTGCCCGGCACGCCACCGGAACCCGAACCTGTTTCACCGCTGCCTACGCAATTGCGTTGGGCTCAATAACTCACGCGTCCCACGAAGAGAGAACGACATGACTATTAAAGCGATCAACGTACGTAACCAGTTCAAAGGCACCATCAAGGAAATCGTCGAAGGCGACGTGCTGTCGGAAATCGATGTGCAGACGGCGTCGGGTATCGTCACTTCGGTGATCACCACGCGCTCGGTCAAAGAGCTGGAATTGGTGATTGGCAGTGAGGTGATTGCGTTTGTTAAGTCGACTGAGGTGTCGATTGCCAAGTTGTGATTGGCGGCGTAATTGAGGCCGTCATCGCGGGCAAGCCCGCTCCCACATTTGACTGTATTCACAAATCAAAATGTGGGAGCTGGCGTGCCTGCGATGAGGCCAGCCCAGCCACCACAAGACTCAACGCTTAGGCAGATAAGCCGGCAAATACAGCCCCACGTAAGCATCAAACACCCGCATCCCTTCCTCCGCCATGCGCGGCGTGATCAGCCCATGCTGATGCACCGAACGCGCATACACGCGATCGCTCAGCTCCAGCGCCAAGGCAAACACATCCACATCGGTTGGCAGTGTCGGCACGTCAAAGTGCCGGTTGAACACGGTCAGCATCAGGTCGCCCAATTCCAGATCATGCTGACGATCCGCCTGGGTCACTTCCGTCAGCCCATGCTGCGCCAGGATCAACTGGCGTGCGGCGGCGTCGTGGTCGTAGATGGTCAGCATGCGCTGTTCAACGATGTAGGACAGGTCCCGCCAGTGCTTGAGTGAAGCATGGTCGATGGGGGCCTGGATCGCCGCGCGGAAGGCGGCGTGGACATCTGCCGTCAACGCTTCCAGCAGCGCCGGCACGCTGGCGAAAAAGTGATACACCGACGACGGCGGGATCTGCGCGCGCTCGGCCACGCTGTAGATCGACAAACTGGCCACGCCTTCGGCAGCCAGCAAGGTGCGGGCGGCGTCGAGGATCGCGTCGATCCGTGCCTGGCTGCGGGCACGGGGTTTGCGAGGGGCGGCGGGGCGGGTGGTCATGGATGTCTCCTACAAGGCAGGGGGCATTGTATGAGCAGTAATGGGTGTTGTCTTCAAGGCCGCCATCGCAGGCAAGCCAGCTCCCACACTTGAATGTGTTCACAGATCAAAATGTGGGAGCTGGCTTGCCTGCGATGAATCCACCTCGGTCTACCTGGAAAAAACCATAAAAAAACGCCCCAGACCAAAAGCCTGCGGCGTTCTTTTAATGCAGCCGCCGTTTAGACGGTATGCAGGTACCAGTTGTACTCAAGGTCGGAGATGGAGTGTTCAAACTCTTCCAGCTCACTTTCCTTACAGGCGACGAAGATATCGATGTATTTAGGATCGATGTACTTGGCCATCACCTCGCTGTCATCCAACTCGCGCAGGGCATCACGCAGGTTGTTTGGCAGGCTCTGTTCGTTCTGCTCGTAGCTGTTGCCTTCCACCGGTGCGCCGGGCTCGATCTGGTTGGTCAGGCCGTGGTGCACGCCTGCCAGGACCGAGGCCATCAGCAGGTAAGGGTTGGCGTCGGCGCCGGCGACACGGTGTTCGATACGTACGGCGTCGGACGAGCCGGTCGGTACGCGAATCGCCACGGTGCGGTTGTCCAGGCCCCAGCACGGCGAGTTCGGCACGTAGAACTGTGCGCCGAAACGACGGTAGGAGTTGACGTTGGGGCACAGGAACGCCATTTGGGCGGGCAGGGTCTCCAGCACACCGCCGATTGCGTGGCGCAATGCGGCGTTCTGCTCGGGATCCTCGCTGGCAAAGATGTTCTTGCCGTCCTTGTCCAGAATGGAGATGTGCACGTGCAAACCGTTGCCTGCCTGGCCTGGGTAAGGCTTGGCCATGAAGGTGGTGTCCATCTCATGGTCGTAGGCGATGTTCTTGATCAGGCGCTTGAGCAGTACCGCGTAGTCGCAAGCCTTGATCGGGTCGGCGACGTGGTGCAGGTTCACTTCGAACTGCGCCGGGGCACTTTCCTTGACGATGGCGTCGGCCGGGATGCCTTGCTCCTTCGCACCTTCCAGGATGTCCTGGAGGCAATCGACGTATTCGTCGAGGTCGTCGATCAGGTAGACCTGTGTCGAGTGCGGGCGTTTGCCGGAGATCGGCGAGCGGGGCGGTTGTGGGCGGCCGTTCACGTTCTCCTGGTCGATCAGGTAGAACTCAAGCTCGAAGGCGGCGCAGATGGTCAGACCGAGGTCGTCAAATTTGCTTACAACTTGGCGGAGCACTTCGCGCGGATCGGCGAAGAAAGGTTCACCTTCAAGTTCGTGCATGGTCATCAGCAGTTGCGCGGTTGGGCGCTTTTGCCAGGGTTCATTGCACAGGGTGTCAGGGATCGGATAACAGATTCGGTCAGCATCACCGATGTCCAGACCCAGGCCGGTGCTTTCCACCGTCGAGCCGTTGATATCCAGGGCAAATAAAGAGGCAGGCAGGTTAATGCCCTTCTCGTAAACCTTGTGGAGGCTGGTGCGTTCGATGCGCTTGCCGCGCACCACACCATTCATATCCGCAATTAGAAGGTCTACGTACAGAACCTCAGGATGATCCTTAAGGAACGCGTTCGCTTCGTTAAGCTGAACGGCACGCGGGGGTACCGACATGATGCAACACCTTTGTTGTTAAAAATATCAATCATTGATCTTTTCTGGTTTCAGTCAACCCGAACGGCATGCCGAAGTCAAGCGAGGCCTTTTTTGCCCTAAAAAAGCGCCGCGAGGGCTTTTTTGCGGCGTTTTGGGGCGGTTTTATCGGTTTGAAGCGAGTAGGACTCGCGGGCTTGAGCGGGCCGTGTAGGATTTTTTACGGGGGTGTTGTGTAAAAAAATGAACAAGGCTAAGCTCGATTCAAACCCATAACAGCAATAATACCGGGGTGCTTCATGTCTCGCCTGCCGTTAATCGGCGTCACCGCCTGCTCCAAACAGGTCGGTCTGCATGCTTATCACATCAGTGGCGACAAATACGTCCGTGCAGTGGCCACCGCTGCCAAGGGCTTGCCATTGATCATTCCGTCCCTTGGGGATTTGTTCGAACCGGCCAATATTCTTGACGGTCTGGACGGCATTCTATTTACCGGCTCCCCCTCCAATATCGAACCCTTTCACTACGACGGTCCGGCCAGCGCGCCCGGGACTGCTCATGATTCTGCACGGGACCAGACCACGCTGCCGCTGCTGCGTGCCGCGATTGCGGCGGGTGTGCCGGTGCTGGGCATCTGCCGGGGTTTCCAGGAGATGAACGTGGCCTTTGGCGGCAGCCTGCACCAGAAGGTTCATGAAGTGCCCGGCATGATGGACCACCGCGAAGACGACACCCAGCCGCTGGCGATCCAGTACGGCCCGGCGCACGCCGTGGCGATTGCGCCGAACGGCGTTTTGGCCAGCCTGGGCTTGCCGCCGACGATTCAGGTCAACTCGATCCACAGTCAGGGCGTTGACCGCCTGGCGCCCGGCTTGCAGGTCGAAGCCACTGCGCCGGATGGCCTGATCGAAGCTTTTTCTGTAACAGCGGGCAAGGCTTTTGCTTTAGGAGTGCAATGGCACCCCGAATGGCAGGTAAGCTCTAACCCGCACTATCTCGCGATCTTCCAGGCATTTGGCACCGCCTGTCGAAAGCGGGCGATGCAACGCGACGCGGATGCTGCGTCAACCAACGCCTGACCTTTAATGGATGTCAGGAAACCCAGCCCAGAGGCATTTATGAGTAACAACCTCGACCAGCTCACCGATTGGTTGAAAGACCACAAGATCACAGAAGTCGAATGCATGATTGGCGACCTCACGGGCATCACCCGGGGCAAGATCTCGCCGACCAACAAGTTCATCGCCGAAAAAGGCATGCGCCTGCCCGAGAGCGTTCTGTTGCAGACCGTGACCGGCGACTATGTCGAAGACGACATCTATTACGAATTGCTCGACCCGGCCGACATCGACATGATCTGCCGCCCCGACCAGAACGCGGTGTACCTGGTGCCGTGGGCCATCGAGCCGACCGCCCAGGTGATCCACGACACCTACGACAAGCAAGGCAACCCGATCGAGCTGTCGCCGCGCAACGTGCTCAAGAAAGTCCTCCAGCTCTACGCCGACAGAGGCTGGCAGCCCATCGTGGCGCCGGAGATGGAGTTCTACCTGACCAAACGCTGCGAAGACCCGGACTTCCCGCTGCAACCGCCGATTGGCCGTTCCGGGCGCCCGGAGACCGGTCGCCAGTCCTTCTCTATAGAAGCGGCGAACGAATTCGACCCGTTGTTCGAAGACGTCTACGACTGGTGCGAATTGCAGGAGCTGGACCTCGACACCCTGATCCACGAGGACGGCACCGCGCAGATGGAAATCAACTTCCGTCACGGCGATGCACTGTCCCTGGCCGACCAGATCCTGGTGTTCAAGCGCACCATGCGTGAAGCCGCGCTCAAGCACAACGTGGCGGCCACCTTCATGGCCAAGCCGATGACCGGCGAGCCCGGCAGCGCGATGCACCTGCACCAGAGCATCATCGACATCGCCACCGGCAAGAACGTCTTCTCCAATGAAGACGGGACCATGAGCCAACTGTTCCTCAACCACATTGGCGGCCTGCAGAAATTCATCCCCGAATTGCTGCCGCTGTTTGCCCCCAACGTGAACTCGTTCCGCCGCTTCCTGCCCGACACCTCGGCGCCGGTCAACGTGGAATGGGGCGAAGAAAACCGCACCGTCGGCCTGCGCGTACCGGATGCCGGCCCGCAGAACCGTCGTGTGGAAAACCGCCTGCCGGGCGCCGACGCCAACCCGTACCTGGCGATTGCCGCCAGTTTGCTGTGCGGCTACATCGGCATGGTCGAAGGCCATAACCCGAGCGCGCCGGTCGTCGGCCGTGGTTACGAGCGACGCAACCTGCGCCTGCCGTTGACCATCGAAGACGCCCTGGAGCGCATGGAAAACAGCAAGACCATCGAGAAATACCTGGGTCAGAAATTCATCACAGGCTACGTCGCGGTCAAGCGGGCCGAGCATGAAAACTTCAAGCGCGTGATCAGCTCGTGGGAGCGGGAATTCCTGCTCTTCGCCGTCTGATGCGCCGGGCGCGCCCTTTAAACGGCGCGCCCTTCACTGAAAAGTCTAGGAGATTGGTATGTCCAGCAACAACCCGCAAACCCGTGAATGGCAAGCCTTGAGCAGTGAGCACCACCTGGCGCCGTTCAGCGACTTCAAGCAATTGAAAGAGAAAGGCCCGCGCATCATTACCAAAGCCCACGGCGTCTACCTGTGGGACAGCGAAGGCAACAAGATCCTCGACGGCATGGCCGGCCTGTGGTGCGTGGCGATCGGTTACGGTCGCGATGAACTGGCTGACGCCGCCGCCAAACAGATGAAAGAACTGCCGTACTACAACCTGTTCTTCCAGACCGCTCACCCGCCGGTGCTGGAACTGGCCAAGGCCATTTCCGACATCGCGCCGGCCGGCATGAACCACGTGTTCTTCACCGGTTCCGGCTCCGAAGGCAACGACACCATGTTGCGCATGGTCCGCCACTACTGGGCGATCAAAGGCCAGCCGAACAAGAAAACCATCATCAGCCGCAAGAATGGCTACCACGGCAGCACCGTGGCCGGCGCCAGCCTGGGCGGCATGACCTATATGCATGAGCAAGGCGACTTGCCGATCCCAGGCATCAGCCACATCGCCCAGCCGTACTGGTTTGGCGAAGGCGGCGACATGAGCCCGGAAGAATTCGGCGTGTGGGCCGCCAACCAGCTGGAAGAGAAGATTCTGGAACTGGGCGTGGACAACGTCGGTGCCTTTATTGCCGAGCCGATCCAGGGCGCCGGTGGCGTGATCGTGCCGCCCGCCACCTACTGGCCGCGCATCAAGGAAATCCTCGCCAAGTACGACATCCTGTTTGTGGCGGACGAAGTGATCTGCGGTTTCGGCCGTACCGGTGAGTGGTTCGGTAGCGATTTCTACGACCTCAAGCCCGACATGATGACCATCGCCAAGGGCCTGACCTCGGGTTACATCCCCATGGGCGGCCTGATCGTGCGCGATGAAGTGGTGGCGGTGCTCAACGAAGGGGGCGATTTCAACCACGGCTTCACCTACTCCGGCCACCCGGTGGCAGCGGCGGTGGCCCTGGAAAACATCCGCATCATGCGCGATGAAAAAATCGTCAGCCGCGTGCATGACGAAACGGCACCGTATTTGCAGAAACGTCTGAGGGAACTGGCGGATCACCCACTGGTGGGTGAAGTGCGCGGTGTGGGCATGTTGGGCGCCATCGAGCTGGTGCAGGACAAGGCCACGCGCAAGCGTTACGAAGGCCGTGGTGCTGGCATGATCTGCCGCACGTTCTGCTTCGAAAATGGCCTGATCATGCGCGCCGTGGGCGACACCATGATCATTTCGCCACCGCTGGTGATCAGCAAGGCGGAAATCGACGAGTTGGTCACCAAGGCTCGCCAGTGCCTGGACCTGACTTTGGCGGCATTGCAGGGCTAAGTGCTAGGCTCAGGAGGCGCTGCTTCCGGGCGGTTATAAATGTAGGGGCTTTGGTTGAAAGCCGGCCCCTGAACTTGCCAGACTGTCGCCCTGTTTTGTTGCCCTTTAGACGGGCCGCAGAACTTAGTAAGCATGTGGCCCAAAAAAGAAAAATTGGAGCATCACCAAATGAAGGCATTAGGTTTGAAGAACGCTGGCAAGACCCTCCTCGCCTTGTCCCTGATGGGCGCAATGGCGGGCGCGGCCCAGGCCGACGATAAAGTGCTGCACGTCTATAACTGGTCCGACTACATCGCACCGGACACCATTGCCAACTTTGAAAAAGAGTCGGGCATCAAAGTGGTGTACGACGTTTTTGACAGCAACGAAACCCTGGAAGCCAAGTTGCTGGCAGGCAAGTCCGGCTACGACATCGTCGTGCCGTCGAACAACTTCCTCGCCAAGCAGATCAAGGCCGGTGTCTACCAGGAGCTGGACAAGTCCAAGCTGTCCAACTACGACAACCTGAACAAATCCCTGCTCAAAGCCGTGTCGGTCAGCGACCCGGACAACAAGCACGCCTTCCCGTACATGTGGGGTTCGATCGGCATCGGCTACAACCCGGAGAAGGTCAAGGCTGCGCTGGGCGTGGACAAGATCGACTCGTGGGACGTGCTGCTCAAGCCTGAGAACATCGCCAAGCTGAAAAGCTGCGGTGTGAGCTTCCTCGATTCGCCAACCGAAATGTTGCCAATCGCCCTGCATTACCTCGGTCTGCCGACCGACAGCCAGAAGCCGGACGACCTGAAGAAAGCCGAGGAACTGTTCCTCAAGATCCGCCCATCGATCGGCTACTTCCACTCCTCCAAGTACATCTCCGACCTGGCCAACGGCAACATCTGCGTGGCGGTGGGCTACTCGGGTGACATCCAGCAAGCCAAGTCCCGCGCTGCCGAAGCCGGTGGCAAGGTCAAGGTTGCCTACGACATTCCGAAAGAAGGTGCTGGCAGCTTCTTCGACATGGTCGCCATCCCTAAGGATGCCGAAAACGTCACCGGCGCCTACACGTTCATGAACTACCTGCTCAAGCCGGAAGTGATGGCTAAGATCACCGACTCGGTACGTTTCCCGAACGGCAACGAAAAAGCCACTGCCCTGGTGGATAAAGAAATCACCAGCGACCCAGGCATCTACCCGCCTGCGGACGTGCAAGCCAAGTTGTATGCCATTGCCGATTTGCCAGCGGCAACCCAACGCTTGATGACGCGCAGCTGGACCAAGATCAAGTCGGGTAAATAACCCGTAGGACCTGTGGGAGGTTTCTTTTGTGGGAGCGGGCTTGCCCGCGATAGCGGTGTATCAGTTGATACAGATGCTGGCTGACACACCGCCATCGCGGGCAAGCCTGCTCCCACATAAACCAGCTCCCACACATTAAATGACAGAAAGTTTTGCCGGATCGGTTTATCGAGGGTAAGTTGCGCGCCGGTTTTGTTGCCGGGCAACAACTTCAAGGCCCAACTATTTAAGAGGACCTCCACTTGCCAATTTCTTTATTTCGCCAAGCCATGCTGGTGGGTGCAGGTATCACGCTGACGCTGAGCGTGCAGGCCGCACCGACGGTGCATATTTATAACTGGTCGGACTACATCGGCACCGACACCCTGGCCAACTTCGAAAAGGCCAGCGGCATCAAGCCCGTGTATGACGTGTTTGACTCCAACGAAACCCTGGAAGGCAAGTTGCTGGCCGGGCGCACCGGCTACGACGTGGTCGTGCCGTCCAACCACTTCCTGGGCAAGCAGATCAAGGCGGGCGCGTTCCAGAAGATCGACAAGGCGCAGTTGAGCAACTACGCCAACCTCGACCCGGCGCTGCTCAAGCGCCTGGAAAAGAACGACCCGGGCAATCAGTACGCCGTGCCGTACCTGTGGGGCACCAACGGCATCGGTTACAACGTCGATAAAGTGAAGGAAGTGCTGGGCGTCGACAAGATCGACTCCTGGGCCGTGCTGTTCGAGCCGGAGAACATGAAGAAGCTGGCCACCTGCGGTGTGTCGTTCATGGACTCGGCGGATGAAATGCTGCCGGCGGTGCTCAACTACATGGGCCTGGACCCCAACAGCACCAACCCGGACGACTACAAGAAGGCCGAAGAAAAGCTGCTGAAAGTGCGGCCCTACGTGACCTATTTCCATTCTTCGAAATACATCTCCGACCTGGCCAACGGCAATATCTGCGTGGCCGCCGGGTTCTCCGGCGATGTGTTCCAGGCCAAGGCCCGCGCGGCCGAGGCGGGCAAGGGCGTGAACATCGCCTACGCAATTCCGAAAGAAGGCGGCAACTTGTGGTTTGACGTGCTGGCGATCCCCAAGGATGCCACCAACGTCAAGGAAGCCCACGCCTTCATCAACTATTTGCTGCAGCCTGAGGTGATCGCTCAGGTCAGTGATTACGTCGGTTATGCCAACCCTAATCCAGGGGCGGACAAGCTGATGGAGCAATCGATACGCACCGACGAAGCGGTTTACCCACCGCAGGCGGTTCTCGACCGGACATTTGTCAACTTCGAGCTACCCCCGAAAGTGCAGCGTTTAATGACCCGTAGCTGGACCAAGGTCAAGACGGGCAAGTAAAGCCCAAACTATCCAAGGTTCGCCTGCTTCGGGCGAACAGACATTTTTGTTGGGAGTTTCGTAAATGGCAGTTGCCTCCGGCGCCTATAAGAAAGCCCTCGAGGGCGACCAGACACCTAAGAAGGTGCTGGTCAAAATCGACCGGGTCACGAAGAAGTTCGACGAGACGATTGCCGTGGACGATGTGTCCCTGGAAATCAAGAAAGGCGAGATCTTCGCCTTGCTCGGCGGTTCGGGTTCGGGCAAGTCCACCTTGCTGCGCATGCTCGCAGGTTTCGAGCGCCCGACCGAGGGCCGCATCTACCTCGACGGCGTGGACATCACCGATATGCCGCCCTACGAGCGGCCGATCAACATGATGTTCCAGTCCTACGCCTTGTTCCCGCACATGACCGTGGCGCAGAACATCGCCTTCGGCCTGCAACAGGACAAGATCCCCAAGGCCGAGGTCGATGCGCGCGTGGCCGAGATGCTCAAGCTGGTACAGATGAGCCAGTACGCCAAGCGCAAGCCGCACCAGTTGTCCGGCGGCCAGCGCCAGCGTGTGGCCCTGGCCCGTTCCCTGGCCAAGCGCCCGAAACTGCTGCTGCTCGATGAGCCCATGGGCGCCCTCGACAAGAAGCTGCGTTCGCAGATGCAACTGGAGCTGGTGGAAATCATCGAGCGCGTCGGCGTGACCTGCGTGATGGTGACCCACGACCAGGAAGAGGCCATGACCATGGCCGAGCGCATCGCGATCATGCACCTGGGCTGGATCGCCCAGATCGGCAGCCCGATCGACATCTACGAAACCCCCACCAGCCGCCTGGTGTGCGAGTTCATCGGCAACGTCAACATCTTCGACACCCAGGTGGTGGACGACGCCGAAGGCCACGCGGTGCTCAAGTGCCCGGACCTGGACCGCGACATCTACGTGGGCTACGGCATCGCCACGGCGGTGGAAGACAAGTCGGTGACCTACGCCATCCGCCCGGAAAAGCTGCTGGTCACCACCGAAATGCCGACCTGCGAGCACAACTGGTCCAGCGGAAAAGTCCACGATATCGCTTACCTCGGCGGCCACTCGGTGTTCTACGTGGAGCTGCCGAGCGGCAAGCTGGTGCAGTCCTTTGTCGCCAACGCCGAACGCCGTGGCCAGCGCCCAACCTGGGGTGACCAGGTGTACGTGTGGTGGGAAGACGACAGCGGCGTGGTATTGCGCTCATGAACACAAAAAAACTCAAGCGGCGCTTGCAGCGCATTGTCCCCAGCGGCAAGCAGGTGGTCATCGGGATTCCCTTCCTGTGGCTGTTCCTGTTCTTCGCCTTGCCGTTTTTCATCGTCCTGAAAATCAGCTTCGCCGAAGCCGACGTCGCGATCCCGCCGTACACCGAGATCTACACCTACGTTGAGCAGAAGCTGCAAGTGGTGCTGAACCTGGCGAACTACAGCTTGCTGGCGGGCGACGAGCTGTACATCGCCGCCTACCTGGGCTCGCTGAAAATGGCGTTCTTCAGCGCGCTGCTGTGCCTGCTGATCGGCTACCCGATGGCCTACGCCATTGCCACCGCGCGCAAAGAGATGCAGACCGTGCTGGTGCTGCTGATCATGATGCCGACCTGGACCGCGATCCTGATTCGCGTGTATGCGTGGATGGGTATCCTCAGCAACAACGGTCTGCTCAATGGTTTCCTGATGTCCATGGGGTTGATCAACGAGCCGCTGCAGATCCTCAACACCAACATTGCGGTGTATATCGGCGTGGTCTATTCGTACCTGCCGTTCATGATCCTGCCGCTGTACGCCAACCTGGTGAAACACGACCAGAGCCTGCTGGAAGCCGCGTCCGACCTGGGTTCGAGCACCTTCAACAGCTTCTGGAAGATCACCGTGCCGCTGTCCAAGAACGGCATCATCGCCGGCTGCATGCTGGTGTTTATCCCGGTGGTGGGCGAGTTCGTGATCCCGGAACTGCTGGGCGGCCCGGAAACCCTGATGATCGGTAAAGTGTTGTGGCAAGAATTCTTCAACAACCGTGACTGGCCGGTGGCGTCTGCCCTGGCGGTGGTGATGCTGGCGATCCTGATCGTGCCGATCATCCTGTTCAACCGCAGCCAAGCCAAAGAGATGGAGGGCAAGATATGAAGCGCGTCAGTTTCTCAAGCTTCATGCTGGTGGCGGGGTTGTTGTTCATCTACCTGCCGATGCTGATCCTGGTGATCTACTCGTTCAACGAATCCAAGCTGGTGACGGTGTGGGGCGGTTGGTCGATCAAGTGGTACGTGGGCCTGCTGGACAACACCCAGCTGATGGGTTCGGTGATGCGCTCCCTGGAAATCGCCTGCTACACGGCGGTGGCGGCGGTGGCGCTGGGTACCTTGGCGGCATTCGTGCTGACCCGTATCAGCCAGTTCAAGGGCCGCACGCTGTTCGGCGGCCTGGTGACGGCGCCGTTGGTGATGCCGGAAGTGATCACCGGTCTGTCGCTGTTGCTGCTGTTCGTGGCGATGGCGCAGATGATCGGCTGGCCGCAAGAGCGTGGCATCGTCACCATCTGGATCGCCCACACCACCTTCTGCGCGGCGTATGTGGCGGTGGTGGTGTCGGCGCGCTTGCGTGAACTGGACCTGTCGATTGAAGAAGCGGCAATGGACCTCGGGGCGCGGCCGTGGAAGGTGTTCTTCCTGATCACCATCCCGATGATCGCGCCGTCGCTGGCGGCGGGCGGCATGATGTCGTTCGCGCTGTCCCTCGATGACCTGGTACTTGCCAGCTTCGTGTCGGGGCCGGGTTCGACGACGTTGCCGATGGAAGTATTCTCGGCGGTGCGCCTGGGGGTTAAACCCGAGATCAACGCCGTGGCCAGCTTGATTCTGTTGGCGGTGTCGTTGGTGACCTTCCTGGTGTGGTTCTTCAGCCGTCGTGCCGAAGAGAAACGCAAGAAAGCGATCCAGCAAGCGATTGAAGAAGCGGCGGCAGATGGCTGGCAACAGCCGGACAAGCGTCGGGCGCCTGCGCCGGTCTAATCAGGTCTACCTGAAGAAACCGGATCAAAATGTGGGAGCTGGCTTGCCTGCGATAGCGGTCTATCAGT
>NZ_ANNV01000169.1 GCF_000346755.1 Pseudomonas sp. CBZ-4 | reverse complement strand
GCTGACACACCGCTATCGCAGGCAAGCCAGCTCCCACATTTTGATTGGGTTTACAGCTCGAGCTTTGCCGTGTCTCAGCCCTTGATTTCCTGATACCGCTTTTCCAGCTCCTGGCGGATCTGCCGGCGTTGCTGCGCCTGCACAAACCGGCGCTTGTCTTCGCTGTTGTGCGGCTGCAACGGCGGTACGGCGGCCGGCTTGCGCTGGTCGTCCACGGCGACCATGGTGAAGAAGCAGCTGTTGGTGTGACGCACCGAGCGCTCGCGGATGTTTTCGGTGACCACCTTGATCCCCACCTCCATCGAGGTGTTGCCGGTGTAGTTGACCGACGCGAGGAAGGTCACCAGCTCGCCGACATGGATCGGCTCGCGAAAAATCACTTGGTCTACGGACAATGTCACTACGTAGCGGCCGGCATAACGGCTCGCACAGGCGTAGGCCACTTCGTCGAGGTACTTGAGCAGGGTGCCGCCGTGGACATTGCCAGAGAAGTTGGCCATATCAGGGGTCATCAGCACCGTCATCGACAGTTGGGCGTTTCCGGGTTCCATAGCACACTCACGGTTGTAGGCATTGGTTTGGGGGGCACCTCTGCGGGTGCTGGAATCTTTGTTGCGCCATCCATAACGGGACGCAGGTGGGCGGCTTGCCGTCACGCCTGGGCCGATCTGTTTCCATATATTGCACCGGCTTTCTGCCGGAAGTCGCGGTGTTAACCTGCAAAAGCCCGTCTCAGGGCATTTCTTACGATTTAGGCAGACTTTTCCTTCCGCACTTTGCGACTTTCCAAAGGCGCGTACGGAAGTGGGAAAAGCGCCGGTACCTTCAAGGAGCCCCTCGCCATGCACGCCATCAGCTTTATCCAGGACCTGGCCGTGATCATGCTGGTCGCAGGGGTGGTCACCATCCTGTTTCACCGCCTCAAGCAGCCGGTGGTGCTGGGCTACATCGTTGCCGGCTTTATCATCGGCCCGCACACTCCGCCATTCGGCCTGATCCACGACGAAGACACCATCAAGACCCTCGCCGAGCTGGGGGTGATCTTCCTGATGTTCTGCCTGGGCCTGGAGTTCAGCCTGCGCAAGCTGTTCAAGGTCGGCGCCACGGCGTTTATCGCGGCGTTCCTGGAGATCATCCTGATGATCTGGATCGGCTACGAGATCGGCCAGTGGTTCGACTGGAACACCATGGACTCGCTGTTCCTCGGCGCGATCCTGGCCATCTCCTCCACCACCATCATCGTCAAGGCGCTCAACGACCTGAAGATGAAAAACCAGCGCTTCGCCCAACTGATTTTCGGTGTGCTGATCGTCGAAGACATCCTCGGCATCGGCATCATCGCCTTGCTGTCGAGCATCGCCGTCAGTGGCACGGTCAGCTCCGGCGAGGTGTTTTCCACGGTCGGCAAGCTCTCGCTGTTCATGATCGTCGCGCTGGTCATCGGCATCTTGCTGGTCCCGCGTTTGCTGGCCTACGTGGCCAAGTTCGAAAGCAACGAGATGCTGCTGATCACCGTGCTGGGCCTGTGTTTCGGCTTCTGCCTGTTGGTGGTCAAGCTGGAATACAGCATGGTGCTGGGCGCGTTCCTGATCGGCGCGATCATGGCCGAATCCAAGCAGTTGATTAAGATCGAGCGCTTGATCGAGCCGGTTCGCGACATGTTCAGTGCGATCTTCTTTGTGGCGATCGGCTTGATGATCGACCCGCAGATCCTGCTGCAATACGCCTGGCCGATTGCGGTGATCACGGTGGCGGTGGTGCTGGGCAAGATGTTGTCCTGCGGCCTTGGGGCGTTTATCGCCGGTAATGATGGCCGCACCTCACTGCGGGTAGGCATGGGGCTGTCACAGATTGGCGAGTTTTCCTTCATCATCGCGGCGCTGGGGATGACGCTGCAGGTGACCAGCGACTTCCTGTACCCGGTGGCGGTGGCCGTTTCGGCGATTACCACGTTGCTCACGCCTTATCTGATTCGTGGCGCCGACCCGTTGTCGTTGAAGATCGCGGCGGTGATGCCCAAGCGCATGAGCCGGGTGTTCGGCATGTATGGCGAATGGCTGCGCAGCATTCAACCCCAGGGCGAGGGCGCGATGCTGGCGTCGATGATCCGCAAGATCATCCTGCAAGTGGGGGTGAATCTGGCGCTGGTGGTGGCGATTTTCTTTACCGGCAGCTTTTTTGCAAAGCGCATCGGCGGCTACCTGGAAGGTTGGATCAGCGATCCAAGCTGGCAGAAGGCATTGATCTGGGGCGGGGCGTTGCTGTTGTCGCTGCCGTTCTTGATTGCGGCGTATCGCAAGCTCAAGGCGCTGTCGATGTTGCTGGCGGAGATGAGCGTGAAACCGGAAATGGCCGGGCGCCATACCCAGCGCGTGCGACGGGTGATCGCGGAGCTGATCCCGATCCTGTCGCTGCTGGTGATCTTCCTGCTATTGGCAGCCTTGTCGGCCAGTATTCTGCCGACCAACAAGTTGCTGGTGCTGATCGCCGTGGTCACGGCGGCGGTGGCGGCCGTGCTCTGGCGCTGGTTCATCCGCGTGCATACGCGGATGCAGGTCGCCTTGTTGGAGACGCTGGATAACCATAAGGATACGGCGGAGCACTGAGTGAGGGGGCTGCTTTGCAGCCCGGCGGGAGCAAGCTCCCTCGCCACTAGAGCACACAGGGCTCAGCTTTCCAGCCAGACGTCCCGCGCCCAGTGCCACACCGATTCCCAGGTTTCTTCGGTGACCAGCTCTTCTTCGCCGGACCACAGCACCACGGTGCCGTCTTCTTCGACGCAGTAGTAGTCGTCGCCGTCCTGGCAGATCGGGATCATGCTGCGGTCAACGCCGGCATCCCAGGCGTTGGCGGCCACGTCCGGCAGGTAGGTGTGGGACTGCGGGTCGGTGACGGTCACCGGCTCCAGGCTGCCGTAGACCACGTCGCTGACAGTCAGCAGGAACTCACGGAAGACAAACGGGATGTCGATGAACAGTTGTTCTTCGATTTCCACCAGCTGGTCTTCGTCAGGCAGCTCCAAAGGAACCGGGACCGGTTCGTTGGCTTCACGCAATTGTTCGATGATTTCTTCCACGGCCGGGATCCTCTTGCTGATGGCGCGGTTTATAGGGGCGTTTTATACAGTAGCTCGCTATAAGTGCAACCGTGAAATAGATATCTCAGCGCAAGCACAATCCCTGTGACAGCGGCGGACTAGAACTGTTTCTCCAGTTTTAGGCTGATGCTGTTTTTGTCGTAGGAATAAATCCAGTCGATGTTGCTCTGCACCTTGTTGTATTTGACCGTAAGACTGGGCACCACGTCGTACACCGCCAGCCGTGGGGCACGCAGGATGAAGGTGTAGCCTTGCTCATCTTCATTGCGTCGGCCATCGACGATTGCGCTGTAGGCATCGTATTGACGCTTGCGGTACGAGGCGAACAGCACGGCGCTCACGCCGATGTCGAAATCCTTGGCGACGCCCAGGCGCACCCCTTTTTGCAGGTACGCCGCGACGCGGTCGCGGGCGTTGCGTTCGGTGATGTCGACGCCGCCGAACAGCGTCCACTGCCGGGGCAATGCCTGCCACAGGGTGGCGTAGACCGAGCTGATACCGCCGTCGAGGTTGCTGTTGATCTGGTGTTTGTACGTCATGTCCTTGTACTCGCCTTCGAGCTTGAACATGCGCGTGGCCGACAGCGTGTGAATCCACTCACCGCGCAGGCCCCAGGCGCTGTACATGGCGTTGTCGCCAATGGTGTTGAACTCGTACGACGGCCCGAAGGCGTACTGGTTGCGCGCATCGTGGTAGCTGTAGCCGGCGTTGTTGATCACGGTGGCTTCGTTGTACTTGCTCTCTTTTTCGTACGCTTGGCCGTACAAAAGCGAGCGCACGAACAGCCCGTGATGGCCGCTGATGGCGATGCGTTTGTTGAGCGTGGCCTCGTAATCCTGGCCGTGGGCCGACACGGCCTTGGGCAGGGATTGCTTGACCACGTAGGTTTCTTCAGCGGTCTGGTAGCGATAAGTCACGCTGCCTTCGGATGACTGGTTGAGGTTGTCGCTCCAGGTCGGGCCGATGGCGAACGAGCCTTGCCAGTCTTCGCGGTGGTCGAGGGCCTGGATAAAGCTGTCGACGGTCTTGCCCAGGCCCATGGCCTGGGCGTCCGACGGGCTGAGGCTGCTGCTGATCTGTGCGAAGACGTGTTTCGAATCGCGGTCTTTGCGGTTCTCGAACTGCACCCGCGCCAGTTCCAGGCGCCCGGGCAGGAAGTCGGGCTGGATCGCCAGCAGGTCCTGGTAATACCGTTCGGCGCTGTCCAGATCGCCATCGGCACGGGCCAGGCCGCCGTTGGCGTAGGCGGTGAGCATCGGGTCGTGGCCGGGCAGGGCGGTGTAGCGCTTGAGGTAGTCGCGGGCGTTCGGCCATTGCTGGCGCTGGACACTCAGGTACACCGCGCGGCCCAGCTCGTCGAGGTTGTTGCCGACGCTGTAGGTCTGGCCGTCGATGGTCAGCGCCGGCGCGGCGCCGTCACTGGGCAATTCGTCCTTGAGCAATTCGCGCTCTTGCTTGTTGGCGCGGTACTCGATGCTCTGGTTGAGGCGCAGGCTGGTGTCCTGGTCGGCGGCGAACACCGTCGGGGCCATGAACAGCAGCAGGGAAAGGGGCAAAACGTGAAACGTGAGGGATCGCTTGCAGTAGGGCTGGGGCATTACCGGGCTCTCGGGATCGCTTCAAAACGCCAAAAGCAAGTGCCTGGAGGCCAGGCACTTGCTTGGTGGTGCTACGTCAGTTCAAGCCGCTGTTACTTGGCTACGCCGCCGAAAGCGGTGTCGTAGTTGCGGTTTTCGAACTTGGCGATACCGGCCAGCGATGCGGTAGCGCCTGCGCCATAGAAGCTACCTTGGGTAGTGCCGTTCGAAAGCAGGGCATTACTCGCGGTATTACGTGCTTGTGCGGCACCCGAGAAGCTGGCGTTAGCCGTATTGATGTTGGCGGCGACTTGAACCTTCAGCGCGCTGTTGCTCAGCGATCCGGTCAAGGTTGGCGCGGCGTTGCCGAACGATGCGGTCAGCTCGCCAGACAGTACGTTAGCCCCGGAGTAGTTGTTGATGCCCTGTACCGCGTAGGTCACGTTGGTGGTTGGCAGCACGCGGCCGGCGTTGTCGCCGGAGTAATACACGACGCGAGTTGGGTCGTTGTCAGTGCCGTTTTGCGACCACTCGCCGTAGTACACCTGCTGGCTGGCGACTTGCTTGAAGTCAAAGTTGCCCAGTGCCGCGTGGGAGGCAGGCATCATGGCCGGGGTAATGGTGGTGACGCCGTTGGTGTCGGTAGCGACCATGCCTTTGAGGCCGGCGAACCCGACCTTTGCACCGCCGTAGAATGCCAATACGCCAACGGCCGGTTGGCCGGCAGAGCCTGGGTGGTTAGTGGAGCCCGTGCCGCTGGAACCTTCCACAACGATAGTGCCGGTATAGCTTTGGCCCGAAGAAGTATCTGCTTGAGCAACGCCAGCCAAACCAAGAAGAGCCACTGCCAATACTGTGTAGTTGAAAGTTTTCATTTCATCATCCATTGAGTGATTTTAATTAAGTCAACACGTCAAGCATCTGCCAAGTTCTCTTAGCCTCCCATGGTGCACCTCGTAAGTTAGAACGTAGTGGTAAAGCCGATTTTTAATGTACGACCCGGTGCGGGCATGGCCGAGCGGGTCAACGGGTCGATGTAATAGAGATTGCTTAAGTTTGTACCGGTCAATTCGATAGCGGCATCGTCGGTCAACTTGTAGTTGATGTAAGCGTCATACGTGACGATGTTGTCCCACGACATCGGCGTGTTGATGTAATAGCTGACCATCGCGCTGTCGGGGTAGTTGCTATAAAACTTGCTATCGTGCTGGCGGTAATAAATGGCCCGTCCGCCGACTTCCAATTTGCGATTGAAGAAGCGTGCGCCCGCGCCCAGGTTGGCCGACCACTCTGGCTGGGACATGCTCACCAAATACCCACCGACGAAGCCATCGTCCACGCAGTTTGGGGTACTGCCATTGGTGCTGATGGCAACGGCGGAGTCTTCGTCGCAGACTTTGTTTTTCAGGACGTGGGCAATGCTCAGGTCAGTAAAAACGCGGCCATTGTCGTAGCGCGTCTGCAGCTCCACGCCGGAAGTTGTCTGTTTTTCCAGGTTGCTGAAGCGCAGTTGCGGGCTGCGCTCAATCACGTTTTTGATAGTGTTGTGGTAATACGTCAGCTTTATGTCGGCGCGCTCACTGCCACCCCAGCCGGCCAAGTTGTGTATATAGGCGGCTTCGTAGTTATAGGCATGCTCCGGCTCCAGGCCCCACGGATTGACCGATGAGGAAAACCCAAGTGTGCTTTCAAACATGCTGGGGTAACGGATTGCTTCGCTGTAGCGAAGATACACCCGACCATTCTCCGAGGTATAAAAGGTTGCAGATAAACTCGGCGCCCAAGCACTGTCTTTTTGATGTTTGGCACTCACGTCTTTTTGACGACCTGTGTTACTGCCAAAGGCGCTGCACGCAATAATATTTTCGCCTGCATTCAAACCGTTGATACACGGGTTGTTGTCGCGAGCGTAACGCCCCTTGCCATCATTCGCCCAATACGCCAAGTGTTGCGTGTCTTGAATCCGGGGGGTTTCCTGTTTGATCATGTCTATTATTTCCTGGCGCTCCGATTCGGGAGTACCAAACATGTCCCAGAACACTTGGTTGCTGGCGATTTTCTGATCAACACTGGCATTCCACTCCGCATCGGTGAGCGTTTTACGCGTGGTGTAACTCACGGTGCGCCCGCTTTCTTCAAACTGTGTGGTTACTCCGGTTGTGTCCTGCGTTTCCTTTAAATAGTCATCAAACGCCCAATAGGACGAATACCGCGCGCCTGCGGTGAACTTGGCAAAACTCACCGGCCGCCAATCGAAGTTGAAGTTGTACTCGCGCTCGTCCCTGCGCCCCGCGCGCGGGTTCATGCGCAAGGTGTCGAAGATCGCCGCGTCGTAATAGTTGTCTTTGGAGCTCAACTTCTCATGCTGGTAACTGGCGCCGAGGGTCAGGTCCAGGCTGTCGACCAATTTGAGTTTGTTGCTGACCGTCACGCCCGCGCGGTTGTGCTGGGCATTCGCTACGGCAGTGTTGCGGAATACGGGGTCGGCGATACTGGTTGCATTCGGCACGCCGCCGCTGGTGTAGGTGTCGCTTTGGGTATTGGTTGCCCACAGGTTGGAATAGAAATCCACCCACGGGTTGCCCTCGGGTTTGAGGTTGTATTCCAGGTTGTAGGCTTTGCTCTGCACGTGGCTCAGGGGCCATTGCGGTACGCCGCTGGATTCGGCATCGAACTGGTCGCCGGGGCGGAAGAACGAGATGCGCGACGGCATGATTTCGCCATACAGCGAGTCGGTGTCGCGGTAGCCAAACTCAAGGGATTGGTCGTCGTCGATCTTCAGCTTGGCCTTGGCCAGCCACGACTCCATCTTGCTCGAGGTGTTGGGCACTTCATCCCCCGGCTTATAGATGTTGGCCAGGTTGGGGATGTAGTCGAACTGGCCGTTGATCTGTTTGCCGGTGGCGTAGAAGCCGGATTTGTTCTTGCCTGCGTAGTGGTTGCCCTTTTCGCGGTAGGCGTAGGCGGCAAGCAGTTCGAATTTTTCCTGGCGGGTGCCGAGGGCCAGGCGATAGGCCGAGTCGCCCCCGGTGATCAGGTTGTTGTCGCGGCTGGTGCGCGGGTGTTTGTACAGCGACGGGTCGTAGTAGGAATACACCGGGATGTACTGGTAATCGGCGGGCGGGCTTTGGCCGGTCATCAAATGCGGCAACTTGGGCGACACCGAGTTGTTGCTGCCTTCCATCTTCAGCTCGCCGCCGAATGCCTGGCCTTCCTTGAGGATGTCATCCACGTTCAGGGTGTTGGCAACCACCGCGCCGCCCACGCCGCTATAGACGTTGCGCTCCAGGTTCGGCCCCTTGAGCACCTTGATGCTGCCGATCAGGTTGGGGTCGATGTAGTTGCGGTTATTGGCGCCCATGTAGCCGCGATACACCGTCAGCGCCTGCTCGGTGCCGTCGATGGTCAGCGGCACGCGGCCGGGACCCTGGATGCCGCGTACGTTGGGGTCCAGCGCGCCGCTGTTGCGGCCGTCACCGCTGTAGACGTTGAGCATGCCCTTGAACATGTCCGCGGGGGCGGCGCCTTTGTAGCGTTCGATCTGCTCCTTGCCGGAGTACACCGAGGACACGTCCTGATCGTAGATGTCGTTGTAGCCCTTTTCGTCGCGGGACTCTTTACCGTCCAGGCCATGCACATAGATCGGGTGCAGGTCGCCTTGCTGGATGCCGCTCATGCCCGGCGCGGGTTGCACCTGGATGATCGGCCGCTCGGGCTGGTTGCCCAGGCTGTAGGTCAGCGCCTGGTTGGCGAGCAGTTGTTGCAGTGCGGCTTCCAGGGACAGTCGGCCCTTGACCGGGTTGCCGTAGGTGCCGGTGAGGTCATTGCTGCCCAGGTAGACCTCGACACCCGCCTGGCGCGCCAGCAGCACCAGGCCTTCGTCCAGCGACAGGGCAGGTACGTCGAAGTCGTGGTAGCCACCTTGGGGTTGCACCTGTGCAGCGCTGTTGACCGGGCGGGTTTGCACCGGATTGATGGCGGCGGCGTCGGCGGCCAGCGCGAACACGGCGAGCTGGATGCCCAGGCTCAGTCGCGTGCGATGTGCTGCCTTGCGCTTCTTGTTGTTCTGTTGCATCTGCAAAACCGGCCTCACTAAAGCAAATAAGAGTTATTCACATGTAGTAGAAACGCAGCAGCAGCGAAAACGCGATAGATCGTTATGATCTATGTATCTTGTTTTATATATTCATGATGTCAAAAGGCCCGCAAACGGGGCCTTTCAGTAGATCAGCGTCAGCCCAGGCAGGTCGAGAATGCGCCCGTGGGCTTGCTGTGCGAGGTGTTTGAGGGCGTCGTCGAGATTGTCCAAACGCATCACCGCGCTGATGCGCATGGCGCGCAATGTGTCGCCCTTGACCACGACCAGCCCCGGTCGATAGCGATTGATGCGCGCCACCGCGTCGCCCAGCGGCTCGCGTTGGAACACCAGGCGACCTTCCTGCCAACTGGCCAGTTCATCCGGGCGCGTGGTGAGCGGCACCAAACCGGCCTTGGCGCTGAAGCGCAAGCTGTTGCCTTGCTCCAGCAGGGCGGAGCCGGCCGCGTCATCGCGTTGGGCGGGGGTCAGGTTGACCTCGACCTTGTGCTGCAAAACCCCGACCCAGCCTTCGCGATCCTGGCCGACACCGACCAGATAACGGGTGCCGCGTGCAGTGATGTCGGCGCCGGGGGCGCGCACGGTGAATGGTCGGCGCTCCTGATCATTGATAGGCGACGGAGTGAACACCGCTTCGCCCTGGCTCAGGCTGACCAGACGGGTTTGCTCGTCATAGCTGACGTTGAGGATGCTGTGGCTGCCCAGTTCAACCTGGCTGCCATCTGCCAGTGTTATGTGGCGAACCTCGCCAAAACCGGTGTGATAGTCGCTGTTCAGTGCTTGCAGCCAGAAGGGCGGCGCGAGCAGCATCCAGCAGCCCAGCGCGGCGGCACCGAGGGCGCTGACGCAGGTGTTGCGGGTCCATAGGGTGCGCGGCGGGCGTTGCGGTTTTACATAGCCGGGGTGGCGTTTGAGCGAGGCGGTGGCGCGCCAGGCACGGTCTGCCCGGCCGGCAGCGGCGGCATGTCTGGGGTCGGCGTCCTGCCAACGCTGAAAAGCTTCTAGCTCACGCGCCGACAGCTGGCCTTGTCGATGACGCATCACCCAATCGGCAGCTTTGCGCTCCAACGGGTCGGTCGTTTGTGGGGGAGCATTCACGGTTCTGACTGTTTACCTTCTTGCTTTTCAAGATACCCAAGGCTTAGCCCTCTTGGTCTGGATCAAGCGCCCTGCCAATCTTGGCCAGCGCCATCGCCATGTGTTTTTGTACAGAGCTTGTGGATATCCGTAAATAGCGGGCGGTCTCTTTGTGCGTCATGCCTTCCACCCGGCACAGCATGAAAATGTCGCGGGTGCGTTCTGGCATGCGTTCCAGCAGGCTTTCCAATTGCTCCAGGGCGAGGGCGTCGAGCGCTTGCTCTTCCGGGCCGCTGGCTTCGTCCACCAGGGTCTCGAAATAGGCGGCGGCGTCGCTGTCGAAACGCTTTTCACCGTAGCGCCGATGGTGGTCGATCATGAGGTTGTGCGCGACACGAAACAGGTACGACGGCGCGCACAGGATGCGTTCCATGTTCTCCAGCTGGGCGATGCGCAGGAACGTGTCCTGCACCAGGTCCGAGGCCAGGCTGGGGGTGCATTTCTTCCGCAACAGGTAACGATGTAGGGCGGATGCATGTTGATTGAAGAGTTTTTCCAGCACGGCGGCACGTTCCTATGCTCGGGCAGAACCGGGAGAGGGCACGAGTATAGTGAGAATGTTTCTCATTAATCCAGTAAAAACAACAAAGCATTTCTGACCGGCAAAAAAAGACCCCGGCGGTGTATTTCACTACACCGCCGGGGTCGTTTACTGCGCGCTCAAGGCGCCGGGTGATCAGCCGTTCTGGCGGATACCGGCCACCAGCCAAGGCTGGTTTTCGCCTTGTGGGCGTTCCATGTTCCAGCTTTCGCTGAACACTTCGCCCTGGTCAAAGCGCGAGTTTTTCGACACGCCGCTGAAGGTCAGGGTGGCGATGGTCTTGTCGGCGCGGTCATCCACACCTTCAAGCTGTACGCGCAGGTCGTCGATGTAGGTCGACTGGAACGCGTCGCCCAGCTCAGCGCGTTCGCGCTTGAGGAACTCCAGCAGTTGCGGGGTCACGAACTCGGCGATCTTGTCCATTTCGTTGGCGTCCCAGTGTTGCTGCAGGGACTGGAAGTGGCTGCGGGCCGCTTCGACGAAACGCTCTTCGTTGAACCACGCCGGAGCGTTGATCACCGGGCGGGCAGCAGCCGGGGCTGCGGAACCACCGAAGATCGAACCCATGGCCGGCTTTTGCTCGAACACTTCACGCTGCATCGGCGCGCCGGCTGGAGCCATGTGCTCCTGCTGCTTGCGGCGACGGGCGGCGATAAAGCGGAAGATCACAAAGGCGATGACCGCGAGGATCAGGATGTCGAAGATCTGCATGCCCTGGAAGCCGCCGCCCATGAACATGGAAGCGAGCAGGCCACCGGCCGCGATGCCGGCCAGAGGGCCCAACCAGCGCGAAGCACCGCCGGCCTTGGCAGCAGCGCCAGCAGCACCGGCCGCGCCTGCGGTAGCGGCTGCACCGCCCATTCCGCCAGCGGAGGGAGCCATCTGGCTGGTTTGGTGAGTCGGGGCTGCGCCCGAACTTTTGCCGCCACCGAAGCGCTTGGCGTTGGCGTCGAGGCTCATCGTCAGGCCGATGCACAACGCCATGGCGATGCTAAGAAAACGTTTCATAAAGGGAATTCCCATTTGTGGATTGCACGCGCGCCATGTTGCACAGGTGTCGTGACAGTGGCTAGCGACATAATGTTTCGGGCTTTTGCGTAAGACGAAATCTGAATGGTCTGTAGGACGTATTACAGATATTGGCCCGTCTTGTCGGAATACAAGGGCACGTTGTCGCTGTGGCGAGGGAGCAAGCTCCCTCGCCACAGAAGTCGGCTCCTGCAGGGAGGCGTGTCAGATGGCTTCGAGCTTCGCGTAACCCATCATCAGCCACTTGCTGCCTTCGGCGAAGTTCACCTGCACCCGTGCCTGGGCGCCGGCGCCTTCGAAGTTGAGGATCACGCCTTCGCCGAACACCGAATGCCTGACCTGCTGGCCGAGGCTGAACTGGGTTTCCGGAATTTCGGAGCCGGCAAACAGGCTGCTGGCGCTCTGCTGCTGGCCGCCGCCGAACGGGCGGCTGACGCTGTTGGACAGGCGCACTTCCTGGATCAGCCCCTTCGGCACTTCACGTACGAAGCGCGACACCTTGTTGTAGGTCTCGCTGCCGTACAGGCGTCGGGTCTCGGCGTAGGTCATCACCAGGTTCTGCATCGCCCGGGTAATGCCCACATAGGCCAGGCGGCGTTCTTCCTCAAGACGGCCGGGTTCTTCCAGGCTCATCTTGTGGGGGAACAGGCCTTCTTCCATGCCCACCAGGAACACATACGGGAATTCCAGGCCCTTGGCGCTGTGCAAGGTCATCAGCTGGATGCTGTCTTCATGCTCGTCGGCCTGGGTATCACCGGCTTCCAGGGAGGCATGGCCGAGGAAGGCGGCGAGCGGGGTCAGTTCCTCTTCGTTCTCGGTGTTTTCGAACGCGCGGGCGGCGCTGACCAGTTCCTCAAGGTTTTCTACCCGGGCCTGGCCTTTCTCGCCTTTTTCCGCTTCGTGGTAGGCAATCAGCCCGGACTGCTCGATCACCGTCTGCGTCATTAAATGCAGGGGCATTTCCGCGCACTTGGCGGCGAGGTTCTCGATCAGCTCGACAAACACCCCCAACGCCCCGGCCGCGCGACCGGTCAGGCCTTTATTGGCGACGAGCAAGCGCATGGCTTCCCACATCGACACATCGGCATGGCGTGCGTGATCGCGGATCGCCTCGACGGTTTTTTCGCCGATGCCACGGGCCGGGATGTTGATCACCCGCTCCAGCGCCGCATCGTTGCCGCGACCTTCCAGCAAACGCAGGTAGGCCATGGCGTTCTTGATTTCGGCGCGCTCGAAGAAGCGCTGGCCACCATAGATGCGGTACGGGATGCGTTCGCGCAGCAAGGCTTCTTCCAGTACCCGCGACTGGGCGTTGGAGCGGTACAGAATGGCGATATCGCTGCGCGCCAGGCCGGTCTTCAGCGCGCTTTCAATGGTTTCCACCACGTAGCGCGCTTCATCGTGCTCGTTGAACGCGGCGTACAGGTTGATCGCCTCGCCTTCGCCGCCGTCGGTCCACAGCTCTTTGCCCAGGCGCCCGGTATTGTTGGCGATCAAGGCGTTGGCAGCCTTGAGGATACCGGCGGTGGAGCGGTAGTTCTGTTCCAGGCGGATGGTCACCGCGTCCGGGAAGTCTTCGGAATACTGGTAGATGTTCTCGATTTTCGCGCCACGCCAGCCGTAGATCGACTGGTCGTCATCGCCCACCACCATCAGGCTGTCGCCGCCCTTGGCCAACAGGCGCAACCAGGCGTATTGCACGGCGTTGGTGTCCTGGAACTCGTCCACCAGGATGTGCCGGAAGCGTTTCTGGTAATGGGCCAGCAAGCCTGGGTTGTCACGCCACAGGTCGAGGGCGCGCAGTAGCAGCTCGGAGAAGTCGATCACTCCGGCGCGTGCGCAAGCTGCTTCGTACGCTTCATAAATGCTGCGCATGGTGGCCAGGAACAGATCGCCGCTGGCCTGGATATGCTGCGGGCGCAGGCCTTCGTCTTTCTGGCCGTTGATAAACCACTGCGCCTGGCGCGCCGGCCAGCGTTGTTCGTCCAGCCCCAGCTCGCGGATCACCCGCTTGACCAGGCGTTGCTGGTCATCGCTGTCGAGGATCTGGAAAGTCTGGGCCAGGCCCGCTTCCTGCCAATGCGCCCGCAACAGGCGGTGCGCCAGGCCGTGGAAGGTGCCCACCCACATGCCGGCCGGGCTAATGCCCATTAGCTGCTCGATGCGGTGGCGCATCTCGGCAGCGGCCTTGTTGGTGAAGGTCACCGACAGGATCGAATGGGGAGACGCGTTCTCGACCTGGATCAACCAGGCGATACGGTGCACCAGCACTCGGGTTTTACCGGAGCCAGCACCGGCCAGGACCAACTGACGGCCAACGGGGGCTGCTACGGCCTGGCGTTGGGCATCGTTGAGGGAGTTCAGCAAAAGGGAGAGATCATCGCGCATCGGCGCATTCTATGGCCCTCGGGGGAGTGGGGCAAACCCCAATGCTGGACGGTCGATAATTCTGCCGGGGCTGATGACCGGTCGGTCAGAGGGTGCAGCCCCCGCACCGCCTTGCCCGAGCTGTCTGGCACCGAGGTTTGCGGGTAAATATCCGCTGGTTTTTATGACGCAGAGCAGTTTGGCCCGCGCGCAGGCTTGTGTATGCTCCGTGCACGTTTCGGGCTCACCATTATAAGAACACTGCCTATGACCCTCAGCACCGACCTGCTCAGCCCTTCGGCGGCGCCCGCGCAGGTTATCCGCAAGCACTACGCCACCGAGATGGCGGTCGAACGCACACGCCTGCTGTATCAGGGCTCGTTGTTGCCCACCTTATTAATGTTGGTCAACGGCCTGGTCTGCGCCTGGCTGCTGTGGAACCCCAAGCAATACCTGCTGGACAGCATCTGGCTGGTCTGGCTGCTGGCGTTGGTGGCGATGCGCGTGATCCAGGTGGCGGCCTTTGATTCGGCCATGCCCAGCCGCCAGGCCCAGCCGGTGTGGCGGCGCATGTTCATGCTCGGCTCGGCGGTCAGCGGCCTGACCCTGGCCACCGCCGCCATCGCCCTGGTGCCGGCAGACAGCTTTATGCAGCAGGCCTGGGTATTCGGCCTGATCGGCGCCGCGACGCTGTCGGCCAGTGTGGCCTACGCCGTGAGCTTGCCGGCGTTCCTGTCGTTTGCTTTGCCGTGCCTGCTGCCGGCGATCCTCTATCTGTTCTGGAACGGCGCGCCGCAGCAACAAGGCTGGGGCGTGCTCGGCCTGATCCTGCTGGCGTCCTTGAGCGTGGTGGCGTGGCAGGTCAACCGCCTGATCCAGCGCGGGCTGTTGCGGCGCTTCCAGAACCAGGCGCTGATCGAGCACTTGCAGCAGGCGCAACAGCGCAGCGAGCAGTTGAATCAAGAACTGGTGCGCGAAGTCGAGCAACGCCGCCAGATCGAGCAGGAATTGCGCGAGGCCCAGACCGGCCTGCAAGACCGCGTGGCCCAGCGCAGCCAGGAACTCGACGCCGCCAGCCTGGCCCTGAACAAAAGCGAAGCGCGCCTGGCCATGGCGCTGCAAGCCAGCGAGCTGGGCCTGTGGGACTGGAACCTGCAAACCGACGAGGTCCACCACACCCAACTCAAGGAATTGTTCGGCCTGGAGCCCGAGTACGTCACGGCGATGCTCAGCCACCTCAAGCCACGCCTGCACCCCGACGACTTGCCGCTGCTCAAGCGCGCGTTGGTCGAGCACCTCAAGGGCCGCAGCGAGGACTATCAGGTCGAATACCGCGTGCGTCACGGCGACGGCCACTGGGTGTGGATCGAAGACCGTGGCCGCGCCGTGGAGCGCGCGCCCAGTGGCCGGGTCACGCGCATGCTTGGCACCCGTCGCGATATCAGCGCGAGCAAAGTCCTGGAAGAACAACAGCGCCTGGCGTCGACGGTCTTCGAGGCGGCCAGCGAAGGCATCGTGATTCTCGACCCGGACTACAAGCTGATCGCGGTGAACCAGGCCTTCAGCCGCGTCACCGGTTTTGACATCGATGACATGCTCGGGCGCAACGTCGTCGAACTGCCCAGCAGCCGCGACGCGCGCCGCCACTTCCCGGTGATCCGCCAGGCGTTGCTCAGCCACGGCACCTGGCAAGGCGAACTGGTGGAGACGCGCAAGAACGGCGAGTTGTACCCGCAGTGGCTGCAATTGAATGTGGTGCGTGATGTTCGGGGAAAGGTCAGCCATATCGTGGGCTTCTTCGCCGATCTTTCTGCGCGGCGCGAATCCGAAGAGCGCATGCGCTACCTCACCCACTACGACGAGCTGACCGGCCTGGCCAACCGCTCGCTGTTCCGTGAGCGCCTGCGCGAAGCCCATGCGCGGGTGCGCCAGGGTGGGCGCAGCCTGGCGCTGCTGCATATCAACCTCGACCGTTTCAAGCTGCTCAACGACAGCCTGGGGCATGAAGTCGCCGACCAACTGCTGCAGAAAATGGCGCGGCGCTTGATCAATGCCTTGCCCGAGGCGGACACCATTGCGCGGTTGTCTGGCGATGAGTTCGCCGTGCTGTTCGATGCCTACGGCAGCCTGTCGAGCCTGGCCCGCGTGGCCACGCGGTTGCTGGCCAAGCTGCGCGTGCCGGTGACGGTGGACGGGCATGAACTGGTGGTCAGTGCCTCGATGGGCGTCAGCCTGCTGCCGGACAATGCGCGGGAAATTTCCGCACTGGTCAGCCAATCGAACATGGCCATGCAACACGCCAAGCACCTGGGCGGCAACAATTTCCAGTTCTACACCGACAGCCTGCAAGCGAGCACTTTGGAGCGCTTGCAGCTGGAAAACCAACTGCGCAAAGCCATCGAAGATCGCCAGCTGACGGTGTTCTACCAGCCGAAACTGTGCCTGGCCACCGGCAAGCTGAACGCCGCCGAAGCGCTGGTGCGTTGGGAGCATCCGCAGTGGGGCATGGTGCCGCCGGGCGAGTTTATCGGCCTAGCCGAAGAGACCGGCCTGATCGTGCCGCTGGGTGAATTTGTGCTGCGCCAGGCCTGCTGGCAGGCGTGCGAATGGCAGCGCCAGGGGCTGGCGCCGATCCGGGTGTCGGTGAACCTGTCGGTGCATCAGTTGCGCCAGGGCAAGTTGGTCAGCCTGGTGCGCCAGGTCCTCGAAGAAACCGGGCTGGACCCGCAATACCTCGAGCTGGAGCTGACGGAAAGCCAGCTGCTCGACAGCGTTGAACACATCATCGCCACCTTCCAGCAGCTGCGCGACCTGGGGGTGAAGCTGGCCATCGACGACTTCGGCACCGGCTATTCGTCCCTCAGCTACCTCAAGCGCATCCCCGTGGATTACGTGAAGATCGACCAGACCTTCATCCGTGGGCTCGGCCAGGGCCGCGAGGACGCGGCCATCACCCGCGCAATCATCGCCATGGCCCATGGCTTGGCGCTGAAAGTGGTGGCCGAAGGTGTGGAAGATCAGCAGCAGTTGGACTTCCTGCGCGGGGAGCGGTGTGACGAAGTGCAGGGCTATCTGATCAGCCGGCCGATGCAGGCCGAAGGGCTGGCAGATTTGTTACGGAAAAATGCAGATTTTCCTTAACGACGGCAGGGCCGCCCTAATGGCTACAAAGCGCCTGCCCTTTGAATCAGAGGGCAGCAGGGCGATTTAGTGATGCATCAGACGGGCAAAACGACAATTCTTGTAGTATAACTACAAGCTTGCTACATCCCTGGCACCTGCCAATAACAAGAGTCCTGCCCTTTGAACCTGTTGCAACATATCGCCCAGTCGCGCCACCTGTTACGTAAATCGGAACTCAAGGTTGCCGACCACGTGCTGCTTGATCCTGCGGCCGTGATGCACAGCTCCATGGCCGACCTGGCCCACAGCGTGGGCATCAGCGAGCCGACCATCGTGCGCTTCTGCCGCGCCATCGGTTGCTCCGGGTTCCAGGACCTGAAACTCAAGCTGGCCCAGAGCCTGGCTGCAGGTGCGAGCTTCGGGCAGTTTGCGATCCACGAAGACGATTCCGTCGCCGACTACAGCCTGAAAATCTTCGACACCACGCTGCACACCCTGATGGAAGTGCGCGAGAAGCTCGACCCGATCGAGCTGCAAAAAGCCGTGACGGCGATGTCCCAGGCCCAGCGTGTCGAGTTCTATGGTTTTGGCGCATCGGGTGCGGTGGCAGCCGACGCCCAGCACAAATTCTTCCGACTGCTGCTCACGGCAGCGGCCTACAGCGACCCGCACATGCAGGCGATGTCGGCGGTGACGTTGAAGCCCACCGACGTGGCGATCTGCATTTCCCAGTCCGGGCGCTCCAAAGACCTGCTGATCACCGCCAACCTGGTGCGTGAAAGCGGCGCGACCCTGATCACCCTGTGCCCGAGCCAGACGCCGTTGGCGGAGCTGTCCACCGTCAACCTGGCGATCGATGTGCATGAAGACACCGAGATCTATACGCCGTTGACCTCGCGCATCGCCCACCTGGTGGTGATCGACGTGCTGGCGATGGGCGTGGCCATGGCGCGCGGGCCGAGCCTGGTCAACCACCTCAAGAGCGTGAAACGCAGCTTGCGCAGCCTGCGGTTGTCGCCAAAATCCGTCAAAGCCCTCGACGACTGACAGACTAATGTGGGAGCGGGCTTGCCCGCGAATGCGGTGGGTCAGTTAGAGCATCTTTGACTGACACTCCGTCTTCGCGGGCAAGCCCGCTCCCACATTGACCCGTTCCCACAGTGGATATGCGTCAACTTCCGAAGATTCATCGTCCTGTCATCCCCGCGCCGCCAAACCGTAACCGCCCAAGGCCATCCTGAACTCCCGTACTCGCATTGGGAGACTCGAAATGGCCCGTCCCTACGAAGACAGCAACAGCGCCGTAAAAACCCGCCGTCAGCAGGAAGACCAGCGCCGCATGGCGTTCCGTCGCGCAATCGAAGACCGTTGTGAAGAACGCCAATTGCTCCAGAGCATCAGTGACTACCCGGAGCTGCATTGGCAGGCACCCGTGGCTGCCCAGCGAAACGCTCAGCCAGCACGCTGATCTGTGCCCGTTCGCTGCGGATAAAGCCCAGGAACGCATGGGCCACCGGTGACAGGCGCTTGGCCTTGGCCTGCACCAGGCACCAACTGCGGTACAGCGGCAGCTCTTCCACCGGCAGCTCCTTGAGCCCGCCGCTGGCCAGTTCCAGGTTCACGGCGTGGCGCGTCAGCAAGGCCACGCCCAAACCTGCGCTCACGCATTCGCGCTGGGCCTCGGCCGATGACACTTCCACCGTTTGGGTGAAGTGCACGCGCTTCTCCTTGAAGTATTCCTCGCAGGCCATCCGCGTGCCGGAACCCTGCTCGCGCACCAGCAGCGTGTAAGGCTCCAGGTCTTGCAGGCGCAGCGGGCCTTGCAGGCTCAAGGGATGATCAGGGGGCGCCACCGCGACGATCGGATTGTTGAGGAACGGCAGGAACTCCAGGCCCATGTCCTGGGGCACCATGGACATGATCACCAGGTCGTCGCGGTTGTCCGACAGCCGGCGAATCACCTGGGCGCGGTTGACCACCGTCAGGTGCAGCTGCACTTCGGGATGCTGGCGCTTGAACGCGGCAAACAGGTGCGGCACGAAGTACTTGGCGCTGGATTCAATCGCCAGCTTCAACTGGCCTTGCAGCGAGCCCTGCATATCCGACAGCTGCATGTCGAGGTTTTCCAGGCGCCCGAAAATGTCCCGGCTGGCGCGCTGCAAGGCTTCGGCGGCCTCGGTCATGTAGAGCTTTTTGCCGACGTAATCGAATAATGGCTGGCCGATCAGCTCTTCCAGCTGGCGAATTTGCAGGCTGACGGCGGGTTGTGTGAGGGACATTTCCTCGGCAGCACGGCTGTACGAGCGCAAATCGCACACTTCATTGAAGATCTGCAATTGACGCAATGTCATACGCATCAATGACTTACGCATTTTTATCGTCCTTTCGCGCGCGGCTGTCCGGCCAACTATAAGTCTTTACTTATGCACGACCCAATAATTATTGATTTTTGTTAATCCCTCCACGGGCTTAGTGTGTGTCTCGCGACTGTCATGAAACATTTGGTCACGCGCCGACCCGGGTCTAGCGGGTCGAAGAACGCAGCAATCGGCTCAAGGGAATTTCCAAGTGATAAAAAAGATCCTGATCGCCAACCGTGGTGAAATTGCCGTACGAATCGTGCGTGCCTGCGCCGAGATGGGCATTCGCTCGGTCGCGGTCTACTCCGACGCCGACCGCCATGCGTTGCACGTCAAACGTGCCGACGAAGCCCACAGCATTGGTGCCGAGCCCCTGGCCGGTTACCTGAACCCGCGCAAGCTGGTGAACCTGGCCGTGGAAACCGGTTGTGACGCGCTGCACCCCGGCTACGGCTTCCTGTCGGAAAACGCCGAACTGGCGGACATCTGCGCCGAACGTGGGATCAAATTCATCGGCCCGTCCGCTGAAGTGATCCGCCGCATGGGCGACAAGACCGAAGCGCGCCGCAGCATGATCAAGGCCGGCGTGCCGGTCACCCCCGGCACCGAAGGCAACGTCGCCGACATCGCTGAAGCCCTCACCGAAGGCGACCGCATTGGTTACCCGGTGATGCTCAAGGCCACCTCCGGTGGTGGCGGGCGCGGTATCCGCCGTTGCAACAGCCGCGAAGAACTTGAACAAGCCTTCCCCCGTGTTATTTCCGAAGCCACCAAGGCCTTCGGTTCGGCGGAAGTGTTCCTGGAAAAATGCATCGTCAACCCCAAGCACATCGAGGCGCAGATCCTCGGTGACAGCTTTGGCAACGTGGTGCATCTGTTCGAGCGTGATTGCTCGATCCAGCGCCGCAACCAGAAGCTCATCGAAATCGCCCCAAGCCCGCAGCTGACCCCGGAACAGCGCGCCTACATCGGCGACCTGTCGGTGCGTGCCGCCAAGGCCGTGGGCTACGAGAACGCCGGCACCGTGGAGTTCCTGCTCGCCGAGGGCGAGGTGTACTTCATGGAGATGAACACCCGGGTGCAGGTGGAACACACCATCACCGAAGAAATCACCGGGATCGACATCGTCCGCGAGCAGATCCGCATCGCCTCGGGCCTGCCGCTGTCGGTGAAACAGGAAGATATCCAGCACCGTGGTTTTGCGTTGCAGTTCCGTATCAACGCCGAAGACCCGAAAAACAACTTCCTGCCCAGCTTCGGCAAGATCACCCGTTACTACGCCCCCGGCGGTCCCGGCGTGCGCACCGATACGGCGATCTACACCGGCTACACCATCCCGCCGTTCTACGACTCCATGTGCCTGAAACTGGTGGTGTGGGCGTTGACCTGGGAAGAAGCCATGGACCGCGGCCTGCGTGCCCTGGACGACATGCGCCTGCAAGGCGTGAAGACCACCGCCGCCTACTACCAGGAAATCCTGCGCAACCCGGAATTCCGCAGCGGCCAGTTCAACACCAGTTTCGTGGAAAGCCACCCTGAGCTGACCAACTACTCGATCAAGCGCAAACCCGAAGAGCTGGCCCTGGCCATCGCCGCCGCCATCGCCGCCCACGCAGGCCTGTGAGGAAAAGAATAATGAGCAAGAAAATCTTCGTAACCGACACCATCCTGCGCGACGCCCACCAATCGTTGCTCGCAACCCGCATGCGCACCGACGACATGCTGCCGATCTGCGACAAGCTCGACAAAGTCGGCTACTGGTCCCTGGAAGTCTGGGGCGGCGCGACCTTCGACGCCTGCGTGCGCTTCCTTAAAGAAGACCCGTGGGAGCGCCTGCGCAAACTGCGCGCCGCGTTGCCCAACACCCGCCTGCAAATGCTCCTGCGCGGCCAGAACCTGCTGGGCTACCGCCATTACAGCGACGACGTGGTCAAAGCCTTCGTCGCCAAGGCCGCAGTCAACGGCATCGACGTGTTCCGCATCTTCGACGCGATGAACGACGTGCGTAACCTGCGCGTGGCCATCGAAGCGGTCAAAGCGGCGGGCAAACACGCCCAGGGCACCATCGCCTACACCACCAGCCCGGTGCACACCGTCGAGGCGTTCGTGGCCCAGGCCAAGCAGTTGGAAGCCATGGGTTGCGACTCCATCGCGATCAAGGACATGGCTGGCCTGCTGACCCCGTACGCCACCGGCGAACTGGTCAAGGCGCTGAAAGCCGAGCAGACCCTGCCGATTTTCATCCACTCGCATGACACTGCGGGTCTGGCCGCGATGTGCCAACTCAAGGCCATCGAAAACGGTGCCAGCCACATCGACACCGCCATCTCCAGCTTCGCCTGGGGCACCAGCCACCCGGGGACCGAGTCGATGGTCGCCGCCCTTAAAGGCAGCGAATTCGACACCGGCCTGAGCCTGGAACTGCTGCAAGAGATCGGCCTGTACTTCTACGCCGTGCGTAAGAAATATCACCAGTTCGAGAGCGAATTCACCGCGGTCGATACCCGTGTGCAAGTCAACCAGGTGCCGGGCGGGATGATTTCCAACCTGGCCAACCAGTTGAAAGAGCAGGGCGCCCTCAACCGCATGAGCGAAGTGCTGGCTGAGATCCCGCGCGTGCGTGAAGACCTCGGCTTCCCGCCGCTGGTCACGCCGACGTCGCAGATCGTCGGCACCCAGGCGTTCTTCAACGTGCTGGCCGGCGAGCGCTACAAGACCATCACCAACGAAGTGAAGCTCTACCTGCAAGGCGGCTACGGCAAGGCGCCGGGCACGGTGAATGAGCAACTGCGTCGCCAGGCTATCGGCAGCGAAGAAGTGATCGACGTGCGCCCGGCTGACCTGCTCAAGCCGGAAATGACCAAGCTGCGCGGCGAGATCGGCGCGTTGGCCAAGTCCGAAGAAGACGTGCTGACCTATGCCATGTTCCCGGACATTGGCCGCAAGTTCCTCGAAGAACGCGACGCCGGCACCCTGGCGCCGGAAGTGCTGCTGCCAATCCCTGAAGCCGGCGGCGTGGCGCGTGCCGGTGGCGAAGGTGTGCCGACCGAATTCGTCATCGACGTGCACGGTGAAAGCTACCGCGTGGACATCACCGGTGTCGGCGTGAAGGCCGAAGGCAAGCGCCACTTCTACCTGTCCATCGACGGCATGCCGGAAGAAGTGGTGTTCGAACCGCTCAACGAGTTTGTCGGCGGCGGCAGCAGCAAGCGCAAGCAAGCCACTGCGCCGGGCCATGTCAGCACCGCGATGCCGGGCAATATCGTCGACGTGCTGGTCAAGGAAGGCGACGTGGTCAAGGCCGGCCAGGCCGTGCTGATCACCGAGGCGATGAAGATGGAAACCGAAGTGCAGGCAGCGATTGCCGGCAAGGTGACCGCCGTTCACGTGGCCAAGGGCGACCGGGTCAACCCTGGCGAAATCCTGATTGAAATCGAAGGCTGATCCAGCCTTCGACACTATCGCTTAATCCTCGGGGGGGCAGGTGCCCTCCTTTTTTTTGCCTGCTCGTTCCCACGCTCCGCGTGGGAACGCCGCCCCGGACGCTCCGCGTCCCGCTGTCGTAAGACGTGTCAGAACCTCATCCGCCATTGCCCCATCAGGCCCTGGTTGCTGCTGTGGGTGCCGTTTTCAGCCATATAGGCCAGGCCGAGGCTGTGGTTCGAAGACAGATTCAAGTCCAGCCCCGCCAACAGGCTCAGGCTGTTGCGGTCCAGGGAAGAGCCTTGGATGGTGAAGTCATCGATGCCGCCCTGGCGAAAGGACTGGCGCACCTGGCTTTCGACGTCGCCATACAGGTGTTTCCAGCCTGCGCTCAGGTGTGGCGTGAGGCTCATCTGGTTATCGAACCGAATCAGCCTGGCCAGGCGCAGGCCAACGGTGCTGTTCAGGTTTTGCTGGGTCTGTGCATCGACATTCAGTGCTGTCGGCCCCCCTTGCTCCCTGAAACTGTCCCGGCTGTAGCGCTGGTAGCCAAGCCCGGCAAACGGCTCGATGCTCAGGCTGCCAGTGCCCAGTTGGTAGCCCACTTCACCGAACACATTCTGGCTTGTGGCGTTGTAGCTGCCCTTGAGCGTGTCCTTGTAACTGAGGATCTCGACGCCGCGTCGATTCTGCCCGGCATGGCTGCTGTAGATCGCCCCCAGGCGCAACGCCAATGGGCCGTCCTGGCGCACGGCGTAGGCGCCCAGGTGCCAGCTGTCCAGGTCGGCGGTGAAGCGTCGGGTGTCGAAGCGACTGCTGGACTTGGCCCCCAGCACCCCGACTCGCCATGCATGATCGACTGCCCAGTCTGCGCCCAGGAGCACGCCCTGGTTGGCCGTGTTCAGGCCGGCGGTGCCGCGCTGGCTGTCGAGGCCGCCTTCACTGCCGAGGTTTTTGACCCAGAAGTGGCCATCGGTGTCGGTGGGCAGTTCGCGCAGGGTCGAGAGCACGCGGCTGCTGAGTTGCTGGGTCGTGCTCTGTGTTGCAGCGGCGAGGTTGGCATTCTGGCTACCGGCCAACTGTTCGAGAGCTGCGCCGAAAGCGTTCGGTTGCTGCGCGAGTTCGGCGTAGCGTTTTTCCAACGCCTTGAGCTGTTCAGAGGTCAGCTGACCAGATTCCAGCAGGCGAACCAGCGCCGGCTCCAGCACCTTCGCCACCTGCCGGCCATTGTGTGTGGTGGCTTGGCGGATGATAAAGCCGTCGATGGACGCGGCTTCAATGTTCGGCTCATACGCCCATTCGTCATCCAGCGCGTCGTAGGGGTGAGGCCAATAGGGCATGGACTCGATGTCGCCGCGTGCTTGCGCGTGGGGAAGGCTGGCGGCTACCGCGAGGCTGATGAACAGTACGATTCTGCGGGGGGTTATGGGCATGAATTCCCGACCTCTTGTGGATGAGGTCGGGAATTTAGCGAGATGGCGGGGGGATAACTGTCAGGGCCAACACTCTTGGTGTGCGGGAGTTGTCTCTATTGGCGCGGGTTTCAAATAGGGTCTGCATTTTATTGCGTACAAAATCACACAGCCGTCATCTACCTGCATTTTATTGCAGTTGCTCGGTGTGCAAATGGGCGTGGTCAAGCTGCGCCGTCACTACAGCTGAGCATCAGCCTCGGCGCACATACCCCTTGCCGTAATGCCGTTCCATCCGCGCCTGGATCAGTTCCAGTCCCAGGGACAGCACCCAGTAGATGATCGCAGCGGTGGTCAGCATCTCGATATAGCGATAGCTCGACCGGCCGTAGGATTGCGCCAGGAACATCACTTCCCACACACCCATCACCGAGATCAGCGACGAGTCCTTGAGCATCGAGATGAACTGGTTGGTCGCCGGCGGGATGATGGTGCGCATGGCCTGGGGCAAGGTCACGTGCCAGAAGATCGCACTGTCGCGCATGCCCAGGGCCAGGGCCGCTTCGCGTTGGCCAAGGGCGACGCCAAGGATGCCGGCGCGGAAGATTTCGCTCAGGTAAGCGCCGTAGTTCAGCGACAACGCGATGATCCCGGCGACGATGGCGCCCGGCACCAAACCCAGCTGCGGCAGGCCGAGGTAGATCAGCAGGATCTGGATCAGCAGCGGCGTGCCGCGAAAGAACGACGCGTAGAAGCTGGCGATGCCAAAGGCCACGGCGCTTTTCGACAAGCGTCCCAGCGCGGTGACGAAACCCAGCACCGAGGAAATCACCATGGAGCACAGGCATAGGAACAACGTCAGCGCCGCGCCTTGCAGGAAGCCGTTGGGCGCCAGGTGCAGGCCGACCAGATTGGGCAGCTTGTCGAGGATGATCGAGAACTTCAGGTCAAAGCTCAGGAAGAAGCTGGCGAACAGGCAGAACAGCGCGGCCCAGGTCAGGTAGAGCCGCGTGCGAAAGCCAAACAGCCGCTGCACGCGTGATTCGCTGATCTTTGGAGGTGTAGGAAACGCTGTCATTGGCTGATGTCGGCGCCGATCCATTTTTGCGACAGCTGGCTCAAGGTGCCGTCCTGTTTCAGCTGGGCGAAGACTTCACGCACCTTGCTGTCCCACTGCGGGTCGCCTTTTTCGATGGCCACCGAGTTGGGCTCCGAATACAGCGCCTCGCCAGCGAGCTTGAAGCGCTTGTCTTCGCTCAGGCGCGGTTGTGCGGTAACCAGGTTGGTGAGGATCGCATCCAGGCGCTTGCCGGCGCCGAGGCCGAGGTCCTGGAAGGCCACGTTGTCGGTGTCGTACGGGGCGATCTGCACGTTGTCGAACGGGTACTGCAACTGGGTGTCTTCGGCGCCTTCGATCACCAGGTTTTTGTTCAGGTAGCTTTCATAGCTGGAGGCGCTGGTGAGGCCGACTTTCTTGCCGCTCAAGTCCTTGGCGCTGTGGATGCGGTCGTCCGTGGCGTTGACCACGATCACCGCGGGCGACGCGTAGTACTCCACCGGGAAATCGAACACTTCGGCGCGGGCCTTGCTCGGGGTCATGGAGCAGATGCAGATGTCGTAGCGCCCGCTCCAGCGGCCGGCGGCGATCACGTCCCAGGACGGGGTTTCCAGGCGCAGCTTCACGCCGAGCTTTTGTGCCACGGCCTTGGCCACATCGACGTCGAAGCCGTCCAGTTGGTTTTGCTCGTTCAAGAAGGAAAACGGCGGGTAGCTTTCCATCAGCACACCTACCAACTCTTTCTTTTGCTCGATGCGGTCCAGCGTGGTGCCGCCGAAGGCTTGGGTAGAAGCAGCCAGAATCGTCAGGCCCAAGGCCAGCAGCGGTTTAAGTTTCATGAAGAGCACCGTTAGAAAAAAGAGTTGTTATGTACTGAATTGAACGTATTAAATAGTTATAAGAACGACTCTCATAGTGAGTTATTTTCATAAGCTTATGAGTAAAAAGCATATGGCCAACGCAACAGTAATTCTCGATGGCGGCATGGGCCGTGAACTGCAACGCCGTGGCGCGCCGTTCCGGCAGCCGGAATGGTCGGCGCTGGCGTTGAGCGAAGCGCCGCAGGCAGTGGAAGCGGTGCACGCGGCTTATATCGAAAGTGGCGCGAACGTCATCACCAGCAACAGCTATGCGGTGGTGCCATTCCATATCGGCGAGGCGCGTTTCGCCGCCGAAGGCCAGGCCTTGGCGGCGCTGGCCGGTGAATTGGCGCGGCGTGCCGTGGACGCGTCGGGCAAGGCCGTGCGGGTGGCTGGCTCGCTGCCGCCGCTGTTTGGCTCGTACCGCCCCGACCTGTTCGAGCCGCAGCGCGTCGCCGAGCTGCTGACGCCACTGGTGCAAGGCCTGGCGCCGTTTGTCGACCTGTGGCTGGCCGAAACCCAGAGCTCCATCGCCGAAGCGCGCGCCATCCAGGCCGGGCTGCCAAAGGACGGCAAACCGTTCTGGCTGTCGTTTACCCTCAAGGACGAAGACACCGACGACGTGCCGCGCCTGCGCTCCGGCGAGCCGGTGGCGGACGCGGCCGAAGCAGCGGCGCAGTTGGGGGTGCAGGTGTTGCTGTTCAATTGCAGCCAGCCCGAAGTGATCGGTGATGCGATCGATGTCGCGCGTCAGACGTTCGAACGCCTGGGCGTGCAGATTGACGTAGGCGCCTACGCCAACGCCTTCCCGCCGCAGCCCAAGGAAGCCACGGCCAACGATGGCCTGGACCCGTTGCGCGACGACCTTGACCCGCCCGGCTACCTGCACTGGGCCGCCGACTGGCAAGCGCGTGGTGCCAGCCATCTGGGCGGGTGCTGCGGGATCGGGCCGGAGCACATTGCGGTACTGGCCCGGCAGTTGGCGGGTTGAACCAGCACTGAACCGAATGAGTCAGCGGCGAGGCTCCTCAAGCTTCAGGAACACGGCCAAGGTGACGGGGTCGTTCAGTCTGCGCAGGACATTGTCCAGCGCTGAACGGTTATTGAGTGTTTGTTGTGTTTCGCTGGGGAGTCGCGCCAGGTATTTGTCGTCGATCTTGAGATGGGCCGCCGTGAACTGACTGGCCGGCGCCTTGAGGGTGGAGTAGTGAAAGTGCGCCAGCCATAACGGCTGATGGAGGTTGGCTGAGTCGCAAATGAAATATTCCTGGAAGTAGTCGTTGAGCTGCTGGGTCTTGATTCTGCCTGTTTCATTGCGCGTCACCCGGACCTGGTCGTTCTCGATCAGCCACTGAAAGTAACCCTGCCGGGGCTTTCGCAGCTTGAGCATGGTTGCTCTGATGTTGATACCTTCCTGGCGCAACCGGGCTGCGCCTTCTTTGAGTTCGACAGCCATGTTGGCTACCGGAAGGGCTTTGCCAGCCTGCCTGGCGGCGGCATGTAGCGGTTCGAAGGCGTCGAGGGTCTGTTCCAGCGTGAGGGCATGCAGATCGAACAGGTCCTGCATGTCGGCGGGTATTCGAAAGGGTTTCAGCGCGCTTTTTTTCGTGTCACGGATAAAAGCGTCGAGCCCATTGGTCAGTTGGAGCCCTTGGTTGGTGATGTCGCTGTAGTCGCTTGTTTGTTTCGGCGGCTGTTTCTTCAACGGCTGGATGAGTGTCAACGGTTCCTGCCGGGGGATGTTTTCCGTTTCCTTGGGCTGATCGCGCGGACGTTTTTTGATGATCCTGGCTGTTGGATACGGCTTGGACGTAGACGGCTTGGCAGGTTTGCGCCCGGAAAGACCGGCCTCGGCTTCCTGTTGAAGTCGGCTGCCAATATTGCTCTGGACCAACAGGAGGAATTCGTTGACGACGCTTTTCAGGTTTCCAAGGGCATTGGGGTTGACCCGTTCTGGAAACTCGCCAGGCAGCTCGTCTATCCGATTGCTGATGCTCTGGAGTTCTTCGACCTTCGCGGCCAGTGTTTCCAACTGTGCCTCGTGGGGGGCATCCTTCAATATTTGCGTTATGTTTCTGCTGGCCGCAGTGGCACGCTCCACCACTGCGTAGACGGTACTTCGGGCTTCAGCCATGTCTTGCGCGGCTTGCTCACGTACGCACAGTTCGGCGGCGCTCGTGATTTCATTGGCTTTCAATTCCCAGCGGGAGTGAAACTGCGCGGATACTTCGATCTGGCGGGCGGTCAAGGCCCCGGCGGCTCCCATGCGGGACAGCTTATGTCTTGCGACACCCAGCTCGTTGAGCTTGGCGTCTATTTCCCTGCCCATGGTGGTGGCTGCGTTGATGTCTGTCGGGAGTTGTTGCCGAGCGTTCACCTCATCGGACTCGCGGCTTTTCAGGATGCGCTCGACAGCGGCGTTGTAGGCGACGTGCTTGAACGCGATCCAGGTCATCAGGTAGGTGTTCAAACTCTTGTATAGCTTGAGCAGCTTGTCCTCATAGCCGATGGTGCCGCCTTCGTCTCTCCACTTCTCCAGCAGCGCCAGTGACGTTTGACGATTGCTGATCAGCTCCTGGGACTTGGACAGGCTTTGGTCCAACAGGGTCGCGGTGGTGGGGGACTTGAGCAGGGTGTGCATTTCTTTTTTCAGCACCTTTTCATGTTGCTCCAGCGTTTCGCATTGTTGCTCCAGGGGCTTGAGTTTCTGAGCTCTGAGCAGCCGCGAGGCCTTCAACTTGCTTTTCAAGCTTTCGTTGCTGCGCAGCAGGCGCAGATCCGTGTTGATACGCCAGGTGCCTGCTGGCGTCTTGGCCAGGCAAGGTCCTGTGAGCGAAGGGTTTTCAGGGTCGAGAACGTGAATGTTGGCATCGTCATCTTCAGCCACCTGGAACCACCGCTGATCCACTTGGGCATAGGTTTTTTCCGCCTCGTCGTAAAGCGCAGGACGCTGTTCGGGGGCGGGCTTGTTGCTGAGGTCTGGTGCCTTGACCTTGTACGCGTCCAGGTAGGTGTCCCACTGGGCCGGCGTCCGGCGCGGTACGACGCCCTCGACAGCCAGCGTCGAGAATTGACTGTGTGCCAGTACACCGCCTGAGGCCGTGGTCCGTATTTGTGGGGTTGTGGGCAAGGGGGGGCTGGGGTGGCTCGGTCTTGGGGATTTGGCTTTGCCCCTGCGCAGGGGCCCGGCCTTATGGGTAATAACGATGGCCAAGGCCATGAGCACGTCGCCCAGGCGTTGCCACTTGATCAAACTGTTGCCCTGTTCAGGGGCATCCAGCACGTGCTGGAGCTGACCGAAAATTTGCCAGACCCATACCGCCGTAGCGACGTTGCCGTTCATGAAGCTTGAAGCGGCATTGAAGATCGCCCAGGCGCTGTCTTCCAGCAATGCCCAGCGCCGCTCTGCGTTGGAGAGCGATTCACGATCCGCCAATTCCGTCATGGCCTTTGCGTTGGCATCAAACAACGCGGCAAAAATATCGCCCTTCAGCTCGGTTTTGGAAAACACCGGGCTGCCTCCCCATTCCAGCAGTTTCGACGGCGTCGTCACGAGCTCTCTGATCAGCCAGGCCGAGGTCAGACCTGCCGGGAAGATGTACTGGGAGTAGTTGAAACTCAACTGCCGGTTGGGTAGCCACGCCAATATGGAGTCCCGGACCTCCCCCGGCTGGTGCAGCTCATACTTCAGGTTTTGCAGGGACGGGAACTGTAGCAACGGGTTTTCGAGTAACGGGCGATACAGCAGGCACGGTCCTTTTTGCCAGTCCCGGGGGCCGATGATGTAGACGTTGAGGACATCGTCGAATGTGTGGCTGATGCGCAGGCTGGGCCGTATCGACAATGGGCGGATAACGATAGGGTCCGCCGTGCCGGGCGTCGGGTTGACCAGTTCATTGATGTAGCGATAGCCCTGCTCGTCGACATTGCCTTGGTGGGTGAGTTTGCATTCCAGCGCCAGCAGTGGCAGCAGCGAGCGCAGTTGCCGGATGTAAAAATTCTTTTGTCGGAGGGCTTCGTGTGGGTCGTCAATCAGCTTTTCTCTGATCAGTTGCGGATATACCCGGCCGATATCGACCTGTTCTGAAATCTGCGTCAGGTACTTGTCCGTGAGCCAGCCGGGCACTGTTTTCCCGTCCTTGAAGCGCACGGTTGCCTGGTAGGGCGGGGTGTTGCTGAGTGCATATTCACCCAGGGTCTGCGTGTAGCTTCCCACTGGGTTGGGCAGCGTAAAAGGCCCGACGTTGAGAGGTTCCGTAAGGGTGATTTGTATCTCGTCGAGTGGCAGCTTGTCGGCACCGACGTTGTGTTTGTCGGCAATGATGGCGTTGCGCATCTTCTCTTGAGCGAAGGCCTTGATGGGTTGGATCTGGAACAAGTCCGCGGGCACATCGCCGTACAGCGAGCTCAGGTCGAGCATGTGCTGGCTGTAGTCGTTCAACGCCTGGGGTGAGGCATCGCGCAACCATTCGGGAATCGCACCATCGAGCATGTTCAGGCGCTGTGTATCCGGGTCGGTGTCCGGCGGCGCTGCGGCTGGGGAGAACTGCTCCAAAAGGTTGCTGAAGCCCTCGGTTTCGATGGCGTTGAGCTGGGTGGCGATCAGGGCCCAGGCCATGTGATCAAAAAAATCCCCCTCAGGTTCGACCAGGCGCAGCGACAGCGGCAACTCGCCCATCGACGGACTGAGCCTGGCCTGTGCCGATGCCGCTAAATCCTGCAGGGAGGCGAAGGTTTCGTAACCGTATTCGAGGGTGTACATCATCAGGATATCGGCGTTCCTGAACGTGCCTTGCATGACGGCGGTGCCGGCGAGCATGAGGTGTTTGAAGCTTTTGTCGTTCGAGGTGTCAATGTCGAGCAGGCACACCTGGATATGCGCCAGGTCGGGCCGTTGGAGAAGGCGTTGCTGTTTGTCGGGGTACATCGAGATCCCGCGTGCAATGTCACAGTGATCGGCATTCCAGCCCTTGACCTCCTGGATGTTCAGCGCGGCAGCCAGGCCGTCGGCCAGTTCATGCCAGCGCGGCAGGCGGGTCCCCGTGGCGTTCCAGAACGCCAGTTGCTGCTCCTTGAAGGCGACGAAAAACACCGGCGCCAAATCATTGAGCAATGTGGCGATCTGCTCGATGTTGACCGGCAATTGAATGGGGGGTTGCGCCATAGGCTGTTGAGTGAGGAAGTGCTCGCCCTGTAGATAGTTGACCGTGGTGCTTTCCAGGGCCAGCCGCGCCAGGACGTAGGTCAGGGGCGTGTATTGGGTGTCGACACAGGTCAGCTCGTTGTCGATGAACTCCCAGATCGGGGTGCCAACCACCGTTCTGCCGAGGTCAATATTCAGGTCGGGGTAGAGGGTGTCCAGTTCGGCGCGCAGTAGAGTGCTGGCCACTTCATTGCTGGTTGGCCCGTCCTCGGTCAGGCGGGTGAGCAGTGCTTTTTCCCTGAGGGGTTTCGGGCTTGGCAGGGCAGGCTGTATGGACGTTATTGCATTCATGCGGTTCTCCATGATCAGGACGGCGCGAGACGCCATTGCAGGGAGAACCTAAGGGATAGGGGGTGTAGGGCAGGTGGTAGTTAGATAGGCGCGGTGCGGCATTCCAACAGCGTCTTCACCTGGCCATCGTCCTTGAAGTTCTCGTCCGACAGCCACCGTTCAAAGCCTGCCCCGATCGCCGGCCATTCCGCGTCGATGATCGAATACCACGCGGTGTCCCGGTTCCTGCCCTTCACCACCGTATGCTGGCGGAACACCCCCTCGAAGCTGAACCCCAGCCGCTCTGCGGCGTATTTGGAGCGGCCATTGGCGTTGTTGCACTTCCACTCCAGGCGGCGGTTGCCCTGGTCGAAGGCGTACTTGGCCAGCAGGTACACCGCCTCGGTGCTTTTGGGCGAGCGCTGCATGGGGGCGCCAAAGGTCACGTGGCCGATTTCGATACGGCCTTGCTCGGGCACGATGGACATCAGGCTGAGGATGCCTTGCACTTGGCCGGTCGCGCGGTCGATCACGCTGAAAAAGTACGGGTCGCTGTGGGCCGCGTGCTTGTTCAGCCAGTCATTGAATGCGCTGCGCTCGGGGAAAGGGCCGTAGGGCAGGTAGTCCCACAGCTTGGGGTCGGCGCCAGGGCCTTGCAGGGCTTCGAACAGAGCGTCGCCATGGCGCGCCGGGTCGAGCTTTTCCAGGCGGATGAAGCGCCCTTCAAGCAGTTGCACCGTGGGGGCCGGGACGCCTTTCCAGTCGGCGAGGGAAGTTGACATGCTGCGCTCCTTAAAGACCTTTGCGAAATTGGATAAAGCCGGGACGTTCGGCGATGCGTTCGTAGAGTTGGATCGCGGTGGCGTTGGTCTCGTGGGTCAGCCAGTGCACCTTGGCGCAGCCGTCGGCCTTGGCGGTGGCGTAGACGAATTCGATCAGCTTGCGGCCCACGCCGGTGCCGCGTTGGCTCGGGTCCACCAGCAGATCCTGCAAGTAGCAGGAATTCTCGATGCTCCAATTGGAGCGGTGATAGATGAAATTGACCATGCCCACCGCCTTGCCGTCCTGCCAGGCCAGTGCCGAGCAGGTGGGCTCGCTGGCGTCGACCAGGCGCTGCCAGGTGCTTTGGCTGACCGCGTCCGGCAGTTCGGTGTTGTAGAACTTCAAGTACGCCTGCCACAAAGGCAGCCACGCAGCGTGGTCGGCGGCGCTGACCTGGCGGATATCGATCTGACTCATTCTGCAACTCCTTGGGGAATAGAGCGGGCGAGGGTCTGGTCGCGTGCATCCGGGCTGGCGGCCAGGCCCTCACGCACGCCGGCCATGTCGGCCGGGCTACGGTTCTGGCTGAGCTTGCGCGTGCCGATCAGGCGCTCCATCGGCAGGGCAAAGCCGACGATGGCCTTGAGCATGCCGTCGATGTAGTCGGCCGGGGCATCGCTGACCTTCCACGGTTGGGCGCGCGTGCCTTCATGGCGATCCGTCAGCGCAGTGACGACCGCCAGCAAACGTTCGGCATCGTCGAACACTTCGGCTTTGCCGTAGGCATGCACGGCGATGTAGTTCCAGGTGGGCACGACTTTGCCGTGCTCGGCCTTGGCCGGGTAGAACGCCGGGCTGATGTAGGCCTCGGCGCCGGCAAAGATCACCAGCGCTTCGCTGCCATTTTGCAGGTCGCGCCACTGCGGATTGGCCTTGGCCAGGTGCCCGTAAAGCGTGCCGTTCGGGCCTTCTTCGGGCTGGAGCAGCAGCGGCAAGTGACTGGCCAGCAGGCCCTGTTCGCCAAAGGTCACCAACTGCGCCAGGCGGGTGTGCTGGATCAGCTGATGCAGTTCGGGCAAGTCGTCGAGGGCAAAGGCGCGGGGTGTGTACATGGAAATATTCCTTGGCGAATGCCAGCATCCTAGGCAGGCTAATGGATCGTGGAAAGATCCATCTGGCACCCATTTCATAGGTCCAATATGTCGCCCATCACGCCGCCGTTGTCCTTCAACCCTGCGGGAATCGAGTTGGATCGTCGCCAAGGGCTGACACGCCAGCTGTATGACGCCCTGCGCCAACGGGTGCTGGACGGACGGCTGGTCAGTGGCACGCGCTTGCCCGCCAGCCGCGACTTGGCGGCGGCGCTGTCGATCTCGCGCAACAGCGTGGTGCGCGCCTACGATCAGCTGTATGCCGAAGGCTTTATCGAAAGCCGGGTCGGTGATGGCACTTATGTGGCGCAACTGCCTGCGGCAAAAAAACTATCCACAAAAGTATCCACAGGCTTACACACAGGCTTATCCCCAGCCTTATCCACAAAATGGTCAAATTTGCCGGAAGATCTCGACAATGAAGTTATCCACAGCGGCGGTTTGGCGCGGATAAAAACCCACCATCTGTCACAACCTCCAGCGGGGCCGCCACGGGCCTTTCGCGTGGGCGTGCCGGCGTTCGATCTGTTCCCGTTTGAAGTGTGGGCCAAGCTGAATGGGGCCTTCTGGCGTAAGCCAGACCTGGAACAACTGTGTTATGGCGACCCGGCGGGGGATGCCCGGCTGCGCAGTTTGATCGCGGCTTATTTGCGCAGCTCCCGGGGCATGCAGTGCGCGGCTGAACAAATAGTGATCACCAGTGGCGCACAGCAAGCGATTAGCCTTTGTGCACAGTTGCTGGTGGAGCCCGGCGACGGCGTCGCTGTGGAAAACCCGGGCTACCGCGCGGCAGGTCATGCGTTTGCCCTGGCCGGGGGGAAATTGCACGGCGTGCCGGTGGATGGCGAGGGTATCGACTGCCAGGTGCTCAACACGCTGGAAGACTGTCGTGTGGCCTACGTCACACCGTCCCATCAATACCCGCTGGGGGTGGTGATGAGCCTGGCGCGGCGCCTGGAATTGCTGGCCTGGGCCGCGCGCACGGGCGGCTGGATCATCGAGGACGATTACGACGGCGAGTACCGCTACAGCGGCGCACCCTTGTCTCCCCTGGCGGCGCTGGATCGCAGTGGCCGGGTGCTCTATGTCGGCACCTTCGGCAAGGTGGCGTTTCCGGCCTTGCGCCTGGGCTACCTGGTGTTGCCGCCGGGCCTGGTGGACGCGTTTTCCCGGCGCCGGGCCGTGGACATGCGCCACTCCGAGGTCAGCACCCAGGCGGTGATGGCCGAGTTCATGGCCGCCGGGCACTTTCAGCGCCACATCCGGCGCATGCGCCGGGCTGCGTTGAGCCGGCGCAATGCCTTGCTGGCCGGTTGGCCTTGCGGCTTGCCCGGTATGGGCGAACTGCCCAGCGTTGCGGCGGGGCTGCACATGACGGTGCGCGTGGACAGCCTGGCCCGCGAGCAGCAGTTGCTGACGCAGGCCCACGCGGCGGGGGTCGAGATCAACGGCTTGAGCAGCTATTGGCTGGCGCAATCGACCACGCCCGAGGACCAGCGTGCCGGCTTGGTTTTGGGTTTTGCGGCGGTGCCTGAGGCTGACATCGCCGAGGCGCTGGCGCGGTTGCGCCAGGCTTGGCGTATTGCCCGTTAGTTCAGAGCAAAAAAGCAATCTGTGGCGAGGGAGCTGTGTTCGCCCATCAGGTGCCGGATTTGATCTTGGTCCAGGCGCGCGTCCGCGCACGCTCGGCATCACGGGCCAACGGTTTCAAGGTGTACAGCGTGGCCATCGCCGCATCGGTCGGGTACAGGTTGGGGTTGTTGCGGATCGCCGGGTCCACCAGCTCGGTCGCATCCTTGTTCGGGTTGGGGTAGCCGACAAAGTCGCTGACCGGCGCGATCACCTGGGGTTGCAACAGGTAGTTGATAAAGGTGTAGGCGTCCTGCGGGTTCTGCGCACCTTTGGGGATGGCGAGCATGTCGAACCAGATCGGCGCGCCTTCCTTGGGCAGGCGCATGTCCACGGTCACGCCGTTCTTGGCTTCCTTGGCGCGATTGGCAGCCTGGGAAAAACTCCCCGAGTAACCCACGGCCACGCAGATGTCGCCATTGGCGATATCGGCCATGTATTTGGAGGAGTGGAAGTAGGTGATGTATGGGCGGATTTTCATCAGCAGCGCTTCAGCCTTGACGTAATCCTTGGGGTTGCTGCTGTTGGGGTCCAGGCCCAGGTGTTGCAGGGCCAGCGGCAGGATCTCCGACGGCGAATCAAGCAAGGCCACGCCACATTGCTTGAGCTTGCTGATGTTTTCTTCCTTGAAGATCAGGTCCCAGCTGTCCACCGGCGCGTTCGGGCCCAGCACGGCCTTGACCTTGTCCGGGTTGAAGCCGATCAGGATGGTGCCGTACATGTAGGGCACGGCGAACTTGTTGCCGGGGTCGTTGGCTTCGATCAGCTTCATCAGCTTGGGGTCGAGGTGGTTCCAGTTGGGCAGTTGGCTACGGTCCAGGGGCTGGAACACGCCGGCTTCGATCTGCTTGGCCAGGAACACGTTGGACGGCACCACCACGTCATAGCCGGAGTTGCCGGTGAGCAGCTTGGCTTCCAGGGCTTCGTTGGTGTCGAAGATGTCGTACACCAGCTTGATCTGCGGGTTCTGCGCCTTGAAGTCTTCCAGCGCCTTGGGGGTGATGTAGTCGAACCAGTTGTAGACCTTGAGGGTTTTTTCTTCGGCCTGCACGGCGCCGCTCAAAACGGCAGCGCACAGGGCCAGGGAGGTGAGCATCTTCATCGGGCAGATCCTTCTTGTTCGAAACCTTCGAGGACGTTGACGGCGTTGATGCCGATTTCTTCCACAGCGTAGCCGCCTTCCATCACGAACAGGGTGGGCTTGCCCAGGCGCGCGAGGCGTCGGCCCATGGCCAGGTAGTCCGGGCTGTCGAGCTTGAACTGGGAAATCGGGTCGTCTTTGAATGTGTCTACGCCCAGGGACACCACGATGATGTCGGCGGCGTAGTGTTCGGTTTGCTTGCACGCCTCCTCCAGCGCTGCGCTCCACTGCTCCCAACCGGAGCCGGCCGGCAGCGGATAGTTGAAGTTGAAACCTTCGCCTGCACCTTGGCCCCGTTCATCGGCATAACCGAGAAAAAACGGAAACTCCGCTTCCGGGTGGCCATGGATCGAGGTGAACAGCACGTCGCTGCGTTCGTAGAAAATCGACTGGGTGCCGTTGCCGTGGTGGTAGTCCACGTCGATGATCGCGACCTTTTGCCGGCCCTGGTCGAGAAACGCCTGGGCGGCGATGGCGGCGTTGTTGAGGTAGCAGTAACCGCCCATCAAGTCGCTGGCGGCGTGATGCCCAGGGGGGCGGCAGAGGGCAAAGGCACTGTGGGCGCCTTGTTGGATCGCCTGCTGGGCGGTGAGTGCCACTTGCGCCGCGCTGTAGGCGGCTTGCCAAGTTCCAGCGGTGATCGGTGCGCCGCCATCGAAGCTGTAGTAACCGAGTTGGCCATGCAGGCTGGTGGGTAACACTCGGCGCAGGGTGCGTGCGGGCCAAGTGTAGGGCAGCAGGTCACCGTCCTGGCCGTATTCGGTCCAGCGCGCCCAGGCACCTTTGAAGAAGTCGAGATAGTCGCGGCTGTGGATGCGTTGCAGGGGCGCCAGGCCGAAGTCTTGCGGCGCCTGCACCGGGCCGAGGTTGCGGTCCTTGACCCGTTGCAGCACATGGTTGGCGCGCGAAGGCATTTCGAAGCAGGGCATCAGTTGCCCGTCCATCAGCTCGCAGCGTCCGTGGTGCAGATGGTGATCGTCGGAGTAGATCGTCAGCATGGGTGCTCCCCGCAGGCTCGTTGTTGTGCCTGGCAGTGTTGCGGCCCGCGCGAATCATGAGAACGGCAGGAGCGGCCAGAAGGGGATAGATATGGCCAATGGTATTGACCGTAATTCGCCCTTCAATGGCGCATCAGGCTGGGCGCCACCCCGCTCCAGCGCACAAACGCATGGCGGAAACTCGCGGTTTCGCTGAAGCCCAATTGTTCGGCGATGCGATGAATCGGCATCTGGTCTTGTGCCAGCCACTGCTTGGCCTGCTCAAAGCGCAACTCATCGAGCAATTGCTGATAGCTGCAACCCAAGGCGTGCAGGTGTCGGCGCAGCGTACGTGCAGAGCACTTCATCTGCGCAGCCAAGCCCTCCAGGCCGGGGGCGGCGTGCAGTTGGTCAGCCAGCAATTGGCGCACACGGTTGAGCCAGGCCTGGCGCCCGGTGAACTCGGAATTCTGTTTGCGGCAGCGCTCGGCCATGGCGCGATGGGTGATGGCATCTGCCAGGGGCAGGGGTTGTTGCAGCCAGTGCTGGTCAAAGGCAAACCCGCTGGCGGTGGCATCGAATTGCAGCTGGCACTCGAACCGCTCGGTATAGCGGGCGTGGTAGGCCGGTGCCGGGTAGTCGAAGCGCGCTTGATGCAGGGGCAACGTGCGGCCAAGCAAGTCATCGCAGATAACTTTCATCGACACCAGGCAAAACTCCACATTGAACGCTGCCAGTGCCGGGCTCTCCCGATAGTCGCCAGCGGTTAGCCAGACCTGCCCGCCGTCCTCCACCAGGCTCAGCTCGAAAAGTGTTCCCAATAGCGCCGGGTAGCGCAGCGCCAGGCGCAAAGCGTCACCTAAGGTGGCACTGGTGAGCAGGGCATAACCCAGCAGGCCGTAGGACGACACGTGCATGCGCTGGCCCAGGTCCAGGCCGATGTCGTGGCGCAGGGCCACGGCATTGGCGCATACCCGCAGCTCCTGGCACGTGGTGATGCGGCTGTCGGCACGGCTCAAGTCGGCCATGCCTATGCCGCTGCCCGCGAGCAGTGTCTCGCCGGGCAGGCCGTGGTCCTTGAAGGTCGCCAGGACCAGGGACACGGCGTTGAGGGTGGTGAGGTGCGAATGCAACATGGGCGGCCGATGTCAGAGGGTTAGCGCCAATGCAGCAAGTTGTGTGCCGCCGTTTGGCTTATTGATCCGGCTGCCAAAAACGCCACCTGGATTTGGCCTTGGATACTTCAAAAAACAGGTCCTGGGCCGGTTTCAGGCTGATTTCGCTGCGCAGGTAGGCGAGCCTTTCCCATTCGTTCGTGCTCGAAATGGAGGCGGAGTCGCTGGCCGCACCCTGCTCCTCGACGGTCTTGAGCCGGCCGGATACGTAGCGCTCGGGCGATATCCATGACTCGGTGTAGTGAAATTGCGCGTACCAGAGGATGTCTTTGGTCGACCGATCGCGAATCAGGTATTCATCCAGGAACAGCAGTTTGGGGGCTGTGGTGAGCGGTTCGCGCAGCTTGGTCTGGGTGATGGTTATGGCGTTGTGACGCTTGAGCCACTCGACGCTGGCCACGGTCGGAGGGGACTCCTTGAGCATTCTCGACATATGGGCATCGCTACGTCTGAACAGGTCGTTTTCCTGGGTTTTCAGCGCTTGATCGATGAATTTCGCCGAGGCGATATCTTTCTCGCTGGCTTCGCCTTGCGCGAGTGCGTGGCTGATGACGTTGCGGGTGCTTTCCAGTTCATAGGCCTGCTGGCGAAACAGGTATTCGATGCCGCAGGCGGTTCGTTTCGGTGTGGCGGCAAGGCGTTCTGCACGCTCGAGGAAAGCCGGCATGTCGTCCAGTAACGCTTGGCCTTCACTGGCCGCGGCGAACACCGCCATCGGCGGGGTTGTCGGTGGGGTTGCCCAGTGTCGCAACCATATGCCGTCCTTTTCGCGGTAAGTGGCGACGACTTTTTCGGTCACCGGCGAAATGATATCCACCAGGCCCGTGTCTTGCCCCGTCCAGTCCAGGCGCGGCTTGCCGATAAGCAGGCCGGCATGGCGCGTGCGGATAATTTTCCTTTGCAGGGGGGCTGCCGCAGGCATCGGTTTGCCGCGGCGGCGTACCACTTCGCGTTCGGCACTCACCAACGACAGGTTGTTCGTGGTGTCTTTGGCGAACCGCTTGAGCTGGTCCTGCAGTGCCTGGACGTTTTCGCCCCGGGCATACTCGGCATACTGCGACGAGAAGTCTTCCAACTGTTCGTCGAGCATTTGGAACTGTTCGACCAGGTGGTTCAAGATATCGATGCGCTCGTCCATGCGCGATTCGCTGCGTTCGTACACGGTATCGCGCAGGCCCAGGACGGCGAGGTCGGCGGTGTCGACAATCCGGTCGATGCTGTTCCAGGCCTTGGATTGGCTGATCGTGCTGCTTGCGGCCAGGCACAGGTTACGGGCCATGGTCACCTGTATAGACCTGACATCGACGCTTTTATAGGCCGGCATTTCCCGTTGGATTTCCTGGCGCAGAATGGCGCCGTCTTCGCCCAGTTGGCGCAGTTCATCGAAACGCGTGTCCATGTATTCCAGGTGCTTGAGCATTTCCGCACAAAGGTCGTTCATCAGGCGGGCCTCATCGATGTAGCGCTCTTGGGGCATCTGGGCCTGTCGCACGATTTTGGGCAGCATCTCTTGCATGCGCGGGGTGAACCGAGTGCCGGTTTCCCTGACCCCGTTCAGGGTCATGGCGGCCTGGTTTTTGACATATCGGAGGGCTCTTTCCGCGTATCTGGGTGAGAACTCGTGGATGCTTATCTGCTTGAGCCCCTGCAGCGCCGTTTCGTACGTGCGGCAGATGTTTTTCAAGGTGCGCAGATAGGCCCGCCGGTTGGCTTCCGCCATCGTGCCGGATGAGGCGGCTGCCGACCCTTCCATGGCGCCGTGGGCGTCATCCAGGTTTTGCTGGAGGCCTTTTTCGACCTCGTGGAAGTTGCTCAGTTGTTTTTTCAGCGTGGATGCGCGCTGCTCCGCCAGGCTGGTCGCCTTTCGGGCCAGCACGATCGGGCCGCCTCCGCGCAGGCGCAGGCGCAGGCGCGTGTCGACGAACCATTGGCCCTGCCGGTTATGTATCAGGGGCGGGCCAGTACGCAGCGGTTGGCTGGGATCGACAATGATGGCTCGATCATTCTCATCCACCTGTACTTCGAACCAGCGCTCACCCACTGGGGCGTAGTATTTTTGCCCCCCCTGATACAGGTGAAGGTGAGGCCCCGCGGTGCTGATCTGCGTGCCCAAGGTGTCGGGCCTGGGGACCTTGAAGCGGTCCAGCACGATGCCCAGTCGTACGGGGGTGTTGTTGAGGGCGCCGCTGGTGTGCAGGGGGCGGGGGTGATCGTACGGCAATTGTTCGGGGGTGACGGTGGGCAACTGACGGATAGTGAGCGGTTCTGCCTTGGGGGCGGAAATGGGGGGGGCGAGGCGTTCTTCCGTCGACTCGGCCGCGCTGGACGGACGGGGCGAGGTGCGAGACGCAGCATGCAAGGCAATGGCCATGCCGAGGTTGAGCAGCAGGTCGGACAGCGCGGCCCACGGTGATTGGCGTGTGGGATGCTCCTTGGCGTCCTTGAGTGCCTCCAGTTGATCCATGATCTGCCAGACCCACGCGGCGGTGTTCACTGTGCGCCCGAGGAAGGGCAAGACGCCGTTGAATATCGCCCAGCCTGCGCGTTTGAACGTGGCCCAGCGGGCTTCGGCATTCGACACCGCCTGGCGGTCGGCCAGGGTGATCAGGGCGTTTGCATTGGCGTTGTACAGCGTGGTGAACAGGTTGCCGTCGATGGCGTCGCCGCCCAGTTGCAGCGGCCCGCTCAGGCTGGCGAGTTTGAGTGGGTTGGTGGCGACTTCGGCGACTGTCCAGGGGGACGGAATTTTCGTCGGGAAGACGTAGTGGCGATAGTCGTCGCGCACGTCATCGGGCAGCCAGGCCAGCACCGATTCGCGCAGGTCGGGGGACTGCTGGATGGCGTACACCAGGTTGGCGGGTGAGGGGTATTGGGTCAGGGGCTTGTCGAGCAGGGGCCGATAGAGCAGGCACGGACCGCTGGCCGGGTCCTGCGGGCCGATGACAAACATATTCGCGACGATATCCGCCGTTCTGTTCAGCCGCAGGCTGGGCAACAACGCCAGTGGGCGCACGACGATGGCGATGTCATCCACCTGCCGGTCGGATTTTTCCGCCTCCATCGCCGCCGCGACAAACCGGAAACCCCGCTCATCGATCCCGAATTCCCGGCGGATCTTGGCCTGCAACGCCAACAGCGGCAGTTGAATGCCCAGGTGATAGGCGTAAAGCGTGCCGCGGCGGTCGGCTTGCGCGGGGTCATCCAGCAGTGTGCTTTTGATCAAGCGAGGATAGGCGTTGCCAATGTCGATGCGGCTGATCAGTGTCTCCAGGTAGTCCACGGTGAGCCATTCGGGCAGCGCGCGTGGCGGGTTGTGTTCGAGGCTCTTGATGCCCAGAGGCACGTCAATCAGATTTTGCAGGGCCAGCTGGCTCATGCTGTACAGGGTGGTATCGAACTGCCACGGCAAGGGGAACAACCCCACCACCACAGGGCTTTGGACCTTCAGTTGAAGGGTGTCCAGCGACAGGTTGGTGGCGTCGGGGTGATCCTTGCGAATTTCTGCTTCCAGCTTGTCCAGGGCGTATTGCTCGATGGGCGCAATGCCCTCGTCGTAACTCTTGCCCTGGTAGAAGGTGTTCAGGGCCGACAGGTCTTTCATGTAGCGGGAGTAGCTGTTCATGTCCGAAATCGACGCATCGGCCAGCCAGTTGGGAAGGGCTTGCTGCAACCAGTCGATATCCTGCCCCGGGCTTTCGCCGTAGGGCACGGCGCCGGGTGGGCCTGCCAGGGCCAGCGGGCTGACGCCTTGGCCACGCAGGTCGGAAAAGTCGATGGCGCCGATCGCTTCGATCTGCATCGTCACCAGGGTGCAGGCCAGGTAGTCGAAGAAGTCCCCGTCGGGCTCCACCAGGCGCCACTGGATTTTTTTGTGGGTGATCGCAGTGTCCAGCAGCAGCGGCAGGTCCTGGCCCAGTGCGTCAAGCGTGGCGTATTTGCGAAAGCCCAACAGCATCGAGTGGGCGAGGATGACCTCATGCCCGTCCTGCTTGCCGATCACCACGCTGACCAGGTGTTCGTTGAGGTGGGTGGCGTTGCCCTGGTCATCGACCTGATCGACGTCCAGCACGTACGCGTGAGTGCCAAAGCTGTCGTCGGTTGCCCGGTGCGCCAGGTCGGGGGCCTGGGCGACTTGGCGAGCCATCTGGCAATCCTCATCGGTCCAGCCGTGTACTTCGCTGACATTCCAGAGGTCGCGCAACACCAGGGACAACTCGTGCCAATGCGGCCCGCTGCCGCCCACGGTCTGGTCCCAGAACGCCAATTGCTGTTGCTGGTAACCCCGGATCATTACCGGCGCCAGTACATTGATGATCAGGGCAATGTCTTCGATGCGCACGGCCAGGTGCACAGGTGGCTCGGTGATCGGCAACGGGGTGAGAAAGTGAATGCCGTCGATGAACAGGGACGGTACGGCGAGCACCGCCTGGCGTGCCAGTATGTCGGTGAGCGCGCGGTATTGCGGGGGGGTGGCGACAATCTCGCCGTGGACGACGTCCCAGCTCGGGGTGCCGACCATGACGACGTTCGGGTCAATGTGCAGGTTGGGATAGCGCTCTTGTAACTTCAGGCGCAACAAATGCGCGGCGACCTCGCGAAAGGCCGGGCCGATGGACAGTTGGTTGATCAATGAAGACGTGAGGCGAGCGCGTGGGGCGCGGCGCGGTGCTGCAGTGGTGACGACGGGAGGCATGGGCATTCCTGATGTGCGTTAGCAAGGACAACCACCTGAAGGTGGGTGGTTGCCATGCTAGAAAGCGCTCAATCAGAAAGGCGGTGCATATCTACAGGGCTCGGCTCAGCCGAGTTCACCGCACAGGTTGGTCTCCACCAGGCGGCGGATGTGCGCGTGATCCAATCCAGCGCCGACCAGCGCATTGAGCTTGCCGAACGCGGCTTCACGGGTCATGCCGCCGCCCGACAGTACGCCCACACCGCGCAAACGGCTGCCGGCTTCGTAGACGTCCAGTTCAACGCCGCCTTCATGGCACTGAGTGATCGCGACCACCACCACGCCTTGGTCCTGGGCCCGCTGGAGGCTTGCGAGGAACTCAGGGTTGTCGCTGGGGCCGGTGCCGCTGCCAAAGCACTCCAGGATCAGCGCCTGGATGCCGCTGTCGATCACGGCGTCCAGCTGCGCCGCACTGATGCCGGGCACCAGCGGCAGGACGCCGATGTTGGCCAAGGCTTTTGGCTGGCGATAGTCCAGCGCGTGGGGGATGGATTCGGCACGGGCCACGCCGCCCTGGCGATTCAGCGCCGCGAATGGGTTGCGGCCGAAGCTGCGGATTTTCGCGCAGGCCGTCGGTGCCATCAGTGCGCCATGGAAGTGCAGGTGCACGCCCGGGGCCAGGCCCGCGCGCAATGCCAGCAAGGCACCGCTGACGTTTTCCCAGGCATCGCTGTCGGGCACGCCGGCCGGCAACATGGAACCGGTGAACACCACCGGCGCCGGCAAGCCCAGCAATTGGAAGCCCATGGCTGCCGCGCTGTAGGCCAGGGTGTCGGTGCCGTGCAGGATCAGCACGCCGTCGCAGCCTTGGTCCACGGCATCGATCACCGCGGTGCGCAGGCGCTGCCAGTAGGCGGGGGTCATGTTGGCGCTGTCGATCAGCGGGGCCATTTCCTGGAATTGCCACGCGGGCATGGGCTGGCCGGCAAGCTGTTCACGCATACGGGCTTCGAAGCCGGACGCGGGCGCCAGGCCATTGGCGCTGGCCTGCATGCCAATGGTGCCGCCGGTGTAGAGCACCATGACGTTGCTAGATGGGGACATCGAATTTTCTCCTGAACGAAAAACGCCGCACGGCCCCGAGCATGCCCAAGGTCGTGCGGCGTGTCATCTCTCTACGCTTAGCGCTGGGCTTGGGCGTTGAGTTCAGCCGATGGCGCTGCTTCCGGTTTTACCGGATTGGCCGGCCAGGCCTTGCGGTCGAGGTCCAGGTCAGGGAACTGGCTGGAGTCGAACACCGGGGTTTTGATGCCTGCGGCGCGCTGCTTGTCGTAGTCGTTCAGGATGCGCATGGCGATCTTGAACAGGAACGCCAGGGCGAACAGGTTGACGAAGGCGAGCATGGTCATGGTGATGTCGGCAAACGCGAACACGGTGCTCAGGTTCTCGATCGAACCCCAGAAGATCAGCACCAGCACCAGCGTGCGGTAGCCGATCAGCACCTTGCGGTTGTTGCCCACCAGGAAGCGCAGGTTGCTCTCGCCGAGGTAGTAGTTGTACATGATCGAGGTGAACACGAACAACGCCAGGGCCACGGAGATGAACATGCGGCCCCAGTCGCCCACTACCGCGGCCAGGGAGTTCTGGGTCAGGGCAATGCCGTCGCCTTCAAAGCCTGGGGTGTAGAAGCCGGAGAGCAGGATCAGCAACGCCGTGCAGGTGCAGATCACGAAGGTGTCGAGGAACACGCTGAACGCCTGGACCACGCCCTGGGCAATCGGGTGCTCTACGGAAGCCACCGCCGCCACGTTAGGCGCACTGCCCAGGCCGGCTTCGTTGGCGAACACGCCGCGCTTAACACCCATGATGATCGCGCTGCCCACCAGGCCACCGAAGGCTTGGTCGAGGCCGAAGGCGCTCTTGACGATGGTCATCAGCATGGCCGGCACGTGGTCGAATTGCAGCACGATCACGTACAGGGTCACGGCGATGTAGACCAGGGTCTTGACCGGCACCAGCAGGTCGGCGATCGAGGCGATGCGCTTGATCCCGCCGATGAACACCAGGCCCAGCAATGCCGCGAGGGCCAGGCCGGTGTAGGTGGTGTCGAGGCCGAAGGCGTTGTTCAGCGAGTGCGTCACGGCGTGGGCTTGCAGGCCGTTGAAGGCGAAGCCGAAGGTCACCAGCAGCAGGAACGCCATGACCATGCCCAGCCAGCGCTTGTGCAGGCCGTGCTGGATGTAATACGCCGGGCCGCCACGGTAGGTGCCTTCTGCGTCGGTACGCTTGTACAACTGGCCGAGGGAGCATTCGATAAAGCTCGAAGACATGCCCACCAGCGCGGTGACCCACATCCAGAACACGGCACCCGGGCCACCCAGGGTCACGGCAATGCCGACACCGGCGATGTTGCCGGCACCGACGCGGCCGGCCAGGCTGAGCATCAGCGCCTGGAACGAGCTGAGTTGGTCGGAGCTGCTCTTGAGGCTGTCTTTGAACACCGAGAACATGTGGAAAAAGTGACGCAGCTGTACGAAACGCGAGCGAATCGTGAAATAACCGCCGAGCCCGACAATGAGCACGATCAGTACTTTCCCTGAGAGGAAGTCGTTGATGACTTCGAGCATGGAGTGTTCCTCGCTGATTTTTCTAATGGCAAACGCAGGACGGTGCGACGCCGTCGCTTGGCACCAGGCAGTGCGCGACAGTTCGACCCCAATCCTTTTGCGGGTTGTTATTCATGCGGTTTCGCGTGTGTACCCGGGCCTCGTTACCGACGGCCGCAGCGCGAAGAGGGGCGGCACTATACCTAGGAGCGCGTGATCCGTCTGCACGGGGCGATTAAAGGTTTCAGCAGGGTGGCGGGCTTGCAGGGCGATATTGGAGTTTTTATGGGCTTCATTTCACAACCTTGAGGCAAAAAAAAGGGCCTGAAGAACGAGCCTTCAGGCCCTCAAAAGGTGAGAGGTGTCTAGTCCCTCAACCTGGTGAGCGGTGCAACAAACGCTTAAGCCTTCAGCGGGACCAAACGTGGAGCGATCATGTTTTCCGGGCGCAGGATGTCGTCGAGCATGGCGTCGTCGAGCAAGCCTTCTTCGCGCACCAGTTCCAGCACGCCGCGGCCGCTTTCAAGGGCGATACGGGCGATGCGGGTGGCGTTTTCATAGCCGATGTACGGGTTCAGCGCGGTGACCAGGCCGATGGAGTGCTCCACCAGTTCGCGGCAGCGCGCTTCGTTGGCGGTGATGCCGACGATGCAGTGTTCGCGCAGCATGTCCATGGCGCGCTGCAGCAGGCGGATCGAGTCGAAGATCTTGAAGGCGATCAAAGGCTCCATCACGTTCAGTTGCAGTTGGCCGCCTTCGGCTGCCATGGTCAGCGCCAGGTCGTTGCCGATCACTTGGAACGCTACCTGGTTAACCGCTTCCGGGATCACCGGGTTGACCTTGCCGGGCATGATCGAGCTGCCTGGCTGACGCGCTGGCAGGTTGATCTCGTTGATCCCGGTGCGTGGGCCGCTGGACAGCAGGCGCAGGTCGTTGCAGATCTTCGACAGCTTCACCGCGGTACGCTTGAGCATGCCGGAGAACAGCACGAAGGCGCCCATGTCGGAGGTGGCTTCGATCAGGTCGGCAGCCGGGACCAGCGGCTGGCCGCTGATGGTGGCCAGGCGTTGTACGGCCAGGGCCTGGTAGCGCGGGTCGGCGTTGATGCCGGTACCGATGGCGGTGCCGCCCAGGTTCACTTCGGTCAGCAGCTCTGGCGCCAGGGTTTTCAGGCGGGCCAGGTCTTCACCGAGGGTGGTGGCGAAGGCACGGAATTCCTGGCCGAGGGTCATCGGCACGGCGTCTTGCAATTGGGTGCGGCCCATTTTCAGCACGTGGCCGAACTCGACGCCCTTGGCGGCGAAGGCCTGGATCAGGCTGTCGAGGCTGGCCAGCAGCGCGTCATGGCCCAGCAGCAGACCCAGGCGGATCGCGGTCGGGTAGGCGTCGTTGGTCGACTGCGCCATGTTCACGTCGTTGTTCGGGTGCAGGTACTGGTACTCGCCCTTCTGGTGACCCATGGCCTCCAGCGCGATGTTGGCGATCACTTCGTTGGCATTCATGTTGGTTGAAGTGCCAGCGCCGCCTTGAATCATGTCCACCACGAACTCTTCGTGGAAATCGCCGCGGATCAGCCGGGCACAAGCTTCGCTGATGGCAGCGTGCTTGGCTTCACTGAGCTGACCCAGCTCGCGGTTGGCGTCAGCCGCCGCTTGCTTGACCATTGCCAGACCGACCACCAATTTCGGGTAATGCGAAATCGGAACGCCCGAGAGGCGGAAGTTGTTCACCGCTCGCAGGGTCTGGATGCCGTAATACGCTTGTGCAGGTACTTCGAGTACGCCAAGCAGGTCTTTTTCGGTACGGAAAGATGCAGCGGAGGACATGACGGAAATCATCTCGATATGGACCCAGAACTGGCCGGAACGCTGCGAATGCTAGGCTTGTGTGAGTTTTTGGGCCAATGCTGTTCAGCACTGGGCTATGCATAAACGGCATAATGCAGGTGTGACCCGGCTATCATGGCGGGCGTGTGTACCAAAATGGTGCGTACCCGTGGAGGGAAGTGATGAACCTTGAGAGCAAATGGCTGGAAGACTTCAGCGCCCTGGCGGCCACCCGCAGCTTTTCCCAGGCGGCGGAACGGCGCTTTGTCACCCAGCCGGCATTCAGCCGACGCATCCGTAGCCTCGAGGCTGCGCTGGGCCTGACCCTGGTCAACCGCTCGCGCACGCCGGTGGAATTGACGGCGGCGGGGCAGTTGTTCCTGGTGACCGCACGCACCGTGGTCGAACAGCTCGGTGAAGTGCTGCGCCATTTGCATCACCTGGAAGGCGGGCAGGGCGAAGTCATGCAAGTGGCGGCGGCGCACTCCCTGGCGCTGGGCTTCTTCCCGCGCTGGATCGCCCAACTGCGCAACGAAGGCCTGAACATCGCCACGCGGTTGGTGGCCACCAACGTCGGCGACGCCGTGCACGCCCTGCGCGAAGGCGGTTGCGACCTGATGCTGGCGTTCTACGACCCGGACGCGGCGATGCAGATGGACGCGGAAATCTTCCCCTCCCTGCACCTGGGCAACACCGAAATGCTCCGGGTGTGCGCCGCCGATGCCGATGGCAAGCCGTTGTTCGACCTGGAGGGTGAGGGCAGTGTGCCGCTGCTGGCCTATAGCGCCGGGGCGTTCCTTGGTCGTTCGGTGAATCTGTTATTACGCCAACGTGCCTTGCGCTTTACCACCGTTTACGAAACCGCCATGGCCGACAGTCTCAAGAGCATGGCGTTGGAAGGCTTGGGCATTGCCTGGGTGCCGCAGCTGAGCGTGCGCGCAGAACTGGCGCGTGGTGAGTTGGTGGTCTGTGGCGGGCCGCAGTGGCATGTACCGCTGGAGATCCGCCTGTATCGCTGCGCGTTGGTGCGCAAGGCAAACGTGCGCTTGTTGTGGCGCAAGTTGGAGGGGGGGGCTGCCGGTGCAACACAATGAGTTGCCGGTGGAAGTCAGACGCGCTTGTTGCCTGTTGAAATTGATTGAGAGGGTGGCTCAATCGAATTTGGCAAGGTAGGTGCGAATGTTCTGTTTGTTGGCGTCAGAGTAATTCAAGTCATTGCCGCGTAGAGGGGATTCGTTATTGTATTTCATGAAAGTGTCATTCCACCAACCGTTATAGGTTATCTCTCCGTCAGCACGGGTTGCACCCAACAAAAGGCCAAGCGTGTGGGCGGCACCTCGAGCGTTGTTGTAAGAGGTTATTCCATATTCGTGGCCGGGGTCGGTTCTGCCTGGCTCGCTGAAGCTCAAATGCTCGGGTGTTACGAATAAGGTTTTTTCGATCTTCGGCTTGCCCGAATGGTGAGCCTGGTCTGGGTTCTTGTTTCTGCCGTAGTGCTTGCGAAGTCCGTACTCGACATCATTGTCGGACTGGTAGTTGAAGTTGCGCATTTTGGCGTCGCGAATCACATTGACGATAACTTCGCGTCCTGAAATATTTTCAATATGTTTTTTGGCCAAGGCCAAATGAGTTTTTTCAAATTCCTGTTCGGCGGGATAACCCAGGTCTTTGTGGAAAACAACATTCACATAAATCGGTTTTTTGGCAGGGCGTGTCCTTTGGTCATTTATTGCCGCGGTTGCTTCTGAGATGATGCGGTCAATGTTGGCAAAGAAATCAGTGCTCATAGATATAGGCCCTCGTGCTCTACGTTGAGAATTAATCAGAGAGCGACAAGAATATAGTTGGTGATTTTTCATGAGGTGACAACTTGTCTGAGTGGTTAGTGGGAAACTTTCCAAAAATTTGTAAGTTGCTTGGTTTTCAGTGTGAAGTGTTCGAGACGCTTAGAGCAGTATTGGCTGACTTCTGAGTCAGTAAATGGCAATAAGCGATACGCTAGACAGATGGTCATCCAAGGGGCTGTTTATCTGCATTATTACGGTATACTGCGCGGCCTTCGGCCGGTCCAACCGGCCTTAATTCGTATAACAAGCCACGCCGGATTTCCCGCGTGGCTTGTTGTTTTTTGACGCGCCTGCGGGCGCCCAGAGAGAAGAGGCACGACGATGAGTGCATTGGTTGGCGTGATCATGGGCTCCAAGTCCGATTGGTCCACCCTTAGCCACACCGCCGATATGCTGGAAAAACTCGGCATTCCGTATGAAGTGAAAGTGGTCTCTGCCCACCGCACCCCGGATTTGCTGTTCCAGTATGCCGATGAAGCAGAATCCCGTGGCATCGAGGTGATCATCGCCGGTGCCGGCGGTGCAGCGCACTTGCCAGGCATGTGTGCGGCCAAGACCCACCTGCCGGTGCTGGGCGTGCCGGTGCAGTCGGCAATGCTCTCGGGCGTGGATTCGCTGTTGTCCATCGTGCAGATGCCAGCCGGCATCCCGGTGGCCACCCTGGCGATTGGCAAGGCCGGCGCGATCAACGCTGCGCTGCTGTCCGCCAGTATCCTGGGCGCCAAGCACCCGCAGTTCCACGCGGTGCTGAAGAAATTCCGTGCTGAGCAGACAGACAGCGTGCTGGACAATCCAGACCCACGTATCGCCTGAGGTTGTTGATTGATGAAAATCGGTGTAATCGGTGGCGGCCAACTGGGCCGCATGCTGGCCTTGGCGGGAACCCCGCTGGGGATGAACTTCGCTTTCCTGGACCCGGCGCCGGACGCATGCGCGGCTGCGTTGGGTGAACACCTGCGCGCTGACTACAGCGACCCGGATCACCTGCGCCAACTGGCGGACGAAGTTGACCTGGTGACCTTCGAGTTCGAAAGCGTGCCGGCTGAAACCGTGGCCTTCCTCTCGCAGTTCGTGCCGGTGTACCCGAGCGCCGAAGCCTTGCGCATCGCCCGTGACCGCTGGTTCGAGAAAAGCATGTTCAAGGACCTGGGCATTCCCACCCCGGCCTTCGCCGACATCCAGTCCCAGGCGGACCTGGACGCCGCCGTCGCCAGCATCGGCCTGCCGGCCGTGCTGAAAACCCGCACCCTGGGTTATGACGGCAAGGGCCAGAAAGTCCTGCGCACTGCGGCCGATGTAGTCGGCACCTTCGCCGAGCTGGGCAGCGTCGCCTGCTTGCTGGAAGGCTTCGTGCCGTTCACCGGCGAAGTCTCGCTGATCGCCGTGCGTGCCCGTGATGGCGAAACCCGCTTCTACCCGTTGGTGCACAACACCCACGACAGCGGCATCCTCAAGCTGTCCGTGGCCAGCACCGACCACCCGTTGCAGGCCCTGGCGGAAGATTATTCCAGCCGTGTGCTCACGCAGCTGGATTACGTCGGCGTGATGGCGTTCGAGTTCTTTGAAGTCGACGGTGGCCTCAAGGCCAACGAAATCGCCCCACGCGTACACAACTCCGGGCACTGGACCACCGAAGGCGCCGAGTGCAGTCAGTTCGAAAACCACCTGCGGGCGGTCGCGGGCTTGCCATTGGGTTCCACCGCCAAGGTCGGCGAGAGCGCGATGCTCAACTTCATCGGTGTGGTGCCGGCGGTGGAAAAAGTCATCGCCATCGACGACTGCCACTTGCATCACTACGGCAAGGCCTTCAAGGCCGGGCGCAAGGTCGGCCACGCCAACCTGCGTTGCAAGGACCGTGCGACGCTGCAAGCGCAGATCCTCAAGGTTGAAGCGCTGATCGCCGAGCAATAAGACAAGTCCGACGGGAACCATTGGCGATCGTCGTCTCTCTGATTGCAGGATGCCAAAGCCTGACTAGGCTTTGGCATAGCTCACCTACATTCAGAGGGAAATGCCATGGGTATCATCGGAACCATCTTTATCGGCCTGATCGTCGGCCTGCTGGCGCGTTTCCTCAAGCCTGGCGACGACAGCATGGGCTGGATCATGACCATCCTGCTGGGTATCGCCGGCTCCCTGGCGGCGACCTACGGTGGCCAGGCCCTGGGTATCTACCAGGCCGGTCAAGGCGCGGGCTTCATCGGCGCGCTGATCGGCGCGATCATCCTGCTGGTGATCTACGGCCTGATCAAAAAGAAATGATCTAAGCGACAAAGCCCTCTGCGCTGCGCAGGCGCAGAGGGCTAGAATGCCGGCACTGTTTTCCTTGCCGAGCTGCTCCCCATGCGCCGTCTTCTGTTGACTCTCCTCCTGCTCGGCTCTGGCCTTGCGCACGCCGGCGAACTGCCGGAAACCGACTGGCTCGACCTGATGCCGCTGTCGGACCAGAAAGCCCTCGAAACCATGCCCGAGATCGACCACAACTCCCCCGAAGCCCAAGGCACGTTCACCGATAAAGGTGGCCTGAAGCAGAGCAAAGGCTTGCCGGCGGTGATGTATTCGACCAAGACCGTGGCGGCGATGAACGGCAAGAACATCCGCATCGGCGGCTATCCAGTGCCGCTGGAAACCGACGCCAAGGGCCGCAGCACGCTGTTTTTCCTGGTGCCCTACCCAGGCGCGTGCATCCACGTGCCGCCACCGCCGCCTAACCAGCTGGTGCTGGTGCGTTATCCCAAGGGGTTGAAGCTGGATGATATCTACACGCCGTTGTGGGTGACGGGGACGCTCAAGGTCGAAAAGGTCAACAACGACTTGGCCGACGCCGCTTATGCGCTGGATGCGGGGAAAGTGCGCGTAGTAAAAGAGTCCGATCTCTAAAGCCCGGCACAAATCAATGTGGGAGCTGGCTTGTGTGGGAGCTGGCTTGCCTGCGATGCAGGCACCTCGGTGTATCAGTAGTACCGAGTTGATGCTATCGCAGGCAAGCCAGCTCCCACAGTTTTGATCGGGTTTACAGGGCAGTAGCGGTGATGCTCACGCCTAAGGTGTGGCTTTGGCCGGGTGCCAATTCAACAACATCATCCAGCACATTCGCCGTCTCGATGCACAACATCCCCGTCCAGCCGTCATCGGCCATGTCATCGAAGGCCTTGGCGCGTTCAGTCCACGGGTTCCAGATCACGGTGGACGTCGAGCCCTCGCTGGTGAGCTGGATGCGACGCTGCCAGTCTTGATCGACGATGCTCAACTGCGCCGGCGTATCGAGGTAGATGCGATCCGTCTCGGCGCTGAAGTGCAGCAGACCGGACTGGTTTTTCTTGGTCCAGCCGTCAGCGGTGTCGATATACGCCGTCCCGTCCAGCCCGTCGACCTGCACATTGCGCACATCGCTCACGGCGAAATAGGTGTGCAGTGCCTGGCTCAGCGTCACGCTGTCGCTGCCACGGTTGTGGCTGGTCAGGCGGATGTGCAGTTGCTCGTCCAGCAGCAGGCTCAGGGTCAGGTCAACCTGATGGGGCCAACCGGGGAAGCCGCCTGCGGGCACCGGCAATACCAGGTCAACGCGCAAGGCGTCGCCTTCAAGCTCGGTCGCAGCCAATTCCCACAACGCCGTACGCACAAAACCATGGGCACCGGCCGGCTGCTCGCTCTGGCGCATCGCCTTGACGCTGTGCGGGTTGCGCTCAAATACGCCAAACCACGGCCAGCACACCGGTACGCCGGTACGAATGCCCTTGCCCTGCTTGAACACCGCTTCGGGGTTCGGCCAGATCAGCGGCTGCTCGCCGTCACGTCCGTAACTGAAGATGTGCGCGCCCTGTTGGGCCACCATCAACTCAGCGCCGTTGTGGCGGATGCGCCAGCAGTCCAGCTCGTCGATCTTCACGGTTTCAACGTGGGGCACAGGCATATCAAGCACTCTTAATGGCAGGCAATGGGGCAATTGACCGTCAAAACCCGGCGAGGTTTAACGGGCGCGCGATGGCACCGAGCGCGTACGGCCGCTGCCGTCGATGGCGACGAACACGAACACCGCCTCGGTGACCTTGCGCCATTCGCTGGACAGCGGGTCGTCGCTCCACACTTCGACCATCATCTGGATCGAGCTGCGGCCGATCTCCAGGGCCTGGGTATAAAAGGACAGCTGCGCGCCCACGGCGACCGGCACCAGGAACGCCATGCGATCGATGGCCACGGTGGCCACACGTCCGCCCGCGACCTTGCTGGCCATGGCGGTGCCGGCGAGGTCCATCTGCGCGACCAGCCAGCCGCCGAAGATATCGCCAAAGCCGTTGGTTTCACGCGGCAGCGCGGTGATTTGCAGGGCGAGGTCGCCTTGCGGGATAGGGTCTTCTTGTTCGAGTTCGATCATGCCGGGTATGCCTCTCAAGACTGCGGGTCTGGCGCGTCAAGGGCCGAGTATATCGGGACCCTTGCGCCGCGACGACCGTCTGTGGCTGATTTGGTCGGCAATTAGCCGCTGTATTGCGGCTTTTTCGCGCAACTGTGCTTCTGGTGTGCTTTTCCAGGCGATTTGCTATCTTGCCCAACCCGCCCTGGCTCAGCCAGCGCAGCGGATCTGCCGTCCTGACTAATAAGAGAAGCCTTGCCATGTCCTCCGTGCCCGCAAGCAGCGCGCAACCTTCGCGCCCGCTGACCCGCAACGACTACAAAACCCTGTCGCTGTCTGCCTTGGGCGGGGCGCTGGAATTTTATGATTTCATCATTTTCGTGTTTTTCGCCACCGTGGTCGGAAAACTTTTCTTCCCGGTGGACATGCCCGAATGGCTGCGCATGATGCAGACCTTCGGCATCTTCGCCGCCGGCTACCTGGCGCGTCCGCTGGGCGGCATCATCATGGCGCACTTTGGTGACCTGCTGGGCCGCAAGAAGATGTTCACCCTGAGCATCTTCATGATGGCCGTACCGACCTTGATCATGGGCTTGCTGCCGACCTACGCGCAGATCGGCCTGTGGGCGCCGATCCTGTTGCTGCTGATGCGCGTCATCCAGGGCGCGGCGATTGGTGGCGAAGTGCCGGGCGCGTGGGTGTTCGTCTCCGAACACGTACCGCCGCGCCACATCGGCTACGCCTGCGGCACCCTGACCAGCGGCCTTACCGCCGGTATTCTCCTGGGTTCGCTGGTGGCGACGGCCATCAACACCCTGTACACCCCTGTAGAAGTGTCGGATTTCGCCTGGCGCATCCCGTTCCTGCTGGGCGGCGTGTTTGGCTTGTTGTCGGTGTACCTGCGTCGTTGGTTGCATGAGACGCCGATCTTCGCCGAGATGCAGCAACGCAAGACTCTGGCCGCCGAGCTGCCGCTGCGCGCCGTATTGCGTGACCACCGTGGCGCCATCGTGCTGTCGATGCTGCTGACCTGGCTGCTGTCGGCCGGTATCGTCGTGGTCATCCTGATGACCCCGACCGTGCTGCAGACCGTTTATCACTTCGCGCCGACCGTTGCCCTGCAAGCCAACAGCCTGGCCATCGTCACCCTGAGCCTGGGCTGCATCCTCTCCGGCGCCCTGGCTGACCGTTTCGGTGCCGGCCGCGTGCTGGTCGGCGGTTGCCTGTTGCTGCTGTGCAGCTCGTGGACGCTGTACCACAGCCTGGTCCAGCACCCGGACTGGCTGTTCCCGCTGTACGCCCTGACGGGCCTGTTCGTCGGCACCATCGGCGTGGTGCCCTACGTGATGGTGAAAGCCTTCCCACCGGTGGTGCGCTTCAGCGGCTTGTCGTTCTCCTACAACGTGGCCTACGCGATTTTCGGCGGCCTGACGCCGCTGGCGGTGTCGTTGCTGATGAAGGAAAGCCCGATGGGCCCTGCTTACTATGTCGCCGCGCTGTGCGTGATGGGGATGTTGGTGGGTGGGTATCTGTGGAAGCGCTCGCGCTAACGCCTTGAAAGCGATCGTTCCTACGCAATGTAGGAGCGATCGCATTACAGAGTATTTCTGAAACACCTCCGCTCCTGTCCCAACCCCCCGTGTTTGCGAACCTTTCCCCGTCTTGCCGCGTTTAAAGCCAATACTGGCCTTTCATCTAATTGTCATATTCCAGACATAGAGTGTTCACACGGCCTACCGATACTTGGCCCCGATCCAACTATCCCTATCTGCTAGGAGTAAGGCATGAAACTGAAGCGTTTGATGGCGGCCATGACTTTTGTCGCTGCTGGCGTTGCGACTGCTAACGCGTTCGCCGCTGTTGACCCAGCTATCCCGAGCTACACCAAAACCACCGGTGTATCGGGCAACTTGTCCAGCGTTGGTTCTGACACCCTGGCCAACCTGATGACCCTGTGGGCCGAGTCCTACAAAAAAGAATACCCGAACGTAAACATCCAGATTCAGGCCGCTGGCTCCGCCACCGCGCCACCTGCGTTGACTGAAGGCACCTCCAACCTGGGCCCGATGAGCCGCAAGATGAAGGACACCGAACTGGCTGCCTTCGAACAGAAGTACGGCTACAAGCCAACCGCTATCCCGGTTGCCGTGGACGCCCTGGCTGTGTTCGTACACAAAGACAACCCGATCCAGCACCTGACCATGGAACAAGTCGACGCGATCTTCTCCTCGACGCGTCTGTGCGGCGGCAAAGCCGACGTTAAAACCTGGGGCGACCTGGGTGTGACCGGCGACCTGGCCAACAAGCCAGTGCAACTGTTCGGCCGTAACTCGGTATCCGGCACCTACGGCTACTTCAAAGAAGAAGCCCTGTGCAAAGGCGACTACAAGCCAAACGTGAACGAACAACCAGGCTCGGCTTCGGTCGTGCAGTCGATCAGCTCCTCGCTGAACGGCATCGGTTACTCGGGCATCGGCTACAAGACTGCAAGCGTGAAGACCGTTGCCCTGGCCAAGAAAGGCAGCACTGACTTCATCGAAGACAGCGAAGAAAACGCCCTGAACGGCAAATACCCGCTGTCGCGTTTCCTCTACGTTTACGTCAACAAAGCCCCGAACAAGCCTCTGGCCCCGCTGGAAGCTGAGTTCGTGAAACTGGTTCTGTCCAAACAGGGCCAGGAAGTTGTCGTGAAAGACGGCTACATCCCGCTGCCAGCCAAAGTTGCCGCCAAGGCCCTGGCTGACCTGGGTTTGAAGGAAGGCGGCAAGTAAGCCTGCAATACCTGGTGTAGATGCATGCTTTTCTGTGGGAGCGGGCTTGCCCGCGATGCTGGCGACGCGGTGTAGAGTTGAAACCGTATTGATGCCATCGCGGGCAAGCCCGCTCCCACACTAGCCGTCTACGCCTCCTAATTTTTAGTCCGCTGCCAGCTCTGCTACGCGGCGGATTTCTTGCGTCACTGCATTGTCATCTTTCTGTCATACAGGATCGCTAGGGTGTGCGCATGAATGATCTGGCCAATTCCACCATGACGACGACTTCTCCTCCCAAGCGCATTGATTTCAATACGCCTGAGCTGCAACGCAAGCGCCGCATTCGCGCGCTCAAAGATCGCCTGACCCGTTGGTATGTATTGATCGGCGGTCTCGCCGTCCTCGGTGCAATCACGCTGATCTTCTTCTTCCTCGCCTACGTGGTTGCGCCGCTGTTCCAAGGCGCCTCGCTGACCAAGGAAGACGCACTGACCCCGGCCTGGATCCAGGACGCCGGCAAGCCGTTGATGATCTCGCTCGAAGAGCAGAACCAGGTCGCCATGCGGGTTTCCGACAAGGGCCAGGCACTGTTCTTCAACGTGGACACTGGCGCCGAGCTCAAGCGTGTCGACCTGCCGTTGCCGGCCGGTAGCCAGGTCGTCTCCATCGGTGAAGACCAGCCCGGCAGCCCGCTGGTGATCCTGGGTCTGTCCAATGGCCAGTCCATGGTGTTCCGCCACACCTATAAGGTGTCCTACCCGGACGGCAAGAAAACCATTTCGCCCGCGATCGAATACCCCTACGGCGAAACGCCGATCGTCCTCGATGACGCCGGTCGCCCGCTGGAGCACGTCGCGCTCAACGCTACGGATTCCACCCTGGTGGTTGCCGGCTCCGCGGGTTCGCACTTGAACGTGCTGTCCCTGAGCCGCGAAGAAAACATGATGACGGGCGAAGTCACCAGCGAGCAGAAGCGTATCGAGCTGCCGCAGATGACCGAGCCGGTGAAGGCGATCTTCATCGACCCACGCCAGCAATGGTTGTACGTGATTAACGGCCGTGCCCTGGCCGATGTATTCAACCTACGGGACAAGAGCCTCAACGGTCGATACAAATTGTTGGAAAGTGGCGATGCCGAAATCACCGCCAGCACCCAGTTGGTGGGCGGTATCTCGCTGATCGTCGGTAACTCCAAAGGCGGCCTGGCCCAGTGGTTCATGGCCCGCGACCCGGATGGCGAGCAGCACCTCAAGCAGATCCGCACCTTCCAGATGGGCACCGCGCCTATCGTTGAAATCACCGCCGAAGAACGTCGCAAAGGCTTCACCGCCCTCGACGCCTCCGGCAAGTTCGGCGTGTTCCACAGCACCGCCCACCGCACCCTGCTGGTGGACCCGGTGGTCGATGGCCAAGGCGTATTCGGCCTGTCGCCACGGGCCAACCGCGTGATTGTGGAAGCCGGCGGCAAGCTGCAACCGCTGCTGCTCGACAACCCGCACCCGGAGGTCTCGTGGAGCGCGTTGTGGAGCAAGGTCTGGTACGAGAACTACGACGAGCCTAAATACGTCTGGCAATCGACCGCCGCCAACACCGACTTCGAACCCAAGATGAGCCTGGCGCCACTGACCTTCGGTACGCTGAAGGCGGCGTTCTACGCCATGCTGCTGGCCGCACCGCTGGCTGTTGCCGCTGCCATCTACACCGCGTACTTCATGGCCCCGAGCCTGCGCCGCAAGGTCAAGCCGGTGATCGAACTGATGGAAGCGATGCCGACGGTGATCCTCGGCTTCTTCGCCGGCCTGTTCCTCGCGCCGTATGTCGAGGGGCATCTACCGGGGATTTTCAGCCTGTTGATGCTGTTGCCGATTGGCATCCTGGTGGCCGGCTTTATCTTCAGCCGCTTGCCTGAGTCGATCCGCCTGCGCGTTCCCGATGGCTGGGAAAGCGCGATCCTGATCCCGGTGATCCTGTTTGTGGGCTGGCTCTCGCTGTACATGAGCCCCTACCTGGAAACCTGGTTCTTCGGCGGCGACATGCGCATGTGGATCTCCCACGACCTCGGCATCACCTACGACCAGCGCAACGCCCTGGTAGTCGGCCTGGCCATGGGTTTCGCGGTGATCCCGAACATCTACTCCATCGCCGAAGACGCCGTGTTCAGCGTACCGCGCGGCCTGACCCTGGGCTCGCTGGCCCTGGGTGCCACGCCGTGGCAGACCATGACCCGCGTGGTGATCCTGACCGCCAGCCCGGGGATTTTCTCGGCGCTGATGATCGGCATGGGCCGCGCCGTCGGCGAGACCATGATCGTGCTGATGGCCACCGGCAACACCCCGGTGATGGAGATGAACCTGTTCGAAGGCCTGCGCACCCTGGCGGCCAACGTTGCGGTGGAGATGCCGGAGTCGGAAGTGGGCGGTAGTCACTACCGTGTGCTGTTCCTCTCGGCGCTGGTGCTGCTGCTGTTCACCTTCATCATGAACACCCTCGCCGAGCTGATCCGTCAGCGTCTGCGCAAGAAATACTCGTCGCTTTAAGAAAGGTAGAAGTCTGTGAAACAGAACTCCCTGAATGGATGGTTCAAGAGCGGCGCCCCAGGCGTCTGGATCAGCGGTGGCGCGGTGTCCATCGCGGTCATCATGACCATTGGTTTGCTGGCCGTGATTGCCGTACGTGGCCTGGGCCACTTCTGGCCGGCCGACCTGATCCAGGCCAACTACAGCGTGCCGGGCCAGGCCAACCATATCGTCATCGGCGAAGTGGTGCAGAAGGAAGAAGTGCCCCGCGAGCGCCTGAAAAGCGCTGGCCTGCCCGTGCCGGACCAAGGCCCGGAATTCATGACCCGCGAGCTGATCAAGGTCGGCAACCGGGACTTGAACGGCAACGACTTCACCTGGATCGTCGGCGAGTGGCTGAAGGACCAGACCAAGCCGGTCGAGCTGATGGCCATCGAGCGTCGTGAGTGGGGTAACTTCTACGGCACCCTGGTCAACGTCAAGCAAGATGGCAAGGTCATCGCCGAAGGCGAGGCCGCGTGGCCGGAGCTGCAAGCCCGCGTCGACCGTGTGAACAAGCTGGCCGCCCAGCTCAAGAGCCTGGAAAAAACCGATATCGGCGCGATCAACGCCGGTCTCGAACGCATCCGCCTGCACGGTCGCAAGCTGGAACTGGAAGGCAAGCTCGACGCTGCCGCCCAGGCCGACATGGACGCCGACCGCGCCGAGCTGAATGCCCGTTACCAGGACATCGAAGCGCGCCTGTCCGACCTGCACACCCAGTTCAACCGTGACGCGCTGACCGCCCGTGACGGCAACGGCAAGGAAGTGGAGATCGGCATCGGCAAAGTGGTGCACGCCTACCAGCCGAACGCCATGGGCACCTTTACCAAGATCGGCTTCTACTTCAGCAAGGTCTGGGAATTCTTGAGCGATGACCCACGGGAAGCCAACACCGAAGGCGGGATCTTCCCGGCCATCTTCGGCACCGTGATGATGACCCTGATCATGGCGATGATCGTGACCCCGTTCGGCGTGCTGGCGGCGGTGTACCTGCGCGAATATGCCAAGCAGAACACCCTGACGCGCATCATCCGTATTGCCGTGAACAACCTGGCGGGCGTCCCGGCCATCGTCTACGGCGTGTTCGGCCTGGGCTTCTTCGTGTATGTACTGGGGGGCTCGGTGGACCGCCTGTTCTTCGCCGAAGCCCTGCCGGCACCGACCTTCGGTACGCCGGGCCTGCTGTGGGCCTCGCTGACCCTGGCGCTGCTGGCGGTGCCGGTGGTGATCGTGGCCACCGAAGAAGGCCTGGCGCGCATCCCGCGCACCGTACGTGAAGGCTCCCTGGCACTGGGCGCGACCAAGGCGGAAACGCTGTGGAAGATCGTGCTGCCCATGGCCAGCCCGGCGATGATGACCGGCATGATCCTCGCCGTGGCCCGCGCCGCCGGTGAAGTGGCGCCGCTGATGCTGGTAGGTGTGGTGAAACTGGCGCCGTCGCTGCCGCTGGATGGCAACTACCCGTACTTGCACCTGGACCAGAAGATCATGCACCTGGGCTTCCATATCTATGACGTCGGCTTCCAGAGCCCCAACGTCGAAGCGGCACGGCCACTGGTGTACGCCACCGCCTTGCTGCTGGTGCTGGTGATCGCCACGCTCAACTTGTCGGCAGTGTGGATTCGTAACCACCTGCGTGAAAAATACAAAGCGTTGGACAGTTAAGCGGGCTGGACACGGTCGATGTGGGAGCTGGCTTGCCTGCGATGCAGGCGACTCGGTTGGGCAGGTACAGCGCGGTGATGCCATCGCAGGCAAGCCAGCTCCCACACTGGACCGCGTCAGACACAAAATTTTGAGTAGATCGCCCCGGCGGTCCAACACAACGAATTGGTAGCACAGGGAGCATCCCATGCAACATGAAACCCACACCCACGGCATCAACATGTCGGCCCTGGGTCGCGACAAGCAGAGCCTGAGCCTGGCCCAGGAAACCGTGGCCATCGAAGTGCCGGGCCTGAGCCTGTACTACGGTGAAAAGCAGGCGCTGTTCGACGTCAGCATGAACATTCCCAAGCAGCGCGTGACCGCCTTCATCGGCCCGTCGGGCTGCGGCAAGTCCACGCTGCTGCGCACCTTCAACCGCATGAACGACCTGGTGGACGGCTGCCGCGTAGACGGTGCAATCAACCTCTACGGCACCAACATCTACCGCAAGGGCGAAGACGTGGCCGAGCTGCGTCGTCGTGTGGGCATGGTGTTCCAGAAGCCCAACCCGTTCCCCAAGACCATCTACGAAAACGTGGTCTACGGCCTGCGCATCCAGGGCATCAACAAGAAACGCATCCTCGACGAAGCGGTTGAGTGGGCCTTGAAAGGCGCGGCGTTGTGGGACGAAGTGAAAGACCGTCTGCACGACTCGGCCCTCGGCCTGTCCGGCGGCCAGCAACAACGTCTGGTGATCGCGCGCACCATCGCCGTGGAACCGGAAGTGCTGCTGCTCGACGAACCGTGCTCGGCACTCGACCCGATCTCGACGCTGAAAGTCGAAGAGCTGATCTACGAACTCAAATCCAAGTTCACCATCGTCATCGTGACCCACAACATGCAACAGGCGGCGCGGGTTTCCGACTACACCGCGTTCATGTACATGGGCAAGCTGGTGGAATTCGGTGATACCGATACTCTGTTCACCAATCCGGCGAAGAAGCAGACCGAAGACTACATCACCGGTCGCTACGGCTAGTCAGCCGTGGTTCTCATTGCACTGATGCTGCGGTTCTCCGCACCTTACCGGACGCTCCAAGGACGCCAACATGATTAGCAAAGAAGGCCTTACCCACCACATCTCCGCGCAGTTCAACGCCGAGCTTGAGGAAGTGCGCAGCCACCTCCTGGCGATGGGCGGTCTGGTGGAGAAGCAAGTCAACGACGCCGTGACCGCGCTGATCGAGGCCGATTCGGGCCTGGCCCAGCAAGTGCGTGAGATCGATGACCAGATCAACCAGATGGAACGCAATATCGACGAAGAATGCCTGCGCATTCTGGCCCGTCGCCAACCGGCGGCGTCCGACTTGCGTTTGATCATCAGCATCTCCAAGTCGGTGATCGACCTCGAGCGCATCGGTGACGAAGCCACCAAGATCGCCCGCCGCGCCATCCAGCTGTGCGAAGAAGGCGAAGCCCCACGCGGTTACGTGGAAGTGCGCCACATCGGCGACCAGGTGCGCAACATGGTGCGCGACGCGCTGGATGCGTTTGCCCGTTTCGACGCCGAGCTGGCGTTGTCGGTGGCCCAGTACGACAAGATCATCGACCGCGAATACAAGACCGCGCTGCGCGAGCTGGCCACCTACATGATGGAAGACCCGCGCTCTATCTCGCGGGTCTTGAGCATCATCTGGGTGCTGCGTTCGCTGGAACGCATCGGCGACCACGCGCGCAATATCTCGGAGCTGGTGATCTACCTGGTGCGTGGTACCGACGTGCGGCACATGGGCCTCAAGCGCATGAAGGCTGAAGTTGAAGGGTCGGTCGATCAAATCCCTAATGTTCCGGGCGAAGCTGACGATAAGTAAGATTGCCCGAGAAATAAACGCCCGGCCTTTGGCCGGGCGTTTTCGTTTGTGGCCTCCGAATTTTTTGCGCAGCGGAAGCAATAAAGTCCGACTGTGACTAGCGAGTTTTGGCAAAATGCCACCAGTCAGGCGTCTTGCGTGCCGAAGTTTTTATAGGATGAAGGGTCGATGAGTAAAGTCAGTGTATTGGTGGTGGATGACGCCTCGTTTATCCGCGATCTGGTGAAGAAGTGCCTGCGCAACTACTTCCCCGGGATCAAGCTTGAAGACGCGGTGAACGGCAAAAAGGCCCAGGCCATCCTGATGCGCGAGACGTTCGACCTGGTGCTGTGCGACTGGGAAATGCCCGAGATGTCCGGCCTGGAACTGCTGACCTGGTGCCGTGAGCAACCGCACCTCAAGGCCATGCCGTTCGTGATGGTGACCAGCCGTGGCGACAAGGAAAACGTGGTGCAGGCGATCCAGGCCGGTGTTTCCGGTTACGTCAGCAAGCCGTTCACCAACGAGCAATTGCTGAACAAGGTCAAGCAGGCCCTGCACAAGATCGGCCGTCTCGACGCCCTGGTCGCCAGTGCGCCGACCAAGATGAACTCGGCCTTTGGCAACGACTCCCTGAGCGCCCTGACCGGCGGCAAGGCCGAGACCGTACGTGCAGCCCCGGTTGCCGCCGCCGCCCCTGCGCCCAGCAAAGGCCTGCTCAACAGCCCGCCGGTACAAGCACCTGCAGCAGCACCAGCAGGCGGCCGCGGCCAAGGCCAACTGCGCCTGTCCAGCGGCACCCAGCAATGCGTGATCAAGGGCTTGAGCATCAAGGAAGCGCTGCTGGTGGTGCGTCGCGGTGAAGTCCTGCCGCAGGTCCTGGAAAGCGCCGTACTCGACCTGGAACAAGGCGACAACGCCGAAGTCGCGCGCCTCAACGGCTACCTGCACGCTGTTGTCGCCCACGAGCCCAAGCCCGACAGCGACTGGCTGCAACTGACCTTCCGGTTTATCGACCAGGACGCGCAGAAGCTCGACTACATCTCCCGCCTGATCGCCCGTGGTACTGCACAGAAGCATTTTGTGCCGGGTGCGTGACCCCCAGAACGACACCTAACCCTTGTGGGAGCGGGCTTGCCCGCGATAGCGGTGCATCTGACACATGATCTGTGTCTGACACACTGTCATCGCGGGCAAGCCCGCTCCCACATTGGAACTTCATTGATGCACATAGTGTTGTCATGATCTCCCGCTAACCTGCCGTTCAGTCATCCCGGCAGGTTCACGCTATGCTCACGCGTCTATTGCTGTGCTGCGCACTGGCCTGGGTCGCTCCTTCGGCTCAGGCCATGACCGTCTACAAATCCATCGATGCCAACGGCAACGTGTTCTACAGCGACCGGCAAACCCCCGGCGCGCAGGCGTTCGTGATCCACGAGCGCAAGCCCGCGCGGCCGCTGCTCGACAGGCCGACGCCGGTTTATCCACAACAAGCCTACCGCTACCCGCTGCCCTGGCGCGGCGGTCCGTTCCGCCTGAGCCAGGGCCCCAACGGCAGTTTCAGCCACACCGACAGCAAAAGCCGCTACGCCATGGACATCGCCATGCCCGAAGGCACGCCGATCATTGCGGCGCGCAGCGGGATGGTGGTGAAAACCGAGAACGCGCAGGCCGGGCGCGGCAGTGATGCGTCGGGCAATTTTGTGCGGGTGCGCCATGACGACGGCACCGAGGGCGTGTACCTGCACCTCAAGCAAGGGTCGGTCAGCGTGCAGGTAGGGCAGCGTGTGGCGGTGGGCAGCCCGCTGGCGCTGTCGGGCAATACCGGCAACAGCAGCGGGCCACACTTGCATTTCGTCGTGCAGCGCGCCACCGAGGCGGGGCTGGTGTCGATCCCGTATGAGTTCAACCAGCCGGTGGGCGTCTTGCCCAACTTTGCGTTGGGCAATTGAGGGTCAGTCCAGCAGCAGGACCTTGGCCAGGACGATCTTCGGCCCTTTCATCTTCTTGATGATGATCCGCAAGCCTTCAACTTCCAGCACTTCCTCTTCTTCCGGCACCCGCTTGAGGGTGTCGTAGATCAGGCCGGCCAGGGTTTCCGCTTCGATATGGTCGAGGTCCACGCCCAGCAGGCGCTCCACCTTGAACAGCGGCGTATCGCCACGTACCAGCAGCTTGCCTGGCTGGTAGGCGAGGATGCCGCGTTCGGCCTTGCGGTGTTCGTCCTGGATGTCGCCCACCAGCACTTCCAGCACGTCTTCCATGGTCAGGTAGCCGATGATCTTGCCGTCGGCTTCTTCCACCAGGGCGAAGTGCGCGCCGCCTTTGCGGAACTGCTCCAGCAGCTGCGACAACGGCATGTGCCGCGACACGCGCTCCAGCGGGCGGGTCAGCTCGGCCAGGTTGAACGACTCGGGGATGTGGTCCAGGGCTGCCAGTTCCAGCAGCAGGTCCTTGATGTGCAGCAGGCCGACGAATTCGTTGCGCACCGCGTCATACACCGGGTAGCGGCTGAATTTGTGGCGGCGGAACAGCGCGAGGATTTCCTTGAGCGGGGCGTTGAAGTCCAGGGTGACCAGGTCTTCGCGGGAGTTGGCCCAGTCGACCACTTCCAGTTCGCCCATTTCCACGGCCGACGCCAGTACGCGCATGCCTTGGTCGCTGGGGTCCTGGCCACGGCTGGAGTGCAGGATCAGCTTGAGCTCTTCGCGGCTGTAGTGGTGCTCATGGTGCGGGCCAGGCTCGCCCTGGCCGGCGATCCGCAGGATGGCGTTGGCGCTGGCGTTGAGCAGGTAGATCGCCGGGTACATGGCCCAGTAGAACAGGTACAGCGGCACCGCCGTCCACAGCGACAGCAGCTCGGGCTTGCGGATGGCCCAGGACTTGGGCGCCAGCTCACCGACCACGATGTGCAGGTAGGAAATCACGAAGAACGCCGCAAAGAACGACACGCCCTTGATCACTTCCGGCGACTCGACGCCCACGGCGCCCAGCAATGGCTCAAGAATGTGCGCAAACGCCGGCTCACCGACCCAGCCCAGGCCCAGGGAGGCGAGGGTGATACCCAGCTGGCAGGCCGACAGGTAGGCGTCGAGCTGGCTGTGTACGGTGCGCAGGATCTGCCCGCGCCAGCCGTTGGTGTGGGCGATGGCCTCGACCCGCGTGGAGCGCAGTTTGACCATGGCAAATTCCGCCGCAACGAAGAAACCGTTGAGCAGTACCAGGACCAGTGCAAAAAGAATCATGCCGAAGTCGGCGAAGAGTGTGGCGAGGGTGATACCAGGGGAAGGGTCCATGATGGGGTTTTGCAGGTTCCGTGTGTTCAATTAAGGGGTGGCAGGTGAGCCGCAAAAGCGGGCGCAGGTCGGCCAATGTAGCGGCTGATGGGGCGCTTGCCTAGTGGCTGCTGCCGGGTGGGACATGGAATGGGTCTTTGAAAGCGATGCAAATCCACTGTGGGAGCTGGCTTGCCTGCGATAGCGGTGTACCCGTTACCGATGTGTTTACTGATATACCGCTATCGCAGGCAAGCCAGCTCCCACATTTAGTCCTGTGTCGCCTGTGGGTTATTCATCGGTACTGAGGACGCGCGAGCGGGTCACCTGCGACGGCGGGAAATGGCAGGTAAACGTGCTGCCATGGCCCAGCACGCTGCTGATCTCCAGGCGCGCGCGGTGGCGCAGCAGCACATGCTTGACGATCGCCAGGCCAAGCCCGGTGCCGCCGGTGTTGGAGTTGCGGCTTGAATCGACGCGGTAGAAACGCTCGGTCAGGCGCGGCAGGTGCTTGGCGTCGATGCCGATGCCGGAGTCCTGCACGCTGAGGTGTGCGCCCTGTTCATCGGCCCACCAGCGGATGCGGATGGTGCCCTTGTCCTGGGTGTACTTGACGGCGTTGAACACCAGGTTGGAAAACGCGCTGCGCAATTCGCCTTCGCTGCCCTTGAGCAAGACCTGCGGGTCGGCTTCCAGGGTGATCTGCTGGCCGCGTTGGCCGGACAGCGCCTGGGCGTCGTTCTTGATGGTCTGCAACAGGCTCTGCGCGGCCACCGGTTGGTTGTCCGACGGGTAGTCGGTCGCCTCCAGCTTGGCCAGCAGCAACAGGTCGTTGAGCAGGGTCTGCATGCGTGAACCCTGCTGCTGCATTTGTTGCAGCGCGCGGCTCCAGCGCGGGTTGATCTCGTCGACGTTGTCCAGCAGCGTCTCCAGGTAGCCGCAGATCACCGTCAGCGGTGTGCGCAACTCGTGGGAGACGTTGGCGACGAAGTCTTTGCGCATCTGTTCCAGCTGATGGATGCGGGTCACGTCGCGTACCAGCATCAGGTGCTCGTTGTTGCCGTAGCGCGTCAGGTACAGCTGGATGCGCACGCGGTCGTTGGTGGGCGAGGGGATTTCCAGGGCTTCTTCGTAGTTGTCCTGTTCGAAGTACTCCTTGAAGCGCGGGTGGCGCACCAGGTTGGTCACCGGTTGGCCGCTGTCCTGGGGCGTCTTCAGGCCCAGCAGGGTTTCGGCGGCGCGGTTCCACCATTCCAGGTTGCCGTCGCTGTCGAGCATGATCACCGCGTCTTTCAACGCGGCGGTGGACTCCTGCACCCGGTCGATCACCGCTTGCAGGCGTCCGCGTACCCGTTGGTCGCGGCGTTGCAGGTGGTAGATGCTGTCGAACACCTCGCCCCACAGGCCGTAGCCGTCGGGTGGCGCTTCGTCGGGTTTGTGCTGGCGCAGCCATTCATGCAGGCGCAGCAATTGCTTGAGGGTCCAGCCCAGGTACAGGCCGAGGCCGATGGCCAGGCTCCAGCCGTAGTAGCCGCTGATCAGGCCTACCAACAGGCAGCCGGTGACCAGCAGGAGCATGTGGCGGATCAGGGTGCCATGCCAGTTTTGGTTCACTTGAACATGCGTCCTTGTCAGCTGTTTAAGTCAAGAAAAGCGGCTGGCTCAGCCCTTGGTGGAGAACCGGTAGCCAGTACCGCGCACGGTTTGTACCAGATTCTCGTAGGCATCGCCCAAGGCTTTGCGCAGGCGACGGATATGCACATCCACGGTGCGCTCTTCCACATACACGTTGCCGCCCCAGACCTGGTCGAGCAGTTGGCCGCGGGTGTAGGCGCGTTCCTGGTGGGTCATGAAGAATTGCAGCAGACGGTATTCGGTGGGGCCCATCTCGGCCGGCGTGCCGTCGATGGTCACGCGGTGGCTGATGGGGTCGAGGATCAGGCCGCCGACTTCAATCGGCGCTTCGCCATCGGTCGGGCCGGCGCGGCGCAGTACGGCTTTCAGGCGCGCGACCAGCTCACGTGGGGAAAAAGGCTTGGTGATGTAGTCATCGGCGCCGACTTCCAGGCCCTGGATCTTGTTGTCCTCTTCGCCCTTGGCGGTGAGCATGATGATCGGGATATCCCCGGTCAGCTCGTCACGCTTGAGGCGGCGGGCCAGCTCGATGCCGGACGTGCCGGGCAGCATCCAGTCGAGCAGGATCAGGTCCGGCTTGCGGTCGACGATAATGGCATGGGCCTGCTGGGAGTTCTCTGCCTCCAGGCAGTCGTAGCCGGCCATTTCCAACGCAACGGCGATCATCTCGCGGATGGGCGCTTCGTCGTCAACGATCAGAATGCTCCTGCCAACCATGCCTAAATCCTCTTGTCATTTAACTGTCTTGCGCCGCATTAGATAACGGAATTATTGCAGTCGTGTGACAGTAATTTAGTCGCTTGGGCAATCCGCGTCTCTCTGGACTACGCTTTGGGTCCGAATCCTGACAACCAAAAAAGGAAGGTTCCGATGACTTACCGCACTGTTTCCTGGAAAGCCCTGTTGGTAACGGCCGCGTTGACGCTGCCGACCCTGGCCTTCGCAATGGACCCGGCGATGACCAAAGACGGGACGCTGGTGGATCACAAAGGGATGACGCTCTACACCTTCGACAAGGATGCCGATGGCAAGTCCGTGTGCAAGGACCAGTGCGCGACGAACTGGCCGCCGTTGAAGGCTGAGTCCACCGACAAGCCGATGGGGGATTGGACGGTGATCACCCGTGATGACCAGACCAGCCAGTGGGCTTACAAAGGCAAGCCGGTGTACACCTATAAGGATGACATGAAGGCCGGGGACAAGACCGGGGATGGCAAGGGTGGGGCGTGGCATGTGATCAAGCCTTGAGCCCGAGGCGCGGCTAAAAGCATCGCGGGCAAGCCCGCTCCCACATTTGAAGGTGTTCGCAATTCAAACTGTGGGAGCGGGCTTGCCCGCGATGGCGTCAGAACAATCAGCGCAACCCGTAATCCAGCACAATCCCCACAAAAATCGCCAACCCCGCCCAGTGGTTATGCAGGAACGCCTTGAAGCACTTCAGCCGATCCCTGTCCCGCGTGTACCAGAACTCCCAGGCAAAACAGCCCGCCGCGGCAACCAGGCCCAAGTGGAACCAGCCCCCCAGCTCAAACCGCGCGCCCGCCAGCAACAGGCACACCAGCGCCAACCCCTGTAGGGTGAGGATAATCACGCGATCCGCATCGCCAAACAGAATGGCCGTGGACTTCACGCCGATCTTCAAGTCGTCGTCGCGGTCGGTCATGGCGTAATAGGTGTCATAACCCACCGTCCACAACAGGTTGGCGATATACAGCAGCCACGCGGTGGCGGGCAGGCTGCCGGTCTCGGCGGTGAATGCCATCGGCATGCCCCAGGAAAACGCCGCACCCAACACCACCTGCGGGTAATAGGTGTAGCGCTTCATGAACGGGTAACTCGCCGCCAGCGCCAGGCCGCCGAGGGACAGCAGTATGGTGCTGGCATTGGTCAGCAGTACCAGCAGGAAACTGATGCCCATCAGCACGGCAAAAAACACCAGGGCCTCTTTCGAGCTGATCTTGCCGCTCACCAGCGGACGCTGCTCGGTGCGTTTCACATGGCCGTCGACCTTGCGGTCGGCCCAGTCATTGATGACGCAGCCGCCGGCACGGGTCAGCACCACGCCGAGCACGAAAATCACGATATTGAGCAGGGACGGCGAGCCCTTGCCGGCGATCCACAGCGCCCATAACGTCGGCCACAGCAGCAGATAGATGCCGATGGGCTTGTCCATGCGCGTCAGCTGGATGAAATCCCACGCCCTGGGGTTCAGGTGGTTCAAGGACTTGAGCAGACGTTGATACATCAGCAGTTCTCCGGGTGGGCATGCAAGGCATGCCAGAAGCTCGGCAAGAAGATTTCCGCGACCAATACGCTCAAGGCCCCGCGATCAAAACGCGAGCGCCGACCCCACAGCCCGTCGGCCTGATCGGCGCTTGGCAACCAGTGGCGCGGGTAATGGCACACCTCGATCGCCTGGCGGGTGAACGCCTGGTCGCAGAACAGCAACTCGCCCAGCGAGCGGCTGCCCAGCTCATCCATGTGCAGCCCATCACCTTGCAACGCACTGCGCGACGCCACGCTGCGGGCAAACACCCAGGGCTGGCCTTGCCCGCGCAAATACACTTCGCGTACCCAGCCGACGGTGGCTGGCGCGAGCCCAAGGGCGGCGCATTCGTCGTCCCGCAGCGGCTGCCAGCCTTCGAACAGTGGCGTCACGCTGAAGCCGTCCCGGGACAGCCACGTCAGCCGGCGCGTCAGCGAGTCTTCGTTGAACAGCCAATTGACGGTCAGGGGCGCCGGCATTGGGCGCAGAAGGCTCTGGGTCAGCCATTGGCAAGCATCGGAAAGGGCGATTGAGTGCGGCACGGTGAGTCAGTATTGGCAGCAAAAGAGGCGGCGAGCTTACCATGGCACCCTGGGCTTTTGCCGGGGTGGGCCGGCCGTTTGCGTCGATCATGCTTGCATCTGCACGCCCCGATCAGTACAAAACGCCCTGAGCCGTACGGCAACGCTGGATCTATCGACCGTCGGCCAAGAGGCCTGGACCCTGAGGAAGCAAGTAATGAAGAAGTGGCAATGTGTAGTCTGCGGCCTGATCTACGACGAGAAAGACGGCTGGCCGGATGACGGAATCCTGCCTGGCACCCGTTGGGAAGACGTCCCGGAAGATTGGCTGTGCCCGGACTGCGGCGTGGGCAAGATGGATTTCGAAATGATCGAAATCGGTTGATTTTCAAGCAAATAAACCTACTACAAGGAGAAGGGAATGAACGCACCTGTCGTGATCATCGGCACCGGATTGGCCGGCTACAACCTGGCCCGGGAGTTTCGCAAGCTCGACAGCGAGACCCCATTGCTGCTGATCACCGCGGATGACGGCCGCTCCTACTCCAAGCCCATGCTCTCCACCGGTTTTGGCAAGAACAAGGACGCCGATGGCCTGAGCATGGCTGAACCTGGCGCCATGGCCGAGCAACTCAAGGCCGAAGTGCGCACCCACACCCGCATCAGCGGCATCGACCCGGGCCACAAGCGCCTGTGGATCGGCGAGGAAGCGGTGGCCTATCGCGACCTGATCCTGGCCTGGGGCGCCGAAACCGTGCGTGTGCCGGTGGAAGGCGATGCGGCTGAGCTGATTTTCCCGATCAATGACCTGGAAGACTACGCGCGCTTTCGCGCAGCCGCTGCCGGCAAGCGCCGCGTGCTGCTGCTCGGTGCCGGCCTGATCGGCTGCGAGTTCGCCAACGACCTGATCCTCGGCGGCTACGAGATCGACCTGGTGGCGCCGTGCGAGCAAGTCATGCCGACCCTGCTGCACCCGGCGGCTGCCGCTGCGGTGCAGGCTGGCCTGGAAGGCCTTGGCGCGCGTTTCCACCTGGGCCCGGTGCTCAACCGCTTGCAGCGCAGCGCTGGTGGCCTGGAAGCGCACCTGTCGGACGGCGAAGTGATCCACTGTGACCTGGTGGTCTCGGCCATCGGCCTGCGTCCACGGGTCGACCTCGCTGCCGCCGCCGGCTTGCAGACCGGCCGCGGGGTCACGGTAGACCGCCACCTCAAGACCTCCCACGCGAATATCTACGCCCTGGGCGATTGCGCCGAAGTCGATGGCCTGAACCTGCTGTATGTGATGCCACTGATGAGCTGCGCCCGCGCCCTGGCCCAGACGTTGGCCGGCAATGCGACGGCGGTCAGCTACGGGCCGATGCCCATCACCGTGAAAACCCCGATCTGCCCGCTGGTGGTTTCGCCACCGCCACGGGGCAGCGAAGGCGTGTGGAGCGTCGAAGGCCAGGGCGCCGATATAAAGGCCCTGTGCCGCGACGCCAGCGGCCGCCTGTTGGGTTATGCGCTGACCGGCGGCGCTGTCATGGACAAACTGGCCCTGAACAAAGAACTTCCACCGTTGCTGGCGTAAATACCGGTCGTTCTGTCGGAATCAGCACGTTCCTACCCCCAGAAAGGTCGCCGCGACACTGGCGCAGCGTCGGTGGGCATGCCATCCTCACTCCCGTCTGCCGCAGAGTAGAGCCTGCGGCGCCTTGGGCGCTGCTCCGTTAGAGAGCAGCACGGACATAACAACAAAAAACCGTCAAAGAGGCTTCACTCATGCGTAAACCAGAACTCGCAGCCGCCATCGCTGAAAAAGCGGATCTCACCAAAGAACAGGCCAACCGCGTCCTCAACGCCGTTCTCGAAGAAATCACCGGCGCCCTGCACCGCAAGGACAGCGTCACCCTGGTTGGCTTCGGCACCTTCCTGCAACGCCATCGCGGCGCCCGCACCGGCAAGAACCCGCAAACCGGCGAGCCGGTGAAGATCAAGGCCAGCAACACCGTTGCGTTCAAGCCGGGCAAGTCGCTCAAAGACAGCGTCAACCCGTAAGAGCGGTATCGCCTCGAAGGGAGGCGGGGTGGTAGAAAAAATGGGCACGCCGACTGGGTCGGGTGCCCATTTTTGTTGGGGCAAAGCAAGTCGGTGTTCAGGTTCATATGCACGTTTAAATGGCTTGAGCAGACGGGGGTTGCAACGGCTTGTATTCGTCTTGGTGCGTTTTTTTTTAAATGCCGGAACCTCTATGTGTGAACGCTCACTTAAAGGTTGAGGTTGCAGGAAGCACTCTCTCAATTGAATTTAAGAGGTGTCGTTATGAAACTGTCTGATCAGCCGTATACCCATTTGCAGATCCCGTCGGCTCAACCCGGCACTCAGGGGGGCAAAGCGCCGATAGTTACAGATAAACAGCAGGACGTTGCGAGCGGCTTGAGAGTTGAACGCGATTTGGGTAATGAGAGCGGGCGTTCTTCCCAGTATCCGATGGCGAGTGAAGAGGAGGTGCAAGCGAGGGCTAAGCGCGCTAGCTCTGTTTTTTTCAATAACCCGAAGACAAAGGCACCTAAGAAAAAGCCGCCAGCGAATACCAAGCCACCAGCGGAGACTAAGCCACCATCGACGAAACCACCCAAGCCTGCGGGTGGGCCAAATGGGTCGAACGATGCCGTCAATAGCTCGAAAACAATTTCCGATTTGCACAAAAAAAATGTGCTTCCGCCAATATCGAGTGAGCTCGCCAGCGGTGCTCGTAGCGCGTTTATAAATCATGGCGTAAGCACACTTACTGGTTTGCCCTTTACCGCCGGGGAGCATATAGCTTCTTGCGCCATAACGGACAGGATTGACGCACAAGCCAAAATGCCGGGGGCTGAAAAAAGGAACGCAGACGGTAGGGTAAGCACCAACGATCCTTCCGCGACGGAACAGCAAAAATTAGACGCACGTCTTGAAAGCGCTGAAATAAAAACGGAAGTAATGGTCAACAGCATACTCTCCATTAATGAGGGGCCGGATGCCAAGGCGGTGGGTAAGGATCCTGGCGCGGCAACTGATGTTGACTCACGCTTGAACGCTCTTGAAAGCAGGATGAACGCCACAGAAGACCAGATGAAAGAAATCGCGAAACGATACGGGCTTATCTACGACCCCTATGTGGCGCCGGAGTCATCGGAAACGCCGACGGCAGCGTCTCGTATGGCGGTCGTTGAGAAGCGCTATGAGCACATGAACAAAATGCTGAAGCGGCTGATAAGAAACGCGCAAGCAGATGCAGAAGATGCTGAATAAATAGGGATAAAGGGGGCGGATTTATTTGGTCTATAAAAAGAATGGTAAATAAATCAGCCCCATGTATCCATGATAATTTTCAGGCCGGGTTTTAATTTATTCTGTGCTCTTCAGCTGTGCTGCCGGTAACGTTTGCACTTCCTGAGGTATGGCGGCGTAAATATTTTCTACGGGCTCTGATAGATGTATTGGGAGAGCGTCAAGTATTTCCTTCACGGCTCGTTCATGATAGGCAAGGTATTGTTCATGACTCGTTGGATCTTCATTGATGGGCTGATGAGGTATTTTCAAAGAGTAGCTGACTGTTTTATTTCTTTTCGACACTTCAGGTCCCATGATTTTGAGGTCCGTTAAGTCAGCCATGCTGGAGTCTTTTGAACTCAGCCAATAGTTGTCGCCCTATTTTTTATCGAATTCCTCGGTGTCGACTATTCGATGTTCCAATTGTTCACGAATAATCCGGCTAACGAGGTGCGATACAAAAAATACAGCGCCAGGATCTGGGAACAGGCCGCCGATAGCGAGAGGGAATGGGGTGCGCATTATTGACCTCTTCTATTTGCCGCAGAGCGGTTCAGGACCTTTATAGCTTTTTCTATATCCTTCGGGAATTTGACCACCTGTTTTTTCGAAGTGAGCGTCCAATTTCGCCGTTTCAATGGTCTTCGCTGCCTGGGTCGAACTTATACCGCTTTGCACAACAGTTCCCTTGATCGTTTTTCCAGGATTTAGACGTTCTAGTTTTTCTACCTGCTGGTGAAGCCTGGTCGGGTCGCCGCTAGATTTTGTCACGCGGTTCATATCGGCCTTGTCGTATTTGTGCAGCTCACCATCTATTCGAATCTCATAGACGCCAAAATTACCTACGGCCCCGTGGGTATTCAGATTGATCAGCCCCCATGGATCAATCCATGAAATAGGATTGGGTGCGTACTTGTAGAGGTTGATCCCCCCACCAACCCAATCGGATCCGGCGCAGCAAACAGCGCCACATCCGGATCATAAAACCTGAACGTATTGAAATGCAGCCCC
>NZ_ANNV01000168.1 GCF_000346755.1 Pseudomonas sp. CBZ-4 | reverse complement strand
GGCACTCCGGCTTTTCCAAAGTGAGCCGCCGTAAGGGCGGAACCATAGGTAGCCGTTACCCAAATAACGGATATGTACACAGAAAGACCGCCATCGCAGGCAAGCCAGCTCCCACAGGGAATAGAGGTGTGCTCAGATACCTTTTAATTCTTTGAGGTGCTTGTAGACCGTCGCCCGCCCCATCCCCAGCACATTGGCCACATAGTTCGAAGCACTCTTGCCCTTGAACGCACCCTCGGCATGCAACGCCAACACCAGCTCGCGTTTATGATCCCGGGTCAGCAGGTTCAAACTCAACTGCCGCTCACGCATCCAAGCATGCAAAAACGTATTGATCCGCTCCTGCCAGTCATCGCGAAACAACGAGTCCGGCTGCGGGATCAGCTTGCTCGGCGAGAGGAACAAATCCAACGCCGCCTTGACGTTTTCAAACAGCGAAATATTCAGGTTGATACACAACACCGCCAGGCGCCGGCCCTTGTGGTCGTGCAGCACGGTGCTCAGGCTGCGAATCTTCTGGCCGTCCCAGTTGAGCTTTTCATACGGGCCGATATTTACGTCACTGACGTCATCACTGAGCATGTCCTCCAGCGCCGAGTCATCGCCAATCGCCCGTTTCGACAGGTTGTTGGCGATGTAGTCGACCTTTTGCGAGCGCAAATCGTGCAGCACCGCTTCGGCGTGGGGAAAGAACAACGTGGCGATGGCGTCGGCCATCGCACGGAAGTTCTGCATGCTCTGTTCTTGTTCGGCGCTGTTCATCAACGGGGCTCCAGGCGGGCGGGGGAGAGCATACCAGCGTCGAGGCCGAACCGCGCCAGTGGCTCCGGCAAGGGCGCGCCGCGTACCAGTGCCGCACTGGCCTGGCCCATGGCCGGTGACGTCTGGATGCCGTAGCCACCTTGCGCGGCGACCCAGAACAGGCCAGGCACCTGGGAGTCGAAGCCGGACAGCAAATCACCATCAGGGACAAAACTGCGCAGCCCGGCCCAGGTGCGGGTCGGGCGGCGGATGGTCAGGGTGGTGGCTTCTTCGATCTGGTAGATGCCCATGGCGATGTCCAGTTCTTCGGGCTGGATATCCTGGGGTTCCACCGGGTCGGCGTTGGCCGGCGAGCCGAGGAACATGCCGGCGTCGGGCTTCATGTAGAAGGACTCGTCCAGCGCCACCAGCATCGGCCAGTGGTGAGTGTCGAGGCCTTCGGGGCCGGCGAAGATAAACGCCGAGCGGCGCTTGGGTTGCAGGCCGATGGGTGCGGCGCCGGCCATTGCGCCGATCTGGTCGGCCCAGGCGCCAGCGGCGTTGATCAGGGTCGGGGCGGTGTAGGTTTCTGCGCCAGCCTGTACCTGCCAAACGCCTGCGGCATCACGGCTTAAACCCTGCACGGCGTGATCGGTCAGCACCTCGCCACCGTTGCGGCGGATGCCCCGCAGATAGCCCTGGTGCAGCGCGTCGGTGTCGATATCGCTGGCGGTCGGGTCGTACAGCGCGCCGTGGACTTTTTCCCGGCGCAGGATCGGCAGTTTCGCACAGGCTTCGTCGGCGCTGAGCAGTTCAACCTGCGACACGGTGGCTTTGGCGCTCAGGTATTGCGCGTTCAACTCGGCCGCATCGCCGATAAAGTCCACGGTCATTTCGCCCCGTGGCGTCAGCAACGGATGCTCGCAGAAACCTTCTGGCGGGTGGTCGAAAAACGCCCGGCTGGCCAGGGTCAGCGCGCGCACCTGGGGGGTGCCATACGCCGCCGTGTAGAGCGCCGCCGAACGTCCGGTGGAGTGATAACCCGGGTGGCTTTCGCGCTCCAGCACCAGCACCTTGCCGTGCTGCGACAACCAGAAACCGGTGGACGCGCCAGCGATGCCGCCGCCGATGATGATGAAGTCTGCGTGGCTCATAGGTGCCTCCAGAGGGCATTGGCCAGGGCGATATCTTCCAGGCCCAGGCCGATGGAGCGGAAGAATACATGACGCTCGTAGGACGGGCGTTGCACGTGTTCGCTGAGCAGTTCGGGCAGGTCGCCGACAATGTGGCGTTTGTCCCAGCCATGTTGTTCCGTGGCGATGAGCATTTCACCGGCCGAGGCTGGCGTGGTCTGGCGATAGTCGCAGAAGACCTGCATGCCGTTGAGCGACTGCGGCGGCACTTCATGGGCGCGCGGGGCGTTGGTGCTGATGGACGTGATCAGCGCCGGTTTGCTCAAGCGTGCAGGATCGATCACCGGGCCGGCCGATGAGGTGCACAGCAGGATCACGTCGGCGGCGTCCAGCGCAGCATCGCTGCTCGGCGCAATGCTCAATCGTGGGTCGAGGCTTTTGAGGTGTGCGATGGCTGTGTCGTCGGCGCTGGCCAGGCCAGGCGAAAACAGGCTGATGCTTTGCCAGTCCCGGAGGTTTTTCACGTAGTGCAGATGGGCCTGGGCCACCTTGCCACTGCCAATGATCGCCAGGCGCCGCGCGGACAAAGGCGCCAATGCATCCACCGCCAACGCCGTCGTCGCGGCAGTGCGTGCGGTGGTCAACTCGGCGGCATCGCACAACAGCAGTGGCTGGCCGGTGTGCATCGACATCAACAGCGTCCAGGCCGTCACCAGCGGTCCTTGTTCACGCACGATATAGGGCGAGGTTTTCACGCCATAAACACCGTCCTCGGCCAGCACACCCAGGTAGTTGATAAAGTCGCCGGCACCGTGGGGGAATTCCACCAGTTGCTGCGCCGGCTGCACCGCCTGCCCGGCAGCCAGGTCGCGGAACAGCTTGTGCAGGATCTGCGGTACGTCGATTTGGGCGAGCAGTTCGCGGGCCTGGGTTTGGTTGATCACTTGAGGTGTGCTGGGCATGGGAGTCTCCGTGACTGAACTTATTTGTCCATTATGGACTTTCTGTTCTGCTGGGCAAGCGATAAACCTCACCCCACGTAGCGAAATCCACCCGACAGTTTTTCCTTCAGGTAGCCCACCAACACACTCACCGACTTCGGCACATGGGGCGAATACGGTCGGATCAAGTAGATCTCATCGGCAAACGCGCCCTTGAGTGTCCAGCCCTTGAGCACCTGCACCAACTTGCCACTGGCCAGCGCGGCATGGGCGCTGAAGTCCGGGAGCAGGGCGATGCCCAGGTGGTTGAGCGCCGAGTCGCGCAGGGCTTCGCTGTTGTTGGTGGCGAAACTGCCGGAGATGGGCACGGTCAGGCGCTCGACGTTTTTGCCGCCGCGTTCGAAGGTCCAGGCGGGCTGGTCGGTACCGCGTGGGTAGAACAGGCAATTATGCGCGGACAAATCGCCGGGCTCACGGGGTTCACCGTGGCGTTGCAGGTAGTCCTGGGTGGCAACCAGCACCGAGCCGGTATCGCACAACTTCCACGCCACATGGGTCTCCGGCACCTGGAAGCCGTGGCGCACGGCCAAGTCGTAGCCTTCGGCCGCCAGCGAGCTCAAGGCGTCCGACACATCGAGCTGGATGCGCACCTGCGGGTACTGCTGCAAAAATTCCGACAGATGCGACACCAGTTGCTGACGAGCAAATGCCACGGGTGCTGTCAGCCGCACCAGCCCGCGAATCTCGCCGACCGAGTCGCGTACCGATGAGAAGCTGCGGGCGATCTGCTCGTAGGCGCTGCGCACTTCACGGGTCAGCGACAACCCGGCGTCCGTCAAGCGCACGCTGCGCGTCGTTCGAGTGACGAGGCTTGTACCGGTGGCCTTTTCCAGGTCGGAAATACGCTGGCTCACGGCCGATTTGCTCACCCCCAAGCGTGCGGCAGCGGCAGTGTAGGTGCCGTGCTCTTCCAGTACCGACAGCCAATGGATATGGGTCCACAGTCCTTCGATCTCAGCCTTTTCCATGATTGGATTGTTCGCGTAGGTGGACAATAAGTTCAGGATTCTGCTCTGGTTTGGAACAAAGCGAAAGCCTATCGTGTGTCCAACGCTTATCCACCTGGGATCGACTGCCATGACAATTACAATCGAGCACTACATCAACGACCAGCGCGTGTCCCGCGATGACCGTTATCAGGACGTCTTCAACCCGGCCACCGGCGAAAAGACCGGCCGCGTCGCCTTGGCCAGCCGCCAGACCGTGGACGAAGCCGTCGCCGCTGCCCAGGCGGCCTTTGACGGCTGGGCCGACACCCCGCCGATCCGCCGCGCCCGCGTATTGTTCGAATACCTGCATCTGCTGCGCGCACGCAAAGACGACCTCGCACGCATCATTGTCGCCGAGCATGGCAAGGTGTTTACCGATGCCCAGGGCGAAGTCGACCGTGGCATCGACATCCTCGAATTCGCCTGCGGCATTCCCAACCTGCTGAAAGGTGAGTACTCCGACCAGGTTTCCCGGGGCATGGACAACTGGACGATGCGCCAGCCGCTGGGCGTTGTCGCGGGCGTGACGCCGTTCAACTTCCCGGTGATGGTGCCGATGTGGATGTACCCGATCGCCATCGCGGCGGGCAACACCTTCATCCTCAAGCCAAGCCCGACCGATCCAAGCGCCTCCTTGTTCATGGCCGAACTGCTGCGCGAGGCCGGCCTGCCCAAAGGCGTGTTCAACGTGGTGCAGGGTGACAAGGAATCGGTGGATGCGCTGATCGAACACCCGGACGTCAAGGCGGTGAGCTTTGTCGGCTCGACGCCGATTGCCCAATACATCTACGAAACCGGCGCCCGCCACGGCAAGCGCGTGCAAGGCCTGGGCGGGGCGAAAAACCACATGGTGGTGATGCCCGACGCCGATATCGAAAAAACCGTGGATGCCCTGATGGGCGCGGCCTACGGCAGTGCTGGCGAACGCTGCATGGCCATCTCCGTGGCGGTGCTGGTGGGGGATGTGGGTGACAAAGTCATCGCTGCCCTGACCGAGCGCGCCAAGCAACTGCGCATCACCGACGGCCGCGATTTGAAAGCCGAGATGGGCCCGATTGTGTCCCGCGCGGCGCTGGAACGCATCAGCGGCTATATCGAACAAGGCGTGCAGGCCGGCGCCCACCTGCTGCTGGATGGGCGTGACTACGTGCCGACCGAAGCAGGCCTGGAAAACGGCTTCTGGCTGGGCGCGACACTGTTCGACCACGTGACCCGGGAAATGAGCATCTACCGCGAAGAAATCTTCGGCCCGGTGCTGGCCTGCGTGCGCGTCAGCGACTTCGGCGAAGCGGTGAAGCTGGTCAACGACCACGAATTCGGCAACGGCGTCAGCTGCTTTACCCGCGACGGCAACATCGCCCGCGAGTTTGCGCGGCGTATCCAGGTGGGCATGGTCGGTATCAACGTGCCCATCCCGGTGCCGATGGCGTGGCATGGTTTTGGCGGGTGGAAGAAGAGCCTGTTTGGCGACATGCATGCCTACGGTACTGAGGGTGTGCGCTTCTACACCAAGCAGAAATCGATCATGCAGCGCTGGTCGGAGAGCATCGAGCAAGGCGCCGAATTCGCCATGCCGGTCTCCAAATAACCAAAGCCTGTACGCGGTCAACCTGTGGGAGCGGGCTTGCCCGCGAATGCGAAGTGTCAGTCACCTCTATTTCGACTGATACACCGCATTCGCGAGCAAGCCCGCTCCCATATTTTTTAAAGTGTGTTTCATTCAGCGAGGGTAATGGTTAAGTATCTTTAGTGACTAAAAGGTATTGTGTTACTAAAATACTATGTAATAGGAAAGCGGTGTTTTGAAGGAACTTATTCACTTGAAGAAGCGACTTATCTAGCTCCTGGTGTGCGACCTTTCGTATGGTTTGTGTACGAAAGAAACAGCGCGATACCTACCGCCATGAATCTATTGATAAGGTGAGCTGGCCATGAGTTCAAATCCCATTTCGTTTAATGTGAGTAGTCGCTACTTTTCTTCCGCCGATGATTCGCACTCGGCTACCAATGAAGTAAGCGACTCGGCGAGGCACTCAGCGGATAAAGATATTGGCCGTGGCGCAAACGTTAATCAGGTCGTGTCTTCTACTCCCGATTTGGACATTTACCGGGACATAATCTATGGCTCAGCGACTGTTGCACCGCCGTCGGCGACTTATACCTATCAGGAGCGAGAGCAGCGTATTGATCACTACGCTAAACGCATCATGGCGCGTGTTGAAGACATAGGGCGCGGTAGCGAAGGCGAAAGAAGTGTTAAATTTCAGAACGTTCGGGCGTTCATGGAGCCCTCGGGTTACTTTAGTGGCGGGTTGTTGGCCGCAGGGTACGACCCACACGAAAAAATCACGGTAACGTTCAACACGTATGTCGGGAAAGGACATGCAGAACATCTGACGACTACCACACAGCGGACTTATTCGGCATGGGAGATTGCTGCAGGTGCGCTGGCACATGATAAGCCCGCGCGGGGTGGGGTGGTCAATTTCAACTCCATGGTGATCGATCCCAAAGACAAGAACACTATTAATGACCTGGAGAGTCTTGGCAAAAAACTTCAGGCGCATTGGACGCAGGATATTGCCAACGCCATGCGCGATCCTTCAGGGCCATTGGCTAAGTTTTCCGGGGCGTCAGATGCTTATGTTTTACGTGGCACGTTACAAGGTTTAGTTGGGGACAAGGACAGCTTCGAACATCTGAGCCCCGCTGCACAAGCGGCGGTCCGGCGCACGCTGGATAAAAACGGACAAGTGATTATCCCCAATATCTATGGCTACCCCTTGGAAGGTTATGCATTTATCCCGTATACCGAGTATGACGGTAATTATAACGAGCACCGGCCCAATCAAGGAGTAATGATTGACTTGAGGAATGGCCGTGTCCGTGAAATTAACGGCGATAAGGAGTTTGCCAGTTGGGCCAAAGATAACCGTGATGATGTGCTGCGCCGTTTCAATGCCCGAGACCGCCAAGGCGGCCACGATGCTCATTGGCCTAAAGCCGGCGATGTTCTGCATAATTTGATTTCCGGTGTGGATGCCCATTATCCGGGGCGTCACAATTTTTTCTCGGATGAAGGTGTGCCGGTGTTGGCGACCTTTAACTACACCCGCTCGCGAGATAGCGACTATGAGTTGAAATACGCGGGTGTCGATGACGGTATCGCTGCCAAGTTCCAAGCGGTCAATGCCAAAAATGCGCTCTGGTCCGATCAGACTGAGGTGTTTGGTTCTTCTCAGCAGAATTGGAAAGGCGCTAAAGAACTCTGGGGTCATACATTCGGTTATCTACCCGTTGTTGGCACCGCGGGCAACATCGTATTCGGTGTGCACGATTCCATTTATGGCATGACCGCGGATGATCGTGTTGGCGGCAGCGCCGCCGCCGTGATTTCTGCCCTGCAACTGATACACGAATTGGGGCCACAGGCGCTGGAGTACAGTATCGGTGAGTCAGCCGTGGCGTTTAACCCGGGCAATAATTACCGGTGGCGATACAGCGCGCAGCAAAAAGAATTTGACTTGGTCCGCACCTCTAAAGCGTCAAGTACCGCTGATGAGGTCCCGGTCAATACCCAAGAAACACCTAATGTAAGGCCCCCCACTGTCGCCTCAACAACCTTTCCGGGAATGAAGGAGGTGGAATTTCTCGGCAAAAAGTACTTCGTTTCCGAAAAGCCGGATGCGGGGGATGGCGAGCATTTCCTGTTGCGAGTAAGAGATCCGAATGATCCAGAAAAATTGGTGAGTAGCGGGAAAATTGCCAAGCCGGACGAGGCGGGTGTCTGGAGGCGGCGAGGGGTTGTGGGCGGGCAAAAGACTGAACCCGTTCCGCTCAAAGAGCGTATTTCGGGCTCCACGCTACAGAAGCCTGCCACACCGGATCAGATTTTTGAGCTGAGCCTACTGCCTGATGGGCGTTACGCGTTAACGTCGCAAGACCCGAGGTACGGCAAGTTTGTCCTGAGAGATGGTGCGTATGCATTTGTGATACGGGCAGATGAGCCGGATAAGGTCTATGTGGGCTCCATGGACAAAGGCCTCACGCCGGCCGGTAAGCCATACGCCTATAACGCTCACATCAGTCCCCAGTGGGTGGAAGGACACTCGGCATTGACCGACGGGTTGAGATCCATCAAGGGGGGCACTACTGACGTACTGTATGCGGGCACTATTTACGTCAAGGCAGGCAAACCCGAGTTCTGGACCAATGCGAGTGGTCATTACCAGCCATCCGCCGAATTGCGCGAGACGAACATTACACCCGCAGTCAACAAAGTGCTGCCTGAAGAAAAATTTGTGGAGGAGGACCAGTTAACGAGGGAGCAAGAAAAAGCGTGGCATGACATCACGCATATGACGCAGGAGGAAAAAGAGGCCAATGACGCGTTCATGAGCCAGAAATACGCCACGAATGATGATGGTAACGAGATCAGCGATGACGAAGATTATTGAGGCGCACTACTGACGCCGCACAGAATCACTGCATGCCCATGGCACTGAGGGTGTGCGCTTCTACACCAAGCAGAAGTCGATCATGCAGCGCGGGTCGGAGAGCATTGAGCAAGGCGTCGAATTCGCCATGCCGGTTTCGAAATAACCCCAGGTTGTAGAAGATCCAATGTGGGAGCGGGCTTGCCCGCGATAGGGGCGTGTCAGCCAGCCAGTTTGGCACTGATGCACCGCTATCGCAGGCAAGCCAGCTCCCACACTTTTTTCTGCGCCAGGAACGGCGCGCAGGTCTTGGCTTCTCTTGCTCTACTTGAAGGAACTTGGCACGCTCACCCAGCGAGCGCACACAGTCAAATCAATCAATAGGGAAATGCCACGTTGAGCTGGGTAAAATTCGGAGTATTGCTGGCCTTGCCGGGGGCGCTGCTGTCAGTCCTGAGCATGTATATGGTGCTAAAGGACGACAACAAACTCGAGGCCGATCTTTCCTACCAATACGACAGTGCGCCACGTCTATTCACCGAGCGCTTGGACACGGTTAAGGAACACCTCGATTACGCGCGCCTGTATGACGACATCAAGCAAGCCGGCAACGGTGCCCTCAGCCACGAACAGATCAACAAGATCGTTGACCTGAGCCAGGCCCCCTATCAGGCCTTGTTCGACGCGCCGTTCGAAAGGGGACCTGACAACTACCCCGTCAGGCTGTTGATCACCCTCAGGAACACCGGCAGCAAGGTGATCAAGGAAGTGCACATCAAGCTACCTGAGAAAGGCGTCGTTCAGATCCGCGACGAATCACGTATCGATACCCTCAAACCGGATTTGATGAGCAGCGTGGAGATCCCGGCGATTGTGCAAAACGGTGTCTACAGGGTCTGGGTTTATTTTCAGGGTGATCTGAAAACACTCATGGAGAAAGACGTGCACATCGGCTACAGCGATGGCGTGGCACAGGTTCGCGTGTCTGAGGATGTCATTGGCCTCGACGCGCATATGGCCCGGTACGGCGTTTTCTGGTTGTCTGCACTGATGCTTGTCTACGTGTTGCTGGTTGCCCTCTACCTGCTGGTTTCGGCTTTCAAAGAAGATGAAACCAGCCCGGCGCCACGATAAATGACTGTCCCGGCATGGAATGGATCCCTGCCTCCGTCCATTGGAGAACGCTTTGAAAGCAATCGTCGGTATCGCCTTGTTGAGCACGTTGCTGGCGGGCTGTGCGCCGTCTTATTCGGTATGGACGAGCGGTATGAACGCGTTTGTCGGCACGCGCTTCGACGCCCACCTCTATGACGACTGCAGCCGCGGCTGTGGCGATTCCTACTGGTCGCCGGTCAACAAGAACAAGGTCTATGACCAGGTGGTGAAGGAGGGTGATGGCCAGCGCTACTTCGTGACCTGGATCCGCGACTGTCGATACTCTGTGCTCGTCTCGGGTGAGGGCATTATCCAGTCGTGGCGCTATGAAAATGAAAACCGGAGCAGCTGTTACGTTTTTTGATCGTTCCCCAAATAACCAAAGCCTGTACGCGGTCAAATTGTGGGAGCGGGCTTGCCCGCGAATGCGGACTGTCAGTCACCTATTTTTCGACTGATAGACCGCTATCGCAGGCAAGCCAGCTCCCACACAAGCCAGCTCCCACACAAGCATCAGCAACCACTAACCGATCCGTTGAACTACCCGCCTGGCAATCAGCACACCCACCACCGGTGCCAGCGCAAACACCGCAAACAACCACACCGCAGCGCTTGCCGTGCCTTCGATTCCGCCGGGGTCAGTGAGGCCCGCGATGTTCGCGACCATGCCCGCCAGCGCGGCGCCAAACGCGGTGGCGAACAGTTGCACCGTGGTAATGGACGCAGAGGCCAGGTCCTGTTCACCAGCGGGGGCCACTTGGAACACCCGGGTCAACAGGTGCGGCCATGCCAGGCCGACCCCCAGGCCGATCAGGACAAGGGCCACGCAGATCGGCACAAGCGTCTGCGCATCGCCGTGGCTTTCGCCAGGCATCAGCAGCGCCAGCGCCAGCATGCCTACAACACCCAGGATCGGTCCGGCGAGGATTGCCCGGCGAACATTCGCGCCCGTTATGCCTGCGCTGGCGATTGACCCCAGCGTCCAGCCGGCCGCCATCAGTGCGGCAAGATAACCGGCCACCAGGGGCGACTGATGGTGCAGGACTTGCAGAAACAGCGGTACAAAGATTTCGCCACTGGTGACGGCGACGGCCAACAACGCCATCGTGGCGTACAGCGCGCCAAGCGCAGTGGCCAGCCGAAAGGCGCCGGCGGGCAACAGTCGATGGCGAGCGCGGCTTTCCGTGATGATCAGCAGCCCAGTGAACAAGGCGGCCGCTGCGAGCCCCAGCAGGTTCAGGGGCAGGGTGGACGAGACACTGCCGGCCGACACCGACAGTACCGCCGCCGTCAGCCACCCCAGCTGAGTGATCGGCAACGGTGTTGGCGCAACGCGGTCTGTGTTGCGCCCAGGCAGTACCGCCGCGGCCAGCACGGCGAACAACCCGGCCACTGGAATCAAGGACCAGAACGCCGCCCGCCAGAGGCCCAGTTCGGCAAACACGCCGCCCACCGCGGGCCCGACCAGCGTTGCGACACCCCACATCCCAGAGACCAACGCCATCGCCCGTGGCCACAAGCGTTCATCGAAGACCAGGCGAATCATTGCGTAGGACAGCGCGAACAAGAACCCACCGCCCAGGCCCTGAACCAGGCGTCCGACCAGCATCACCGGCATGGAAGGCGCAAACGCGCAGGCCAATGCCCCGCCGGCGAACACCAGGCTGGCAACCCCGTACGCCCCACGCGGCCCGAGGCGGCCCAGCAGACGCGCAGACAACGCCGAACCGAGGATCGAGGCGGCGACAAACAGCGTGGTGTTCCAGGCGTAATAGTCGATGCCGCCGATGTCCTGCACCACTGACGGCAGAATCGTGGTGGCGATGTAGACGTTGATCGCATGCAGCACCACGCCGCCTGCCAGGGCCAGTGAGCGTACGCCGTTTGCACCGGACAGCAAGGCCGCCCAGTTGGAGGGAGTGGTTTGCGCTGTGTTCATGGAGACTCCATGTCAAAGGAATGAAGGCTTGCCAGGACAAGCCGACACTCTTTATAAGACCTCATGTATAGATGAGGTCAAGGCGCCCATGGCAGCGAAAATCGATGTGCACATTCCCCTCGGGGTCGGCGAAGTGGCGCGGCGTAGCGGGGTGACCGTGGCGACGGTGCATTTCTACGAAGCCAAGGGTTTGATCCACGGCCAACGCAGCCCAGGCAATCAGCGGCGCTACCACCGTGACGTGCTGCGCCGTATTGCGGTGATCAAGGTGGCGCAGCGCGCGGGGATTCCATTGGCCACCATCAAGGCGGCACTGGAGGAACTGCCGCAGGGGCGACCGCTGACGGCCAAGGACTGGACGCAGCTCTCTACGCGTTGGCGCGACCTGTTGAATGAGCGAATCAACAGCCTCACCCAACTGCGCGACCAGCTCGACGGGTGCATCGGCTGCGGGTGCCTGTCCCTGGCCGACTGCCCGCTGCGCAATCCGGGGGATCGGTTGGGGCAGGAGGGCGACGGGGCGGTGTTATTGGGCAAATAAAACCCTTAGCGCCGGCCGGTGCGCGTACTTATATCCACCCACACCGCCAACACCAGAATGCTGCCCTTGACGATCA
>NZ_ANNV01000167.1 GCF_000346755.1 Pseudomonas sp. CBZ-4 | reverse complement strand
GCCTGCATCGCAGGCAAGCCAGCTCCCACAGAAGCCAGCTCCCACACAAGCCAGTTTCCACATTTGGTTTTGCAGTGTTCTGGATTATGCGACTTGCTGGGCCTGCTCGCGTTCGGCGATCAACTGGCGGGTGAGCGGGATCAGGCGTTTGCCGTAATCAATCGCATCATTCAGCGGATCAAACCCGCGGATCAGGAACGTAGTGATCCCCAGGTCGTAGTAGTCCACCAACGCCTCGGCGACTTGCTCAGCCGTACCCACCAATGACGTGGAGTTGCCCTGCGCGCCAAGCAGTCCGGCAATCCCGGTCCACAAGCGCTTGTCCAGGCGCGAGCCTTGCGCCGCGGCGGCAAGCAAACGGCGCGAGCCTTCGTTCGGCGGTTCGCGGCGCACAAAGCCATTCTGTTCCGCCAGCGCGGTAGCCTGCTGCAAGATGCTGTCGGCGCGTGCCCAGGCCAACTCTTCGGTCTCGGCGAGGATCGGGCGCAGCGACAAACTGAAGCGAATCGTGCGCCCGTGCTTGGCCGCCTCGGCGCGCACCTGGGTGACGATTTCACGCACTTGCTCGTAGGTCTCACCCCACAGCGCATACACGTCGGCATGCTTGCCGGCCACGGCGATGGCTGCGGGTGACGAACCGCCGAAGTACAGCGGGATATGCGGCTGTTGCGGCGACTTCACCGTGGAGTGCGCGCCTTCGACCTGGTAGTAGGTGCCGGCGAAATCGAAGGGTTGCTCGCTGGTCCATTCCTGGCGCACCACGCTCAGGTATTCGTCGGTGCGGGCGTAACGTTCGTCCTTGCCGATATGGCTGCCATCGGCGCGCAGTTCGCGGTCATCGCCGCCGGTGATGATGTGCACCGCCGTGCGCCCGCCGTTGAACACATCCAGCGTGGTGAACTGGCGTGCGGCCAACGTCGGTTGGGCGAAACCCGGGCGATGGGCGATGAGGAATTGCAGCTTCTTTGTCACGCTGGCGGCGTGGGAGGCGATCAGCGTGCTGTCCGGGCTGTTGGAATGGAACGCCACCAGGGCACGGTCGAAACCGGCTTCTTCGTGGGCGCGGGCCACGGTTTCGACGTAGTCCGGTTGCAGGGTGGGGCCGCTGCGCGGGTGGATCTCGGAAGCGTGATGGCCGCCAATGTAGCCGATGAATTCAATGCTCATGGTCTGTCCTTGTCTGGTGCGGGATGGTCACCTCCACCGGGCAGGGGGTCGGTTGTTCGCGTCCAAGGTAGGGGCAGGCGGCGGGGCTGTAAAAGGCCGTTTGGTTCTAACCTAATTATTAAAATGTAGAATCATAAAAAGTTGGTGTATCAGTATTTTGCATTTTTATCGGCGAGATCAGTGTTCAGCATCCAGCGTTTCCGTCATCGCAATGCCGGGCAGTGCGGCATTGCCTGGGGTGCCCATGCGGTCCGCCAGGTAGCGCGCCGGTGGTTGGCCCACGGCCTTGCGGAACATGGTGATGAAACCACTGGCGTTCTCATAACCCAGGTCCAGGGCCACGCGCTGCACACTGTCGCCCTTGGCCAGCCGTTGCAGGGACAGGATCACGTGCAACTGCCGGCGCCAACGGCCGAAACTCAGGCCCAGTTCCTCCAGCAACAGCCGCGTCATGCTGCGCTCGCTCATGCCGATGCGCACGGCCCATTGGCCGAGGGTGGCCTTGTCCGTCGGCTCGGCCAGCAGGCTGTCGGCCAGGCGCCGCAGCCGTGGGTCTTGCGGCATGGGCAGGTGCAGGGCTTCGATGGGCGCGGCGGCCAGTTCATCCAATAGCGTACTGATCAAGCGGCCCTGGGCGCCGTGCTCTTCATACAGTTGCGGGAAGCCGACGGCCTTGCTGATCAGCTCATGCAGTAGCCCCGACACCGCCAGGGTGCAGCATTGCGGGGGCAGGGCGCGGGCGGCGTCGGGGTCGATCAGCAGGCAGTAGACCTGCGCCTCGCCAGACCCGCGTGCGGCATGGAAGGTGCCGCCGGGAATCCACAGCGCGCATTGCGGCGGCACGATCCAGATGCCCGCTTCGATTTCACAGTGGATGACCCCGCGCAGGGTGTACATCAACTGGCCTTTGCGATGGGCGTGCTGGGCATGTTCCCAAGTATCCGAGGTGCTGCTGGCGCCCACGGCCACCACGGCGCGGGGGAAGACGTCGGCGTCCTTGGCCATCATCGGGTCATGCAGGTCGAGGCGGTGGTGTTTCATGGTGTGGGCGCAACTTGGCTGAATTGCGAAATAGTCTGGCTATTCTGTGCAATGCCGTCCAGGGTTTTGTCTCTTATAGTGAGAGTCACTCTCATTAAGGAGCTTTGCCATGCGACTCGACAGTACAACCTTCCCTGTGGTCAAAATCTTCTTCGACGCCCCCAACGAAGGCGGGCCGGAAGATGCCTTTGTGGTTTTCGAAGGCCTGTTGGCCCGTCAACAAGCCTTCGTGCTGCTGCACGAAAAATCGGTGGATGAAAACAATCACGAGCACGCCCATGAAGAGCGCAAGCAGGCCTCGATCTGGATGAAGAAAAACAAGCCGGCGTTGCGTGCGTACGTCAAAGGCATGATCCAGGTGGAACCGAGCGCGGCCCAGCGCCTGGCGCTCAAGCCGTTTGCCGTGATGTTCGGCAAGGCTTGGGGTTATCCGCTGTTGGTGGTGGAGTCCAAGGACCGCGCCTGGGCGCTGGCGCGGGATGTGCTGGATGAGCAGGTGTCGGATGTGGCGCATTTCTAAGCCTGGAAATACTCAGGTATGGGAAGGGAGCAAGCTCCCTCCCCACATTGAGATCAGGTATCCTCCGCGCCCCGCTTATCACCGATTCCAAGACAGATGACAGGACAAGACATGCAGGCGTTGCTGGAGTCGATCCTGGACGAAGTTCGTCCATTGATCGGCCTCGGCAAAGTGGCCGACTACATCCCCGCGCTGGCCGATGTGCCGGCCAATCAACTGGGGATCGCCGTGTACGGCAACGACGGTGCCGCCTACTGTGCCGGCGACGCCGACACGTTGTTTTCGGTGCAGAGCATTTCCAAGGTGTTCAGCCTGGTGCAGGCCATCGACCACGGTGGCGAAACCATCTGGGAACGCTTGGGCCACGAACCGTCCGGGCAGCCTTTCAACTCGCTGGTGCAGTTGGAGTTTGAGCGCGGCCGGCCGCGCAATCCGTTTATCAATGCCGGCGCGCTGGTGATCTGCGATATCAACCAGTCACGTTTTGCCGTGCCGATCCTGTCGATGCGCGATTTTGTCCGGCGCCTGTCGGGTAACCCGCAAATCCTGGTCAACAGCATCGTCGCCGAATCCGAAGCCCAGCATGGGGCACGCAATGCCGCCATGGCCTACCTGATGAAGTCGTTCGGCAACTTCCACAACGACGTGGACGCGGTGCTGCACAGCTACTTCAACTACTGCGCGTTGCAGATGAGCTGCCTGGACCTGGCCAAGGCGTTCAGCTTCCTGGCCAACGAAGGCGTGAGCGCCCACAGCGGCGAGCAGATCCTCACGGCGCGCCAGACCAAGCAGGTCAACTCGATCATGGCCACCAGCGGGCTGTACGACGAGGCGGGGAATTTCGCCTACCGCGTCGGCTTGCCGGGCAAGAGCGGCGTGGGCGGCGGCATCGTCGCGGTGGTGCCGGGGCAGTTTACGGTGTGCGTGTGGTCGCCGGAGTTGAATGCAGCGGGGAACTCGCTGGCGGGGATCAAGGCGTTGGAGTTGTTGAGTGAGCGGATTGGGTGGTCGGTGTTTTGATAAAGCGGCACGTGAAATAGCCCGAGCACCGCAAATCCCATGTGGGAGCTGGCTTGCCTGCGATAGCGGTCTGTCAGCCAGCACATCTGGCCCTGGAAGAACGCCATCGCAGGCAAGCCAGCTCCCACATCAAGATACAGGCTTCTTTTTCCGACACGCAGGCCGGGCGTTCGACCAAGGTAAAATCATGCCGACCGCTTGCTTGTACTGCCGATACTGCTCACCGAACAGCGCCACAAGATCCTTCTCTTCAAAGTAGGCACCCACAAAAATGTAGGCCGTCAGCCCAACCGCAAACAACAGGTGGCCAGCGGTCATGTGCGGCGTTGCCCAGAAGGCGATCAGGAATCCCAGGTACAGGGGGTGGCGGACAATCCTGTAAAGCGATGGCGTTCGGAATATCGACAGCTGTTGTGCCGTGCCACGCCAACGATCAATGGCCTGCTTGAGGCCAAAGAGTTCGAAGTGGCTTATCAGCAACGTTGCCACAAAGACAACCACCCAGCCCAACCAGAACAGGCCGGTCAGCAGCACCCTGGCCCAAGCCGCCTCAACCTGCCAGATGGTGAATGTGATCGGCTGCCACAACCAGAACATCAGCACGAGCACCAGGCTGCTGAGCAACACGTAGGTCGAGCGCTCGGCAACGGGCGGGACGAATGTCGTCAGCCAGCGCTTGAAATTTTTACGCGCCATCAGCGAGTGCTGGGCGCCGAATAACAGCATCAGCATGCAGTTGATCAGGATTGCCAGAGGCCAGCCGGTGAGGGGACCGGAGTTGATGTGCTTGGGTACGACGACACCGCCTACGAAGCCGATCAAGTAGAAAAACGTGACTAGAAAGACCAGATAACAGCAGGTGCTGAAGACCAGCCCGGCTATACGTGCAGTATGGCCGTTGGCGGTTTTTTGCAGGTTCATGGACGAATCCTTTCGCACATGGTGAGGGGGTAAGCCAATCGATGATTGAACTCTCGCCCTGTCAAGGTTAGCGGGGTTTGAGGATTCGGCTACCTGGGTACATAGAACCCTAGGGCACCGCAAATCCCATGTGGGAGCTGGCTTGCCTGCGATAACAGTGTGTCAGTCAACACATCTGGCCCTGGAAGACCGCTATCGCAGGCAAGCCAGCTCCCACAGTTGAGCTTCGTTGATTTCGAGAGGGTTGTTCGATCAGGTCACCGGATGAGTCTGATCCAGAGCCTTGTCCACCAACAGTTGCACACCTTCAAGCATGCGGCAGATGCCCAGCGCTACGTTGCGTTGGGCGCCATCGACTTCAAAGGCGAGATGGGCGGCGATGTCGTTGAGGCAGGCCAGGTCTTGCGCGGCATTGGCCAGCAGGGTTTCGGTGCCCAGGTCGGGGCGGACGGTGAAGGGGGTTGCGGGGGGATTTGGACTGTCTTTGATCATGGTGGAACTCCGTCGACAAGTGGAGCCGCCAGCGTTCGCGGTCAAACGAAGAGGGTGGCAGCTGTACGCGGGTTGACCGACCGGTTGTCAACGAACCCGGCATACCCGAAGGTATCCCGCGCACAACTGCCGCGACACAATACCTCAGGCACAAAAAAACGCCTAAGACGGGTGCAGGGCGTAGCAGTTCGTTAACAAGGTCGGACGGTCAAATCCGGCCGCTGAATGTGCAGCGACGGCGAGGAGATTATCCAGCGAAGTTCCCAGGGACAACCTGAAAGCCTTGTGGGAAATATCTGAACACCGCAAGCGCCGTTTACCACTGTGCCAGGGCAACACAAATCCCTTGTGGGAGCTGGCTTGCCTGCGATAACAGTGTGTCAGCCAACACATCCGGTACTGGAAGACCGCTATCGCAGGCAAGCCAGCTCCCACAGTTGACCTCATTGGTTTTGGAGGCTGTGCTTGGCTCCAAAAAAAATGCGCCCCTGAGGGCGCATTTTTTTGTTCGGTCCGCTCTCGCCTATCAGGCAATCGCATCCCACGCACGATCACCGTGCTCGTCCTTGATCCGCGTCGGCAAGCCCATCACGTCCAGCGCCTTGAGGAACGGCTCGGCCGGCAGTTCTTCGACGTTGGCCATGCGTTGCACATCCCACTCGCCACGGGCCACCAGCAGCGCGGCGGCTACTGGCGGCACGCCGGCGGTGTAGGAGATGCCCTGGCTGTCGGTTTCGGCGAACGCTTCTTCGTGATCAGCTACGTTGTAGATGAACACCTCGCGCGCCTTGCCGTCCTTGGTGCCTTTGACCAGGTCGCCGATGCAGGTCTTGCCGGTGTAGCCGGGCGCCAGCGAAGACGGGTCGGGCAGTACGGCCTTGACCAGTTTCAATGGCACCACTTCCAGGCCTTCGGCGGTGGTCACCGGTTTTTCGGAGAGCAGGCCGAGCTTGTTCAATACGGTGAACACGTTGATGTAGTGTTCGCCGAAGCTCATCCAGAAACGCACGTTGGGCACGTCGAGGTTTTTCGACAGCGAGTGCACTTCATCGTGGCCGGTCAGGTACAGGTTCTGCGAACCGACGACCGGGAGGTCATCGGTGCGTTTGACTTCGAACATGGTGTTGCTGGTCCACTGGCTGTTCTGCCAGCTCCACACCTGTCCGGTGAACTCGCGGAAGTTGATTTCCGGGTCGAAATTGGTGGCGAAGTATTTGCCATGGGAGCCGGCATTGACGTCGAGGATGTCGATCGAATCAATGCGGTCGAAATGCTGTTGCTGCGCCAGCGCGGCGTACGCGTTGACGACACCCGGGTCGAAGCCCACGCCAAGGATGGCGGTGATGTTCTTCTGTTTGCACTCTTCCAGGTGGTTCCACTCGTAGTTGCCGTACCACGGCGGGGTCTCGCAGACCTTGCCCGGCTCTTCGTGGATGGCGGTGTCGAGGTAGGCCACGCCCGTGTCGATGCAGGCACGCAGTACCGACATGTTGAGGAACGAGGAACCGACGTTGATGACGATCTGCGATTCGGTCTCGCGGATCAGGGCCTTGGTCGCTTCCACGTCCAGGGCGTTCAGCGCGAAGGCTTGGATTTCTGCGGGTACTTTGAGGCTACCCTTGGCCTTGACGCTGTCGATGATGGCCTGGCATTTGGAGATGTTGCGCGACGCGATAGCAATACGACCGAGTTCGTCGTTGTGCTGCGCGCACTTGTGGGCCACCACCTTGGCGACACCTCCTGCACCAATGATAAGAACGTTCTTTTTCAATTGCTTTCTTTCTCCTATATCCGCCAGCTTACGAAAGGCTGGACAGGTAGTCGTCGTAACCAAATTCACGAACCACTTCGACAGTACCGTCGAGTTGTTTCACTACGATGGACGGCATTTTCAGGCCGTTGAACCAATTTTTCTTGACCATGGTGTAGCCCGCGGTGTCGATGAACGACAGCCGATCGCCGATGGTCAGCGGACGATCAAATTGGTACTCGCCGAAGATGTCCCCGGCCAGGCAGGATTTGCCGCACACCATCACGGTGTGTTCGCCATCGCTTGGCGCCAGCTTGGCGTTGAGGCGATAGATCAGCAGGTCCAGCAGGTGGGCTTCGATGGAGCTGTCTACCACGGCGAGGTTCTTGCCGTTGTAGAGGGTGTCGAGCACGGTGACTTCCAGGGAGGCGCTGTTGGTGATCGCCGCTTCGCCGGGTTCCAGGTAGACCTGTACGCCGTACTTCTCGGAGAAGGCTTTCAAGCGCGCGCAGAACGCGTCCACCGCATAGTCTTCGCCGGTGAAGTGGATGCCGCCGCCAAGGCTGACCCACTCGACTTTATGCAGCAGCGCGCCGAAGCGTTCTTCGATGGTGCCGAGCATTTTGTCGAACAGGCTGAAATCGCCGTTCTCGCAGTTGTTGTGGAACATGAAGCCGCTGATCTGGTCGATCACGCCTTCGATCTTCACCGGGTCCCATTCGCCCAGGCGGCTGAACGGACGCGCCGGGTCGGCCAGCAGATAATCGGAGCTGCTCACTTGCGGGTTCACCCGCAGGCCACGGGTCTTGCCTTCGGAACGCTCGGCAAAACGCTGCAATTGGCTGATGGAGTTGAAGATGATCTTGTCGCAGTTCTCCAGCATCTCTTCGATTTCATCGTCGGCCCAGGCCACGCTGTAGGCGTGCGCTTCACCGGCGAACTTCTGGCGACCGAGCTTCAGCTCGTACAGCGACGACGAGGTGGTGCCGTCCATGTATTGCTGCATCAGGTCGAACACCGACCAGGTGGCAAAGCACTTGAGCGCCAGCAGGGCCTTGGCGCCGGACTGTTCGCGCACGTAAGCAATCTTCTGCATGTTGACCAGAAGCTTCTGTTTATCGATGAGGTAGTACGGCGTTTTGATCATTTTTGAGAGCCTGCGGCGGTGCCTGCCAAAAAAGGACACGCATTGTGCCCGCACTTGGGGCGAATCGGAAGGTTAGTGGGCGGAATTTGCTGCGCCAGCTTTTCCAGCATAACTGCAGAGTATGACTATCCATAGCTACACCCCGGATCAATGTGGGAGCTGGCTTGCCTGCGATAGCGGTGTATCAGCCAGCACTGATGTACCTGTCCCACCGCTATCGCAGGCAAGCCAGCTCCCACATTTGATCTCCACTTGGCGGGAGAGGGGGGATCTGCACTGCCATGAAAGCGTCATCTGTTCAGCACCGAACTGCCACATTCCCCCGCTACTGTCCTCGCCAATGAGATCGATCTCAAGCGAGTGCCAATGACTGACCTGAAAGACGTTGCCCGACTGGCCGGTGTATCCCGTGCCACCGCCGCCCGGGCCTTTGCTTCGCCGGACCAGGTGCGCCCGACGACCCGCGAGCAGGTGTTCGCCGCCGCCCGAGAGTTGGGGTTCCGGCCCAATCTGTTGGGCCGCCAACTGCGCCTGCAAACCACCCAGTTGATCGGTGTCGTGGTGCCCAACCTGCTCAACCCGGTGTTCGCCGAGCAGTTCCAGGCCATGGAGCGCGCCGCGCGTGCGCGGGGCTACAGCCTGGTGCTGGCCACCACCGACTACAACAGCGAACGCGAAAGCATTGTGGTGGAAGAGCTGCTGCGCCAACGCGTCGATGGCCTGGTGCTGACGGTCACCGATGCCGAAAGCAACGCAGTGCTGAGCAGCCTGAACACCGAGCAAACGCCGTTCGTGCTGGCCTATCACCAACCGGGCAACCCCAACTACAGCGCCGTGTCGGTGGACAACCGCGCCGGCATGGCCTTGGCCACCCGCTATCTGCTGGACACCGGCCACCGGCGCATCAGCATGGTCGCCGGGCCCGCGTTGCAATCGGACCGCGCGCGCCTGCGCTATGCCGGCTATTGCGATGCGATGCACGAGTACGGCCTTGAACCGCGCCCGGTGATCGAAATGCCGGCGCACACCCAGGCCGAATTCGCCGCCATCGCGCCGTCTCTGCAAGGCCCCGACGCGCCCACTGCGCTGGTGTGCTCCAACGATTTCCTCGCCATCAGCCTGATCGCCGAGCTGCGCCGCAACGCCTGGAATGTCCCCGGGCAACTCTCGGTGATGGGCTTCGACGGCATCAGCCTCGGCACCCAGATGCACCCGACGCTGTGCAGCGTGGTGCAACCCATCGCGCTGCTCGCCAGCACGGTGATTGACCAACTGCTGGCGCAGATCGCCGGCCACGCACCGATTTCCCATTGCCTGCCTTGCCACATCCGGCCCGGCGAAAGTACTCAACCCCGTGAGGAGACCCCTGATGCGCGCATTCAGTAAAACCCTGGCCGCCGTGCTGCTGTGCGGCGCGGCCAGCCTGGCCCAGGCCGCCGACACCGCAATCTGCTACAACTGCCCGCCGGACTGGGCCGACTGGGGCACCCAGCTCAAGGCCATCGCCGCCAGCACCGGCGTGCAGGTGCCGCTGGACAACAAGAACTCCGGCCAATCCCTGGCGCAACTGGTCGCCGAGAAAGCCGCGCCAGTGGCCGACGTCGTCTACTACGGCGTGACCTTCGGCCTGCAAGCGCAAAAAGCCGAGGTGGTCGGCACCTACAAGCCCAAAGGTTTCGAACAGATTCCCGCCGGTTTGAAAGACCCGGCCGGCCATTGGTTCGCGATCCACTCCGGGACCTTGGGCATCATGGTCAACGTCGATGCCCTCGGCGGCCTGCCAATGCCGCAAAGCTGGGCCGACCTGCTCAAGCCTGAGTACAAAGGCATGGTCGGCTACCTCGACCCGTCCAGCGCCTTTGTTGGCTACGTCTCTGCGGTGGCGATCAACCGCGCCCTGGGCGGCGACCTGGACAACTTCGCCCCGGCCATCGACTACTTCCAGAAACTGGCGAAAAACGCCCCCATCGTGCCCAAGCAAACCGCCTATGCGCGGGTGCTGTCCGGTGAGTTGCCGATCCTCGTGGACTACGACTTCAACGCCTACCGCGCGCGCTACAAGGACAACGCCAACGTCGCCTTCGTGATCCCCAAGGAAGGCAGCATCAGCGTGCCCTACGTGATGAGCGCCGTGGCCAACGCGCCGCACCGCGCCAACGCCGAGAAGGTCCTCGACTTCGTCCTCTCGGATCAAGGCCAGGCGCTGTGGGCCAAGGCCTACCTGCGTCCGGTACGTCCGGTAGCGATGCCGGCCGAGGTCGCCGCACAGTTCCTCCCCGACAGCGACTACGCCCGCGCCGGTGTGGTGGATTATCAAAAGATGGCCGCCGTGCAGGAAGCGTTCGCCGCCCGTTATCTGAACGAGGTCAAGTAAGTGGCTGCATCGGCAAAACAGGCGGCCTGGGCGCTGGCCCCGGCCTTTGCGGTGCTGCTCGCGTTCTGGCTGTTGCCGCTGGCGCACCTGGTGCTGCTCGGTGCCGAGAGCCGCGACAGCAACGGCAGCGGCTACTGGCAAGTGCTCAGCAGCGCGCAGTACCTGGGCAGCCTCGCGCAAACCTGCGCGCTGGCGATGTTTGTCACGCTCGCCGCGTTGTTGGTCGGGGGTATCAGCGGGGTGTTCCTTGCGCGTCAGCAGTTTTTCGGGCGCTCGGCGTTGGTGGCGCTGCTGACGTTTCCCCTGGCATTCCCGGGTGTGGTGGTGGGCTTCCTGGTGATTCTGTTGGCGGGGCGCCAGGGCTTGTTCGCGTCGCTGGGCCTGCAACTGGCCGGTGAACGCTGGATTTTCGCCTACTCGCTGGCCGGGCTGTTTGTCGGCTACCTGTACTTCTCGATCCCCCGGGTGATCCTCACCGTGATGGCCGCCTGTGAAAGCCTCGACCGCAGCCTGGAAGAAGCCGCCCACTCCCTCGGTGCCGGGCACTGGCGCGTGGTGTGCGACGTGATCGTGCCAGGCCTGGCGCCGGCGCTGGCCTCCTGCGGGGCGATCTGTTTTGCCACGTCCATGGGCGCCTTTGGCACGGCGTTCACCTTGGGCACGCGGCTCAACGTCACCCCGGTGGCGATCTACAACGTGTTCACCAACTACGCCAACTTCGCCGTCGCCGCCGCGCTGTCGGTGGTGCTCGGCGCGCTGACGTGGGCAGTGTTGCTGCTCACCCGGCGGCTGGTGAAAAACGCGGGGACCGTCCTGTGAAGCGCTCATCGTTGTTTGTGCTGCAACTGCTGTTCACCTTGCTGGTGTGCGCCTTCATGTTGGTGCCGGTGCTGATGTCGCTGCTGGCTGGGCTGACCCGCAACTTCTTCGTCGGCGTGTCCAGCGGCCTGACCTCCGACTGGTTGATCCAGGTGTGGCAGGCCTACTCGCCGACGGTGTGGCTGTCGCTGCAATTGGCCCTGGCCTGCGCGGTGTGCGTCTGCGTGATTGGCGTGCCGGCGGCTTACGCCCTGGTGCGCATGAACAATCGCTTCAGCCGCGCCTTTGAAGAACTGATGGTGCTGCCGGTGGCGATGCCGGGCCTGGCCAGTGCGTTGGCGCTGTTGCTGACCTACGGCCAGTTCGGCGGCTTTCGCAGCAGCTGGTTGTTCATTCTCGTTGGCCATGTGCTGTTCACCTTGCCGTTCCTGGTGCGCCCGGTGATGGCGGTGATGCAACGCCAGCAATTGCCGGTGCTGGAAGAGGCCGCGGCCAGCCTCGGTGCGGGGCCGATCAAGCGCTTTTTCAGCGTGGTGGTGCCCAACTGTCGCGCCGGGATTCTCGCCGGCGTGCTGATGGTGGTGACCCTGTCCCTGGGTGAATTCAACCTGACCTGGATGCTCCACACGCCGATGACCAAGACCTTGCCCGTGGGCCTGGCCGACAGCTACGCCTCGGCGCGCCTGGAAATCGCCAGCGCCTACACCCTTATCTTTTTGCTGATGATCGTGCCGCTGCTGATTGCGTTGCAGGCCATCAGTGCCCGTTTGTCCCGTGGAGAGCGTCGATGACCGCTATCACTATCCGCCTGCAAGGCTGTCGCAAGGCATTCGCCGACGGCACCGTGGCCGTGCATGACCTGGACCTCACCGTCAGAGGCGGCGAAACCATGGCAATTCTCGGCCCGTCCGGGTGTGGCAAGACCACCACCTTGCGCCTGATCGCCGGCCTGGAACGCCCGGATGTGGGCCAGGTGTTTTTCGGCGACCAGGACGTGACACGCCTGCCCATCGAGCGCCGCGACGTGGGCATGGTGTTCCAGAACTACGCGCTGTTTCCCAACCTGGATGTGGCGGGGAATATCGTCTACGGCTTGAAGATTCGCGGCGTGCCCGTGCAGGAGCGCAACCAGCGCTGCGAGGAATTGCTGGAACTGGTGGGCTTGCAGGCTCACGGCCGGCGCAGCATCCACGAATTGTCCGGCGGCCAGCGCCAGCGTGTGGCACTCGCCCGCGCCCTGGCGCCGCGCCCCAAGGTGTTGCTGCTGGATGAGCCGCTGGCGGCCCTCGATGCACAACTGCGTGAACGCCTGCGCAGTGAACTCAATGAGTTGCTGCGCGGGCTGGGCATCACCTCGGTGTTCGTCACCCACGATCAGGGCGAAGCCATGGCCCTCGGTGATCGCATCCTGGTGATGGAGCGAGGCCGGGTTGCGCAGTTGGCGAGCCCGCGCGACATCTACCAGAAACCGGCCAACGCCTTCGTCGCCGGCTTTGTCGGCAACCTCAATGCCTTTGCGGTGATCGCGCCGTCAGCCCATGGCTTGAAAGTCTGCGGCGGCGAGTTGCCGTGGCACGAAGCGAGCCTGCCCAACACCCTGTACTGCCGCCCGGAACACCTGCGGGTGATGGACAGCGAAGGGCACCTGCACGGCCATCTCGTCGCGCAGTTTTTCCAGGGCGCGCAAAGCCGCCTGCTGGTGGATGTCGGCGCCCCGCAACCGCTGCTGGTGGACAGCAGCGACAACCAGTTGTACGCCGTCGGCGCGCCGATTGCCCTGGCGATTGCGCCGCACATGTTGTTCACCCTGAATGCTTGAGAATCTATGTTGAATCGTCCGTTCCTCGTTGCGCAGATCAGCGACCTGCACCTCAAAGCAGGCCAGCGCCTCACCTACGGTGTAGTAGACACCCTGGGCGCCTTGCGCCGTGCCGTCGACCACCTCAACGCCAGCCAGCCACGCCCCGATATCGTGGTGATCAGCGGCGACCTGGTGGACTTCGGCCGCGCCGATGAATACGCCGTGCTGCACCCCGAACTCGCGCGCCTGCACATGCCGTGCTACCTGGTGCCGGGCAACCACGACACGCGCGGGCCGTTGCTCGAAGCGTTTCGTGACCACCGCTACCTGCCGGCCTCGGCAGACGGTCCGCTGGATTGGGTGGTGGACGACCATCCGCTGCGCCTGATCGGCCTGGATTCCACCATCCCCGGTGGCCACGGCGGGCAGTTGCTGGACAGCCAACTGCACTGGCTGGATGCGCAATTGGCGCTGCGGCCTGACGCACCAACCTTGCTGATCCTGCATCACCCGCCGTTTATCAGCGGCATCGGCCATATGGACCGCGAGCCGTTCATCAACGCGGCAGCGCTGGAGCACGTGGTCGCCCGCCATCCGCAAGTCGAGCGCCTGTTGTGCGGGCATTTGCACCGGCCGATGCAGCGGCGTTTCGGCGGCAGCCTGAGTTGTGTGTGCCCCGGCACCTCGCACCAGATCGTCCTGGATCTACAAGAAGCGGCGCCCGCGCATTTCAATTTGGAGCCGGCGGGCTATCTGTTGCATCGCTGGCAGGCGCAACAGGGTTTGATCAGCCACAACGGCGTATTCGGGGACTACCCGGGGCCGTACCCGTTTTATGACGCCCATGGATTAATTGACTGAGGTTGTGATGAAAGCCACTTTGAATGTATTGAGCCTGTTGACCGGCGGCCTGGGCATTGCCTTGAGCCCCTTGGCCTCGGCGGATTTCCTGAGCGACAGCAAAGCCAACCTGAGCATGCGCAACTTCTACTTCAACAACGACAACCGTGACGGCGCCGCCGCACCGTCGAAGACTGAAGAGTGGGGCCAGGCCTTTATCCTCAACTACCAATCGGGCTTCACCGACGGCACCGTCGGCTTTGGCCTGGACGCGGTGGGCATGCTTGGCATCACCCTCGACAGCGGCGCCGGCCGCCACGTTGGCAGCTCGATGATCCCCAACGACGACGGCAAGGCTACCGACAACTGGGCCCGTGGCGGCGCCACGGCCAAGGCGCGTTTTGCCAAGAGCGAACTGCGCTACGGCTACCTGCGCCCGAACCTGCCGATCCTGGTCAGCAACGACGGCCGCCTGTTGCCGCAATCCTTTGAGGGCGGGCAGATCACCAGCAAAGACATCGACAACCTGACCCTGATCGGCGGCCAACTGCAACACACCACCGGCCGCGGCTCCAGCGACCGCAGCGGCCTGGCAGCGGCGGGCGGGACCCAGGAAAGCAACAAATTCAACTATGCCGGTGCCGACTACCAGGTGAACAAGGACCTGCTGGTCCAGTACTACTACGCCAACCTTGAAGACTATTACCAGCAGCACTTTGCCGGGCTGATCCACGTGTTGCCGCTGGGTGACTACGGCTCGTTGAAGACCGACCTGCGTTACTTCAAGACCACCTCCGACGGTAAAAATAGCACCGCCGCCGGGCGTGCCGAGGGCTACAAGCTCGGTGGCTATACCAAGCATGGCAACGGTGAAATCGACAACAACACCTGGAGCGCGGCGTTCATCTATTCCCTGGGCCCGCACGCCATCACCGCCGGTTACCAGCAGGTGTCGGATGACAGCAACTTCGCCCAGCTCAACCAGGGTGGCCTGGTGAGCAAAGGGGAGGGCGGTTCCAGCCTGTACCTCTACACCGACCGTACCGTGCAGACCTTCATCCAGGCCGGTGAACGCACGGCCTTTGCCCAATACGCCTACGACTTCGCGGCACTGGGCATGCCGGGTCTGAAGGCGTCGATGATCTACCTCAAGGGCGATAACATCCGCACCGCCAGTGGCAAGGATGCCAGCGAGTGGGAACGGGATATTTCTTTGGACTACGTGGTGCAGAGTGGCACGTTCAAGAACGTCGGCTTTGGCTGGCGCAATGGCGTATCACGCAGCGAAGTGGCGCGGGACCAGGACCAGAATCGGGTGTTTGTGAACTACACGATCCCGTTGATGTAACCAGGCACCCCCAGACACTGTTGATCCTTGTGGGAGCTGGCTTGCCTGCGATAGCGGTGGATCAGTCAGAGCAGTATTGACTGACAGTCCGCCATCGCAGGCAAGCCAGCTCCCACATTTTGAGCGGTGTTCACCTGCACAAACGTGCAAACCCAATCCCCTGTGGGAGCTGGCTTGCCTGCGAAGGCAGCGGCACTGCTGGTGGAGATGTAACCTGACCCACCTTTGATCTCTATTCAGCCCATGCCACCTTCGATTCAATGCAGCTGTGCGCCTGCTTCTGCGGGATAAACGGCGTGTCGAGCGTGCCCAGCGCAATCGAAACCCACTCTGGATACAGCCCCTTGGCGTCCTGCCAGAACAGCGATGACCCGCACACCAGACAAAACTGACGAGTGACACCCGGTGAGGACTCATAGCTTTTCAAGGCATCTGCAACCACCCGGATCCTGACGGACGATCGCGGCGCACTGGCGTAACTGGCAAACGCCGCGCCATGGCTTTTCTGGCATTTGCGGCAATGGCAGTGGGTGACGGCCTTGAGCGTTGCAGTGACTTGATAAGTGACTGCACCACACAGGCAACTGCCTCGGGTATCGGTAGTCATGTGGCTTCCTGTCCAAAAACGGTCGGCCAACACTATACCCATGGCTCAGGTATTGGTCTTGAGCTTGGTCCACAACCGTGTCGCCAGCCGCGCGTCTGGCTGGCCGCCAACGACGCTGGTGTGCTGGACGACTATCGCCACATCCCGTTCAAGCTCGATGAGTTGGCGCTGGACGCCGCTGCACGCGGACTGGGCGTGGCAATGACCGACCTGACGCTGGCGGCAGAGTCCATTGCGCGCGGCGTGCTGGTGGTGCCCTTGGGCGAACCGTTGGCAACCGGTGGTGTGTATGCGTTGTGCCTGCAACCGTTGGCGGCGTCACACCCGGGGTGTCAGACGGTGATGAAGTGGTTTGGCCTATATACATAAGCGCGCCTATCAATGGTGTGCGCAAAGGATGGCTTGATCGGTCGCGATTTGAGTTTGCCGGCCGTGATGCAAACTTGGAGCTGCCTCACAGGATTTTTAACTAAGCCTGTCAGCCTGGAAGGTAGAGGCTGAGCACTAAATGCATATTTGGTTTTCGATAAAAGTGCGAGATGTGCACTGGGTTCACCAGGGTGGTGGCGCTATGATACTATCTGGCTGATATGTAGCGCTTGTGGTGTGATGCGATAGAAAGTTATAGGCGCTTAGTGTTTGCATGTTTTATGGTGCGGTTTTTGACGCGTCCGAGGGAGCGGGAGTCATGGTCAACTGGAAAGTTAGAGTCGGTGCTGCATTTGAGTCTCCCGTAGATGAAGGCGTGATTGTGCTCGCCCAAGGCGGCACGCGCTGGAATGACTTTGGGTATGCTTACAATGTGGGTGCCAAGATAAAGTACTCTGGCGAAATTATTTCTTTTCCACTTTATCTGGTCCCTTTCGACAGTGTGGGCCGAGCGTTTAAAACTGTGTCTGATGCGTTCGCTGATGGATTCGCCAGCTTTGTATCGATTATGGCAAATCCCAAGTCATACAAGGTATTGGCAGCCACGCTTGAACTGCAGGATTATGAGTCTTTGCTTCGCTGCCTCAGTGAGGTGTCGGCTGTTAAGTATGTCGCTCGGGAACGAGTTTCTTTTGTGGATGGAATTATTAGCTCGGAACCCTTTCGGCTGGGTGTGCTTCGTTCATCAAAAGCATTTATTTCACTGCTGAATGGAGTTGAAAGCTCCTTTACGCTTGAGCCGGACGATGACGCCAGGCAAGTGTTTGGTATTCATGTGAAAGTGCCTGGGGCGCTGGACGTACTGAGCATGAAGTTCAGGTATGTCGAGCATGAGTATTTTCAAGACAGGGTTCATTGCCTTATCGGTAAAAATGGTGTTGGAAAGACTCAGTTGCTGCGAGGCATAGTAGTTGCGTCGGCCCGTGCACATGATGCCTTGCACACTAATGGCCCAGCGACTGTGCTGAGGGATCGCCATGGTAAAGCCATCGAAGATGATGAGTGTTTTATAGACTATGGCGGTGTAGGGTTTAACTTTAAACGAATAGTGGCATACAGTTCAGATTGGGCGACCGTGTTGCCGGTTGCGTCGGACGTGGGCCGGTTTGATTTTAAGTTCTTCAATCTTGGGGGGGAAGCCAGTACAGAGTCTCATGTCGGCAATTTGTCCTATTTGCTCGCATCGATTTTCAGGGTTGATGACCCGAGTTTGAGCTTGAGCAAGTGGCAAATCTTTAGCGATGCGCTGAGCGGGATTGTAAGCATGCAATTCTTGGCTATCCCTGTTCTCGAGAGTTGCCCTGAGTATTGCTGTTTCAGCGATCTGGCCGGGGGGAAGTGGGCGTACATATCCAGGTTGTCGGGGGAGCAAAAAATATTAGATACGTTCGGGAGCATTGATAAATTTAGAGAGCCAAGCTTTTTTCCTTCGCAGTTGCAGGCGCCGATCAGGTTGAGCAGTGGGCAGCGGAGTATATTTAGATTTGCTTTGCATTTTATTGCGCATGCGGGTTTCGGCACCCTCTTGATTATTGATGAGCCTGAAACCTACTTGCACCCTAATCTGATCAGCGATTATATGATGCTGCTTTACAGTATCCTTGAACAAACACGATCTGTAGCGATTGTCGCCACGCATTCGGCTTATGTTGTGCGGGAGGCGCCTACGCATTGCGTGAATTTGCTAGAGGCGCTCGATGGGGGGATTACGTCACGCCATGTGTATGCCAAAACATTGGGGGCGAGCGTCTCTGAACTATCATTTGCGGTATTCGGCGATAGCACGGCTTCCGCCTATTATCAGAAAATCAGCAGAGAGGTTTCGAGGTCTGGGCTGAGTTTTGAACAAGTCATTCAATCCTATGGTGATATTTTTAGTGCCTCCATGTTGGTCGAAATCAGGTCGCGTTTAGAACGGCGGCAGGATGACTGACTGATGAATACATTCGACTATGTGAGCAGGGATGACGATAGTAGTTTGCAGGAACTTGTGCGTCGATATGGTTCTCTGGCTGGAAAGGCAGAGGCTCTAATGGCCGCGTATGATCAATATGTGGCAACCCAGGGAAGTCCTGAAATGGGATCGGTTGGGCTGACGCCGACGCAGGCAAGGTGTTTTACAAGCGCTTATAAAAACAAGTCGAAAAAGTTTGGGCTTGATTGGATTGGGCGTATAACGGCGCACAAACTGAATACATGCCCTCTGTGCGGCGGATTGGGCGCAAGAACCGTTGAGCATTATTTGCCAAAAGGCCCTTATCCAGAATTTTCAGTGTTTAGCTACAATTTGTTTCCGTCCTGTGGGTCCTGTAATACAACGCGTGGGAGCAGGCATAAAAAAGGTATTGCCTATAAGTTGCTGCACCCTTTTTTTGATGAGGATATATTGTCCAGGGTTGTCCTTTGTACTGAACTGGACTTTCGGGGTGGGGTTGCAGGGTTTTACCTGGTTTTTAATGACAGTGCATTTACCCATGCTGAAGTAAGGAGAATTAGTTTTCACCTCAAAATGTGCTTGGATCTCAAGGAGTTTGAAGGGGTGAGCCAGAGTTATTTGAGTGAGTGTTCGGTAAGAGCACAGTTGTTCCAAACCTACTCGGGTTTTACGCGTTCGCTCCAGGACGAAGTTCAAATACTTGAGGCGACCCGTTCTGGGAATAGCTGGAAAGCGGCGCTTTTTCGCGGGCTGCTCTTGATGCCAAAAGACGGGCTTGAGATGGCCATGGGTGTTGTTTTTAAGTAACTTGCTCGTGAACTGTCCTGCGACAGCGTGGTGGGGCTCTGTGCTGGGCCCGCTACTCGTCACACGTCAACCACAAACGTACAAGAATCCCCCCACCCCCCTCAGTAGACTCGCCCCACTTCCTCTACTGCAGGTTCTCCATGGACATCTTCCTCTACGCCTTCAGCGTCATGTACAGCCCTGGCCCAGTGAATTTCATGGGCCTCAACGCTGGCCTCACCGGCCAGTTCCGCCGTTCCACCGGTTTTTTCATCGGCGTGGGCAGCGCAATGCTGCTGTTGTTTGTGCTGTTCGGCTACACCGGCGAGGCGATCATTTCCCAGGCCGCGTTGCCGTATATCTCGCTGATTGGCGGCGTGTACACGCTGTACCTCGCCTATCAGGTGTTCACGGCGCGCACGGTGGTGGATGAAACGGCTTCAACCGCGCCTGTCAAAACCCTTACGTTCTGGAACGGCCTGGTGATCCAGTTGCTCAACCCCAAGGGCATCATGGCAGTGTTGCCGATCACCAGTGTGATGCTCCCCGCAGCGCATATCACCGGGGTGTCCATTGCGCTGGTTTCGGCGGTGCTGGCCTTTGGCGCGTTCGGTGCACCGTGGCTTTACGCGTTGCTCGGGGCGCTGCTGGGGCGGCGGATCAACGGCACGTCGGCGTTTACGCTGTTCAACCGGTGCATGGGGGTGGCGCTGGCGGTGTGTGCGTATTTCATGTTTCACGCGTTCTATATCCACTGGATCGCAACATGAGTAGATCTTGTGATGATCTAGAATAATATGAGTTTGTCTCACTATCGCGGTGTGCCGACAATAGCTGCCATACATAACGACATCGGAGTTGTAAGTCATGGCAGTCGCTCATTCCCTGGGATTTCCGCGCATTGGACGCGATCGTGAACTGAAAAAAGCGCAGGAAGCGTTCTGGAAGGGCGAGCTTGACGAAGCCGGCTTGCGTGCCGTTGGCCGCGACCTGCGCAAGACCCATTGGGACCTGCAAAAACAGGCCGGCATCGAGTTGCTGCCCGCCGGGGATTTCGCCTGGTACGACCAGGTGCTGACCCACTCGCTGATGTTTGGCGTGATCCCCGAGCGCTTCCGCCCGGCCGATGGCCAAGCCACCCTGCACACCCTGTTCGGCATGGCCCGTGGCGTCAGCGACAGCTGCTGCGGCGGCGCCCACGCCCAGGAAATGACCAAGTGGTTCGACACCAACTATCACTACCTGGTGCCTGAATTCAGCGCTGACCAGCAGTTCCACCTCGGCTGGGATCAACTCTTCGAAGAAGTGCAGGAAGCCCGCGAACTGGGGCACAACGTCAAGCCGGTGGTAATCGGCCCGCTGACCTACCTGTGGCTGGGCAAGGCCAAGGGCGCTGATTTCGACAAGCTGGACCTGCTCGATCGCCTGCTGCCGCTGTACGGCCAGATTTTCCAGCGCCTCGCCGACCTGGGCGTGGAGTGGGTGCAGATCGACGAGCCGATCCTCGTACTGGACTTGCCGCAAGACTGGAAAAACGCGTTTGAGCGTGCCTACAACCTGATCCAGCGCGACCCGCTGAAAAAGCTTGTGGCCACCTATTTTGGTGGGCTGGAAGAGAACCTCGGCCTGGCCGCCAACCTGCCCGTCGATGGTTTGCATATCGACCTGGTGCGCGCACCGGAACAGTACCCGACCATTCTCGACCGCCTGCCGGCCTATAAGGTGCTGTCCCTGGGCGTGGTCAACGGCCGTAACGTGTGGCGCTGCGACCTGGAGAAAGCCCTGGCTACCTTGCAGCACGCCCATGACAAGTTGGGTGATCGCCTGTGGGTCGCGCCGTCCTGCTCCTTGCTGCACAGCCCGGTCGACCTGGCCCGCGAAGACAAGCTGGATGCCGAGCTGAAAAGCTGGCTGGCGTTCGCCGTGCAGAAGTGCGCCGAAGTGGCGGTGCTGGCACAAGCGGTCAACGAGCCGCAAGCCTCCAACGTGTTGGCCGCTTTGGCGCAAAGCCGCGCGGTGCAAGCCTCCCGTGCTGCTTCGCCGCGCATCCACAAACCTGCGGTGCAAGCCCGCGTCGCCGCGATCACGGCAGATGACAGCCAGCGCCAGTCGCTGTTCGCCCAGCGCATCGAGAAACAGCGCGCCGGCCTCAACCTGCCGCTGTTCCCGACCACCACCATCGGTTCGTTCCCGCAAACCGCGTCGATCCGCCTGGCACGCCAGTCGTACAAGGCCGGCAAGTTGAGCGAAGCCGAATACGTCGAAGCCATGCACAGCGAGATCAAGCACGCCGTCGAAGTGCAGGAAAACCTCGGCCTGGACGTGCTGGTACACGGTGAAGCCGAACGCAACGACATGGTCGAGTACTTCGCCGAGCAGTTGGACGGCTATGTCTTCACCCGCTTTGGCTGGGTCCAGAGCTACGGTTCGCGCTGCGTGAAACCGGCGCTGATCTTCGGCGACCTGAGCCGCCCGAAAGCCATGACGGTAGAGTGGATCCGCTACGCCCAAGGCCTCACCCACAAGGTGATGAAGGGCATGCTGACCGGCCCCGTGACCATGCTGATGTGGTCCTTCCCACGCGAAGACGTGAGCCGCGAAAAACAGGCGCGGCAACTGGCCCTGGCGATCCGCGACGAGGTGGTGGACCTGGAAGCCGCCGGGATCAAGATCGTGCAGATCGACGAAGCGGCGTTCCGCGAAGGCTTGCCGTTGCGCCAGGCGCAGTGGCAGCACTACCTGGACTGGGCCACCGAAGTGTTCCGCCTGTGTGCCTCGGGCGTGCGCGATGAAACCCAGATCCACACGCACATGTGCTACAGCGAGTTCAATGATGTGATCGAAAGCATCGCGGCGATGGACGCCGACGTGATCACCATCGAGACCTCACGCTCGGACATGGAGTTGCTGGACGCGTTTGAAGCCTTCGCCTACCCGAACGAAATCGGCCCGGGGGTGTATGACATCCACTCCCCACGGGTGCCGGATGCGTCGGAAATGGCCAACCTGTTGCGCAAGGCGGCCAAGCGGATTCCAGCTGAGCGCTTGTGGGTGAACCCGGATTGCGGCTTGAAAACCCGTGGCTGGCCGGAGACGGAGGCGGCGTTGATTCATATGGTCACGGCAGCCCGTCAACTGCGTGCCGAATTGGCATAACACCGCCTGAACATGTGGGCACCGGTTTCTGTGGGAGCTGGCTTGCCTGCGATAGCATCACCTGGGTATGACTGAAAGACCGAGGTGCCCGCATCGCAGGCAAGCCAGCTCCCACAGAAGAGCAACCGAGTGTTCAGAGGTATTTGAGCCAAGCCAGGTCGCGGCGTCTTGCTTTGAGCCCGGCGAACCAGCGCACTGGCGGATACAGTGCAATCGGCAACAGCAACGCTATCAACCACACCGCGCCAATGCCATCGAAGCCAAAATAGCTGCCATGATTGAGGCCTAACAACGCAACACAAGCAACATAGAGCACTTTCAACACATACAGATGCAGCAGATAAAAGAACATCGGCGCCGCCCCAAACGTCGCCAGCATGCCAATCCACCGCTTATGCCCCGCACGCTCAAACGCCAGCAACAGCAGCAACCCCATCCCCAGCGTCAACGCCAGGAACAACAGCGACGGCGGATACTTGGTCACGTTGAAAAAACTCATCAGCGTCTGCACACCACTCTCATACGCCTGCCAAGGCTTCTCGCCGTAGCCATTGAGCGCACGCAACAGCACAAACCCAACCAACGCCCCCACGCCCGCCAGCGCCAGGTAGCGCTGACGCGACGCCGGCTGCACGCCATTGGCAAACCACGGGCCCAGGCCATAGCCCAAGGCAATCACGCCAATCCACGGCAACACCGGGTAGGTGATGCGCAGGCGCAGGCTGTCGCCCACGTCGATCCAGCTGCGTTCATGCAGGATCGCCCAGCCATTTTGCAACATCGAACCTGGCGCGAAGTGCAGGCCATCCAGCAGGTTGTGCCCGGCAATCAGCGCAATCGCCACGGCGATCAGCAGCGGACGCGGTAGCCATACCAGTGCGGCAAGGGCGAGCATGCTCACGCCAATCGCCCAGATCACTTGCAGGTAGATCACGCTGGGCGGCAGTTGGAAGGTCCAGGCGAAGTTGACCAGGGTGAATTCCAGCAGCACCAGGAACAAGCCGCGCTTGAACAGGAACGCCGACACGTCGCGGCGGCCTTGGTATTTCTGGCCGTAGAGCCATGCCGACAAGCCGGTGAGCAAGACAAACACCGGGGCGCACAGGTGGGCGAGGGTGCGGCTGATAAACAGCGCAGGCTCGGTGCTGTCGATGCTCATCGGGTCGCTGACCTGGCGGTGCAGCAGGAAGGTTTCGCGCACGTGGTCCAGCAGCATGAACAGGATCACCAGGCCGCGCAGGGCGTCGATGGAAAGCAGGCGTTGGCGTAGGGGAGCAGCGTCGGGCATGGGCAAGGGTCGCAGGGTAGGGTGAAAGTCGGGTGTTATCGTATAACATTAATCTGCCTGTTGCCGGTTTCTGCGCCGTGCACCGATCAAAACTGTGGGAGCGGGCTTGCCCGCGAAGGCGTCGTGTCAATCGCCACAAATGCTGGCTGATCCACCGCTATCGCAGGCAAGCCAGCTCCCACATTGGGCCGCGTCGTCTGCTCGACTCTGCTAACGTCTGCCAAATCGTTTTCACAGGCCCTCACCATGACCACCCCACAATCCGTCATCGACTTCTGGCAAAACGCCGGCCCCAAACGCTGGTTCGCCAAGGACGAGGCCTTCGACGCCAGCTTTCGCGACACCTTCCACAGCGCCCACCTGCAAGCCGCCCGCCGCGAGCTGGAAAGCTGGCTGGACTCGGCAGAAGGCGCCCTGGCCCTGCTGATCCTGCTCGACCAATACCCGCGCAATGCCTTTCGCGGCACGGCCCATATGTTCGCCACCGACCCGTTGGCCCGCCTGTATGCCGGGCGCATGGTCGAGGCCGGGTGGGATCAGTTGATCGTGCCTGCGTTGCGTGCGTTCTGCTACCTGCCGTTCGAGCATTCGGAAGACCCGGCGGACCAGCAGCGTTCCCTGGCCCTCAACCAGACGCTGGACGCCAACACCTACCACTGGGCCAAGGAGCACGCCGAGATTATCCAGCGCTTTGGGCGGTTTCCTCATCGCAATCAGGTGTTGGCTCGCGCCAGTACTGAGGAGGAGCAAGCATTTTTGGACAAGGGCGGGTTCGCCGGGTAGGTCATTCCCGCCAGGAATACCCCTATAAAAACCTGCCATTGTCTTTCCCGCCGCAGATCTCGTAGCGTGGGCTTTCACCCGAGGAGCCCTGCCATGCACCCACGTTCGCTGCGCCTGTACGTCGATAATCTTTTCACCAGCCCCTATGCAATGTCTGTGTTTGTGGCCCTGCGGGAAAAAGGCCTGGCCTTCGAGACCGTGACCCTGGACCTGGACGCCGCGCAAAACCAGACGGCCGACTTTGCCAGGCTGTCCCTGACCCAGCGCGTGCCGACCCTGGAGGAGGGCGATTTTGCACTGTCGGAATCGTCGGCGATCACTGAGTACCTGGAAGAGACCTATCCCGAGCCAGCGCTCTACCCGGCCGACCCCAAGCAACGCGCGCGGGCGCGGCAGGTGCAGGCGTGGCTGCGCAGCGATTTGCTGCCGATTCGCCAGGAACGTTCGACGCTGGTGGTGTTCTGCGGGCAGAAGATGCCGCCGTTATCGCCCGTGGCCCAGGCGGCAGCGCAGAAGTTGATCGCTGCGGCGCAAGCATTGTTGGCAGGTAACCCGGACTACCTGTTCGGCACCTGGTCGATTGTCGACGTGGATCTGGCGGTGATGCTCAATCGCCTGATCCTGAACGGTGACAGCGTGCCCGCCGAGTTGGTCGCCTATGCGCAACGCCAGTGGCAACGGCCGTCGGTGCAGGCCTGGGTCAACCTGCCGCGCCCTGCGCTCTAGGGGTTACAGCCATTCCTGGGCGACGCGGCGGTCCAGGTCTTCCCAGTCGGCCATGCCCAGCACGCGCATGGTGTTCAAGCCGCGCAGGTAGCCGCGCAATTGCTGGGCACTGGCGCAGCGCTGATCGGCGTCGGCGGTTTCGTCCTGCAAGACGCTTTCATAGTCGACCAGGTAATCGGCGACCCGCTCGCGAAACTCCGGTAGAACGGCTTCGCGGATGCGGTCGAAGGTTTTCTGGTGGGGCTTCATGGTCGGGTCCTTATCTATTTTTATGTAGGCACTATCGGTTCAGATAATAGTCACCATCACCGATTGCAAGTTCTGTTTTTTGCGCAAAAGCGCAAAATTGCCCCATCGAAACGCTGTTCAAGGAAATGCGCGATGAGGACGATTATCCAGCTGGCATTGATGGCCCTGATGCTGGGCACTGTGGCCGTAAACAACGCCGCCATTGCCGATGAACTGCGAACAGGCCATTTGCTACCCATCGACGCTAGCGTAGACTCCCTGCAGCACGCGCAATCGGTCGGTGTGTTGTTGAGTGATAGCACCCGCGACAACCTCAGCTACCTTGAACGCTACCACGACATGGCCATGAACGGCGCCAAGGATGCCCTCGACGAGCGTATCCGCCAGGCGTTCGTCAATAGCTCCGATCCGGAACTGGCCATCGATTGGCTGATGGGGTCGCTGCAAGGCGCCTTTGTCTCGGTGACGGTCTACGACACGCTGGATGCCCTGGTGCAGGCGCACCCGGATGTGGTGGTGATGCTCGACACCCATAATCAACTGCTGACCCAGCGAAACGACCGGGTCGAGGCGCGGTTTATTGCGCGGTTCTATAACGCGAGCCTGCAATACATCGCCAAGGCCGAAGGCTCGGTGTACAAGCAAGTGCCGTCGGTGTGGGTGCATGACAAGGCGGCGCCCGAAATTGCCGCGCAGATCGAGCAGCAGCGGGATGTACAGCAAGCGGCCTTGCGCCAGTTTGACGCATCGCTCAAGGCGTTGGTCCAAGCCGGTTGATGTGATTTTTTGATTATTTTCCAGGAATTTCTATGCGCTCTTTTTTCGTCCCGGCCCTGGCCTTTGCTTCGTTGTGGCTGGCCGGGTGTGTGTCTGCTCCCAATGCTCCGACGCTGACTCTGCAAACCACCAAGACACCCGAAGGCTATACCCAATGCGTCCTGCCCAAGCTGGAAAAGCACGGCATCACCTCGACGGTCACGCAGAACTCGCGCCACGCCAAGGTGGTGTTGACCAGCAAGATTGCGGCGGATGATGTGTTGGAGGCGTACAAGAGCCAGGATGGCACCAAGGTGTTCCTGTATGAGCGCAAGCCGTTGGCATCGACCCTGACGCCGTCGCGGTTGGAGTTGGTGGCGCAGGAGTGCAAGTAGTCTGCACACACACACAAACCCTGTGGGAGCGGGCTTGCCCGCGATAGCGGTGTATCAACCAACAAATGCTTGGGCTGACACACCCTCATCGCGGGCAAGCCCGCTCCCACATTTTTTGATCTGTGTGTGGCCTAGGGCTTGGCTTCGTTGCTGAACGTGTTGACCGTCGCGATCAACCCCTTCGCCGCCAACGCCACCAACGCCCCGCCTTTCTCCACCGTCGCCAGCGCCGGATCCGAGCCCATGCGCCCGTCGGGGAAGCGTGCACGGAAGTCCAGCGCTTCGCGAATCGGCCCGGTATTGGCGATCTGCGGCGAGTACTCGGCCGATTTGATCGACGCCGGGTAGGCCCACTGCGTGACCGCAATCTCCGACGGCGTGGCGTGGCTGCCGTGGCCCACCGGGAATTGCTGCTGGGCCAGGGCGTTGACGCCTTCCAGGTCCCACCAGTTCACCAGCTTCAAGGCAAACCCGGCCGGACGGCGGGCGAAGCTCGCTTCGGCGTACAGCTCGGAAAACGCCGCTTCAATCGTGGCGATGTTGCCGCCGTGGCCGTTCAGGAACAGGATCTTGTCGAAACCGTGCCCGGCCAGCGAGCGCACCCAGTCGCCAATCGCGGCAATAAAGGTGGAAGGGCGCAGCGAGATGGTGCCGGGGAAACCCAGGTGATGCTGGGCCATGCCGATATTGAAAGTCGGGCCGATCAGGATGTCGGCGTTCTTCTGCGCCTCATGGGCGATGATCTCCGGGCACATCCAGTCGGTGCCCAGCAGGCCGGTCGGGCCGTGTTGTTCATTGGAGCCGATGGGGATCACCACCGTACGGCTGCGCTCCAGGAACTGCCCGATTTCGATCCAGGTGGATTGGTGTAGAAGCATGGGTTGCTCTCTTTTATCTATGGGGACAGGCTATCCGCCACGGATTGTACGACTACTCGCCACCTGTTGGGGTTTGCAGTTGAGGTACGTCGAGGACTTCAGCCAATGCTGGTCCGGGTACCAGGAAAACATGAACTGGCCATCCTTGAGCTTGTCCACCACCTGGCGCGCCACCTGCGGGCGCACGGCCGGGCAACCCTGGCTGCGGCCGATACGGCCTTCGCGCTTGCTCCACAGCGGGCTGACATAGTCGGCAGCGTGGATCACGATGGCGCGGTCGCGGGCCTGATCATTGAAGCCCGGCTCCAGGCCGTCCATGCGCAACGAATAACCGTGGGTGCCCAGGTAACTCTCCTGGGTGCGGAACAAGCCCAGGCTGGACTGATGGCTGCCCTCGCGATTGGAGAACTGGGTGGCGAAGTTTTCCCCGGACTTGGCGCCATGGGCCACCAGGTCGCGCAGCACCAGGGTCTTTTTGCGCAGGTCGAAGATCCACAGCCGACGGGCGGTCGAAGGCTGGGAGTAGTCAATCACGGCCAGGCGTTCGGAGCGTTCCTCGCCATTATTGACCGCACACTGCATGGCGCTCAGGGCGCTTTTCAATACAGTGGGATTGAGTTCTGGAGCCGAGCGCGCCAGGCTGCTATACAAGGTAGGAGGGTTGCCATTGGCGGCGAGCGCAATATTGCTCAACGCGGCCAGGCTCACGGTAATCAAGCCGAGGCGGCACAAAAAAGTCAGCATCTACAGTACATCCCCCCGCTGTGGATTGGAGCAAAGCCATTGTTCAAAAAACACGCATGTTACTTGAGCATTTGCCTGCTCGTTGCACCATTGGTCGCGACAGCCGACGAGCTGCCGGTGGAAGCCGTACCCATTGTTTCCGCCAGCCCGCTGCAACAAGCGCTGGCGGCACTGCCTGCGGTGTGCCCCCATCTGGCGCCGCACATCGATGCCGCCAGCCAATCGCGTCTGCAAGCGTTCTACCAGCAGCAGGGCGATATAGCGCTGTGGTCCGCCGAACGCCGGCAGGCATTGCAGGCCCAACTGTTGCTGCTTGCCGACGACGGCCTGGACCCCACCCACTATAGCCTGCCTGCGCCGGACGCCACGGCCAACGTGCTGTGCAGCGATATCGACAGCAGCCGCCAGTACCTGCAAGCCCTGCAGGATCTGCACTACGGCCGCCTGCAACAATCGCGCTTCGAACCGCTGTGGCACTCCCAGCCGCCGACTCGTGACGCGAACACCGAAGTGCTGGCCTTCGCCGCCGCCGGCCTGCAAGACATGCCCCAAGGGTTTGACCAGGCTCGCCCCAGCGCCGATTTGTACCGCAGCCTGCGCAACACCTATTCCACTGTGCGCCTGCAACCGTTGCCGCACTGGGACCCGATCGCCAGCGGCCCTTTGCTGCGCCCCGGCACGGAAGACGCCCGCGTGCCTGACCTGGCGCGGCGCCTGGTCAGCGGCGGCTACCTGGCCAGCGCGCCGAGCGGCAAACTCTATCGCGATGAGCTGGTCAAGGCGGTCAAGGCCTTCCAGCTCAGCCATTCCCTGCAAGCCGATGGCGTGATCGGCGCCGGCACGGTGACCGAGTTGAATATCAGCCCGGCGATCCGCCGCGAGCAACTGCGCATCAACCTCGAACGCTTCCGCTGGCTGGCCCAGGACCTGGAGCCCGAAGGCGTGCTGGTCAACGTCGCCGCCGCGCAACTGAGCGTGTACCAGAGCGGCATCCCGGTGTGGCAAACCCGCCTGCAAGTCGGCCGCGCCGAACGCCAGACGCCGCTGCTCAAGTCGCGCATCACCCGGCTGACCCTCAACCCCACCTGGACCATCCCGCCCACCATCATGCGCGAGGACAAACTGCCGGCGATCCGCCTCAACCCCGAATACCTGCGCCAGCAAAACCTGCAAGTACTCGACCCCGAAGGCCGCCCGCTGGCGCCCGAACAGATCGACTGGGCACGCCCCGGCAACATCCTCCTGCGCCAGGAAGCCGGCCCGCGCAACCCGTTGGGCAAGATCGTGATGCGCTTTCCCAACCCGTATTCGGTGTACCTGCACGACACCCCCAGCCAGCCCCTGTTCAGCAAGGGCCCGCGGGCATTCAGCTCGGGCTGTGTGCGGGTCGAACAGCCGTTGATGCTGCGCGACCTGCTGGTGACCCCGGCCGAGCGCGCGCGCACCGATGAACTGCTGGCCAGCGGTGTGACCCATGAATTCAGGCTGGCCACGCCGGTGCCGGTGTTGCTGGGGTATTGGACGGTGGAAGTGGATCGCCAGGGTGGCTTGGTGTATGCGCCGGATATCTACTCGCGGGACCTGGTGCTGATGAAGGCGATGGGCGCGACGCTTTAGCTGTAGGGGGCACTCATTCTTGCGAGCAGCGCTTCGACCGCCTGCGCCGGGTTGATCAAGGCGGTGTCGAATGTCCATACATCCCAGGGCTCGTATTCATGGGCCAGTACGGATTGCCAGGTGGGCGGCGTCAATCCGGCAATATCACCCGTACGGGTTTCGACACGGCGTTGATGTTCGTGCGGGTCGCTGCAGATCACCTGAATATCCAGCAGCGCCACACCTGCAGTCGCCGCGATTTGTTGCCACGCTTCGCGGCTTTCCTTGACCGGGTTGACGCAATCGGCAACCACCGTATGACCCAGCTGCAGATTGCTCAGTGCCAGCGCATTGGCCACGCCGTAGCCGCTGGCACCTACATCGGTGACCAGCACACGGGCGTTGCGAAGCGCTTGTTCGATCACGTCTACACGCAGGTAAACCGCTCCAGCCTGGCGGACCAGCGCCTGCGCAATGGTGGTTTTGCCGGTGCCGGGAAGGCCACTGAAAACAATAAGCATGCTGTGCTCTCGATTAGGTCTGGCCGGTTCAGAGTATCCTTCACTTCCCCCATTGGTCGACTAAAGGACAACCCATGCCCTTGCCGTTCGTAAAAATGCACGCCCACGGCGACGACTTCATCATCATCGACCGCCGTGGCCAGGCCGACCCGATCACCGCGCAAATCGCCCGCCGCCTGGGCAACCGCCATACCGGTATCGGCTTCAACCAGCTGGCCGTGGTCCTCGATTGCGACGATGCGGCGGCGCGGGTCAAGTTCTGGAACCCCAACGGCACGCCGCTGCAAACCTGCGGCAGTGCCACCCGTGGCGTGGCGGATCGCCTGATGCAGGAAACCGGCAGCGACTCGATTGTGCTGCGCACCGACCGCGGCTTGTTGACCTGCGTGCGGGCGTCGGGGCGCCAGGTGTCGGTCAACATGGGCGAGCCGTCGCTGGACTGGGCGGCCGTGCCGCTGGCCGAGGCCATGGATACCCGCACCTTGCCGCTCGAAGGTGAGCCGGCGGCGTGCAGCATGGGCAATCCGCATTGCACGTTTTTTGTCGACGACATAACGGCTGTCGACGTGGCGGCGGTGGGGCCGGCGCTGGAACAGCATCCATTGTTTCCGGCCAAGACCAATGTGCATTTCGTGCAGGTGCTGGACCGTGGGCACATCCGCCTGCGCATCTGGGAGCGCGGCGGGGGTGTGCCGCTGGGATCGGGGTCGTGTTGTTGTGGGGCAGTGGTCAATGGCATCCGCCGTGGCTTGCTGGATGCCAGGGTTCAGGTGCACTGCGATGGCGGTAGGGTGACGGTGGAGTGGGCGGGCGAGGGGGGTGTGGTGTTGACGGGGAGTGTGGAGCCGGTGATGCAGGGTAGTGTGTTTGGCATCGGATGAAGGTAGGCAGTTGAAACTGTGGTGGCTGGGCGGCCGTCATCGCAGGCAAGCCAGCTCCCACAGTTTGATCGGTGCAAACCTGATCTGGCGTGCAAACCCAATCCCCTGTGGGAGCTGGCTTGCCTGCGATGACGGCGGTACAGGCGAAACCTAAAGCCCGCCAGGCACAAAACGCACACTGAACAACGTGCCGTCTTGCACGGTAGACCTCACCGCCACATCGCCGCCATGCACCCTGGCCAACTCCCGCACGATATACAGCCCCAGGCCCACGCTGCGCACGTCGCTGCCTTGTTCAGTGCCGCGGGTCATGGGCTCGAACAGCCCGTCCAACAGTGTCTCGGGAATCACCGCGCCATGGTTGTGCACGGACACGGTGCAACCGCCATCGCCCAATTGCGAAGTCACGGTGATGGGCCGTTGCAGGTCGCCATACGCCACGCTGTTGGCCACCAGGTTGCCGATGATCTGCTGCACGCGGTCGGCGTCCAGGCTGGCGTCGCCACTGCCCACGGCGTGATGTTCCAGGGTGGCCTTGGGGAAGGCTACGCGCAATTCATCCACGGCCTGCTGGGTTACGGCGTGCAGGTCGAGTGGCGCCACCTTGATGCTGATGCCGTGGCCGACGCGGGCCTGGGTGAAGTCCAGCAGGTCGGCGATCATGCGTTGGGCACGTTCGGAGGACTGGGCGATATGCCCCAGCAACTGGCGCTCCTTGGCACTGCGTTCGCCTCGGCTGAGGAAGTCCGAAGCCATGCGGATTGCCGTGAGCGGGTTCTTCAAGTCATGGCTGACGATCGCCACCATCTGCTCGGCAAACAGCGCGCGGCGCTGGGCGATGGCATAGGCCTCGCTCAGTTCGGCCTGGGCGCTCTTGAGGGCGAGTTCGGTGGCGGTCTTTTCCTGCAAGAGCGCTTCGGCCAGGTTGCGGGCGTTGAGCAGTTCACGCTCGTACTTGTCGCGGTCGGTGGTGCCGAACAGGGCCAGGTCGTAGACCACGCCATCCGCATGCTCGCGCTTGAGGCCATTGAGCAGCACGGTCACCTTGTGCCCGTCGCGGTGCAGCATCTCCAGCTTCACTTCGGTCACACTGCCGCGCAGGCGCAGCATCGGTGCCAGGTGGGTCTGGTGGAAGATTCGTCCGCCCATGGTCAGCAGGTCCTGGAAGCGCCGGCCGTAGAGTTCGGCGGCGCTGAACCCCAGCCATTCACAGAACCGCGCGTTGGCTTGCAGGATCGCACCGTCTTGCGCGGTGACGGCGAGAGCGCAGGCGGCGCTGTCGAACAGCTTAGCCGGCATGGAGGGCGGCCCACGGCGCAAGGAAGGTGTCCATCGCGGCGGTACACGCCTGTGGCGCACTCATGTGCGGGCAATGGCCGACGTTGTCGACCAGGCAATAGGTGCTGTTGGGCAGCACGCTGTGCAGGTATTCACCGACGACAACCGGAGCGATCAGGTCGTCGCTCGATTGCAGGATCAGTACCGGGGTGCTCAGGCCTGCGACGTCCTGGCGGTTGTCCGACATGAACGTTACCCGCGCAAATTGCTTGGCGATCTCCGGTTCAGTGCGGCAGAAGCTGTTGGCCAGTTCGTCGCTCAACGCCGGTTGCCCGGGCGCGCCCATGATCACTGGCGCCATCGCGCTGGACCAGCCGAGGTAGTTGCTGTCGAGGGTATCGAGCAGGTCGTCGATATCGCTGCGCTTGAAGCCGCCGACATAACCCTCGGCATCGATATAGCGCGGCGACGGGCCGATCATCACATGGGCGGCGATACGCCCGGGGGCCTGGCGGTCGGCGAGGGTGGCGATCATGGCGCTGACCGAGTGGCTGACCAGAATCACCGGGCCCACCGCAAAGGCCTGGATGATCTCGTTCAAGTCGCGGGCGTAACCTTCCAGCGTGCTGTACTTGGCCTTGTCGAACGCATTGAGGTCCGACAGGCCGGCGCCGACCAGGTCATACATCACCACGCGAAAGCGTGCGCCAAACTGCGGCGCCAGGTAGTTCCACATGGCCTGGTTGCAACCGAAACCGTGGGAGAACACCAGGGTCGAGGCGCCATTGCCCATCACACTGACGTTGTTGCGGTGGCGTAGGTCCATGGGCTTCCCGGTTATGGCGTTTTGCTATGCGTGGGCGGAGTTTAGATAGTCAACGGCACGGGGTCACGCGTTATAGCGCCGATAGGGTAAAGTCGGCGCCTTCAGGAAGAAACTTCAGGTAACAAGTATGTGGTTGATTGTGCGGCAATCCGTTTTCAGCTTGCTGGCGTTGGTCTGCATAGGCCTGTCGGGCGCCGCCCAGGCGGACACTTCGCCGATTGGCGTGGCCCTTGATCAGCGGGTGATCGACCTCACCAACACCCTGGACGCCGGCACCACCACCCGTCTGAAAGAACAGCTCGCCGCCCTCGAGCAGCGCAAAGGCGCGCAGGTCGCCGTGCTGCTGGTGCCCAGCCTCGGCGGCGCCAGCCTCGAAGACTATGCGAACCAACTGTTCCGTGCCTGGAAGCTGGGGCGCAAGGACATCAATGACGGCATCCTGCTGCTGGTGGCCAAGGATGACCGCAAGGTGCGCATCGAAGTGGGCTACGGTCTTGAAGGCACCGTCACCGACTTGCTGAGCCATCGCATCATCGAAGAACACATCACCCCGGCGTTTCGCCAGGGCGACTACGCGGGCGGTGTGAGCCTCGCCGTCAATGACTTGATCGTGCTGGTGGACGGCGGCGACTTGCCAGATGTGGCGGGGCCGGCGACCGGGCCGCGGGCGCTGGCGGTGTTGCTGGCGTTTGTTCTGGGCGCCCTTGGCGGCGTGCTACTCGCCGCTGGGAAGCTGCATTGGCGTCGCGCCCTGATCGCGACCGTGGCGGCCACGGTGCTGCTGACGATTTTCAGCGGTGGGCAGGCCTGGCCGTTGTCCCTGCTGCTCATGCCGCTGACGATGCTGATCGGCGGCGCCACCTTTGGTGCGTTGTGGCTGGCGCGCACGGTGTTCTACTGCGTGCTCGGGTTGCTGGCCTACATCCTCGGGCTGGTGGTGGTTGATCAACACCATGCCGACGTCAACTTCATCCACTGGCTGGTGTATCCGCTGGCGGCGCTGGCTGTGCTGGGGTTGTACCTGATCCTGTTGGTGCTCATGAAAGACGCCTGGAAACACAGCCGCGCAGGTTTTGTCGCACGTTTGCTGGCGGCCGTGGCGGTGTATGGCGCGGCCGTGTATGTGCTGGACATGGGCCGTAACGGCTGGTTGTTCGCGTTCCCCATCGCCTCGTTTGCGGCGTTGTGTATTTTTGGCAAGGTCGGCACGGGGTCGGGGTCGGGTTCTGCCGGTGGGTCAAGCTCGGGTTCCAGCCGCTCCAGCAGCAGCTCGTCGGGCGGTGGTGGTTCGAGTGGTGGCGGTGGCGCTTCGGGGAGTTGGTAAACCATGTCCAGAGACATCATGATTCGTCCCGCAACGGCTGAGGACGCGCTGTGTATTGGCGTGCTGGGCATGCAGGTCTTCCTCGACACCTACGCCACCGAAGGCATCCGCAATGCGATCGCCAATGAGGCGCTGCAAGCGTTCTCGCCGCAGGCCATCACGCGGCTGCTGGCTGAGCCTGGCATTGCGTTGCTGGTTGCCGAGTGCAACCACCACCTGGTTGGCTTCGCCCAGGTCAAACTCAACACCGGTCACGCGATGATTGAGGCGGCGGATGTTGCCGAGCTGCAGCGCCTGTATATCCAGGAGCGTTTTACCGGGTTGGGCATGGGCTACCGCCTGCTGCAAGCCGCCGAACAACGCGCTGCACTGGAGGGTGCCTCATTGCTGTGGGCCACCGTATGGGACGGCAATGAGCGCGCGCTGGCGTTCTACCCTCGGCGCGGCTACGCGCTGTTGGGCGCGCCGACCTACACCTTCCAGGGCGAGACCCACGGCAATCGGCTGTTTGGCAAAGCCCTGGGCCTGACGCCCGCTTGACTCTGCCCCACGGGACAGACTGTATGCTTTTTTTCGCTGCGCATAGCGCAGGGTTTTTTAAGCGAAAAAAGGACGATAAGCATGTTGTGTCTGGTGACGGGGGCCAATGGGCACCTGGGCAATACGCTGGTCAGGGCGCTGCTCAGGCAAGGTCACACCGTCCGTGCCGGGGTGCGCGATATCCATCAGCAGGCCGCGTTCGTAGGGCTCGCGTGTGAGGTGGTCTACGCCGAGCTGCTGGATGAGGCAGCACTAGGCAAGGCCCTCGACGGCGTCGAGGTATTGTTTCAAGTGGCGGCGGTGTTCAAGCATTGGGCGAAAAATCCCGAGGCCGAGATCGTCGAGCCCAATGTGCAGGGCACACGGTGTGTGTTGCAGGCCGCCAGCCGTGCAGGGGTCAAGCGCGTGGTGTATGTCAGTTCCGTGGCAGCGGTGGGGCATGACGGTAGCGCGTTGGATGAAACCCGGTGGTGTGAGGAGGCTGAGAATGCCTACTACCGTTCGAAAATCCTCAGCGAACAGCTCGCGTGGCAAACCGCGAATGCGTTGGGGTTGTGGATGGTCTCGGTATTGCCTTCGGCGATGATCGGCCCCAACGCCGGGCGCTTGACCGATACCTTGGGTTTTTTGCAGGCGGTGAAGGATCGCAAGGTGCCGCTGGACCCAGGCTTTCACTTCAATTTTGTCGATGTGCGCGATGTCGCCAACGGCATGCTGCTCGCCGCGCAGAAGGGCCGTGCAGGCCAGCGGTATATCCTCGCCAATGAGCGCTCGTCATCGCTGGCTGAACTGGCCGATGTATTGGGTGTGCGAGCGCCGCCACAGGCGCCGCGTCGGTTGCTGCTGGCCATCGCTTGGCTGCAAGAGCGCTGGGCCCGCCTCACTGGGCATCCCGCCCAGCTGATGCGAAGTCAGGTGCGTTTGTTCCATGGTGTGCGCCAGGAATACAACATTGACAAAGCCAAGGCCGAGTTGGGATTCAATCCGCGCCCGCCGCAGCAGGCGTTGCGCGAGGCGTTTGCGTATCTGGACAGGCGCGGGGGGCAGCCGTATGAGGGGTGAACAGCTCATTCATCTGGCACTTGAGCCCGGCGAGGTGGACGTCCAATGCTTGCAGTTCGCTGATTCTTGCCCTCACATCCAGGCGCTTGGCATCGACCGCCGCATTGGCCAAGTCCAACGGAAAGGCCTGTAGCGCATTTTTTGCGGCAATCAACGGGCCCATTTCCGCGAGCTTGAAACCCGCCACCTGCGCCTTGCGGATCAGTTGCACCATCTGCACATGGTGTGCGTTGTACACGCGGTAACGGCCGCTGCGCTGGGGTTCGTTGATCAACCCCAGCTGTTCGTACAGGCGGATGGCTTTTGGCGTGCAGTGGGTGAGTTGGGCGAGGCGTCCGATGAACATCGTGGTAGTCCTTTACCGGGTGGGCGATCAGAGATCCATGACCATCTCATGCCACACCATGCCGCCGTGTTCCGACGCCGACGGCTGTACATAGCGATAGCCCATGCGCTGGTACAGCGGCACATGGCGGTCTTTGCACATCAGATGGATGGTGTTTTTCCCCAACGCTTGCATGCGTTGTACAAACGCGTTCATCAGCGTCGTGGAATAGCCCTTGCCCTGGTGCGCCGGGTCAACCACCACGGACATGATCACCACATTCGGCGCGTCGGCCGAATGCCCCACCAGTTCCTTGAACGCCTCGTCCGACATCACCACGTCGTGGGCGCAGCCGCCGTTGATGAATCCCACTACCTCGCCATCGGCCTCGAGGATCAGAAAACCTTCCGGGTATAGCCTGATGCGCGTGGCGATCTTTTCCAGGGTGGCGGCTTCGTCGCCTTCGTAGGCGCCTGTTTCGATTGCAAAGCAGCGGGCGGCGTCGGCGGGGAGGGCGTTGCGCAGGGTGAGGGGCATGGTGCGTTCCCGGGGGCGAGTGAAAGGCGACATGATAGAGAAACATCGCACTCACGGCACGGGGTGATTCCCGTGCCGGCTCAAACGCTGGTGATCAGGTGAATATATCTGGCCCTATATCTTCAACGCCTTCCGGCGCCGTGTCTGGTGAAACTGCTCTTTGAATCGGCTGATCTTCTGCTGAAGTTCAGGGCTGCAGGTACGGTTTGGATTGTCCGGGGGGCAGTCCTTTACTCTTCAGGGGCGTAATTGCGAATGTTCGCCTCACGAAGTTTTTGCTGGAACTCAGGGTTAAGATCAGTCCTTTTGTTCCACTCCTCCTTGCTTTCGTTGATGTGAGGAAGGTTTGGTCGGTATTCGAACGTCACCGTGTAATAAGCCCCTTTTCCGCCGCCATAGTCGCTGGTTTCGGCGTAAGTGGATTGGTTTCGGATTTGTACATCTTTTTCTTTGGCGAGTTCATAGAAAAGGTTGATGGCCTTTTCATAATCGTCCTTCGAACGCACTGTGAATCGGACTGTTTTCTCGCTTTTCTCATTCTGCCCCGAGCCGATGCGCAATTCTTCGGGGGCGGCTTGCAATGCCTGCGAGTTGTACACGGGCTGGAACGGCTGAATAGTGGACATCGTTAATTTCCATGGGTTGATCTGTGTATTGACCATCGAACTGATCGTGCCATTGAGTGGAATATGCAACGTCTCTGGTTCCGTAGGACGGGTCATTGACTGAAACAAATAGTTTCGTGGCTCAAGCGAAGAGGGTGTGACCTGACATTGTGGCCGGAAGCAGGCGTGTGCTCATGGACAGCGTTGCTGGTCGTGGAGCTGCCGCGATTGCGGCAGCTCAGGCAACCTCGAACGTTGCAGATCAATCGACCGGGCCTGCATTCACGATACCTAGCGCATCCAGCCATGCTTTGACTTGCTCGCCAAAACGGTTCACGTTTTCCAAGTGTTTAGGGCTGTAAGTCCCGTCGGGGCGGTCGGGGTAGAAGCTCACAGTGAGCGTCGTCACCAAACCGGGCGGATTTGTATTGTCCGATTGAAAAGGCCGCCCAATCTCCTTACGTGAGTATTCAGCGGGGTTGAGTTCCCAAAGGTTGGTCGATGAGTGATGCTGTTTGTTGCCCGAAGGATGGCGATAGACCGTTATGTAAAAAGGGAGAACACCATGCTCGAGATCAAGCGGGCGACACCACAAGACGCCTGCACCGCCTTTGACATCCGCCTCCAAGCCATTCGCAACCAATGCATCGGTGCCTACACGGCTGAGCAAATGGCGCTTTGGACCCGGGGCTCGGCAGAGGATGGCTACAGCGCGCTCATGGACAAACCCTTTTACCTGGGGTGGTTGCAGGGCGAGCCGGTCGTCACCGGGATGCTTGACCTGGACAACAATGAAGTGGGCGCGCTATTTGTGCTGCCCGCATTCACCGGGCGCGGGTATGGCAAGGCCATGCTCGATCACCTGGAACATCTGGCTCGGCAAATGGCGATTGAAACGGTGGTGCTGGATGCGACGTTGAATGCCGCGAGTTTCTATCGGAGCCATGGATACGTGGGGGATGAACAGGCGGTCTACCATTCACCGTCGGGGCTGGTATTGGCGTGTATACCGATGACCAAGCGACTGGCGGGTTGAGCGGGTGCTGTCGAGCTATGGCGGGGCGGCGATGGAGGTAGGCCGGGTGGCAGAGGGTTGCCGGGAACCAAAGGAGTCTCTGTCGCCACAGAGGGATTGGTCAGTCCCGGCCGTCAACATGTGGGTATTTTCATGCAGAATTTTCAAGTCAATGCATCTGTGTCCAACCCGATGACGCTTCAGTCGGCGGCTCACGCAACGCAGGCAGGTTCCCGCAGGAGCGACGGTGTAAACCCTGACCTCGAATTCACGGTGAAACGCGACGACCATCCCAAGGCGCGCCAGTTGCTCGATGACCTCGCCCAGTCAAAAGGCCTCAACCTCCAGTACAACTTTGGCGTGCGCGGGCTTAAAGACTTCGGCGATGGCAATGCTCAGTACATCACCAGCAATTTCAGCGTTCTACCCGATCGACGCGACGGCAGCTACAGCCCTGAATTGCAGAAAAAGATCGGCGAGTTGCGTCAGGCGTTCCAAGCGAAGCTGCACGAGGCGGGCATTTCCAACCACGCCCGATGAGCCTGATCGTGCGGCGTTTGTGCGCACACCATCAGGAAGGCCGCAGGCCTGTCACCGCACCCTTCCATCATGAGAACCGAGCATGTCCAGTATCAATTCTCTGTCGTTATCAGCGCAGCCCCCGGTCCATCAAACTCAAGCGCTCCCCCCAGCATCCAGTGCAGTCACGCCACCCAGAGAAAAAAACCAGGTGCTGGTCGCAGCGAGCAAGGTGGATAAGACCCTGGATATCGCCTTCAACATCGCCGAGACCCTCGGTTTACAGCCTCTGCAATCGGAAGTGGAGGGGCCGATGAAAGCCCCTTACCTTTCCTCGGAGAATGTATATCCAATCAAGTTCAGTTTCCCCCCCGACAACCCGGACGGCACCTACAGCGCCGAGCTTCAGCAGAAGATAAGCCGCTTCAGGGAGCAGCTCCCGCAGACGCTGCGTCACGAAGGCATCGAGGACTTCGGGCCGGACATGTTCACTTGATTGCGGCCATTTGAGTGCGCGGCCGGCGAGCCCGTGGCGCAAGGGCGATGTCTGTCTATCAGGTCGCCCTCGTTCCCCTCCAGGCGCCACTCAGCTCCCGCCCTTAGTGCATCTTGCTGTGGTCCATGCCGTCCAGGCCACGCGCCGGGGCCTTCACTTCAATCGTCTGTTTCTCGCCCTTGGCGTTCTCGACGGTCAGGGTCAGCGGCACCTGGTCGCCTTCCTTGATCTGCCCGGTCAGGCCCATCAGCATCACGTGGTAGCCGTTGGGGTCGAGGGTGACGGCCTTGCCGGCGGGCAGTGCGACCGAGTCCACCGGGCCCATGTGCATCACGTCGTCCTTCATGCTCATCTCATGGATCTGCACGTCCTTGGCCGCTGGCGTCGCCACGCTCAGCAGCTTGCTGTCGCTGTCGGCGGTGACGGTCATGAACGCGCCGCTCGACGGCTGGCCCGGCACGGTGGCGCGCACCCAGGCGTCGCTCACTTGTACCTGGGCACTGGCGTGGGCGGCGAGGGTCAGCAGGGTAAGGCCGAATGTCAGGCGCTTGAGGTGTTGAACGGCAGTCATTAGCAGACCTCCATGACGGTGAGCAGGTCTTCTGCGCACTCTTTAGCGGTAAGGGATGCCTGCAGCCCCAGGCGCAGGTTGCCACGGGTGTCGAAGACAAAACTGGTGGCGGTGTGGGACAGGGTGTAGGTGTCGCCGGCGGGGATCTTTTCATAAAAGATCCCGAACTCCTTGGCGGCCACGGCGATTTCTTCCGGGGTGCCGTACAGCGCTTCGAAGCTGGGGTCGAAGGCCTTGACGTACTTGTCGAGGATCTCCGGCGTGTCGCGCTCGGGGTCGAGGGTGATGAACACCACTTGCATGATCTCGCCGTCGCGGCCCATCAACTTCTTGGCCTGGGCGGCGCGGGCCAGGGTGGTCGGGCACACGGCCGGGCACTGGGTGAAGCCGAAGAACACCACCGGCATCAGGCCACGGAACGAGCTCAGGGTGACGGTCTCGCCGTCGGTGTTCTTGAGCTTGAAGGTGCGGCCCATGATCTTGTCACTGAGGTCCTTGCCGTACTTGAAGTTCAGCTTGGGGCTGTAGTCACAGCCGCCCAGCAGGCTGCCCAGGCCCAACAGGCCCATGCCGGTCAGCACTTTGCGGCGGGTGAATAACGTACTCATCAACTGCGCATCCTGTGAAACGCCTGCATTGCTCTGGATCTACACATCAGGCTTTGAAAAGGAGTAAGGGAGGAGAGCGCCAAGTCTACCAACCCCGGCCGGCCCGCGTAATGTGCGACGTTCTGCCACAGGGGCGCGCCGTGCTTCATCTCGGTGCGCCTGGGGTGGTAGAGTCGCCGCCATGAAATTGCGCCCTCCCGACCGCTCGCTGATCGCCTGGACCCTGTACTTCTGCGTGCTGATGAACCTGTTCGTGTGCGGTTTGGGCCATGGGCAGATGATGGGCCTGGAGCTCAACGGCATCGGCGGGCAGTTCTGTTCGGTGGAAGGCAGCCAGCCGATTTCCGACAAAGGGTTGGGTAGCCCGGCTTCCAGCAACATCTCGAACTACTTTGCCTGCCCGGTGTGCAACGCGTTGACCGTCGCCCTGGTGTTCCTGATCGGTCTGGCCTGGCTGCTGGGCCTGGGGCAAACCCCGCGCCCGGCCCATGAACGGCGCAACAAGGCGCCGCCGCGCTATTCCTGGCCCTCGGCCAACCCCCGCGCTTCCCCCGCTTTCTGACGTGTGCCTTGGGCCGCCTGTGATCAGGCGGCGTTCTATCGTCACGACTGTGAGTGCGTTTCATGAACCCTCTATTGCCTGCCGGCGCCAACCGCCTGGTCAGCAAGGCGTCCCGGCGCCTGCGCCTGGAGCCGGCGCTGCCCGACTACCCGAGCAATTCCCGCTGCTTCGTGCACCTCGATGCACGCCTGTTGCCCCATTGGCACACCCTGTTCGACATCTGCCCGGCGTTGCTCAAGCTTGACCCGCCCGAGGGCTTGAACCTGTTCCGCAGCTTCATGACCTGGGCCTATCGCCACCGGCCACCGCTGGATTGGACCTACCACGTCAACGTCTGCCGCTGGCTGCTCGGCTCGCCGTATCGGACGCAGATTGACGATGAGCCGATCGAAGCCTTCATGGCGGCTGCGGCGGCGTGCTGGATCAACGCCGACACCAGTCAAGACAGTGGCGTGGTCCTGACCTGGCAAGGCTCGACCGTGTTCGACTGGAAGGACGCGCGCCGGGCGGATTCAGAACACCAAGCCTTGCCAGGCACCGAATGGGACTTCGCCTGGTGCCCACTAGACGCGCAGGGAGCGTTCAGCCGATGGCACTCAATACCCTGAGATTGTTACGCAACCGGTAAAAGTGAATGACGGTTTCCCCGGCTGTTTCCCGCGCGGCCCAGGCTATACCGTGCGCGCTCCCGTTGAATGCAGCACCACCCGACCGACAAAGAACAGGGCTGGGCTGCGACGGGATCGCCTCATTTATTCTACGGAGCCTTCATGAATCACAAGACTTGCCTGGCCCTCGCCGTTTCCCTGGGGGCCGCGCAACACGCTGCTGCGTCCGGCTTTATCGACGACAGCAAAGCCAGCCTCGACCTGCGCAACTTCTACTACAACCAGGACACCCGCAACGCCCGGGGCGCGTCGGACAAGGAGTGGGGCCAGGCGTTCATGTTCAACTACCAGTCCGGCTTCACCCAAGGCACCGTCGGCTTCGGCCTGGACCTGCAGCAGATGATCGGCCTGCGCCTGGACGCCTCGGGCCGGGCCGGCAAGGCCGGTGCCGACAACACCCCCGGCAGCGTCTTCCCGCTGGACGATGGCAAGGCCGCCCATGACTTCAGCAAGACCGGCGTCACCGGCAAGATGCGCATCGCCCAGACTCAGCTCAAGGTCGGCAACCTGCAACCCAAGCTGCCGGTGCTGACCACTGAAGACGGCCGCCTGTTGCCCCAGACCTTTCGCGGTTACCAACTCGACTCCAAAGACTTCAAGGACTTCAACCTGATCGCCGGCAAGCTGGAGCAGGTCGTCGACCGCAACTCCAGCAACGGCCAGGGCCTGTCGATTGCCGGTGCAAACGACCCCGTCAAGGGCAAGTCCAGCAACCAGTTCTACTACGGCGGCGTGGACTACGCGGTCAGCAAGCAACTGCAAGTGCAGTACTACTACGCCAGCCTGGAGAACTTCTACCAGCAGCATTTCCTCGGCCTGGTGCACAACTGGCAACTGCCGGTGGGCCAGTTCAAAAGCGACCTGCGCTACTTCTACAGCACCGCCGACGGCAAGAACGCCAGCGCGGCCGGGCGCGATGAAGGCTACGTCAGCGCGGGTTACTACGGCCCCGGCGCGAACACCGGCAAGGTCGACAACCGCCTGTGGAGTGCGCTGTTTACCTACGCCTTGAGCGGGCATTCGGTCAGCCTCGGCTACCAGAAAACCACGGGTGAAAGTGACTTCCCCCATATCAACCAGGGCCAGGGCCGCTCGCTCTACCTGATCACCAACTCGCAGTCGCTGAAATTCGTCAATGCCGGCGAGCAAGCCACCGTCGGCAGCTATGCCTATGACTTTGCCGGCCTCGGCGTACCGGGCCTGCGTTCCAGCGTCACCTATATCCACGGCAGCCACATCCGCACGGCCAGCCGTGACAACAGTGAATGGGAGCGCGACCTGCGCGTGGACTACGTGATTCCCACCGGCACCTTCAAGGGCCTCGGCCTGACCTGGCGCAGCGCGGTCCTGCGCGGCAACGACACGACGGACAAGGACGAAACGCGCCTGATCGTCAGCTACAGCATCCCGCTGCTGTAACGGCTTGACCGGCATCAAGGCGTGGCCCCGTGCAGGGCGCGACACTGGAGGCCCGGCGCGACCTGCGAGGCCTCCATGCTCTACCTGCTGTTTCTCCTGGCCCATCTGTTCGCTGCGCTGATCTTTATCGGCACGGTGTTTTTCGAAGTGCTGATCCTCGCCCACCTGCATCGGCACCTGCCGGCGCGGGTGATGGTGCAGGTCGAACAAGGCGTCGGCCAACGTGCGCGGGCGTTGATGCCGTGGGTGTTGCTGGTGCTGTTCGGCGCGGGCATCGGCATGGTCTGGCTGCGTTATCGGCCGATATTGGCGGCACCGCTGGCAAGCGCTTTCGGCACATTGCTGAGCCTCAAGCTGATTCTCGCGGGCAGCGTGCTGCTGCACTTTGTGCTGACGATGCTGCGCATGCGCCGTGGCCGTGTCAGTGCGCGGTACCTGCGCTTTATCCACCTCAGCCTGTTCGCGCACATGGTGGCGATTGTGCTGTTGGCCAAGAGCATGTTTTACCTCAGTTGGTAAAGCCCTTGATGCATATCAAGGGGTGCCCTGGTGTCGCACCGGACAATGGCTCACCGTCCATGGAGGAGCCCGTCATGCGCAGTGTCATTTCTCTCGATGTGGTGCGTACCCTACGCAGCAGCCGCCAACGCCAGCGTCCCTGCACTGGCCGGCCGGTTCGGCGAACGACGCGTGCCGGCGCAGCCTGGACGAGGAGGTGCAATGGATCGGCCGCCACCTCGACCAGCGCCAACCCGTGGCGCATTTCCAGTGGCGCGGCGCAGCGGCCGTCGCCGAGGTGCAGGCGATGATGGGCACCCTGCATGCACGCTTCAATTTCTTCGAGCGCGACCGCGGCGACTACGCCATTGACCTCGCTCCCCGGCACACCGATTGGGCGAGCGTCGGCCTGCTGCGCGAGCTGGGGTTCAACCACGTCTGCATCAGCGCGCCCGATGCCTGCGCCGGGGTCGAACCCTCGCCGTTGTGCTACCGCAACCCCGCACCGATCCAGTCGTTGATCGATGCGGCGCGCACCTTCGATTTTCGTTCAGTGAGTGTCGACCTCGGCTACGGCGCCGCCTGGCAGACCCTGGCCAGTTTCGAGTCCAAGCTCGACAGCCTGATCACCCTGGCGCCGGATCGCTTGCACCTGTTCGACTACGCCCGGCCACCTCGGCGGTACCGCGCGCAACCGACGCAAGCCCATAGCGGCGCCATGCGCCAGCTGAGTTTCGAACGCCTGGCCGCGGCGGGTTACCACTACATCGGCCAGGGGCAGTTTGCTCGCAGTGACGATGACTTCACCCAGGCCCAGGAGCGCGGCGACCTGCTCCGTACCGGCGAAGGGTTCACGGTGCACGGTGACTGTGACCATATCAGCCTGGGCGACACACTGTTGTGGTGAGCGGGCCTCAGTGCGATGTACCCTCGGCAAACTCAATCTTGTTGCCCACGTTGTACTTGCCCGACGGCTTGTTCATCGGCAGGCGCTTGATCTCTTCAAGCGTCTGGCTGTCGTACACGATCAGTGCGCCGTCGCTGGCCCAGATGCTCAGCAGCACGTAGCGCCCATCGCGGGTGAATTCCACATGGGCGGCGGTCTTGCCCGGTACCGGGCGCAGGGTGTGGGCGATTTCCAGGGTCTGTTTGTCGATCAAGTGGATGGCATCGTTGTCCGGGCCGAAGAACACATCGCTCCACACATAGCGCGAGTTGACATGGCTGCGCATGAAAAACCCCGGGCCCAGGGTGGGGATCTGTTTGATCAATTTCCAGGTGACGGGGTCGAGCACGCTGATTTGCCCCTGGCTGATATTCGGCGTGGCGAACACCCACTGGCCATTGCGCCGCCAATAGGTGCCGGAGCCCAGGTGCGGCATGCCCGCCAGCGGGATGTCCGTGACCACGGCACCGGAATCCAGGTCGATCACCTGGCCGCCGCCGGCCTTGCGTGACGTGGCGAGCAACTGGCGGTAATCCGGGGTGAACGAGAAGTCATCCAGCACGTCGCGGGCCGCGATGCGCCGGGGTTCGAAGCCGGGGTCGGGGGCGGCATAGGACAGCTCCCACACCTCGTTCACGTCCTTGAGCGCCACGACAAAACTGTTGCGCGGCGGTGCGGTGTACACGGCGCTGACCCGTGAGCCGGTGGACAGCGTCTTGACCAGCGACAAATCCCGCGCATCGAGCACCACCAGGTTGCCCGGCAGGTAGTTGCCCACCAGCACCCAGCGCCCATCCTTGCTCACCGCGAGGTTGCGGGTGTTGAGCCCGGCGCGGATCTCGGCGATCAGGGTGAGGTTGTGCAGGTCGTAGAGGCTGATCCAGCCATCCCGCGAGGCGAAATACACGAAGCGTCCGTCCGGCGAGAACTTGGGCCCGCCGTGCACGGCAAAGTGGCTGGCGAAACGGTCCAGCACGGTGAAGCGATCACCGTCGAGGATGTCGATGTGATGGTCGCCGGACTCCACCACCACAAACAGGTTGAGCGGGTCGGCGTGGTGTTGCGGGGTCGTCGGCAATTGGCCCAGGTCGGCCAGCAGGTGGTGGCTGTTGCGGATGTCTTGCGCCTCCCAGCTGACAGGCGTGACCGGTGGCTGTTGCAGGAAGTCCGCCAGGGCGTCGATCTGTGCTGCGCTCAGTTGCGGCGCGAAGGCGGCCATCTGGCTGGCGGGACGCCCGTGTGTGATGACCTTGCGCACCTCGTCCGGCTTGATCCGCCCGAGGCTTTCCGGCAGCAGTGCCGGGCCGCTGGCGCCGATGCGATTGAGGCCATGGCAACTTGCGCAATACTGCTGGTAGTCCTCGGCCGGCGTGCCATGGGCGGCGCTGGCCCACAGCAGCGGCAGCAGCCACAGGCGTTTCATGGCGCCACCGCTGCGCGGCGCGCCGACAGGCTGGCCGGGTAGTGCAGGGCGGCGTCGGCAAACAGGTCGACCACTGCGCCAATCACCGTCAGGGTCGGCACACCGGGTTCGCAGTCGGCGGCCAGGGTCGGCAACTGGCGCAAGGTGCCACGGGCTACGTGCTGGTCGGCCCGCGCACCGTTGTAGATCAGCGCCGCCGGCGTATCGCCCGGCAAGCCGGCGGCCACCAGGTGTTCGGCGATCAGCGCCAGGTTCGCCAGGCCCATGTAGAACACCAGGGTCTGGCTGGGCTCGGCGAGGCTGGCCCACGGCAGTTTCAAGGCGCCGTCGCGCTGCAAATGCCCGGTGACGAAGCGGCAGGAGTTGACGAGGTCGCGGTGGGTCAACGGGATCCCCGCATAGGCGCTGCACCCGGACGCGGCGGTGATGCCCGGCACCACCTGGCAGGGAATGTCGCGCGCGAGCAGGTATTCCAGCTCCTCGGCGCCGCGCCCGAAGATAAACGGGTCGCCGCCCTTGAGGCGTACCACGCGTTGACCCTGCTCGGCCAACTCCGCCAGCAGTGCGTTGAGTTGCTCCTGGGGCAGGCTGTGGTAGCCGCTGGCCTTGCCCACGTAGTGACGCGCGCAGCTGAGGGGGATCAGGCTCAGCAGTTCGGCGCTGATCAGGCGGTCGAACACCACCGCGTCGGCCTGCATCAACAGGCCCCAGGCGCGCAGCGTCAGCAGGCGTGGGTCGCCGGGGCCGGCGCCCACCAACGCGACTTCGCCGGGGTGGAAGGGGCTGTGCAAACTGGCGGGTATGGCGGTCGGAAGGTGCATGTGACGTCCTTGGTTCATCATCAGGAAGGCGCCCGCGGTTGTGTCACCGGGTAGCGCACGGGATCAGGTCGAGGGGGTGGCGTGCGATCTCGGTGTCGCTCAGATAACAACCGGGGTCCGGGCCCCAGAGGTCGCCATCGGCCCAGGCGCGGGTCCGCGTGTTGCCGTTGCAGATCGCCAGCCAGCGGCACTCGGTACAGCGCCCGCCGATCTGTCGCGGGTGCTCGCGCAGGCGCAGCAGCAACGGGTCGGGCTGGTCCAGCCAGAGGTGGCGGAAGCGGGTGTTGCGCACGTTGCCCACCGAGTGCTGCCACCAGTAGGTGTCCGGGTGCACTTCGCCGGTGTTGTCGATATTCGCGATGCCACTGCCCGACGCATTGCCGCCCCAGCCGTGCAGCAGGTGTTCCAGTTGCGGGTAGTGCTCGGGCAGGTGGCGGTGCACCCATTGCAGCAAAAGGATGGCGTCGGCGTCGTTGTTGCCGCTGACAAAGTCGCTGGCCACGCCCTGTTCGATGTCATCCCAGGCCTGCTGGAAAATCAGCGTCATGGCCTCGCGACCCATCTGGCGGTGGGCGTCCAGCAGGCGACTGCGTTTGCCGCGCCCGCTGTAGTTGAGGTGCGACAGGTAGAACTTCTGCACGTCGTAGCTGCGCATCAGCGCCAGCAGTTGTGGCAACTGGGCATGGTTTTCCTGGGTCAGCGTGGTGCGCAGGCCCACGCGAATCCCGGCTTCGCGGCACAGGCGGATGGCGTGCAGCGAGCGCCGGAAACTGCCGTGCATTTGCCGAAACGCATCGTGGGTGGCCTCCAGCCCATCGATGCTGATGCCCACGTAGTCGTAGCGGGCGTCGGCGATCTGCTGGATGTTGTGCTCGTCGATCAGCGTGCCGTTGGTGGACAGCGCGACGAAAAAGCCTTTTTGCCGGGCGTAGGCGCTGAGCTGGAACAGGTCCTCGCGCAGCAAGGGTTCGCCGCCGGACAGGATCAACACGCGCACCCCGGCGTCGTGCAGATCGTCGATCACCCGCAGCGCCGTGGCAGTGTCCAACTCATCGCGAAACACGCTGTCGGCGCTGGTGGCGTAACAGTGTTTGCAGGTGAGGTTGCAGCGGCGCAACAGGTTCCAGATCACCACCGGCGGGCGCTCACTGCCCGGCGTCGAGGTGCGGGGTGGCGGGCATTGGCCGGCCACTGTGCGCAAGTACTGACTGATCCGCAGCATGGCAACTCCTTAGTGCGAGGGGGGCAGGCGCAGGCCGGTTTTTTTCAGGATGCGGCTGCTCACCAGCATCTCGTCGGCACGGCAGGCATCGCCCAGCAGGTAGCGCAGGTGTTCGCGGTAGCTGTCGATCTCTTCGCGGCTGCGCCCATGCACCATGGCGAACAGGTTGTACGGCCAATCCGCGCGGCGCGGGCGGCGGTAGCAATGGCTGACGAAGGGCTGCGCGCCCAGCAGTTCGCCCAGGCGCGGCAGCTGCGCGTCGGCCACGTCCCACACGGTCATGCCGTTGTGCCGATAACCCAGGCGGTAGTGATTGGGCACGGCGGCGATGCGGCGGATCGCACCTTCGGCTTGCAGGCGCTTGAGCAGGTCCAGGGTCGATTCGACGCTGACGCCCAATTGCTCGGCAAGCCACGCCCAGGGATCCTCCACCAGCGGCAGGCCGCTTTGGGTCAGGGCGATCAGGCGCAGGGCCAGGGCGTTGTCAGACCGGGAAATACAGACCGACATGGTAGGTGTGCTCCTTCGGCAGGTTGAGCACCGCCAGCCCCGTGAGGGCTTCGATGCGGGACAGGGCCTGTGCCAGCTCCGCGGCGCTGGCGCAGGCCAGTACGAACCACATGTTCCAGTGGTGCTCGCGGCGGTAGTTGTGGGCCACTTGCGGCAGGTCATTGAGTTGCGCGGCCACCGTCTCGAAGCGCCCTTCGGGGACGGCCAGGGCGGCGAGGGTAAAGGCGCCGCCGAGCTGTTCGATGTCAAACATCGGGCCGAAGCGCGTCAGCACGCCGTCTTCCAGCAGATCATGCAGGCGGTCGAGCAGTTCGCAGGGGCGGCTGGCCAACTCCTGCGCCAGTTGCTGCCAGGGTTGGCGCACCAGCGGCAGGCCGTGTTGCAGGCGGTTGATCAGGCGGCGGTCGAGGTCATCCATGGGCCCATACCTGGGACGGTGGCGGCGCAAAACGCCCGCCGCATTGTTTGTAGGCGCAGGTACTGAACAGCAGGTGGTGGGGCAGGTCACTCAGCTGTTGCTGCTCCAGCACTGCGCGGATATGCGCGGTGACCTCATCGCGCTCACGACCATGCACCATGCAGAACAGGTTGTAGCGCCACAGCGGCAGGCGGCGCGGGCGCTGGTAACACAGGTTGACGCGCGGTGCGCGGCCCAGGCGCGTACCGACTTCATCCACCAGCGCATCCGGCACGTCGAGCACCAGCATGGCATTGGCGACAAAGCCCAGGGCGCGGTGGTTGAGCACCAGGCCGACACGGCGGAACAGGCCTTGCTCCTGCCACTGCTGCATCTGCTGCAACACCTGGTCGTGATGGGCGCCGATGCGTTCCGCGAGGTCGTCATAGGGCCGCTTTACCACCGGCAAACCGCGTTCCAGGCACTGGCGCAGGTCGAGCATTTGTTCGTGGTTCAGGGGCGTGATCACGGATGGGCTCCCAGGGAGAACCCGAGGTCGATGCGGTAGGCGGTGAGCATTGGCAAATCCAGGGGGCGCAGGCCGGTGTCTTTCTCCAACTCGTCGAGGACCTGTTCCAAGTGCTGGCGGTGCGGCCCGGTGAGCACGAACCACAGGTTGTAATGGTGCTCGCGGGCATAGTTGTGATTGACCTCCGGGTACTGGCTGACCCGCCGGGCCACTTGTTCCAGGCGTTCCAGCGGCACCGCCAGGGCGGCCAGGGTGCTGGCGCCGGCGCGGGTGTGCTCGAACACCGGGCCGATGCGCGAGAGGGCGCCGGCCAGTTCCAGGCGTTGCAGGCAGGCCATCACCTCGGCTTCGCGGCAGCCCAGCACCTCGGCCATTTCCCGATAGGGCTCGGCGCACAGCGGCATGCCGTGCTGGTAGCGTTCGATCAATTGCTGGCTGAGCAGGTCAAGGTCCATCTCAATACCCCATTTTTTGCGCGCGGCTGCTGAAGAAAATTCCACTGGGGCTCAAGGCCGGCAAGGTCTTGAGCAAGGTCAGGCGATACGGGTCCCAGACCTGCACCTGCTCACCGTCGCGCACCGACAGCCACAGCTGCTCGCCACGCCCGGTGAACTCCATGTGCAGCACGCCGGGACCGGGGCGCAGGTCGGCGACGATCTGGTGGGTTTGGGTGTCGAGCACCTGTACGCGGTCGTTGTCCGGGTAGGCGAAGTTGACCCACAGCTGGCGCCCGTCCGGCCGCGCGGTGACGAAGATCGGCTGGCCGGCCACGGCGATGGCCGCGGTCTGCTGCCAGCTGCGTGCGTCCATCACCAGGACTTGGTGGCGGCCCACGGCAGGCACGAAGGCCTGGTGATCGGCCACGGCCCAGCCTTCGAGGTGGGGCATCTTGTACACCGGCAGTTTGGCCTGGCCGCGGCCGTAGTCGGCGAGCACCCCCTTGACGCCTTGTTCCGGGTGCCACAGGTCGAGCTGGGCCATGCCGTCTTCGCCGAACAGCCCGGCCATGTAGTAGCGGCCATCGGCGGTGATCAGGGCGTCGTAGGGTTGCTCGCCGATGTTGCTGAAGCGGGTAATGGTGGGCGGGGTGCCGTGGCTGAAGTCCGCGCTCCAGATCTCGCCGGTGTCGAACAGGCTGAACACGAAACGCTGGCCGGGCGCGTCCACCAGGCCCACCACCCGCGAGCGCTTGCCATCGGGCAACAAGGTGGCGGGGATGTCTGCGACCTGGGCGAGGGTGGCGGCATCGAACACCTTGACCCCGCCGGGCAGGTAATTGGACACGGCAATCAGGCGCCCATCCTGGCTGATCGCGCCGCCGATGCTGTTGCCGCCCTGGAGGATGCGTTTTTCAATGCGCTGGCCCAGCAGGTCCACCTTGGTCAGCCCGCCGTCGCGGCCAAACACATAGGCGTAGCGCTGGTCGCGGGAAAACACCACCGAGGCGTGGGACAGGTCGCCCAGGCCGTCGAGGCGCGCCAGGGCGGTCATGCCGCTGGTTTCAATGATTTGCACACTGGCGCTGGCGCGTTCGATCACCACGCCGAGGTCGCCGGTGCCGCGCAACGTCGGCTGGGTGCAGGCGCCGAGCAACAGGCACAGGGATAAACACAGGGGACGGATCATGGCGCGAGGCTTCCTTGCAAGAGACGGTCGACCAGCCAGGCGATCTCGCTGGCGCTGAGCAGCGGCGCCCAGCCAGGCATCGCGCGGGTCGGGCGGCCATGGGTCACGGTGGCGATCAGGCTGTCACGGCTTTGCCCGGCCAGGGCCTGGGGCGTCAGAGGCGGGCCAAGGCCGCCGGTCAGGTACAGGCCGTGGCAGGCGCCGCAGTCCTGGGTCAGCAGATGCTCCAGGCGCGGGGCATCCACGGCCGCGTTGACGGGCGCGGGAATAAGTAGGAGCAGCGCCGCGGCCGAACCGATCATCGAAACTTGCATGGCGTGCTCCTTGGGGTCATTTCAAGGTCAGGATCCAGGTGGCCAACGTCTTCGCTTCGTCATCCGTCACCGGGTTCGGCGGCATCGGGATCGGTCCCCAGTTGCCCTGGGTACCGTTCTTGATATGGCTGGCGAGGGTGGTGGCCGCGTCTTTGACCGCGGCGTTCCTGGCGGCGACCTCCTTGAGCGACGGCCCGACCACTTTGCTGTCGATGCTGTGGCAGGCCGCGCAAGGTTTGCTCTTGAACAGCGCCGGGCCGTCCTCCGCGAGGGCCGGTTGCAGGCCGATAAAGGCGGTGCTGGCGAGCAATGCGAGGAGCATATTTTTCATGGCGGGTTCTCTTGTTGATGCGGCTCAATAAATGTCGTGTTGGGTGTTGAACACGTTGAACTTGCCGGTCGGTGTGATCAGCCGTTTGTCCTTGATCACCTGCTTGAGCTTGAGGGTCTTGTCGTCGATCACCACCAGCGCCGACTCCTCGGTCTGGCCGTTCCACACCGAGAACCACACCTCGTCACCGGCCTTGTTGTATTCCGGTTGCACCACACGCAGTGCGCCTTGCTTGATGCCCGAGTACTCGGCGATCGGCAGCACGCTGTAGCCCTTGTCGAGTTGGTTGATGTCGAATACCGCCACCGACTGGCTGAGCTTGGCGTCGGGGTTGAGGGTGGTGTCGACGTAGAGGTGATGGGAGTTGGGGTGGGTCTTGATAAACAGCGAGCCGCCCCCTTGGCCGCTGAGGGATGCCACCTGTTTCCAGGCGTATTGCGCGTGCTTGATCGGGTCGGTGCCGATCACCGAGATGCCGCCATCGCCCAAGTGGCTGGTGGCCCACACCGGCCCGTATTGCGGGTGCACGAAGTTGGCGCCACGCCCGGGGTGCGGGGTCTTGCCGACGTCTACCAGGGCGGTGAGGGTGCGCTGCTTGGAGTCGATCACCGCGACCTTGTTCGAGTTGTTGGCTGCCGTGAGGAAGTAGCGGTGGGTGCTGTCCCAACCGCCGTCATGCAGGAACGGCGCAGCGTCGATAGTGGTGATGGTGAGGTTCTTGATGTCCTGGTAGTTGACCAGCATGACCTTGCCGGTTTCCTTGACGTTGACGATGAACTCCGGCCATTCGTGGGAGGCAATGATCGCCGCCACGCGCGGTTCGGGGTGGTACTCCTGCTTGTCCACGGTCATGCCGCGGGTCGAGACGATCTGCCTGGGCTCCAGGGTTTCGCCGTCCATGATGGTGAACTGCGGCGGCCAGTAGGAGCCGGCGATGGTGTATTTGTCCTCGAAGCCCTTGAACTTGGAGGTCTCCACCGAGCGCGCTTCGATGCCGACCTTGATCTCGGCGACCTTGGTCGGCTCGGCGGGCCACAGGTCGATCATGTCGATCTTGGCATCGCGGCCGATCACCAGCAGGTAGCGGCCCGAGGCGGAAATCCGCGAGATGTGCACGGCGTAGCCGGTGTCGATCAGCTTGACGATCTGCTTGGTGTCGCCATCGATCAGGGCGATCTTGCCGTCGTCGCGCAGGGTCACGGAGAACAGGTTGTCCAGGTTGAGTTTATTCAGCTGGCGCTTCGGCCGGTCTTCAGGCTTGACCAGCACTTTCCAGGTCTTGAGCGTCTCGGCCATGCCCCATTCCGGCGGGGTGGGCGCGGTGTGCTGGATGAAGGTGGCCATGCTGCTGATCTGGGCTTTGGTCAGCGCATTGGAGGTGCCCCAGTTCGGCATGCCGGCGGGGGAACCGTAGGTGATCAGCGCTTCGAGATACGCCTGGCCACGGGACTGGGTGATGTCCGGGGTCAGCGGTTTGCCGGTGGCGCCCTTACGCAGCACACCGTGGCAGCCGGCGCAGCGTTCGAAGTAAATCTGCTTGGAGGCGTCGAAGTCGGCCTGGCTGATGTCCGGCGCACCGGCGGTTTTCACCACGGCGGGCGTGGCGGCGCCATGGGCGCTCAAGGGCAGGACGAGGGCCAGCGCGCAGCTCAGGCTGGCGAGGCTCAGGGTGAAGGTTTTTGTGTGGCGAGTCAGCATTCCATTTACTCCTCAGGCGAGACCTTTGCGGTGCCGCGCAACGGGGTGCGGGCGCAGGTTCTTAGTGCCTGGCCAGACTATGGCGAGGTGTTGCAATGCTCGCTTGACGGCGATCAAGTTTGCCTTGGGTAGCGCTTGCCAGGTTGTCGCAGGCGCCCTTAGCGTGGCCGCAAACCTGCTTTGGATGTGTGTGATGACCGAGCCGTTCTATCAACCCGTCGACAATGAATGCCTGCTGTTCGAACACGCCTGGCACCACCGCATGCCGGTGCTGATCAAGGGCCCCACGGGCTGCGGCAAGACTCGTTTTGTGCAGCATATGGCGCACCGCCTGCAGTTGCCGCTGTACACCGTGGCCTGTCACGACGACCTCAGCGCCGCCGACCTGATTGGCCGCCACTTGATCGGCGCCCAGGGCACCTGGTGGCAGGACGGCCCGCTGTCCCGCGCCGTGCGCGAAGGTGGCATCTGTTACCTGGATGAAGTGGTCGAGGCCCGCCAGGACACGGCGGTGGTCCTGCACCCGGTGGCCGACGACCGCCGCGAGTTGTACCTGGAACGCACGGGGGAAGTGGTCAAGGCGCCGCCGTCGTTCATGCTGGTGGTGTCGTACAACCCCGGTTACCAGAACCTGCTCAAGGGCATGAAACCCAGCACCCGCCAGCGCTTTGTGGCCATGCGCTTCGACTATCCGGCGGCGGCGGACGAAGCGCGCATCGTCGCCCAGGAGGCCCAGGTGGACAGTGCGCTGGCGGCTGAAGTGGTGCGCCTGGGCCAGGCGTTGCGCCGTCTCGATCAACACGACCTGGAGGAAGTCGCCTCCACGCGCCTGCTGATCTTCACCGCCCGCCTGATCGCCGCCGGCATGCCACCGCGCGAAGCCTGCCTGGCCTGCCTGGCCCAGGCCCTGAGCGACGACCCGCAAACCGTCGCGGCATTGATGGACGTGGTGGATGTGCACTTTGCCTGAACCGCGCCGCCTGCCGGGTGACTTGGCGATGTGGTTTTTCATCCTTGCCGAGCTGACGGTGTTTGCGATTTTGATCCTCGCATTTGTCGTCACGCAGCGCCTTGAACCTGAAGTATTTGCCGCAGGCCGCAGCCAGCTGGACAGCTCCACCGGGCTGGCGATGACGGTGAGCCTGCTGACCGCGGGCTTGCTCGCGGCGTTGGCAGTGCAACAGGTGCGCGTGCAACGGTCACGGCGTGGCGCCGCCTTGTTTGGGGCGGCCTTGCTGGTAGCGCTGGTGTACGTCGCGATCAAGCTCGGCGAATACAGCCACCTTGCCGGTGTTGGACTGGGCTTGGAGTACAGCCGGTTCTTTACCTTGTACTGGATGCTCACGGGGTTTCATTTTTTGCATGTGCTGCTGGGCAAGCTGATCCTCGGCTGGCTGGCCATGGCCTGCTGGCGCGGAAGGGTGGCAGTGAGCGGGGTGGAGTCGGGGGTGCTGTACTGGCACATGGTGGACCTGGTGTGGGTGGTGTTGTTTCCGGTGGTCTACGTGATGGGGTGAGGGCCGATGAGTGCGTCGCAGGGGTTGCTGGTGTGTTGGGCGCTGCTGGTGTCGCTGAGTGCCGGGACGGTGCTGGCGGGCGCAGCGGGGTTGTGGTTGGTGGTGCTGTTGTTGGCGGCCTCCAAGGCGTGGCTGATTGCGGACGGGTTTATGGAGTTGCGGCATGCGCCCTGGGGGTGGCGCCTGATGTTGTTGGGATGGGCTGTGGTGCTGGTGCTGCTGATCGGTGTTATCTGCTGACAGCGTTAAGTCAGTGGCTCGTTTATGTAGGCAATTGCCTGCTCACTTGTCGTTCGCTTCCGAAACATGAGTTTCGCCCCGGACGATGACTCACCCCCTCGGCAGTGCCTTCCTACAGTCGTGCGCCACAGTCTTGGAGGTGCACGCGATGCAAGGACCCTACGCATTTATCAATGAACGACCGCAACCCTATTGGGAGGTACGGAGGGCAGTAAGCTTGGAGCGCGCGTGGGCACTTATCCCTATGAAAACTAACGGAGTAAGCGATGAGCGTTGAGTACATAGGCATGGGGGCGGAGGGCGGCTGCTGGACCTGTGGCGAGGGAGCTTGCTCCCGTGACTGCCTGGCAGTCGGGCGATTTTTACCGGGTGTAAACCGGCTCTACTGCGGGAGCGGGCTTGCTCGCGAAGACGGCCTGTCAGGCGGTTGAGTTTTGTTGGTTGCACACCGCTCTGAGGTGGGAGCTGGCTTGTCGGGTCGCCGCATCGCTGCGATTACTATGTGCATGGCGCCGGAGCTTTTGGGTCGGAGTACATATCCATTGCTGCGGTCACGGCCACTGACGGTTCCGCTCTTACAGCGGCTCACTTTTGGAAGGACCCAAAAGTAAGCAAAAGGTCCTCGCCCCACCACTCGGCACCTCGCCTTGGCTCGGTGTGCCCTCTCTCCGGCTTGAATCCGTGGGCCGCCGTCATGGGCCATCCTTGGCCCAGGACGGCTAACCCGGCGTCCTGCCGGGTTACCCACGGATTCAAGCCTGCGTTCGGCCAGCGTGGTTAACGGGGCGCCTAAGATCAAGATCACAAGCCAGATCAAGAGCCAACGCTTCGGGTTTTGTCAGGTCCGGTAGTTGTGTAGATACCTATGGCCATCGGGGGTAGGCCCATCCCACCCGCAATCCCCACTTCTTGATCGCCATCAATCACTTTTCACCCCCCGCCTTCCTATCATGGCCCCCGCCAAGCCATGAGGAAGACGACCATGTCAGAGACCTTCACCAAGGGCATGGCCAGGAATATCTACTTCGGAGGGAGCGTGTTCTTCTTCCTGATTTTCCTGGCCCTGACCTACCACACCGAACAGGCCTTTCCCACCCGCAGCAACGTCGACCAGCTCACTGAATCGGTTGTGCGCGGCAAGGGGGTGTGGGAGCGCAATAACTGCGTCGGCTGCCACACCCTGTTGGGCGAGGGCGCGTACTTTGCGCCGGAGCTGGGCAATGTGTTCAAGCGCCGGGGCGGTGACGAAGGGTTCAAGCCGTTCCTGCACGCCTGGATGAAGATGCAACCCCTGGGCGTGCCCGGGCGCCGGGCCATGCCGCAATTCAATCTCAGTGACCAGGAAGTGGGTGATCTGGCCGAGTTCCTCAAGTGGAGCTCGAAGATCGACACCAATAACTGGCCACCGAACAAGGAGGGCTGAGCCATGCGCAGCGCCAACCCCTATCTGAAATTCCAATCCCAGGCCGTGGCCAAACCTTACTTTGTGTTTGCCCTGATGCTGTTTGTCGGCCAGGTGCTGTTCGGCCTGATCATGGGCCTGCAATACGTGGTGGGTGACTTCCTCTTCCCGTTGATCCCGTTCAACGTGGCGCGGATGGTCCACACCAACCTGCTGATCGTCTGGCTGCTGTTCGGCTTCATGGGCGCCGCCTATTACCTGGTGCCCGAGGAGGCGGACCGCGAGTTGCACAGTCCGAAACTGGCGATCCTGTTGTTCTGGGTGTTTGCCGTGGCCGGGGTGCTGACCATCCTCGGCTACCTGCTGGTGCCCTATGCGGCGCTGGCCAAGCTCACCCACAACGAGCTGCTGCCCACCATGGGCCGCGAGTTCCTTGAGCAACCGACCATCACCAAGATGGGCATCGTGGTGGTCTGCCTGGGCTTTCTCTACAACATCGGCATGACCCTGCTCAAGGGCCGCAAGACCACGGTGAGCATGGTGATGATGACCGGGCTGATCGGCCTCGCGGTGTTCTTCCTGTTCTCCTTCTACAACCCCGGCAACCTGGCGCGGGACAAGTTCTATTGGTGGTGGGTGGTGCACCTGTGGGTCGAAGGCGTGTGGGAATTGATCATGGGCTCGATGCTGGCGTTCGTGCTGATCAAGGTCACCGGTGTCGACCGCGAAGTGGTGGAGAAGTGGCTGTACGTGATCATCGCCATGGCCTTGATCACCGGGATCATCGGCACCGGTCACCACTTCTTCTGGATCGGCGCGCCGCAGGTGTGGCTGTGGGTCGGCTCGATCTTCTCGGCGCTGGAACCGCTGCCGTTCCTGGCGATGGTGATGTTCGCCTTTACCATGGTCAAACGCCGGCGCCGCGAGCACCCCAACCGCGCCGCAACGCTGTGGGCCAAGGGCACCACGGTGACGGCATTCTTCGGCGCCGGGGTCTGGGGTTTCCTGCACACCTTGGCACCGGTCAACTTCTACACCCACGGCACCCAGCTCACGGCGGCCCACGGGCACCTGGCGTTCTTCGGGGCCTACGCCATGATCGTGATGACCTTGATCAGCTACGCCATGCCGCGCCTGCGTGGCCTTGGTGAAGCGCCGGATGCACGCGCGCAGACCATTGAGGTCTGGGGCTTCTGGTTGATGGTGTTGTCGATGGTGATGATCACCCTGTTCCTCACCGCCGCCGGCGCGGTGCAGGTGTGGTTGCAGCGTTGGCCGGTGGACGGCGTGGCACTGCCCTTCATGGCCACGGTGGAGCATCTGAACACCTTGTTCTGGGCGCGCTTGGCCAGCGGCGTGGTGTTCCTGCTGGGGCTGCTCTGCTACCTGTACAGCTTCCGGCAACGGCGCGCGGTGGTCGGTGAACCGGTGCCGAGTGTGCACTGATCGTTAATCCCCAAGAGGGCGGCCCGGCTGGTACAGCGGGCCGTTTTACGTTTGGAGCAATGCCCATGGCCTTTACCCTGGAGTTGGAAGAGTGGGTCGGCAGTGCCTGGCACCGCTTTATCACGCGCCGTGCAAGCGTGGATTTCCCCGCCGCGCAGGTGCACCTGCGCGACCGCCAGCGCAGTCTGGCGCTACTGTTTCGCGCCCTTGGCGGCGCCGGCGGCATCGCCCTGGAGGCTGCCGGCGAGCGCGACCTGCTGCTGCGCCGCAACCTGCTGATGCGCATCGCCGGCACCTGCAAACAGGCGCCGCTGGCGTGCTGCGACGGCAACCGCTTGCGCCTGCCATCGCGCCTGGCGGTGTTCCCCCACGCCGCGCTCAACCTGGAACTCTACCGCTGGCTGGCCCTGCTCGCCGCACAGTCCGGCCCGATGACCCACTGGGCGCGGGACAACCAGCGCTGGACCTGGCTGCTGCTGCAACGCTATCCCGCCATGCGCCCCAGCTACCGGCGCCTGGTGGACGCGCATATCGCCCTGCGCCCCGACCCGGCCAGCCTGCGCCCCGACGAAGCGGCGTTGGAGAAAGCCTTGCGCAAGGCCCTGCGCGAACCCGGCAGCGTGCGCCACTTGCCGCGCAGCCAATGTGCGCCCTGGCCGCTGCCGTTATGGCTGTACCCGCCGTTGCACCTGGACACGCCGCAAAGCGCCGACCTCTTTGATGAAGGCGACGACCTCGCCGCCCATCCCGGCGAGCAACACGGCGCGCGCAAACGCGCCACACGCCTGGACGACCAGCGTCGCGACGGTGGCCTGCTGGTGGTCCGCCTGGAAAACCTGTTCAGCTGGACCGAACACGTCGACCTCGACCGCTGGACCGACGACGGCCACGACCCGGACGCCGCGCGCGTCGCCGAAGACCTCGACCAGTTGAGCCTGTCGCGCCAACGCGTGCGCAAGAGCGGTGGCCTGAAACTGCACCTCGACCTGCCGCCCGCCGATGTCGATGACATCCCCCTCGGCGCAGGCATCAAGCTGCCCGAATGGGACTATCGCCAACAACGCCTGCAAGACGCCTTCGTCAACCTGCAACTGATGCAGCCACGCGACGCGGCGCCGCAACCCTTGCCCCCACGCCTGCAAGCCCAGGCCCAGCGCCTGCGGCGCCAGTTCCAGCGACTGCGCACCGACCGCCAATGGCAGCGCCAGCAACCCCAGGGCAGCGAACTCGACCTGCAAGCCTGGCTGGATTTCCATGTGCAGCGCCAGCACGCGGCCTGTGCCGAGCGCGGCCTGTTCATGGAGCAGCGTCACCGCCAGCGCGACCTCGCGTGCCTGCTGCTGGCGGACCTGTCGATGTCCACCGACGCCCATCTGAACGACACGCAAAAAGTCATCGACGTGATCCGCGACAGCTTGCTGCTGTTCGGTGAAAGCCTGACCGGGGCCGGGGATCGGTTTGCGCTGTATGGGTTTTCGTCCCTGCGCCGGCATCAGGTGCGCTTGCAGGTGCTCAAGTCCTTCCAGCAACCCTACGACGACCGCATACGCGGCGCGATCCAGGGCCTCAAGCCGGGCTATTACACGCGCATGGGCGCCGCCATCCGCCAGGCCACCCAGCTGTTGGGCGCCTGCCCGCAGCGGCGCAAGCTGCTGTTGCTGCTCACCGATGGCAAGCCCAATGACCTGGACCTGTACGAGGGCCGCTATGGCGTCGAAGACACCCGCCACGCGGTGTTGCAGGCGCGACGCGCGGGCTTGATCCCGTTCTGCATCACCATCGACAAACAGGCCGGCGACTACCTGCCGTACATGTTCGGCGCGAATGGCTTCACCCTGATCCGCCAGCCGCAGCAGTTGCCCCAACGCTTGCCGCAGCTGTACCGGCAGTTGACCGAAGGTCAGTAAATACCCCTGGGCAACCAGAAGAACATCGCGAGGCAAAACAGCAGCAGGCCCAGGCAAAACCACTGGAAGCGGCTCAGCCGCCGGGCCTGGTGGCTGGCCTCGGACGCCGGCAGCGGCATGGCGCAGTGCTCGCAGGTGTCGCGCTCCACGGCATTGGGATGCTGGCAGTAGAGGCAGGTTTTCACTCGAATTGCTCCAGGCGCGAACGGTCGAGAATGGCGATGTGGCGACCGTCCTGGGTGATGATCTTTTCATCGATCAGGCGCCGGATAATCCGCGAGAACGTCTCCGGCTGAATCGACAAGTGCCCGGCGATCAACTGCTTGGCCATGGGCAGTTCAAAGCGCGTCTCGCTGCTGTGCAGGCGCACCAGTTGCGTGAGCAGGTAGCGCACCACGCGGTGGGTGGCGTTTTTCAGCGACAACGTCTCGATCTCGTTGACCCGCTGGTGCAAACGCACGCACAACGTGCCGAGCAAGGCGAAGGTCAGGCGGCTGTTGCTCTGCAACAGGCGCATATAGGTGGCGTTGGACAGGCGATACACCTGGGTCGGGCACACCGCTTCGGCGCACGCCACATAGTTGGGCGTGTCCATCAGCATCATCGCTTCGGCAAAGGTCTGGCGCTCGCCGATCACCTCGAACACTTTCTCCTGGCCATCCGGGGTCAGGCGGTAGATTTTCACCGCGCCGGCAATCACGAAGTAAAACGCATCGGCCGGTTCGCCCTGGCGAAACAGCGGCTCGCCCTTGTCGACATTGAGCAATTGGCTGTTGCTCATCAACTCACTCAGTTGGGCCTCGTCCATGGGCTCGAACAGGTGGTGACTGCGCAGGATCTGGTGATGGACACGATGGAGCACCATCAATACCTCGGGACACAAAGGGGAAGGGGGCTCAAGGCTAATCCGACTGCCCTTGGCACAGCTTGATCTGCGACAAGGGCAAGACGCGGGCACAGGCGCACCATCACCACAGAACTGAGTTGAGGAGCCGCAACATGCACGTACTGGATCGGCGCAAGGCATTGTCGATTACCCCGTTGTTTCGCCTGGCCTTCCGGCCTTTTTTTCTCGGTGCGTGCCTGTTGGCGGCGCTGGCGATTCCCCTGTGGCTGCTGGCGCTGGGCGGCATGACCGGCGGTTGGCAACCGGCGGGCGGCTGGCTGGCGTGGCATCGGCATGAGCTGTTGTTCGGTTTTGGCGTGGCGATCATCGCTGGCTTCCTGCTGACGGCGGTGCAGACCTGGACCGGGCGCCCGGGCCTCAGCGGTGCGCCCTTGGCCGTACTGGTGGCGTTGTGGCTGGCGGCGCGCTTGGGTTGGTTGCTGAACGTCCCGTGGCCGTTGCTGGCGTTGCTGGAACTGAGCTTTCCGTTGGCCGTGGCCGGGGTGATGGGCTGGACGCTGTGGAAGGTACGGCAGACGCGCAACTACCCGATTGTGCTGGTGTTGGTGCTGCTGGCGGTGGTGGATGGGGTGTCGTTGGTTGACGCGAGTCTGCAACGCCAGGCGGTGCTGGCCGGGTTGTGGCTGGTGGCGGCGATGATGGGGTTGATTGGTGGGCGGGTGATTCCGTTTTTTACCCAGCGTGGTTTGGGGCGGGTTGAGGCGGTCAAGCCTTGGCCGTGGTTGGATTATCTGTTGCTCGGTGGGTCGATCCTGGTTGCGTTGTGCTACGCCACCGGGGTGGCGCTGTTCCCCAGCCTGTGGCTTGGCGCGCTGTTCGCCGTGCTGGGCCTGGGGCACCTGCTGCGTTTGGTGCGCTGGCAGGATCGTGAGCTGTGGCAGGTGCCATTGCTGTGGTCATTGCACCTGGCGTACGCCTGGCTTGCGCTGGCCTGCCTGGGCATGGCGCTGTGGCATTCCGGCGCGCCGTTGAATCCTAGTTTGGCGGTGCATGCGCTGACGGTGGGGGCCATGGGCGGCCTGATCCTGGCGATGATCGCCCGGGTCACCCTTGGCCATACCGGCCGGCCGTTGCAACCGCCACGGGGGATGGGGCTGGCTTTTGTGCTGCTGAATCTGGCCTGTGTGTGCCGGGTGTTGCTGGTGCTGGTGTGGCCTGTGGCGGCGTTGTGGTTGGCGGGGGTGTGTTGGTGTTGCGGATTTGGGCTGTACTTGTGGCGGTATGGGCCGATGTTGTGGCGGGCGCGGGTGGATGGGCATCCGGGGTAAGTGTGGGAGCTGGCTTGCCTGCGATGGCGGTCTGTCTGTGTACATATCCATTATTTAGGTAACGGCCACTTAGGGTTCCGCTCTTACAGCGGGTCACTTTTGGAGGGACCCCAGATCAAAAGCCAGAGCGCGGCGGCCTTAGAGCCGACCGGTATTTCTCATGGTGTCCACTCTTCAACTGTGGGAACCGGCAACTGTGGGAGCTGGCTTGCCTGCG
>NZ_ANNV01000166.1 GCF_000346755.1 Pseudomonas sp. CBZ-4 | reverse complement strand
GTTGAATTCACTGCAGCTATCGCAGGCAAGCCAGCTCCCACAGAGACCGCATTGCAGGTTTAGGGCAGTGGGGCTTCGCGGTCCATCATCTGGCCGACCAGCAGTACGCCTAGCTCGCTTAATTGGTGGATCGCCAGGGCCACGTCGCGGTGTTCGCCGGTGAGGTCGTTGGAAAGGCTGAGCAATAAGGTGCGCACGCTAGAGAAGGTCTCGTAGCTGTTGAGGACGAGGGTTTCGGTGGGGAGGTTGGGGGTAACAGAATAAAGATTAGCCATGGATCGTCTCCGGAGAATGGAGCCGCAACCGACCGCTACTAAACAGAGGGTGGCAGCTGTACGCAGGTTAGTAGACCGGGGAGACACAACCGGCGCGCCCGAAAGCGCCCTCCGTACAGCCACCATCAAATGGAGAATTGCTGTACGTCTCACCACGGGCTACTAAACCCGATCACTGAACATTCAGCGACCGGCGAACCTTAAGAGACACCCCTCCAGACGCACAAGCCGGCGGATTCTGGCGTACGCGTAGGCAACGATACAAGGCTCATGCCCTATTGCCAGACCTGTCCTACAGCATCAGTAGGACATATCCAAATCCCGTTCTGGAATGCAAAAAAATGTGGGAGCTGGCTTGCCTGCGATGACAGTGTTGAATTCACTACAGCTATCGCAGGCAAGCCAGCTCCCACAGGGGAATGGTGTGGCATTCGAGATCAGGCGTTTTCCAGCAGGTTATGCAACTCCACAAACTGCTGGGTCAACTTATGCCGTGGGTCCAGGTGGATCAGCGGCTTGCTCTCCTGGTGCGACTCGCGCATGCGCACCGAACTGGCCAGGTACACCGGCAGCACCGGCAACCCCTCGGCAATCAACTCATCGAGCATCTGCTGCGGCAGCGTAGCCCGGGCCTGGAACTGGTTGACCACGATCCCTTCAACCTCAAGGCCTTCGTTGTGGTCCTCCTTCAACTCTTCGATCTCAGCCAGCAGGCCGTACAGCGCCTGGCGCGAGAAGCTGTCGCAATCGAAGGGGATCAGCACGCGATCAGCGGCAATCAACGCCGAAACCGCATAAAAGTTCAGCGCCGGCGGGGTATCCAGGTAAATCCGGTCGTAATCTTCGCTCAACTCGTCCAACAGCTTTCGCAGCTTGTTGATCTTGTGCTTGGCCTCAAGCTTGGGCTGCAGGTCTGCCAGCTCGGCGGTGGCGGTGACCACATGCAGGTTATCGAAGGGCGTTTCGTAGATATCCACCTTGTTCTTCTTCGAAAACGGCCCGGAAGACAGGGTTTGCTTGAAAAAATCCGCGATCCCCATGGGGATGTCGTCGCCCGTCAGCCCGGTGAGGTACTGGGTTGAGTTGGCTTGTGCATCGAGGTCCACCAACAGGGTTCGATAGCCTTCGCTGGCGCTGACCGCCGCCAGGTTGCAGGCAATGCTGGATTTGCCAACGCCGCCTTTCTGATTGAACACCACACGCCGCATGGAAAAACCTCCGTGTATCAATGAATGCCCGAGTGTAGAGGGCAAAAGCGCCTGTTAGCTACCTTGTTCATCCACGCACTTACAGCATCACAGGCGATTGGAGCGCCGACTGTCATATGCCGCCGACAAATTAAACAGAACAGTCCGACAATCCAATCTGATTCCGGGTAACCGACAATCTGTAAATCTTTCCGGGCCATTTGTAATCAACCTTGAACAATTCATTACCAAAGTTTGCTAGAACCCCGCAGCACCGGGATAATGCGCGCCATTCGGCCATTGTTCCCTGTCCCGGTATTCGGGGCCAACGGCCGCACATGGAAGCCCGCAGGGGCGGGATAACCTCTCAGTGATCAATTTCAACATCGCCCAATGGCGCGCCTGGGCCCCTGGTCTCGACTGCGCGCAAGACTGGCTGGCCTGGAGCAAGGCCCCAGTGGTCATTCCCGCCAGCGACGCCTCCCCCGACGTGTCATTTCTGCCAGCGATGCAGCGCCGTCGCCTGAGCCGCCTGGCACGCATGGCGTTCAGCGTCGGCTGGCCATTGGCCGAAGGCTTGCAGGATCTGCCGCTGGTGTTCATCTCCCGGCATGGCGAAACCCCGCGCACCCTCGACATCCTCAGCGACCTGGCCAACGACCAGCCCCTGTCGCCGACCCAGTTCAGCCTGTCGGTGCATAACGCGGTGATTGGGCTGTGGTCGATCCTGCGCAATGAAACCAGCGAAATGACCGCCCTCGCCGCCGCCGGCGACGGCCTGGAACACGGCTTGCTGGAGGCCGCCGCGCTGCTCAACGAAGGCGCCCCGGCCGTATTGCTGGTAATCACCGAAGAACAGCCACCCGAGGCCTACGCCAGCTGGATCAAGGACGTGCCGTTCCCCTACGCCCTCGGCCTGCTGCTGACGCCGGGCGACGAGTGGCAGCTGGAACTGCGCACCGCCACGGTCCAACCCACTCAAACCCAGTGGCCCCACGCCCTGAACCTGCTGCGCACCCTGCTTACCGAGCAAGGCGCCTGCCAACATGCCTGGAAGAACCGCGTATGGAACTGGCAACGCAAGTAATCACTGACAAGCCACGGCAGGCCTACTATTGGCGCCTGTTCGCGACCGCCATCAGCTTCCTGACCTTTGGCGTCGGCGGCCTGTGCCTGCGCTTGCTGGTGTTCCCGCTGCTCAGTTGCCTGCCGGGCGATGCCAGGCAGCATCAGCGACGTGCGCGCCACACCATCAGTTGCCTGTTCTGGTTTTTCATTCGCCTGATGTACCGCCTGGGCATCCTCACCTACAGCGTCGAAGGTGCGGAAAAACTCGGTCGCCCGGGGCAGATGATCGTGGCCAACCACCCGTCGCTGATCGACGTGGTGTTCCTCATCGGCCTGATGCGCCAGACCAACTGCGTGGTCAAGCAGAGCCTGTTCCAGAACCCGTTCATGCGTGGCCCGGTGCGCGACGCCGGCTACATCAGCAATGACGGCAGCGCCGACATGCTCGACGCCGCCGCCGACGCCCTGCGCGACGGCCAGACCCTGATCATCTTCCCCGAAGGCACCCGCACCACGCCCGGCGCGGCGCCCGCCTTTCATCGCGGGGGCGCCGCCATTGCACTGCGCGGTGCGACAATCGTCACCCCGGTGGTGATCAAGGTCAGCCCCACCACACTGACCAAGGCCGAGCCCTGGTATCGCATCCCCAAACGCCGCTTTCACTTCAGTTTGCGCGTGGGTGCCGATATAGAACCACAGGCGTTCGCCACACTGGGGCCCGCGCCCCAGGCTTCACGCAAGCTCAACGATTACCTGCATGACTATTTTATTAAGGAGCTCGCCGAAGATGAGCGACAGCAACAGCCTTGAGTACGACATAAAGACGCTGATCATCGAGGCCCTGGGCCTTGAGGACATCAGCGTCGACGACATTGGTAGCGACCAAACCCTGTTCGGCGAAGGCCTGGGCCTGGATTCGGTAGACGCCCTGGAACTGGGCCTGGCGATCCAGAAAAAGTACGGCATCAAGATCGATGCCGACGCCAAGGACACCCGCAATCACTTCACCAACGTGGCCAGCCTTGCGGCGTTCGTCACGGCCCGACAGGCAGCTTGAGACCCTACCATGCAAACTCGTGACGATATTTTCAACACCTTGCGCGACGCCCTGGTGGAACTGTTTGAACTGGCGCCGGAACGCGTCACCCTTGACGCCAACCTGTACCAGGACCTGGAAATCGACAGCATCGACGCCGTGGACTTGATCGACCATATCAAGCGCCAGACCGGCAAGAAGATCGCCGCCGAAGAGTTCAAGGCCGTGCGTACCGTGGACGACGTGGTTGAGGCGGTGTACCGCCTGGTGCAACCCGCCGCATGAGCCGGCTGATCGGCCTTGGCCTGTTGTTGGCGGGGCTGCTGTACCCCTTTGCGGTGTATTACGGCACCGAGCACTTTGCACCGTGGCAATTCGGCCTGCTGCTGGGCAGCCTGTGGCTGTTGCGCGCGGTTACCGGCGCCCGGCGCCCCGGCAGCCGCTGGATGGCGCTGGCGGTGATCGTGTTCTGCCTGCTGCTGGCCTGGTTCGACAACCCGCACCTGCTGCGCTGGTACCCGAGCCTGGTCAGCGCGTTCATGCTGGCGCTGTTTGGCCTGAGCCTGAAATACGGCCCGCCGATGGTGGAACGCCTGGCGCGCATGACCGACCCGCAACTGCCGCCCCACGCGATTGTGTATACGCGCCAGGTCACCATGGTCTGGAGCGCGTTTTTTCTGTGTAATGGCCTGCTCGCCGCCGCCCTCACCCTGTGGGCGCCGCTGAGCTGGTGGACGTTGTACAACGGCCTGATCGCCTACGGGCTGATGGGGCTGTTGTTTGCCGTGGAATGGCTGGTACGACAAAGGGTTCGAGGCCGCGTATGAATGGGTTGAAACTTGAGCACTTGCTGCTTGAGCCGCTGGAACAGCGTCCGGTCACCACCGAACCTGCAATGAATCACGCCCAGCTGTGGGAGCAGTCCCTGAGCCTGGCGGCGGGGCTGCGCGCGCGCGGTATCCAGCGCGTCGCCGTGCACCTGGAAGACGCCGGTCTCCTGGCGATTGCCCTGCTGGGTGCCTGGCGCGCCGGGGTCAGCGTGCTGCTGCCGGCCGACCTGCAAGCGCAAACCCGGCAACGCTGGGACACTGCCGTCGACGCCTGGTTGACCGACGCGACGCACCTCGACGCGCTGTATCAAGCGCCGTTGAGCGCGGCGGCGCTGGACCTCGACGCCTGCCAACTGAGCCTGTGCACCTCCGGCTCCAGCGGCGAGCCCAAGCGCATCGACAAGTCCCTGCGCCAACTGGCCAACGAAGTCGACGCCCTGGAAACCCTGTGGGGCGCAGACTTGAAAAGCGCCTGCATCATCGGCAGCGTCGCCACCCAACATATCTACGGCCTGCTGTTCCGCGTGCTGTGGCCGCTGTGCGCCGGGCGCGCCTTTGTGCGCAAGCAACTGGCCTTTCCCGAGGACTTGCAGCGCGCCAGCCGCGAACACCCACAATTCGCCTGGGTCGCCAGCCCGGCGCTGCTCAAGCGCATGGGCGACAACCTCGACTGGCCGGCGCTGAGCCAGGTGTCGCGGGTTTTTTCCTCCGGCGGCGCGTTGCCCATCGAGGCCGCTGGCGAGCTGTACGACCGCCTGCAGCAATGGCCGACGGAAATCCTCGGCAGCTCGGAAACCGGCGGCATCGCCTGGCGCCAAGGCGCGCAGCCCTGGCAGCCGTTCGCCGACGTGGAGTTGAGCCAGGACGCCGACGGCGCCCTGCGCATCGCTTCGCCCTACCTGCCCGCCGGGCATGTCGAACAGACCGCCGACGCCGCGCGCATCCACGCCGATGGCCGCTTCGAACTGCTCGGGCGCCTGGACCGCATCGTCAAGCTGGAAGAAAAACGCATCTCCCTGCCCATGCTCGAACAAGCGCTGATGGCCCACCCGTGGGTCGCCGAAACCCGCTTGGGCGTGGTACAGGAAAACCGCGCGTCACTCGGTGCATTGGTGGTGCTGAGCGCCGAGGGCCTGCATGCCTTGCGCAATCAGGGCCGGCGCACGCTGACCCAAACCCTGCGCCAGCATCTGAGCCAACACTGCGAAGCCCTGGCGCTGCCGCGTCGCTGGCGCTTACTGCGCCAGCTGCCGCTCAACAGCCAAGGCAAACTGCCCCAAGCCCAAGTCGAGGCGTTGCTGCTGGCGCCACGGCCAAAGGCGCCGGAAGTATTGGAGCAAGTCGAAGCCAACGGTGAGTGGACCTTGCAACTGAGCATCCCACCCGACCTGGCCTACTTCAGCGGCCACTTCCCGGTCACACCGGTGTTGCCGGGCGTGGTGCAGATCGAATGGGCGTTCAACCTCGGCCAGCAACTGCTCGATTTGCCGACGACCTTTGCCGGGATGGAAGTGCTCAAGTTCCAGCAACTGGTGCGCCCAGGCGACCGGGTCGAACTGCACCTGCGCTTCGACCAGGAGCGCGGCAAGCTGTACTTCGCCTATCGCAATGGCGACGCGGCCTGCTCCAGTGGGCGGATTTTGCTGGAGACTGAGCATGCATAGGTTTGGTGAGCGCTTCGCGCTCAATCGCGGGCAAGCCCGCTCCCACACTGGACCTGTGCCAGCCACATATCTCCCGCATACAGCAGATCAAATGTGGGAGCGGGCTTGCCCGCGATGCAGGCGACGCGGTCAACCAGGAGACTGCGATCATGCATAACCCCTGCGCCCTGATCCCGGTCTACACCCACAAACCCGCCGTCCCCGCCGTGATCCACAGCCTGTTGCACAGCGGCCTGCCCTGCCTGCTGGTAGACGACGGCAGCAGCCCGGCCTGCGCGGCGGTGCTGGCGCAATTGGCAACCCTGGATAACGTCACCTTGCTGACCCTGCCAAACAACCAGGGCAAGGGCGGCGCGGTCATGGCCGGTTTCCGCGAAGCCGCGCGCCTGGGCTTCAGCCACGCCCTGCAAGTGGACGCCGACGGCCAGCACGACCTGCGCGACGTCGACACCTTCCTCGACGCCTCACGCACCCACCCCAGCGCAATCATCTGCGGCTACCCCGAATACGACGACAGCGTGCCCAAAGGTCGCCTCTACGCGCGTTACCTGACCCACGTATGGGTGTGGATCAACACCCTGTCGCTACAGATCCGCGACTCCATGTGCGGCTTTCGCGTGTACCCGCTGGCCCCCACGCTGGCGCTGATGGACTCGGCCTACATCGGCACGCGCATGGATTTCGACTCCGACATCCTCGTGCGCCTGGCCTGGCGCAACCAGCCGATGCGCTGGCTGCCGACCCGCGTGCATTACCCGGCGGACGGCCTGTCGCACTTCCGCCTGTTCCGCGACAACGTGCGCATCTCGGCGATGCACACCCGCTTGTTCTTCGGCATGTTGGTGCGCTCGCCGATGATCCTGTGGCGGCGGTGGCAGGCATGAGCGACAGCACCAAGCACTGGGCCGACCGCGAGGAGCGCGGCAGCTTCCTGCTGATGAAACTCACCGCGTTCGCCGCCAAGGTCCTTGGCCGCCGCGTGTTGAGCCCGCTGCTGTACGCCATCGTCCTGTACTTCTTCCTGTTCGGCCGCACCGCACGCCACAGCGCCTGGCAATACCAGCAGCGCCTGGCCGACTGGAGCGGGCGCGATGACCTGCGCCCCACCCACAGGCGCGTCTTCGGCCAGTTCATGGCCTTCGCCGACTCCCTGCTCGACAAGCTCGACGTGTGGAACGGCAAGCTGCGCCTGGAACAGATCGAGATCAACGACCCGGCCAAGTTGCGCGGGCAACTGCGCGGCGAGCGCGGGCAGATGCTGGTGGGCGCGCACCTGGGCAACCTCGAAGTGTGCCGCGCCCTCGCCGAGATCGGCGAACAAGTGACCATGAACGTGCTGGTGCACACCAAGCACGCCGAACAATTCAACCGCCTGCTGGGCGAAGCCGGGGCGACGCACTTGCGCCTGATCCAGGTCAGCGAACTGGACCCGACCACCATGCTGCTGCTCAGCCAACGCCTGGACGACGGCGAATGGCTGGCCATCGCCGGCGACCGCGTGCCGCTGCACGGCGGGCGCACGGTGCGCGTGGACTTCCTCGGCCACGCCGCCGCCTTCCCCCAAGGCCCGTGGCTGCTGGCCGGCCTGCTCAAATGCCCGGTGAACCTGCTGATGTGCCTCAAGCACAAAAGCCGCTATCGCCTGACCATCGAGCCTTTCGCCGATTTGATCGAATGGAAACGTAATACCCGCGAGCAGGTCATAGCCCTGTGGACCGCACGCTATGCCGCACGCCTGGGCCAGTTCTGCCTGGAAGCGCCCCAACAATGGTTCAACTTTTACCCTTTCTGGAAGACCGATGACCACGCATCTTGAGCCGGTAACCTTTGGCGAACGCGCTTTGCGCATCGAAGACGTGCTGGCCCTGGCCAACCGTCAGGCGCCTACCCAATTGCAGGGCGATGCCGCCTACCGCCAGCGCATCGCCAAGGGCGCGCAGTTCCTCGACTCGCTGCTGGACAAGGAAGGCGTGATCTACGGCGTGACCACCGGCTACGGCGACTCGTGCGTGGTGGCCGTGCCGTTGCAGCACGTCGAAGCGCTGCCGCGTCACCTCTACACCTTCCACGGGTGCGGCCTGGGCAAGCTGCTCGATGCGCAAGCCACCCGCGCCGTGCTGGCCGCGCGTTTGCAGTCGCTGTGCCACGGCGTGTCCGGCGTGCGCGTGGAGCTGCTGGAGCGCCTGCATGCCTTCCTTGAACACGACGTGCTGCCGCTGATCCCGGAAGAAGGCTCGGTGGGCGCCAGCGGTGATTTGACGCCGCTGTCCTACGTGGCTGCGACCTTGTCCGGCGAGCGCGAAGTGATGTTCCGTGGCGAACGCCGCCAGGCCGCCGACGTGCATCGCGAACTGGGCTGGGACCCGCTGGTGCTGCGCCCGAAAGAAGCCCTCGCGCTGATGAACGGCACCGCCGTGATGACCGGTCTCGCGTGCCTGGCCTTCGCCCGCGCCGACTACCTGCTGCAACTGGCCACGCGCATCACCGCGCTGAACGTGGTGGCGCTGCAAGGCAACCCGGAACACTTCGACGAGCGCCTGTTCGCCGCCAAGCCGCACCCGGGGCAGATGCAAGTCGCCGCCTGGCTGCGCAAGGACCTGGCCATCGATGCACCGACCGCGCCGCTGCATCGCTTGCAGGACCGCTACTCGCTGCGCTGCGCACCCCACGTCCTCGGCGTGCTGGCTGACAGCCTGAACTGGCTGCGGTCGTTCATCGAGATCGAACTGAACAGCGCCAACGACAACCCGATCATCGACGCCGAAGAAGAGCGCGTGCTCCACGGCGGGCACTTCTACGGCGGCCACATTGCCTTCGCCATGGACAGCCTCAAGACCCTGGTGGCCAACGTCGCCGACCTGCTCGACCGCCAGCTCGCGCTGCTGGTGGACGTGCGCTACAACCACGGCCTGCCAAGCAACCTGTCCGGCGCCCCGGAGGATCGCGCGATGATCAACCACGGCTTCAAGGCCGTGCAGATCGGCACCAGCGCCTGGACCGCCGAAGCGCTGAAAAATACGATGCCGGCCAGCGTGTTCTCGCGTTCCACCGAATGCCACAACCAGGACAAAGTGAGCATGGGCACCATCGCCGCCCGCGATGCGATCCGCGTGCTGGAACTGACCGAACAGGTCGCTGCCGCCACCTTGCTTGCCGCCAACCAAGGCGTGTGGCTGCGCGCCCAGGCCGCCGATGCACGCCCGCTGCCTCCCGCGCTGGCGGCGATGCACGAACAACTGGCGCAGGACTTCCCGCCAGTGATCGAAGACCGCGCCCTCGAAGGCGAACTGCGCCTGTGCCTGCAACGCATCGCCGCGCAACACTGGAGGCTGCATGCGTAGCCCCGGCGTGCTGCACTGCGACACCGAAATCCTCGTGCCGTTTTTCGACGTCGACACCATGAACGTCGTCTGGCACGGGCACTACGTGAAGTACCTGGAAGTGGCGCGCTGCGCGCTGCTGGACAAGCTCGGCCACAACTACACGCAGATGCTGGAGTCGGGCTACGCCTGGCCGGTAATCGACATGCAGCTGCGCTACGTGCGCGGCGCGGTGTTTGGCCAGACCATCAACGTGCGCGCCAGTTTGGTGGAGTGGGAGAACCGTTTGAAGGTCAATTACCTGATCACCGACCTGGCCAGTGGCGAGCGGTTGACCCGCGCGAGCACGGTGCAAGTGGCCGTGGAAATCGCCAGTCGCGAGATGCAACTCGCCTCGCCCAAAATCTTCACCAACGCCGTCGAAAGGGCCTTGAAATGAAATCCCCTGTGGGAGCGGGCTTGCCCGCGATGGACGTCAACGATAACGCAATCCGCCTGACACTCCGCAGCGCCCTCAGGCTCATCGCGGGCAAGCCCGCTCCCACATTGTTGATCGGGTTGTTCCTGAGTTTCAGTGCCCATGCTTTTGACTTGCAGCAGCTCAGCGACCAGCTCGCCAAACCCTCGGTGATCCACGGCAACTTCACCCAGGAAAAACACCTGCGCGCCCTGCCCCAGCCGCTGGTCAGCAAAGGCACCTTCGTCCTCGCCAAGGACCACGGCCTGCTGTGGCTGCTGAAAACCCCGCTGCAACAGGACTACCGCATCAGCGCCCAGGGCATCGCCCGCCGTGACGCCACGGGTTGGCAGCCGCTGCCGAACAAGAGCGCCGGTGCCGAGCAGAATCGTCTGTTCCTCGCCGTGCTCCAGGGCGACAGCAGCGGCTTGCAGCGTGACTTCGAGCTGCAACTGAAAGGCGAGGCCAACGACTGGAAGCTGACCCTGATCCCACGCTCGCTGCTGCTGAAACAAGTCTTCACCCAGATCAATATCGAAGGTGGCGAGCTGGTGCAGAACATCGAGCTGCTGGAAACCCAGGGCGACAGCACCCTGCTGCGCATGCAGGACAGCACCGCCGCCCTGCCCTTGAGCGACGCGGAGCGCCACGACTTTGCGCAGTGAGCGTCTGTTACCGCGGCTGTTCCTGATCCTGCTGGTGGCCGTGCTGGCCCTGGCCGGCTGGCAGTGGCGCCATGGCGCGCCGTTGTCGGCGAACCTGATGGAGCTGGTGCCGGGCAACACGCCGGACGCCCTGGAGCTGCAAGCCGAACAGCGCATGCAAGAGCCGCTGAACCGCGAAATGCTGGTGCTGGTCGGGCATGCCGACCGCCAGCAAGCGGTGGCCGTGGCGCAACAATTGGGCGAGCGCTGGCAAGCCAGCGGGCTGTTTGAAAAGGTCCAGTGGAACCTGCAAGCCGACCTGCCGGCGCTGCGCGAGCAATTGCTGCGCGGGCGTCTGGCGATGCTCTCGGCCAAGGACCGCGAGCAACTGATCGAACAACCCGACGCCTTCATCCAGCAGCGTGTGCAAGCGCTGTTCGACCCCTTCACCGGCTTCAGCCTGGTGCCGAGCCAGGATGACTGGCTGGGCCTGACCGGGCGCATCCAGAACAGCCAGCCGCAACACGGCTCGGTGCAGTTGGATATCGGCAGCGGCGCGCTGATCGCCGATGCCGACGGCAAGAGCTGGGTGCTGCTGCGTGCGCGCACCACCGGCAATGCCTTCGACATGAAACTGCCACTGCAAGTGGCGGACCTGCTCCAGGCCAGCCGTGCCCAAGCCGGCGAGCAAGGCGCGCAGCTGCTCGCCGCCAGCGGGCTGCTGTATGCGGCCAACGGTCAGCAGCAAGCCACGCGGGAAATCACCTGGGTCGGCGGCGGCGCCACCGTCGGCATCCTGTTGCTGCTGTTGCTCGCCTTCCGCCGTTGGCGCGTGCTGCTGGCGTTTGTGCCGGTGCTGGTGGGCATGCTGTTCGGCGCGGTGGCCTGTGTGGCGCTGTTCGGCCATATGCATGTGATGACGCTGGTGCTGGGCTCCAGCCTGATCGGCGTGGCGGTGGATTATCCGCTGCACTACCTGTCGAAAAGCTGGAGCCTGAAACCCTGGCGCAGCTGGCCGGCGTTGCGCCTGACGCTGCCGGGGCTGAGCCTGAGCCTGGCGACCAGTTGCATAGGCTACCTGGCGCTGGCCTGGACGCCGTTCCCGGCGCTGACGCAAATCGCGGTGTTCTCGGCGGCCGGCCTGGTCGGCGCGTACCTGTCGGCGGTGTGCCTGTTGCCGGCGCTGCTCAAGGGCGTCGAACTGCGCCCGGCGCAATGGCCGCTGCGCATCGCCGAATGCCTGTGGCTAGTGCGCGAATCGCTGCTCAAGCGCGTGCCGAGCGCGGCGCTGCTGGCCCTGTTGCTGCTGTTTTGCGCCGGTGGCCTGTGGCAGCTCAACAGCAAAAACGATATTCGCCAATGGATCGGCGCGCCGCCGCAACTGCTGCAAGAAGCACAAGCCGTGGCGCGGATTACCGGGTTCCAGCCCACCAGCCAGTTCTTCCTGGTGCGCGCCGAGGACCAGCAGCAGTTGCTGGAACGGGAAAGCGCCCTGGGCCAGCGTCTCGATCAACTGGTGAACATGGGCAAGCTCCAAGGCTACATGGCCCTCAGCCAACTGGTCAGCCTGCCCGCCGAGCAGCAAACACTGCGCGATGCGCTGAGCAATCTGGCGCAACACTGGCAACCGCTGCTGGACCTCGGCGTGCCCGCCAGCGCCCTGCACGCCGAAGTCGCGCACCTGCAAGCGCTGCCCACCCAAGACATCGACGCTGCACTGCAAGGCCCGCTGGCCGAACCCTGGCGCACGCTGTGGCTGGGCCCGGTAGACGGCGGCGTAGCGGCGATGGTCAGCCTGCAAGGCTTGAACAACCCGGCGCTGCTGCGGGTGCAGGCCGTGGATCTGCCCGGCGTGCAACTGGTGGATCGCCTAGGCGACCTGAACCGGGTGTTCGCCGACACGCAGATCAGCGCCGCTGAATTGAAATTGATGTCCTGCGTGCTGATCGTGCTGTTGCTGATCCTGCCGTTCGGCTTTGGCGGTGCCCTGCGCATCGTCGCCCTGCCGTTGCTGGCAGCATTGTGCAGCCTGGCCAGCCTCGGTTGGCTGGGCCAGCCGCTGACGTTGTTCAGCCTGTTCGGCCTGCTGCTGGTCACGGCCATCAGCGTGGATTACGCGATCCTCATGCGCGAGCAGATCGGCGGCCCGGCGGTCAGCCTGCTGGGCACGCTGCTGGCGGCGCTGACGACCTGGTTGTCGTTCGGCCTGCTGGCGGTGTCCAGCACACCGGCGGTGAGTAATTTCGGCTTATCGGTCAGCCTCGGCCTGGCATTCAGCTTTATGCTGGCGCCCTGGGCCGGGCAACAAAAGCACGCCTTATGAATGTGATTATCGCCAATGCGGCAAGGAGCCCTCGTGCCCATAGTTGAAATGGAACGTCGCCAGGTGGTGGTGATCGGTGCCGGTCCGTCCGGGGCCATCGCCGCCGCGCTGTTAAAGCGCAAAGGGCATGATGTATTGATCATCGAGCGCCAGCATTTCCCACGGTTCTCCATCGGCGAAAGCCTGCTGTCCCACTGCATCGACTTCATCGAAGAAGCCGGCATGCTCGACGCTGTAGAAGCGGCCGGTTTCCAGGTGAAAACCGGCGCCGCGTTCGCCTGGGGCGAGCGCTACAGCGCGTTTGATTTCAGCGATACCTTCAGCAACGGCAAGCCGACCACCTTCCAGGTGCAGCGCGGCGAGTTCGACAAGCTGCTGGCCGATCAGGCGGCGCTGCAAGGCGTGGACATCCGCTACGGCGAAACCATCGTCGGCGTCGATTTCAAAGGCGAAACCCACTACTTGCACGTGCGCCGCGAGAACGGCAGCGAGTACCACCTCAAGGCCAAGTTCGTACTCGACGCCAGCGGCTACGGCCGCGTGCTGCCGCGCCTGCTGGACCTGGAAGCGCCGTCGGATTTCCCGGTGCGCCAGGCCGTGTTCACCCATATCGAAGACCGTATCGAACACCCCGGTTTCGACCGCAGCAAGATCCTCATCACCACCCATCCGACCCAGCGTGACATCTGGTTCTGGAGCATCCCGTTCAGCAACGGCCGCTGCTCGGTGGGCGTGGTCGCGGCCAAGGAGCATTTCGACGGCCGCGACGGCGACCTCGATGCCTGCCTGCGCGGGTTTATCGACGAAACCCCAAGCCTGTCCAACGTGCTGCAAAACGCCGTATGGGACACGCCGGCGCGCACCATCGGCGGCTACTCGGCCAACGTCAAGACCTTGCACGGCCCGGGCTTTGCGCTGCTGGGCAATGCGGCGGAATTCCTCGACCCGGTGTTCTCGTCCGGCGTGACCATCGCCATGCGTTCGGCAAGCATGGCCGCCGGCCTTTTGCACCGCCAACTGACGGGCGAAACCGTGGACTGGCAAACCGAATTCGCCGCGCCCTTGAAGCGCGGCGTAGACACCTTCCGCTGCTACGTCGAAGGCTGGTACGCCGGCACGTTCCAGGATGTGATCTACCACCCGGACAGCTCGCCGGAGATTCGCCGGATGATCTGCTCGATCCTCGCCGGCTACGCGTGGGATGAGCGCAACCCGTTTGTCAGCGAGCCCAAGCGGCGCCTGCGGATGTTGTCGGAAATCTGTGCGAGTGAGCCGGTATGAGCAGTCAGTACCTGAGTAAAAACTACGTCGAAGAAACCAAATTCGGCTTCTGGTTCCTGCGCAGCCACACCTGGCAGCACCATGTGCTGCGCGTGGCGATCAACGACCTGCGCAGCCTGTTCACCGACCCGCTGCCACAGGCGCCGGTGCTGCTGGATGCCGGTTGCGGCCAGGGCAAGTCATTCCAATACCTGCGGCAGGTGTTCGCCCCCGCACGCCTGATCGGCCTCGACGCCGACCCCCACAGCCTGACACTGAGCCAGGCTGAAGCGGCGCGCCAGGGCATGGCCGTGGAGCTGATCGGCAGCGATTGCGCCACGCTCGATGTGCCGGATGAAAGCGTCGATATCCTGTTCTGCCACCAGACCTTTCACCACCTGGTCGAACAGCATCGCGCGCTGAAAGAGTTCTACCGCGTGCTCAAGCCGGGCGGGTACCTGCTGTTTGCCGAGTCCACCGAAGCCTATATCGACACCTGGGTGATCCGCTGGCTGTTCCGCCACCCGATGCATGTGCAGAAAAGCGCCGAGGAATACCTGGAGATGATCCGCGAACAGGGCTTTGAATTCGGCCCGCAGAACATCTCGTACCCGTACCTGTGGTGGAGCCGTTCCAGCGATTTCGGCCTGCTGGAACGCTGGGGCCTGCGCAAGGCACCGCCAGTGGGGCAGCGCGAAGAAACCCTGGTCAACTGCGTGGCGCGCAAGCCCCTGGCGAGCGCGGCCACATGATGCGTGCGTGGCTGATCGGCTGCCTGTTGCTGCTGAGCGCCTGCGCCAGCCAGCCGCCGTTGCCGGAGAAACCCCCGAGCCTGGCCCTGCCCCTGCAATTGCACGTGCAGCGCTTGGCTGATGGCCAAAGCCAGGACTGGCTGCTGGTGATCCAGCGCGAAGGCGGCGGCATTCGCTGGTCGATGATGGACCCGCTGGGCATTCCCCAGGCCCGGCAAAAACTGATCGATGGGCAATGGCAGGCCGACGGCTTGCTGCCGCCCAATCCTCAGGCGCGCGAGCTGTTTGCCGCGCTGTTGTTTGCGCTGACCTCGGCGAATGACTTGCGCGCGCTGTATCCGACGGCGCAAGCGATGGACCTGACGCGCACCCTGCCGGGTCATTGGAAGATCGTGTATCAGTCTTCCGAGGTGTTCAGCGTGAACATCAGCGGCCAGCCCCTCAGCTACCGCATCACGCCGCTGGGAGCCGGGCAATGACGGCCTACCTCAACGCCCTCGGCGTGATCTGCGCCCTCGGCCGTGGCCAGGCCGAGGTCAGCCGCAGCCTGTTTGCCGGCGACTGCTCGGGTATGGTCGCCGAAAGCGGCTGGGTGCCGGAGCGTGTATTGCCGGTTGGCGCGGTACATGGCGAGCTGGCGACTATCCCCGCCGAACTCGGCCAGCAGAGCAGCCGCAACAACCAGCTGCTGCTGGAAGCGGCGTTGCAGATCGAGGGCGAGATTCGCCAGGCGATCCGCACCTACGGCGCGTCGCGGGTCGGCGTTGTGCTGGGTACCAGCACTTCGGGCATCGATGAGGCCAGCCGTGGCATCGCCCATTTCCTGCGGGAAAACCAGTTCCCCGGCGACTACGACTACCAGCAGCAGGAACTCAGCGCCCCGGCGAATTTCCTCGCCGACTGGCTGCAACTGAGCGGCCCGGCCTATGTGATTTCCACCGCCTGCACCTCCAGCGCCCGCGCACTGATGAGCGCCCAGCGTCTGCTGGATTTGGGCGTGTGCGATGCGGTGATCTGCGGTGGCGTGGACAGTTTGTGCAAGCTCACGCTCAACGGTTTCAGCTCGCTGGAAGCGGTGTCGAACGAGCGCTGCAACCCGTTCTCGGTGAACCGCAACGGCATCAATATCGGCGAAGCGGCGGTGCTGTTTGTGATGAGCAAGGAGCCGGCGCCCATCGCCCTGCTGGGCAGCGGCGCCAGTTGTGATGCGCACCATATCTCCGCGCCCGAGCCCAGCGGCAAAGGCGCGTTGCAGTCGATGCGCAAGGCGTTGGCCAGCGCGAAATTGCAGCCCGGGCAGATCGGTTACCTGAACCTGCACGGCACCGCCACCCAGCACAACGACGCCATGGAAAGCCTGGCCGTCGCCAACCTGTTCCCCCACGGCGTGGCCTGCTCATCGACCAAGCCCATGAGCGGTCACACCCTCGGTGCGGCGGGCGCGCTGGAAGCGGCGTTCTGCTGGCTGAGCCTGCGCCACGGCCAACTGCCGCCGCACGTCTGGGACGGCGTGCCCGACCCGGCGCTGCCAGCCTTGCACTGGGCACGGCTGGGCGACACCCTGGAAAAACGCTGCCTGATGAGCAACTCGTTTGCCTTCGGCGGCAACAACGTCAGCCTGATTATCGGAGAGGCCCCATGACCCCTTGGCCACTCGCCGAACTGCTGCCCCATGCCGGCGACATGATCCTGATCGACCAGGTGCTGTCGTACGATGAAGAGCAGATTCGCACCCGCGTCACCGTCACCCCCGGCGGCCTGTTCAACCGCGCCGACGGCAGCCTGCCTGCGTGGGTCGGCATTGAGTTGATGGCGCAAAGTGTCGCCGCCTATGCCGGTTGCCGGGCGCGCCACAAAGGCGAAGCCGTGGAACTGGGCTTCCTGTTGGGCACACGTAAATTCGAGTGCAACGTGGAGCACTTCCCGGCCGGCGCCGAGTTGACCATCCACGGCCTGCGCTCCCTGGAAGACGACAACGGCATGGGTGTGTTCGAATGCCACCTCACCGGCGAGGGCATCCAGGCCAGTGCGCGCTTGAACGTATTCCGACCGCCCCAGGCGGCCACCTATTTAGATGAATCGAAGGACGTAACGCCATGACTGAATCCGTACTGGTCACCGGCTCCAGCCGTGGCATCGGCCGCGCCATCGCCCTGCGCCTGGCCCAGGCCGGGCATGACCTCGTGCTGCACTGCCGCAGCGGGCGTGCCGAAGCCGACGCGGTGCAGGTCGAGATCGAGGCCCTGGGCCGCAAGGCGCGGGTGTTGCAATTCGATGTGGCGGACCGGGCTGCATGCAAGGCAATCCTTGAAGCCGATGTGGAGCAGCACGGCGCCTACTACGGCGTGGTGCTCAACGCCGGCCTGACCCGCGACGGCGCGTTCCCGGCGTTGTCGGAAGACGATTGGGACGTGGTGATGCGCACCAACCTCGACGGTTTCTACAACGTGCTGCACCCGGTGATGATGCCGATGATTCGGCGGCGCGCCGCCGGGCGTATCGTGTGCATTACGTCAGTGTCGGGGTTGATCGGCAACCGTGGCCAGGTCAACTACAGTGCGTCCAAAGCCGGTTTGATCGGCGCGGCCAAAGCGTTGGCGATTGAACTGGGCAAGCGCAAGATCACCGTCAACTGCGTCGCACCGGGCTTGATCGACACGGCGATGCTGGATGAAAACGTACCGGTGGAAGAACTGATGAAGATGATCCCGGCGCAACGCATGGGCACCCCGGAAGAGGTGGCCGGCGCGGTGAATTTCCTGATGTCGGCCGAAGCCGGCTACATCACCCGCCAGGTCCTGGCCGTGAATGGAGGCCTGTGCTGATGAAGCGTGTCGTCGTCACCGGCATGGCCGGCATGACCTCCCTGGGCAGCGATTGGGCCACCATCTCGGCCAACTTCCGCGCCAACCGCAGCGGTATCCGGCGCATGGACGAGTGGGACCGCTTCACCGAATTGAATACGCGCCTGGCCGGGCCGATTGACGATTTTGTCGTGCCAGCCCACTGGACCCGCAAGCAACTGCGCAGCATGGGCCGCGTCTCGCGCCTGGCGGTGTGGGCGGCGGAGCAGGCGTTGCAGGACGCCGGCTTGCTCGGTGACGAGTCGATCAAGGACGGGCGCATGGGCGTGGCCTGTGGCTCGTCCACCGGCAGCACCGACGAGATCAAGGCATTCGGCAATATGCTGCTGAACTCGGTGGCCGAGGGGCTGAATGCCAACTCCTATGTGCGCATGATGCCGCACACCACGGCGGCGAATATCAGCATTTTCTTTGGCCTGACCGGGCGGTTGATCCCTACGTCCAGCGCCTGCACCAGCGGCAGCCAGGGCATCGGCTATGCCTATGAGGCGATCAAGTTCGGCCGCCTGCCGCTGATGCTCGCCGGCGGCGCCGAAGAGCTGTGCCCCACCGAAGCCATGGTGTTCGATGCGCTCTACGCCACCAGCCTGAAAAACGACGCGCCGCAGACCAGCCCACGGCCCTACGACAGCGGCCGCGATGGCCTGGTGATCGGCGAAGGCGGCGGCATGCTCGTCCTCGAAGAGCTGGAACATGCGCTGGCGCGCGGGGCGCATATCCACGCGGAACTGGTCGGCTTCGGCAGCAACGCCGACGGCCAGCACACCACGCGCCCGGAACAGAAAACCATGCGCCGTGCGATGGAGCTGGCGCTGGAAGACGCCGGCCTGGAGCCGTCCGCCATCGGCTACGTCAACGGCCATGGCACCGCCACCGATCAAGGCGACGTCGCCGAGACCCTGGCCACCCACGCCCTGTTCGGCAGCCGCATGCCCATCAGTTCGCAGAAGAGTTTCCTCGGCCACACCCTGGGCGCGTGCGGCGCGCTGGAGTCGTGGTTCAGCATCGAGATGATGAACAGCAACCACTATGTGCACACCTTCAACCTGGACGCCGTCGACCCGCAATGCGGCGAGCTGGATTACCTGCAGGGTGAGTTCCGCGAGATGCACCACGACTACGTGATGAACAACAACTTTGCCTTTGGCGGCGTCAACACGTCGCTGATCTTCCGCCGCTGGTCCTGACTTTTTAATCGATTGGAGAATACGGAATGTCTTCCTTGCTACGCGCGACCCTGATCACCCTGGCCCTGCTGACCACCGCCGGCTGCACCAACAAGCCTGTGCTCAACACCCAGCACGAACTGCCGGCCGACATCCAGATCAGCGAAGAAAAAATGAAGACGGTGATCGTCACCGCCCTGCAAAAACGCGAGTGGACCGTGCAGCGCCTGAGCCCGCAACTGGTGCAGGCCGAGATCACCATCCGCAACCAGTATTACGCCGCCATCGACATCCGCTACACCCGCAACAGCTACGCCATCACCTACCGTGACAGCCGCGACCTGGGTTACAAGGACGGCAAGATCCACCGCAACTACAACCGTTGGGTGAACAACCTCGACCGCGACATCATGGCCGGGTTGCGCAGCAATGGCGCAAACGAGGCCGGCTCGGCGGCGCAGTTGTTTGAGCAGACGGGCACGACCAAGTAACACTGAGACGTTGGCTTCTCCAGAAACGACAAAGGGCGCCTTTCGGGAACGTCGAGCAATTCGATCTGGCAAACACTGAAGATCAACTGTGGGAGCTGGCTTGCCTGCGATGGCGGTGGATCAGCAACATCGATGTTGCCTGACACTCAGCTATCGCAGGCAAGCCAGCTCCCACCTCGATCTGCTTCGTTTTGAAGTGCGTATTTCTTACTGAACAGCCTTACGCGTCAACAACTCCACAAACCCCTCTGCCATCGGGGTCTGCACGCCCTTGCGCTGCACCAGCCACACCGCCGTCACCGCTTCCTCATCCAGCAACGTGCGATAGACCACGCCATCAATGCGGATGCGCTGGTAAGACGCCGGCAACACCGACACGCCCAACCCCGCCGCCACCAGGCCGATGATGGTCATCGCCTCTCCCGCTTCCTGGGCGAAGTGCGGGCTGAAACCGGCGTCACGCGCCAGGTTGATCAGCTGCGCATAGAGCCCGCTGCCGTAGCTGCGCGGGAAAAACACGAACGGTTCCTCGGCCAGCTGCGCCAGGTACAACCCACGCTCGCTGCCGTCCACCAGCGGGTGGTCGGCGTTCAGCACGGCCACCAGCGGTTCGCGCATCAGCTCGACCACACTCAGCGAATCCGGCAGCGGCAGCGGGCGCATCAGGCCGACCTGGATCGACTCGTCCACCAGCGACTCGGCCACCTGTGTACTGCTCATCTCCTGCAGGTTGAGGTGCACCGCCGGGAACGCCTGGCGGAACGCAAAGATCGCCTGGGGAATGCTCGCGTTGAACGGCGCCGACGAGGTGAAGCCGATCTTCAACTCTCCCAGCTCACCCAACTGCGCACGTCGCGCCACGTCCGCCGCCTTGTCCACCTGGGCCAGCACCAACCGCGCCTCATGCAGGAACAGGCGCCCCGCTTCGCTCAGCTCGACCCGACGATTGGTACGCTCGAACAAACGCGCACCCACCTGCTGCTCCAGCGCCTGGATCTGCTGGCTCAGCGGCGGTTGCGAGATGCCCAGCACCTGCGCGGCGCGGCCGAAATGCAGTTCTTCGGCGACGGCGATGAAGTACCGCAGATGTCGTAATTCCATACCACCCTCATTAGGTCGTAAAAGTTCTTAAACAGGTCGAACAATATATTGGAAAGAATCATTAGCCAGCTATATTCTTTTTTGCATGGCCGGTCCTGGCACGCTTTCCCTCCCCGAGGTCCCCGTGAATTCTGCTGTCGCTCCACTCGCTCAAGAAGTCCCGCCCACTGCCCTGGATGAGGTGGTGGCGCAGCTCAATGACGCCTACATCGAAAAAGGCACGCCGATGTTCATGCGCACGGTGCTGGCGCTGTTCTCCGGCGGTTTTGCCACCTTTGCCCTGCTGTATTGCGTGCAGCCGATGATGCCGGCGCTGTCCCACGAGTTTTCCATCAATGCGGCGCAGAGCAGCCTGATCTTGTCGGTCGCTACCGCCATGCTCGCCTGTGGCCTGCTGATCACCGGGCCGATTTCCGACCGCTTGGGCCGCAAGCCGGTCATGGTGTCAGCCCTGTTCTGCGCCGCGCTGGCGACCATCGCCAGTGGCTTGATGCCGACGTGGGAAGGGATTCTGCTGATGCGCGCATTGGTGGGCTTGTCATTGAGCGGCCTGGCCGCCGTCGCGATGACCTACCTGAGCGAAGAAATCCACCCGCAACACATCGGCCTGGCCATGGGCTTGTACATCGGTGGCAACGCGATTGGCGGCATGAGCGGGCGCTTGATCATGGGCGTGCTGATCGACTTCGTCAGTTGGCACACCGCCACATTGATCATCGGCGCCCTGGCGCTGATCGCCGCCACCGTGTTCTGGAAAATCCTCCCCGAATCGCGCAACTTCCGCGCCAGCAGCCTCAAGCCGCGCAGTCTGCTGGATGGGTTTGTCATGCACTTCAAGGACGCCGGCTTGCCGTGGCTGTTCCTCGAAGCCTTCCTGCTGATGGGCGCGTTCGTGACGATGTTCAACTACATCGGCTATCGCCTGCTGGGCGATCCGTATGACCTCAGCCAGGCCGTGGTCGGCCTGTTGTCATTGGTGTACCTCTCGGGCATCTACAGCTCGGCGAAAATCGGCTCCCTGGCCGACCGCCTCGGCCGCCGCCGCGTGCTGTGGGCCACCATCGTGCTGATGCTCGCCGGTATCGTGCTGACCCTGTTCACCCCGCTGTGGCTGGTGGTGCCGGGCATGCTGATCTTCACCTTCGGCTTCTTCGGCGCGCACTCGGTGGCCAGCAGCTGGATCGGCCGCCGCGCGGTGAAGGCCAAGGGGCAGGCGTCGTCGTTGTATCTGTTCTGCTATTACGCAGGGTCGAGCGTGGCGGGAACGGCAGGCGGGTTCTTCTGGCATTACGCCGAGTGGAACGGGATTGGTGGGTTTATCGTGGCGTTGTTGGTGAGTGCGTTGCTGGTAGCGTTGAAGTTGGCGAAGTTGCCGCCGTTGGGGCAAACAGCGACATAACTTATGTGTTAGAAAAAAAACCGCTTCACAGCGGTTTTTTCGCAACAGGCTTGCGCTTCATTCCAGTGCTGACCGAGTCATGGAGCGCCATCGCACGTCCCCCATCCCACTCGGCCTGCATCACCAAAAACAACTCGTCGTCGATGCGAGCTTGATGCGCAATGAGTGCCTCGGACATCGCCTCAGCGATTCGCTCGATGATCATCCCAGGCTTCTCCACCGCACAGTACTTACGACCAAATTCCATCAGTTGCTGGCGATCTGGATAAGCCTTCACCTTGTTCATCTTGATTGCCAGGGTGCGGTCAACCAATGAACGGCCAGACTTGGGGTTGTAGTTCTCATACACAGTGGTAGTCGTGACATCGAATACAGGCGCTAACTGCACCGTCTCACGGGCGCCTGGATGGGTGTAGATCACACCAAAATTTTTCAGGTGTGCGTCGCCGTTACGCACCATGACCGACAAGCAAACCGATGAGAAAAACCGCTCAAGCTCACGGAGCGGGTCACCTTGCGCACAGACATGATTGATCACCGCCGCGAGGGTTTCGTAGCTCTGGGAATACTTGTAGTTGTCATGGGGATCTTTGTTAAGCCCCAACAACACGGCCATGTCCTCAAAACCAAGCCGCCCCGAGGGAGTAAGGTCAAAGCGCTCCATGACAAACAGATCACCCCCTTCGGACAACCAGAAAGGCGGTGTCTCCATGCCCGCCATGCGAGCAGCTTCCATGCAAAGGAACTCGTTTTGTGCCAAGTGAGCGTACTCATCGGCGCCAGATTTCACGATCAAGTCAGAACTGAGCATGGTTTTGCGGTTACCGGCCAGCTTGTCCAGGTCAGGCACCAGCACCTTGGGCTGCACGCCGGATATACCCGACTCGAAATAGGTCTCCACCAGAAACTCGAAGACGCCCTGGGAGCTATCGGCTGACAGTATTTGCTGGAGCCCCACCTGAGCCGTTACAGGAACTGATACCTCGGCAGGATTCTGGTACGTCAGCTGACCAATCTGGTTCCCACCGATCACCGACAACAGGCGCATCTCATCCACCTGCATGTGCTTGGCCATGCGTCGCTTGATCTGATCGGCCAGAAAACCTTCTGGTACGTTCATATCGAAAATTGGATGCAATACATTGCTGACTGAAGGTGTCGGGTCATAGGGCATGACCAGCGATGCCTCTCGCTCGGCATCAGCGGACGAATAGGAAAACGCGAACTGCGAGCCTTTGGACAATTCGCCAGAGTGCCCCTGAGGAGTGAGGACGTTGAGCAATTTGACTCTACTCATCGTGCTCCACCAGATCAGCCAGGGATTTGAGGTCAATGCGTTTATCGACAACTTCCAATGCCATTCCCAGGGCAGAAATCACCCTGAACACCGTATACATCGCGACATTTTCACCGGCTTCAAGATCCATGATGGTCTTGCGGTTGCACTTGGCCCGATCCGCCAGTTGCGCTTGGCTATAGCCTTTGGCACGGCGCAGCTGTCGTATCCTGTCGCCCAAATCAGGCGGATTAGTCAGCAACATGATGTCACCCAAAACGGACTTTTAAGATGAACAATGCATCTTATGTCCGCAATAACGGACATTACAAGCACCTTACGTCCGCTGACCTCAAACAAAAACGCCCGGCATAAACCGGGCGTTTTTATTGGGCAGCGATTACTCGTGATACTGCGCCGACAACTCATGCACCGCCCGCAAGAACGCGCCCGCATGCTCCGGGTTCACTTCCGGCGTGATGCCATGCCCGAGGTTGAACACATGCCCACTGCCCTTGCCGTAGCTGGCCAGGATGCGGCCGACTTCGGTGCGGATCGCTTCCGGCTTGGCGTACAGCACGGTCGGGTCCATGTTGCCTTGCAGCGCGACGCGGTTGCCCACGCGCTGGCGGGCTTCGCCGAGGTCGCAGGTCCAGTCCAGGCCGAGGGCGTCGGCGCCGGCGTCGGCGATGCTTTCCAGCCACAGGCCGCCGCCCTTGGTGAACATGATCACCGGCACTTTGCGGCCTTCGTGTTCGCGGATCAGGCCGCTGACGATCTTGCGCATGTAGGCCAGGGAGAACTCCTGGTACGCCGCCGACGACAGGTTGCCGCCCCAGGTGTCGAAGATCTGCACGGCTTGCGCGCCGGCCATGATCTGCGCGTTGAGGTAGGAAGTGACCGACTGCGCCAGCTTGTCCAGCAGCAGGTGCATGGCTTGCGGGTTGTCGTAGAGCATGGCCTTGGTCTTGCGGAAGTCTTTCGACGAGCCGCCTTCGACCATGTAGGTGGCCAGGGTCCACGGGCTGCCGGAGAAGCCGATCAGCGGCACGCGGCCATTGAGCTCGCGGCGGATGGTGCTGACGGCGTCCATCACGTAACCGAGGTCTTTGTGCGGATCAGGGATCGGCAGGGCTTCGATATCGGCCAGGGTGCTGACGACTTTCTTGAAACGCGGGCCTTCGCCGGTTTCGAAGTACAGGCCTTGGCCCATGGCGTCAGGAATGGTGAGGATGTCGGAGAAGAGGATGGCCGCGTCCAGTTCTGGGTAGCGGTCCAGCGGCTGCAGGGTGACTTCGCAGGCGAACTCCGGGTTCATGCACAGGCTCATGAAGTCACCGGCGTTGGCGCGGCTGGCGCGGTATTCCGGCAGGTAGCGACCGGCCTGGCGCATCATCCACACAGGGGTGACGTCCACGGGTTGCTTGAGCAGGGCACGAAGGAAACGGTCGTTCTTGAGGGCAGTCATGTCGGCATCCGCAAAAAAAGTGCGGGCATTTTCTCAGAGCCGGACGCAAAAGGCACGGAGTGCGCCGTGCCTTTTGTCTATCGGGTTGATTTACGACAATAACTTGAACCTGCACAAAACAAATGTGGGAGCTGGCTTGCCTGCGATTGCGGTGGTTCAGTCGATACATCCGGTGACTGTTACATCGCTATCGCAGGCAAGCCAGCTCCCACAGTTGACCGTGTTTCAAATCAGACTTGCAGGTAATCCAGGATGCCTTCGGCGGCATTGCGACCTTCGAAGATCGCGGTTACCACCAGGTCGGAACCGCGCACCATGTCGCCACCGGCGAAGATCTTCGGGTTGCTGGTCTGGTGCTTGTACTGGCCTTGTTCCGGGGCTACCACGCGGCCCTGGCTGTCGGTCTGGATCTGGAACTGTTCGAACCACGGCGCCGGGCTTGGGCGGAAACCGAAGGCGATAACCACGGCGTCGGCCGGGATGATTTCTTCGGAACCCGGGATCGGCTCAGGGCTGCGACGGCCACGGGCGTCCGGTTCGCCGAGACGGGTCTCGACCACCTTCACGCCTTCGACACGGTCTTCACCGACGATGGCAATCGGCTGGCGGTTGTAGAGGAATTTCACGCCTTCTTCCTTGGCGTTCTTCACCTCTTTGCGCGAGCCGGGCATGTTGGCTTCGTCACGACGATAAGCGCAGGTCACCGACTTGGCGCCCTGGCGGATCGACGTCCGGTTGCAGTCCATCGCGGTGTCGCCACCGCCGAGCACCACGACCTTCTTGCCTTTCATGTCGACGAAATCTTCCGGCGACTTTTCAAAGCCCAGGTTGCGGTTGACGTTGGCGATCAGGAAGTCCAGCGCGTCGTAAACGCCCGGCAAATCCTCACCGGCAAAGCCGCCCTTCATGTAGGTGTAGGTGCCCATGCCCATGAATACGGCATCGTATTCTTCGAGCAGTTGCTCCATGGTGATGTCTTTGCCGATTTCGGTATTGAGACGGAACTCGATACCCATGCCGGTGAACACTTCACGGCGGTGGCTCAGCACGGTTTTTTCCAGCTTGAACTCGGGGATACCGAAGGTCAGCAAGCCGCCGATTTCCGGGTTCTTGTCGAACACCACCGGGGTCACGCCGCCACGCACCAAGACGTCGGCGCAGCCCAGGCCGGCAGGGCCGGCGCCGATGATGGCGACGCGCTTGCCGGTCGGCTTGACCTTGGACATGTCCGGGCGCCAGCCCATGGCGAACGCGGTGTCGGTGATGTACTTCTCCACCGAGCCGATGGTCACCGCGCCAAAGCCGTCGTTAAGGGTGCAGGCACCCTCACATAGACGGTCCTGCGGGCACACCCGGCCGCAGACTTCCGGCAGGGTGTTGGTCTGGTGCGACAGCTCGGCGGCGGCGAGGATGTTGCCCTCGGCCACCAACTTGAGCCAGTTGGGAATGAAGTTGTGCACCGGGCACTTCCATTCGCAATACGGGTTACCGCAACCCAGGCAACGGTGGGCCTGGTCGGCCGAGTGCTGGGGTTTGAAGGGTTCGTAGATTTCCACGAACTCTTTCTTGCGTTGACGCAACAGTTTCTTCTTCGGATCTTTGCGCCCGACATCGATGAACTGGAAGTCGTTATTCAGACGTTCAGCCATGTTAAAACCTCATCAAACTCTTCAGGCGCATATCACTGCGGGTTGGCACGGATGCTGGAAAGCAACGATTTCAGGTTGGCAGCCTTGGGCTTGACCAGCCAGAAACGACGCAGGTAATCATCGAGGTTTTCGGCGAGGTTACGACCCCATTCGCTGCCGGTCTCCTCGACGTACTCGTCCAGCACGTGCTGCAAGTGGTTCCGGTAGGATTCCATGGCTTCGCCGCTGATCCGCTGGATCTCGACCAACTCGTGGTTGACCTTGTCGACAAAGGTGTTGTCCTGGTCGAGCACGTAGGCGAAACCGCCGGTCATGCCCGAACCGAAGTTGTAACCGGTCTTGCCCAGTACCGCGACAAAGCCCCCGGTCATGTACTCGCAGCAGTGATCGCCAGTGCCTTCCACCACGGTGTGGGCACCGGAGTTACGCACAGCGAAACGCTCACCGGCAGTACCGGCGGCAAACAGCTTGCCACCGGTGGCGCCGTACAAGCAGGTGTTACCGATGATGGCACTGTCCTGGGTCTTGTAGACGCTGCCTTTGGGCGGAACGATCACCAGCTTGCCGCCGGTCATGCCCTTGCCCACGTAGTCGTTGGCGTCGCCTTCCAGGTACATGTGCAGGCCACCGGCGTTCCACACGCCAAAGCTCTGGCCCGCAGTGCCCTTGAAGCGGAACGTGATCGGCGCTTTCGCCATGCCCTGGTTGCCGTGCTTGCGCGCGATTTCGCCGGAGATGCGTGCGCCGATGGAACGGTCGCAGTTGCAGATATCCAGTTCGAACTCACCACCGCTGGCGTCATTGATCGACGATCCGGCGATTTCCACCATCTTCTCGGCCAGCAGGCCTTTGTCGAACGGCGGGTTGCGCTCGACGCCGCAGAACTGCGGTTTGTCAGCCGGAATGTGATCGCTGCCCAACAGCGGCGTCAGGTCCAGGTGGTGCTGCTTGGCGGTCTGGCCCTGGAGGATTTCCAGCAGATCGGTGCGGCCGATCAGCTCTTCCAGCGAGCGCACGCCCAGCTTGGCCAGCCACTCACGGGTCTCTTCGGCGACGTAGGTGAAGAAATTCACCACCATGTCGACGGTGCCGATGTAGTGATCCTTGCGCAGCTTCTCGTTCTGCGTCGCTACGCCGGTGGCGCAGTTGTTCAGGTGGCAGATGCGCAGGTATTTGCAGCCCAGGGCGATCATTGGCGCGGTGCCGAAGCCGAAACTTTCGGCGCCGAGGATCGCGGCCTTGATCACGTCGAGGCCGGTTTTCAGGCCGCCGTCGGTCTGCACGCGGACCTTGCCGCGCAGGTCGTTGCCGCGCAGGGTCTGGTGGGTCTCGGCGAGGCCCAGCTCCCATGGCGCGCCAGCGTACTTGATGGAGGTCAGCGGCGAAGCGCCGGTGCCGCCGTCGTAGCCGGAGATGGTGATCAGGTCGGCATAGGCCTTGGCCACGCCGGCGGCGATGGTGCCCACGCCGGCTTCTGCCACCAGTTTCACCGAGACCAGGGCCTTCGGGTTGACTTGTTTCAAGTCGAAAATCAGCTGCGACAAGTCTTCAATCGAGTAGATGTCGTGGTGCGGCGGCGGCGAAATCAGGGTCACGCCCGGCACGGCATAACGCAGCTTGGCGATCAGGCCGTTGACCTTGCCGCCTGGCAGTTGCCCACCTTCACCGGGCTTGGCGCCCTGGGCTACCTTGATCTGCAGCACTTCGGCGTTGACCAGGTATTCCGGGGTCACGCCAAAACGGCCCGTCGCGACCTGCTTGATTTTCGAGCTCTTGATCGTGCCGTAGCGCGCCGGGTCTTCGCCGCCTTCGCCGGAGTTGGAACGCGCACCCAGGCGGTTCATGGCTTCGGCCAGGGCTTCGTGGGCCTCAGGCGACAAGGCGCCCAGGGAAATACCGGCGGAGTCGAAGCGCTTGAGGATCGATTCCAGCGGCTCGACTTCGCTGATGTCCATCGGCGTGTCCAGGGTCTTCACCTTGAACAGGTCGCGGATCATCGACACCGGGCGGTTATCCACCAGCGAGGTGTATTCCTTGAACTTGGCGTAGTCGCCCTGCTGCACGGCGGCTTGCAGGGTGTTGACCACGTCCGGGTTGTACGCGTGGTATTCGCCACCGTGCACGAACTTGAGCAGACCGCCTTGCTGGATCGGCTTGCGCGCGCTCCAGGCCTCCAAGGCCAGGGCTTTCTGCTCGGCTTCGATGTCGACGAAACGCGCGCCCTTGATACGGCTTGGCACGCCACGGAAGCTCAGGTCGCAGACTTCTTCGGACAGGCCGATGGCTTCGAACAATTGCGCACCGCGATAGGACGTGACGGTGGAGATGCCCATCTTCGACAGGATCTTCAGCAGGCCCTTGGTGATGCCTTTGCGGTAGTTCTTGAACACCTCGTAGAGGTCGCCCAGCACTTCACCGGTACGGATCAGGTCGCCGAGTACTTCGTACGCGAGGAACGGATACACCGCCGAGGCGCCGAAGCCGATCAGCACCGCAAAGTGGTGCGGGTCGCGGGCGGTGGCGGTTTCGACAAGGATGTTGGAGTCGCAGCGCAGGCCTTTTTCGGTCAGGCGGTGGTGCACCGCGCCGGTAGCCAGGGAGGCGTGGATCGGCAGCTTGCCCGGGGCGATGTGACGGTCGGTCAGCACGATCTGCGTACGACCGGCGCGCACGGCTTCTTCGGCCTGGTCGGCGACATTGCGCACAGCGGCTTCAAGGCCGAGGCTCTCGTCGTAGTTCAGGTCGATGATCTGGCGGTCGAAGCCTGGGCGGTCCAGGGTCATCAACGAACGCCACTTGGCCGGGGAAATCACTGGCGAGCTGAGGATCACGCGGGAGGCGTGCTCAGGCGACTCCTGGAAGATGTTGCGCTCGGCACCGAGGCACACTTCCAGCGACATCACGATGGCTTCGCGCAGCGGGTCGATCGGCGGGTTGGTCACCTGGGCGAACTGCTGGCGGAAGTAGTCGTACGGCGTGCGCACGCGCTGGGACAGCACGGCCATCGGCGTGTCATCGCCCATGGAGCCGACGGCCTCGTAGCCTTGCTCGCCGAGCGGGCGCAGCACCTGGTCGCGCTCTTCGAACGTGACCTGGTACATCTTCATGTATTGCTTGAGCTGGTCGACGTCATAGAACGCCGAACCGTGGTCGTTGTCTTCCATGGTCGCCTGGATGCGCAGGGCGTTCTTGCGCAGCCATTGCTTGTACGGGTGACGGGACTTCAGGCGGTTGTCGATCGCATCGGTGTCGAGGATCTGACCGGTTTCGGTGTCCACGGCAAGGATCTGCCCAGGGCCGACGCGGCCTTTGGCAATCACGTCTTCGGGCTGGTAGTTCCACACGCCGATTTCCGACGCGAGGGTGATGAAACCGTTGGTGGTGGTCACCCAACGCGCCGGGCGCAGGCCGTTGCGGTCGAGCAGGCACACGGCGTAGCGACCGTCGGTCATTACGACGCCGGCCGGGCCGTCCCACGGCTCCATGTGCATCGAGTTGTACTCGTAGAACGCACGCAGGTCCGGGTCCATGGTTTCGACGTTCTGCCACGCAGGCGGAATGATCATGCGCACGCCACGGAACAGGTCGATGCCGCCGGTGACCATCAGTTCGAGCATGTTGTCCATGCTGGAGGAGTCAGAGCCGACGCGGTTGACCAGCGGGCCGAGCTCTTCCAGGTCCATCAGATCGTTGGCGAACTTGGTGCGACGGGCCACGGCCCAGTTGCGGTTGCCGGTGATGGTATTGATCTCGCCGTTGTGGGCGAGGAAGCGGAATGGCTGGGCCAGCGGCCATTTCGGCAGGGTGTTGGTGGAAAAGCGCTGGTGGAACACGCAGATTGCGGTTTGCAGGCGCTCATCGCTCAGGTCTGGATAGAAGGCGGTGAGGTCCGCCGGCATCATCAGGCCTTTGTAAATGATGGTCTTGTGGGAAAAGCTGCAGATGTAGTGCTCGGTGTCGGCGGCGTTGGACACCGACGAGCGACGACGCGAGGTGAACAGCTTGATCGCCATGTCCTGGTCGCTCAGGCCATCGCCGGCGATGAACACTTGTTCGATCTGCGGCAGGCGCTCAAGCGCGAGGCGACCGAGGACGCTGGTGTCGATCGGCACTTTGCGCCAGCCGACGAGTTGCAGGCCGGCGGCGGCGATTTCGCGGTTCATGTTTTCGCGAGCGGCTTGGGCTTTGACCGGGTCCTGGTTGAAGAACACCATGCCCACGGCGTACTGCTTGGGCAGGTCGACAGCAAATTGCTCTTTAGCGACAGCGCGCAGGAACAGGTCGGGCTTTTGAATCAGCAAGCCACAACCGTCACCGGTCTTGCCGTCGGCGTTGATCCCACCGCGGTGGGTCATGCAGGTCAGGGCCTCGATGGCCGTTTGCAGAAGGGTGTGGCTGGGCTCGCCCTGCATGTGGGCTATCAGGCCGAAACCACAGTTATCCTTGAATTCATCGGGTTGGTACAGACCTGCTTTCATAGACACTTTCTCACCAGGCTGCCTCTTATATCGAGGCAAATTTCTTTTCAATTCAACCGGTTACCTTCCACGCCGAACGTACGCCGGCTTAGCGGGGGCAAAAGGGAGGTCATTGTACACACCGACACAGACGCTCACAAATTTAGCGACGAAATGTCGAAAATCTATGTCGCATTTATGAAAGGTTTAAAGCGATATGCTGTGCTAGTCAAAACTTTTTTAATTCTGACCGCTACGACTCAAAAGCCACTGTGACGCAGACACCACAAAGCGCGCGGCCTGTAAGGGCAGCACGCACTTGCGGATATTTTTTGAGGTGCCGGGAGGGCGGCCTGGGTAAGGCCGCCGGATCTTCAGCGAGTTGTTGCGAGTTCTTGTTGAACGCTGGCAACAGTGCGAGGCCAAGGTTTACCAGCCTGAACCTTCGCTGGCAAGGCTTTGATCGCAGAATCAGCGGCTGCACGGCTGGAGAAGTTGCCGTAGGTGATCACGTAGAGAGGCTTGCCGTTGAGCACTTTCTTGAAATAACGGTACTCGCCGCCCTGCTCTTTCACGAACGCCTGGGCGTTGGCTTCGGAGCTGGTGCCGAGGATCTGCACGACGAAGTTGCTGGCAGGCTGGCTGCCATACCAACCGCTGCCCGCAGCGCCCGCTTTAGCGACGGTGACAGGCTTTTCAGCCGGCTTGGCGGCCGGAGCCGGGGTTGGCTTGGCAGCAGGCGCAGGCGCCGCGACAACCGGCTTGGTCACTGGCGCCGGCTTGGCGGCGGCGACGCTCGGTGCCGGCGTCGGCTTGGCCACGGCTGCTGGCTGGCCTGCTGGCACGCCCGCAGGTGGCGCAGTGGTGGTAACGGTTGGCGGTGTGGCGCTGGAACCTTCCACCGGCACGCCGTCGTCGCCTTCGGAGATGCCACCGGCTTCTTCGGCGAGCGGGCCGCGCATTACTGGCTGACCGACCATCGGCAGGTTGGTCGGCTGGCCGGAGTTGGCGAACTCAACGTTTGGAGTAGGCTTGCCCAGTGGCAACTGCGCCTGTTCGGTTGGCGCGCCGGCAGTGGTCGGCGCCTTGCTGCGGCCCGGGATCAACCAGGCGGCGGCAACAGCCACCACGACTACCGCGGAAATAGCCAATACGTGCTTCTTAGGCATAGTGAACCCCATCTTTGGACGCTTGACCGCAGAGCGGCTGGCAATCATGGCTTCGATCATCGCATCGCGGGCAACCTGGTTGATGGTGCCAGGCCAGCCGTCGGAGCTTTCGTGAATATCAGAGATCTGATTTGCCGTGAAAAGTTCGATACCGGCGCCGGCGCCTTCGAGGCGTTGGGCCAGGTATTCGCGGGTTTCTTCTTCTTCGTACGGCTGCAATTCGATCACGTGGAACAGCTCTTGATCGCCGCTGATCTGCTCCAGGTCGGCGATCAACGACGACTCACCAAACAGGAACACGTGCGGGCGACCTTCCGGCGTACCGGCGGCCAGCGCCAGCAGCGCTTCAAGGGCGGATTCGTCGAGCTGCTCGGCGTCATCCACCAGCAGATAGACTTCCTGGCCGGTCAGGCCCAGTTGCACCACTTGCTTGAGGATCGCGTTCGGCTCGGCCGTGGACACGTCCAGCGCCTGGGCCACCTGGCGCAACACGCCAGCCGCATCACCGGCGCCGCGCGCGGAGACCACCACGCTCTGTACCGATTGCTTGTTGGTGCTCGCCACCAGCGCCTGGCGCAGCAAGGTCTTGCCGCTGCCCAACGGGCCGGTCACCACCAGCAGCAACTGGCTGTAGCGCGCCAGGTGGTGCAGTTGCCCCAGCACTGGCTTGCGCTGGGCCGGGAAGAATTTGAAACCAGGCACCCGTGGAGCAAAAGGGTCGTGGCTTAACTGGTAATGGCCGAGGAACGCCTCGTCGGCATGCAAACTAGTCATCGGGATCTGGTTAACCTTTCAGCTGAGCCAGGGCGCGGTAATCCGCTCCCAGCGTGGCTTGTAAAATCTCTTTTGGATAATCGTCGGTTACCACGGCTTCGCCCATGTGGCGCAGCAGCACCAGTCGCAGTCGACCGTCGATCACTTTCTTGTCTATCGCCATATGTTCGAGGAAGTCCGCCTCGGTCATCTCTTCAGGCGGGATGACCGGCAAACCGGCGCGCTGGAACAGGCGGATACCACGATCACGCTCCTGGGCGCTGATCCAGCCCAGGCGTTGCGACATCTCCAATGCCATCACTGTGCCAGCCGCTACGGCCTCTCCATGCAACCACACACCATAGCCCATGTGCGTTTCGATCGCATGGCCGAAGGTGTGGCCGAGGTTCAAGGTGGCGCGCACGCCGGACTCCCGTTCGTCGGCATTCACCACCAGCGCCTTGGCGGCGCAGGAGCGAGAGATCGCTTCGGTCAGGGCGACCTGGTCGAGGTTGCGCAAGGCGTCGACGTGTTCTTCCAGCCAGGCCAGGAACGGCTCGTCGCAGATCAGCCCGTACTTGATGACTTCCGCCAGGCCCGCCGACAGCTCGCGGGGCGGCAAGGTATTGAGGGTGGCGGTGTCGATCAGCACAGCCTGCGGCTGGTAGAACGCGCCGACCATGTTCTTGCCCAGCGGGTGGTTGATACCGGTCTTGCCACCCACCGACGAATCGACCTGGGACAGCAAGGTGGTCGGCACCTGGATAAAGTCCACGCCACGCTGGTAGCAGGCCGCCGCAAAGCCGGCCATGTCGCCGATCACACCGCCGCCCAGGGCGATCACGGTGGTGCGGCGGTCATGGCGCGCAGTCAGCAGGCCATCAAAGATCAGTTGCAGGGTTTCCCAGTTCTTGTGGGCTTCGCCGTCTGGCAGGATCACCGAGATCACCGAATACGCCGCAAGGCTGCGGCTCAGGCGCTCTAGGTACAGCGGCGCGACCGTTTCGTTGGAGATGATCGCCACTTGCCGCCCGGCAATGTGCGGGGCGAGCAACTCGGGCTGGTCCAGCAGACCTTCGCCAATATGGATCGGGTAGCTGCGCTCGCCTAGATCGACCTTAAGTGTCTGCATGTGTCCCCGCGTTAGAGATGGTATGACGACCGGCAACGTCGAGATGGGGCGTTGCCTGATGGCTCTACGCCACACCTCAAAGGGTAATGGCGCGCCGCCGAGAATAGCGCATTTCGGGCCTGGCTTTAACGGGGTGGCAGCCGTTGCAGGCGCTCGAGAATGTCGAGGACCACCATCCGCGGCGGCCGCTCATCGGTTTCCACCACCAGATCGGCGATTTCCCGATACAGCGGGTCGCGCAGCGTGAGCAGGTCCCGCAAGGTTTTTTCCGGGTTGGCCGTGCGCAGCAGCGGGCGATTGCGATCGCGGGCGGTGCGGCCCACCTGCTGCTCGACCGAGGCATGCAGATAGACCACCCGACCACCGGCATGCAGCGCCCGACGGTTTTCTTCGCGCATGACTGCGCCGCCGCCGGTGGCCAATACCACGCCGTCGAGGCCGCACAGCTCGGCGATCATCGCCTGCTCGCGGTCACGAAAGCCCAGCTCGCCTTCCTTATCGAAGATCCATGGGATATTGGCACCCGTGCGCAATTCAATTTCCTTGTCGGAATCTTTGAATGGCAGGCGCAGCTCTTTGGCCAGCAAACGGCCGATGGTGCTTTTTCCAGCCCCCATCGGTCCTACAAGAATCAAATTTCGCACAGAATCAACGACTCACAGCAATCGCCTGGTTATTCATAATACGCGGAGTCAGGAATACCAGCAGCTCGGATTTTTTCTCCGCCAGCACATCGCGCCGGAAAAGGCGGCCAAGATACGGCACATCGCCCAAAAATGGCACTTTATCTACCACTTTGCTCTGGGTATTGGAGAAAACCCCGCCGATGACAATGGTCTCACCATCCTTGACCAGCACCTTGGCGTTGACTTCGTTCTTCTTGATCGGCGGCACATCGTTGAGTTTGTTCAGGTAGTCGGGCTCGTCCTTGGTGACCTTGACCTCCATGATCACGTGGCCGTCGGGGGTGATTTGCGGGGTGACTTCCAGGGACAGCGAGGCCTCCTTGAACGACACCGAGGTGGCGCCGCTGGAGCTGGATTCCTGATAGGGAATCTCGGTGCCCTTGAGGATGCGCGCGGTTTCCTTGTCGGACGTGACCACCTTGGGCTGTGAGACGATTTCACCGTTACCGGTTTTCTCCATGGCGGTCAGTTCCAGGTCCAGCAGCAGGTTGTCAGTGATATAAGCGACGCCCAGGCCCGACGTGCCGGTAATCGCCCCCAAATCGACAAACGGCGAGCTGGGCGGATTTTCCGGCGGTTCTGCGCCCTCCGGCAGCGGTTTGGGGATGCCGCCAGCGCTCCAGTTGCCACGATTGAGCCGCCCACCCCAGCGCGCACCGAGGCTTTTGTCGTAATCCACATTGGCCTCGACAATCCGCGCCTCGATCATCACCTGGCGCACCGGAATATCCAGTTGCGTCACGATGCGCCGCAGCTCCTCCAGCCGCTCGCCGGTCTGGTAGGCAATGATGTTGTTGGTGCGGTCATCCACCGCCACCGAGCCGCGCTCATCGGTACTGCCCTCCAGCCCCGTCACCGATTGGAATAGCTTGGCCAGGTCCGCCGCCTTGGCGTAATTGACCTGCAACAGCTCCCGACGCAGCGGCGCCAGCTCGTCCATCTGCCGGCGGGATTCCAGCGTGAGCAGTTCGCGGGCGGCCAATTCCTCGGCCGGCGCCACCAGCAATACGCCGGCCTTGATCCGCTTATCCAGGCCCTTGGCTTGCAGCACCAGGTCTAGCGCCTGGTCCCAGGGCACATCCTTGAGTCGCAGGGTGATCGAACCTTGCACATCGTCGCTGGCCACCAGGTTGAGGCCCGCCACGTCGGCGATTTGCTGCAACACGGCGCGCACTTCGATGTTCTGGAAATTGAGGTTGAGTCTGTCCCCCGCCAACGCCTGCGGCGGCGGCAGTTGGATCAGGTCTACGCGATTGGGCACAGCAGCAGCCATCGGTGCCGTGAACGCTATCCATAGCGCCACACCGAAGGACAGGAAAGTCCTTTTCATGGGTTTGATTCCGTTATGAGTTGACGTTTAACACGAGGGTTCGCGGGCGCTCCAGCCATGCACCCTGTTCATCGGGGAACAACTCGACCAGCTCGACATGCCCGGCGTAAATGGCCGTGACCCGGCCGTGATTCGGCCCCAGGTAGTCACCGACCGCCAGCCGGTGCACCGTCGAGGCCATGCGCAGCAGAACGAAAGCCTGCACGCCACGGGACAGGGTGCCGACCATTTCGAACTGGTCGACCGCAAACGCTTCCAGCGCGCCACGCGGCCGCATGAGGTCCGGCGCCCGGGCTGGCCGTCCACGCGCGTGATCGACCTGGACGGCCAGCGGCGTGAACGGGTCGCGCAGGCCGGAGGAGTCGTAGACAAAGCGCGCGCCCTGGGTGATGGCCTCGCCCTGCCGGCCACCCGCAGACGCACGCCAGTAGCTCTTCACCCGCAGTTCAAGACGCAGCAGCCTGCCCTCCGGGCGCAGGGCCACATCATGGGCCGTGACCAAACGGGACAGGCCACCGAATGCACTGACGAACATCGCCAGGTCGTGATAGGCGCCACTGACGCCAACCGCCACCGGTTGCTCGACATAAAAAGCCTGGGGCTGCTCATCCTGCGGCGTGACGCTTTCAACCACCAAGCCATTGGTCAATGCCAACCGCGCGATGTCTTCCAGCAGGCCGGGGATTTCGGATTCAGCGGGCAGCGCCTGAAAAAGCCCATCAACCTTTGCCTGCATCCGCTCAAGCTGGCGAGCCCGCTCCTCCAGACCGGCAGCCAAGGCAGTTTTTTCCTGAATCTGCTGTTGCAGGACCACTTCCTGCGCCTCGGCCTGGTGCAACCGTTCCCGTGACGGGCTCAGCCACACAAGGTCACCCACCACACACAACAGGCCTGCCAATGCGCCACCCAGCAAGACTTTGCCAGGCAGTGGCCAATGGGCAGCGTTGTGAGTGAGCGCAGACAGATCGAGCCTGGGCAGGCTCAAGGTTGCACCTCGCCGGATTCTCCCTGGCGCACCATCAACTGGAATTCATTGGCGCCGCGCGCGCCTTCCGTCAGCACGTGCTGCAAACGGGTGGCGTGGGCACCTTCAGTGGCCTCCAGGCGACGCATCAACTGGGCAATGTCCTGGCTGGATTCAGCACTGCCGCGAATACTCACCGTATCGCCCTTGGCCACCACTTCATGCAGGTGCACCCCATCCGGCACGGCGCGCGCCAACTGGTCCAGCAGTTGGGCACCGGCCGAGCGCCCGTCGTGCAAGTCCTCGACAACCTTCATGCGTTGCGCCAATTGCTGGCTTTGCACCTGCAGGTCGTCGATGGTCTTGATCCGTGAATCCAGGACGGCGACGTCCTTGTCCAGGTGGCTGTTGCGCGTGACCTGTCGATCGATCGCCTGGTCGATCACTTGATCCGCCAGCCAGACCGCTGCGAGCGCCACACAGGCGAACGCCAGCAGCAACATCAGGAAAAACTTGCGCCGCCGTTCTGCCAGGGCCTGACGCCAAGGTAATAGGTTGATTCGTGTCATCAAGCGAAACTCCTCAGGGCCACCCCGCAAGCCACTCCCATTCCCTGGGCATCCACGGCCCATTGTGCGCCATCGACTCGACGGCCCGGCGTGAAGCTGGCGAAATCCTGACGGCAAGCACGCGCCAATGCAAACCCTTCGACATCTACCACCCGCGCCACCAGCCCGGCCTGGGCCAAAACAGCCTCGCGCGCCTCGACCTGCGCCCTGAGACAGGCCGCCAGCAACACCTCGACCCGCGCCGGGTCGTGGGCGCAAGGGCCCTGCACTTGATAGTCGATGGCCACGTCATCCAACGGATAGGGAATGTACTGATCGGCTTCCATCTGGATCCGCCAACCCACCTCTTCGTCGCTGAGCCCGGACTCCATGTCGATCACCTGGGTAATGACCGACGGGCCTGCCACGGCGATTACCGCGTACCTGGCTGACGTGTGCAAGCGGGGCACCGCCTGTTGCAGCGCACGCCCGACAGACTCAAGGTCCAGCAGGTTGCCATCGACCACCGCACGAGGTGCCAGCGCCTGTGTGGCGTAGCTTCTGATGGTGTAACCGCTGCTTGAATGGCCCAGCTCGACCAACCTGATCGCCGTGTCGCTGATATCGACGCCGAGGACGGCATCGACTTTTCGCCTGAAAAATCCCTTTCTCATAAAACTCCCCAAAACTTTCCCTGTCATAACGGCGGTCCTACCGCCGGTTAGCCGCTGAGCAGGCGTGAATGACGCCCCAAGCCGAAAAATGCTTTAATGCCCAGCGTTTTTCCCCGCTTTTTACCTACAGCCCGGGTCGATCCATCGTTAGCCATGCATGCCCCGACGCCTAACCCATTCTTTTCTCTGGAAATCCAAAAGCCTTGATTCGTCTGCTGAAGTTTTTCGGGTACTCCATTGTCGCGATCGTCTGCGGGCTGCTGCTCGTACTCAGCGGGGCCTACCTCTACCTTAGTCCGGGTTTGCCCTCCGTAGAGGCCCTCAGAAGTATCCAGTTGCAGATTCCTTTGCGGGTCTACAGCAGCGACGAAAAACTGATCGCGGAGTTCGGCGAAATGCGCCGCACCCCGATCCGTTTCGCCGATATTCCGCCCAATTTCATCAGCGCATTGCTGTCGGCCGAAGACGATAATTTCGCCAACCACTACGGCGTCGACCCCAGCAGCCTGGTTCGTGCCGCCACGCAATTGGTAAAAAGCGGACACATTCAATCCGGCGGCAGCACCATCACCATGCAGGTGGCGAAGAACTTCTTCCTCACCAGCGAGCGCAGCTTTTCGCGCAAGGCCACCGAGATCCTGCTGGCCCTGCAGATTGAACGCCAGCTGACCAAGGACGAGATCCTTGAGCTGTACGTCAACAAGATCTACCTGGGCAACCGTGCCTACGGCATCGAGGCGGCGTCGCAGGTCTACTACGGCAAGTCGATCCGTGACGCGAGCCTGGCGCAGATGGCGATGATTGCCGGCCTGCCCAAGGCGCCGTCGCGCTTCAACCCACTGGCCAACCCGGCGCGCAGCAAAGAGCGTCGCGACTGGATCCTGGGCCGCATGTACAAGCTGGGCAAGATCGACCAGGCCGCCTACGAAAGCGCGGTGGCCGAGCCGTTGAACGCCAGCTATCACGTGCCGACGCCAGAAGTGAACGCACCGTATATCGCTGAAATGGCCCGCGCCGAGATGGTCGGCCGCTATGGCAGCGAGGCGTACACCGAAGGCTTCCGCGTCACCACGACGGTGCCGAGCGACACCCAGGAAATCGCCAACAACGCCGTGCATTCCGGCTTGATCACCTACGACCAGCGCCACGGCTACCGTGGGCCCGAGTCGCGCCTGCCGGGCAAGACCCTGAGCGCCTGGACCACCGAACTGGGCAAACAGCGCGCCATCAGCGGCCTGGAACCGGCCATCGTCACCCAGGTGCAAAAAGACGGCGTGCAGGTGCTGACCCGCACCGGCGAAGCCCATGTGGCCTGGGACAGCATGAAGTGGGCGCGGCCCTTCCTGAACACCAACAGCATGGGCCCGATGCCCAAGCAGCCGTCGGACGTGGCGCAGGTCGGTGACCTGATCCGCGTGCAACGCCAGAAGGACGACAGCCTCAAATTCAGCCAGGTGCCGCTGGCCCAGGGCGCCCTGGTTTCCCTCGACCCGCAGAACGGCGCCATCCGCGCCCTGGTGGGCGGCTTCGCCTTCGAGCAGAGCAACTACAACCGCGCCGTGCAGGCCAAGCGCCAGCCGGGCTCAAGCTTCAAGCCCTTCATCTACAGCGCCGCGCTGGATAACGGCTACACCGCCGCCAGCCTGGTCAACGATGCACCGATCGTGTTTGTCGACGAATACCTGGACAAGGTCTGGCGCCCGAAGAACGACACCAACACCTTCCTTGGCCCGATCCGTATCCGCGAGGCGCTGTACAAGTCGCGCAACCTGGTGTCGATCCGCCTGCTGCAGGCGATGGGTGTGGGCAAGACCATCGACTACATGACGCGCTTCGGCTTCAACAAGTCGGACCTGCCGCCGAACCTGTCCCTGGCCCTGGGCACCGCGACCCTCACGCCGATGGAAATCGCCACCGGCTGGAGCACCTTTGCCAACGGCGGCTACAAGATCGCGCCGTACCTGATCGACAAGATCGAAAGCCGCAATGGCGACACCCTGTTCACCGCCAACCCACCGCGCGTACCGGGTGATGTGGTCAACGGCGTGGCCGCTACCGATGGCCTGGCCGCCCCGAGCAACGGTGGCATCACCATCGAGCCGACCCCCGGTGCCACGCCCGCTGCAAACGCCGCGACGCCAACCGAGCCACAGGCGCCTGCCGTTGCCGAACGCATTGTGGATGGCCGCACCACCTACATCCTCAACAGCATCCTGCAAGACGTGATCAAGAAAGGCACCGGCCGTCGCGCCCTGGCCCTCGGCCGCGCAGACATCGCCGGCAAGACCGGTACCACCAACGATTCCAAGGACGCCTGGTTCTCCGGCTACAACGGCGACTACGTGACCACCGTGTGGACCGGCTATGACCAGCCGGAAAGCCTCGGCCGTCGCGAGTTCGGTGGCACCGTCGCGCTGCCGATCTGGATGAGCTACATGGGCGCCGCCTTGAAGGACAAGCCCCTGCACACCCAGCCGGAACCGGAAGGCATCCTCAGCCTGCGGATCGACCCGGTGAGTGGCCGCGTGGCATCGCCAAGCACGCCGAATGCCTACTTCGAACTGTTCAAGAGCGAAGACACGCCGCCGTCGGTCAATGAGCTGGGCAATGGCATTGCGCCTGGCAGCCCGTTGCCAGCGGATGAAGCGGCGCCGATCGATCTGTTCTAACGCGCTGGCAGTTGGCTTCTGTGGGAGCTGGCTTGCCTGCGATGCAGGCAACTCGGTCTTTCAGTGATACCGCGGTGATGCTATCGCAGGCAAGCCAGCTCCCACATTTGGTGCTGCACAAGGCTTGAATTAATCGCCACACAGCAAAAAGCCCCGACTCGCGAGAGCCGGGGCTTTTTGTTGGTGCGCTACAACGGCTTAGCCGTTGAACACATCATCCACGCTTTGCAGCGGGTAGTTCTTCGGATACGGCAGGGTGGCCACACCGGTCTCGATTGCGGCTTTGGCCACGGCATCGGAGATCAGGGTGATCAGGCGCTTGTCCATTGGCTTCGGAATGATGTACTCACGGCCGAATTCCAGCTTGGCGCCACCGTAGGCGTCGCACACGTCCTGAGGTACTGGCAGCTTGGCCAGTTCACGCAGGGCGTTGGCCGCGGCTACTTTCATCTCTTCGTTGATGCGCTTGGCGCGAACGTCCAGGGCACCACGGAAGATGAACGGGAAGCCCAGCACGTTGTTGACCTGGTTCGGGTAGTCCGAACGGCCGGTGGCCATGATCACGTCGTTGCGGGTGGCGTGAGCCAGCTCTGGCGAGATTTCCGGGTCCGGGTTGGAGCAGGCGAACACGATCGGGTTGGCCGCCATGGACTTCAGGCCTTCAGCGCTCAGCAGGTTCGGGCCGGACAGGCCAACGAACACGTCTGCACCGTCAAGGGCGTCAGCCAGGGTGCGCTTGGAGGACGGGTGGGCAAACATCGCCTTGTACTGGTTCAGGTCGGTACGCTCGGACTGGATCACGCCCTTGCTGTCGACCATGTAGATGTTTTCCAGCTTGGCGCCCATGCTCACGATCAGCTTCATGCACGAGATAGCCGCGGCACCAGCGCCCAGGCAGACGATCTTCGCGTCAGCCAGGGTTTTGCCAGCGATTTCCAGGGCGTTGATCATGCCGGCCGCGGTAACGATCGCGGTGCCGTGCTGGTCATCGTGGAATACCGGGATGTCGCACTGTTCGATCAGGGCCTTTTCGATCTCGAAGCACTCAGGTGCCTTGATGTCTTCCAGGTTGATGCCACCGAAGGTGATGGAAATGCGCTTTACGGTGTCGATGAAAGCCTGCGGGCTCTCGGAGTCGACTTCGATGTCGAAAACGTCAATGCCGGCGAAGCGCTTGAACAGCACGCCTTTGCCTTCCATGACTGGCTTGGAAGCCAATGGGCCGAGGTTGCCCAGGCCCAGAATCGCGGTGCCATCGGAAATCACTGCAACCAGGTTGCCCTTGCCGGTGTACTTGTACGCCAGCTCGGGGTCGCGGGCGATTTCACGTACGGGCTCGGCCACGCCAGGGCTGTAGGCCAGCGACAGGTCGCGGGCGGTGGCGGTGGCTTTGGTGAGCTCTACACTCAGCTTTCCTGGACGAGGATTGGCATGATATTCGAGAGCGGCAGTTTTCAAATCAGACATATCGGCATTCCGCTTTTACTGTTGGTCGACGGACCGCCGAGGATACGCGTGTCGTAAAGTCCCTACAAGACTGGGTAGTCACCGGTGTCAAGGCCCCAGAGCGCCGTACTTTGGTCTAAGGCCACGGGATACAAGGGCTCAACTGTTCACAATCGATTTAAAAAATGTCTACAATTTTTTATTTAAACGTCGATTCAAGTGGTTTTTATCAAATTCCAGGCACAAAAAAGGCGCCCACGGGGGGCGCCTCTTTTTTCAGCGGGAAAAACCCAGGGGGTTTTTCAGGCTTACTCTGCTGGAGTAGCAGCCTTCTTGCCGAAAGCGCCGAAACGGTCAGCAAAGCGCTGTACGCGGCCGCCGGTGTCCAGAGTCTTCTGCTTACCGGTGTAGAACGGGTGGCACTCGTTGCATACGTCAGTACCCAGTGGCTTGCACAGGTTCGAACGAGTTTCGAACTTGTTGCCGCAGCTGCAAGTTACTTCGATGGTTTCGTACGCTGGATGGATATCGGCTTTCATGGCACTTCCTCGGGCTAGCGTGCCGCCACTCGACACTATTGTCGAATACCGCACGTAATTAGGCCGCGGATTCTACCAGACCTTTTTAAACGCGCAAGCGGCGCTGCCGGCTGATTCCACGCGGATAAGCGCCTTTCATCAGAAACTACTGGCTTGCCACAATCCATGTGGGAGCTGGGCTTGCCCGCGATAGCGGTGTGTCAGACACCCAACCCTGCGACTGATATGACGCCATCGCGGGCAAGCCCGGCTCCCACAGAAGCACCCGAGACGGGACACCTCTATCGCAGGTCTGCTAGGCTCCCGCCCCTGCGCCACCGCCTGCCTATATAGATGAGACCCCCGCGTGCCCGACGCCATTTTGCGCCTAGCCCTGCCCTCGCCCCTGCGCCGCCTGTTCGATTACCGTGCCCCGGCCGGCGTGCTGCGGGCGCAGTTGCAGCCGGGCATGCGGGTGCGGGTGCCGTTTGGCCGGCGGGAAATGATCGGCATCCTGGTGGAAGTCGCCGACCACAGCGAAGTGCCCGCCGAAAAGCTCAAGCCGGCGCTGGCGATCCTCGACGCCACGCCGCCGCTGCCGCCCGCCCTGTTCAAGCTGTGCCTGTGGACGGCCCAGTATTACCAGCACAGCCTCGGCGACACCCTGAGCTGGGCGCTGCCGGTGCTGCTGCGCCAGGGCGAACTGGCCGAGGCGCGCCAGGAGCGTTTCTGGTCGGCGGCACCCGGCGCGCGCCTCGACGACCCGCGCATCGCCCGCGCCCCGCGCCAGCGCGAAGCCCTGGCAACCCTGGCGCAACATCCCCACGGCGTGGCCCATCAGTTGTTAAGCAAGCTGATGCTGAGCAAAGACAGTCTCGACCTGCTGCTCGCCAAGGACCTGGTGCAGGTGGAAATCCGCAAGCACGCCCCCGACCCGCGCCACGAACACTGGCTGGCCCAGCCGGAATTGCCGTTGAACCCCGAACAACGCGCCGCCTACGAGGCGATCCGCGCAGGCTTCGACAGCTTCCACGCGTTCCTGCTGGCCGGCGTCACCGGCAGCGGCAAGACCGAAGTGTATTTGCAGCTGATCCGCGAAACCCTGCAAGCCGGCAAGCAGGCGCTGGTATTGATCCCGGAGATCAACCTCGGCCCGCAGACCCTGGCGCGCTTCGAGCAACGCTTCAATGCGCGCATCGCCCTGGTGCACTCGGCGGTCAATGACCGCGAACGCCTGGAGTCGTGGCTGGCGGCGCGGGACGGTGAGGCCGACATTATTATCGGCACCCGTTCGGCACTGTTCACCCCGATGAAAAACCCCGGGCTGATCATCATCGACGAGGAGCACGACGGTTCTTATAAACAGCAGGAAGGCCTGCGCTACCACGCCCGCGACCTGGCGCTGGTGCGCGCGCGCCAGGAAAACATCCCGATTGTGCTCGGCTCGGCCACGCCGTCCCTGGAAAGCCTGCACAACGCCTACACCGGTCGTTACGGCCTCCTACGCCTCAACGAGCGCGCGGGTGGCGCCAAACAGCCACGTTTCCTACGCCTGGATGTAAAAAGCCGCCCGCTGGACAGCGGTATTTCCGGGCCGATGCAACAAGCCATCGGCCAGACCCTCGCCGCCGGCCAGCAAGTGCTGGTGTTCCTCAACCGTCGTGGCTTTGCGCCGACGCTGTTGTGCCATGACTGCGGCTGGATGTCCGAGTGCGAGCGCTGCGACGCGCGCATGACCGTGCACCAGCGCCACGGCGAGTTGCGCTGCCACCACTGCGGCCATGTGGAACGGGTACCGCGCCACTGCCCGCAGTGCGGCAAAGTGGACCTGCGACCGGTCGGCGCGGGCACCGAGCGCGCCGAGGAGCGCCTGGGCATTCTGTTCCCGGACTTCCCGGTGCTGCGGGTTGACCGCGACAGCACCTCGCGCAAAGACGCGATGAACCAGCTGTTCGCCACTATCCAGAAAGGCCAGCCGTGCATCCTGATCGGCACGCAGATGCTTGCCAAAGGGCACCACTTTCCACGGGTGACCCTGGTATCGATCCTGGATGCCGACGGCGGTCTGTTCTCCGGCGACTTCCGCGCCAGCGAGCGCATGGCGCAACTGATCGTGCAGGTCGCCGGCCGCGCCGGGCGCGCTGAAGAACCCGGCCGAGTGATTATCCAGACCCACCTGGCCGACCACCCGCTGCTGATCCAACTGACAGAACAAGGCTACTTTGCCTTCGCCGAGCAGGCCTTGAGCGAGCGCCGCTCCGCCGGCCTGCCGCCGTTTTCCCATCTGGCCCTGCTGCGCGCCGAAGCGCATAAACCGGGGCAGGCCGAAGGTTTCCTCGACGAAGCATGCAGCGCAGCCGAACGTTTGCTCGGCGAACTGGGTCTGACCGGCATCGAACTGCTCGGCCCGGTGCCCGCGCCCATGGAGCGCCGCGCCGGGCGCTATCGCGCTCAGCTACTCTTGCAGGCAACGTCCCGCGCGCCCCTGCATCGGCTGTTAAGTAGCCTGTTACTTGCCCTGGAGCAAATGCCCAGCGGCCGGCAGGTGCGATGGTCGATGGATGTGGACCCCGTGGATTTGTATTGATCCACTCCACAGTTTGAATTGTGAACACCCTTAAATGTGGGAGCGGGCGTGCCCGCAATGAGGCCCGCAGGTCCGCCAACCCGTCTGAACGGTTGGCAAGCCCGCCCTCCCCACGGATAATGCCCAGTTTTTCCACCCGCGCATCGCGCGCTGTCGCTTGCGGCACAAAGAGAACACCATGAAAGACACCATTCGCCAGCTGATCCAACAAGCCCTCACCCAACTCGTCAACGAAGGTGTGTTGCCTGAAGGCCTGACGCCGGCGATCCAGGTGGAAAACACCCGCGACAAGACCCACGGCGACTTCGCCAGCAACATCGCGATGATGCTGTCCAAGCCCGCGGGCATGAAGCCCCGTGACCTCGCGGAAAAAATCATCGCCGCGCTGCCGGCCGACGAGAGCGTCACCAAGGCCGAAATCGCCGGCCCGGGCTTTATCAACTTCTTCCAGAACACCCAGGCCCTGGCTTCGCGCCTGGACGCGGCCCTGGCCGACGCCAAGATCGGCGTGCGCAAGGCCGGCCCGCTGCAACGCGTGGCCATTGACCTGTCGGCGCCGAACCTGGCCAAGGAAATGCACGTCGGCCACCTGCGCTCCACCATCATTGGCGACGGCGTGGCGCGGGTGCTGGAGTTCCTCGGCGACACCGTGATCCGTCAGAACCACGTGGGCGACTGGGGCACCCAGTTCGGCATGCTGATGGCCTACCTGCAAGAAAACCCGATCACCAGCAACGAGCTGTCGGACCTGGAAAACTTCTACCGCGCTGCGAAGAAGCGCTTCGACGAGTCCGAAGAGTTCGCCGACCGCGCCCGTGGCCTGGTGGTCAAGCTGCAAGCCGGCGACCCGGAATGCCTGGAGCTGTGGGGCCGCTTCCGCGAGATTTCCCTGTCTCACTGCCAGGAAATCTACGAACTGCTCAACGTCAAACTGACCATGGCCGACGTGATGGGCGAAAGCGCCTACAACGACGACCTGATCAATGTGGTCAACGACCTCAAGGCCAAGGGCCTGCTGGTAGAAAGCAACGGCGCGCAGTGCGTGTTCCTCGAAGAATTCAAGACCGCCGAAGGCGAGCCGCTGCCGGTGATCATCGTCAAGGCCGATGGCGGCTACCTGTACGCCACCACCGACCTGGCGGCCGTGCGCTACCGCAGCGGTGTGCTCAAGGCCGACCGTGCGCTGTACTTCGTCGACCAGCGCCAGGCCCTGCACTTCCAGCAGGTGTTCGAAGTGGCACGTCGCGCGGGTTTCATCACCCACCCGATGCACATGGAACACATGGGCTTCGGCACCATGAACGGCGCCGACGGCCGCCCGTTCAAGACCCGCGACGGCGGCACCGTGAAGCTGATCGACCTGCTCAACGAAGCCCAGGAACGTGCCTACAACCTGGTGAAGGAAAAGAACCCGGAACTGGCCGAGGCCGACCTGCGCAACATCGCCCGCGTGGTGGGCATTGGCGCGGTGAAATACGCCGACCTGTCCAAGCACCGCACCAGCGACTACAGCTTCAACTTCGAGCTGATGCTCAACTTCGAAGGCAACACCGCGCCGTACCTGCTGTACGCCTATACCCGTGTGGCCGGCGTGTTCCGCAAGCTGGGCAAGGATTTCAGCGAAGTGGAAGGCCAGATCGTGCTGGATGCCCCGCACGAACAGGAACTCGCCGCCAAGCTGGCGCAATTCGGCGAAGTGCTGAACAGCGTCGGCGAGAAAGGCACACCGCACATCCTCTGCACCTACCTGTACGAAGTCGCCGGCCTGTTCTCCAGCTTCTACGAGAACTGCCCGATCCTCACCGCCGACGACGAAGCCCAGAAGCAAAGCCGCCTGCGCCTCGCCGCCCTGGCGGGACGTACCCTCAAGCAAGGCCTGGAACTGCTGGGCCTGGAAACCCTGGAGCGCATGTAAGTTGGCTGCCAAGAAAAAACCTGCACCCAAGCGCGGCGCCAGCCGCTACCAGGCCCCGGCGAAGAAGCCGATTCCGGGCTGGTTGTGGATGGCCATCGGTCTTACCGTGGGCGCGTTTATCGTGTTCCTGATGAAGCTGGACCCGGGCAAGGGCGACGACGTCAAACGGGTCAAGCAGGAACAGCAGAAGGCCACGAAAATGGCCGAAGCCAACAAGACTGCGCCGAGCCCGACGGCACCGGTGAAGCCGAAGTACGACTTCTACACCCTGCTGCCGGAATCGGAAGTGATCGTGCCGCCTGACGCCGTGCCGGAGAAAACCCTGCCGACGCCACAAGTGCCGACCACCCCGGTGACCCCAGCGGAAGCGGCGAAGATCGACACGGCACGTGCCCAGGCCGCCTTGGCCGGGATCACCCCACCGCCACCGCCGCCGGTTGCCGAAACCAAGGCAGCGCCGGTGACCAAGTTCTTCCTGCAAGCGGGCTCGTTCCCCAAGCAGGCGGATGCGGATCGCGTACGGGCGCAGATCATTCTGCTGGGCCAGGCGGTGACGGTGGAGTCCGGCACGGTGAAGGACGCGACCTGGTATCGCGTGCTGGTGGGGCCGTTCAGCAACCGTGAACAGCTGACCGTGGCACAGAAGCAACTGGCCGGCGCTGGGTTTAGCAACCTGTTGTTACAACAACGCCAGAGCCGCTGACACCGATCAAAATGTGGGAGCTGGCTTGCCTGCGATAGCGGTGTAACAGTCAATATTTTCAGTGACTGACACACCGCTATCGCAGGCAAGCCAGCTCCCACATTTGGTTTCTGGGTGTTCTGAAGAATGTGTCAGATCAATACACACCACTCGTCCGCACACCACCCCCACGGTTGAAATCCCCCCCACCACCCCCATATCAGTTTTCACCAGGGCATTTTCGCCCCGCTGCGTGGAGACTCTCCCCTTGACCACCATCGTTTCAGTACGTCGCCACGGCAAAGTCGTCATGGGCGGCGACGGCCAGGTTTCCCTCGGCAACACCGTGATGAAAGGCAACGCCAAGAAAGTGCGCCGCCTGTACCACGGCCAGGTGCTTGCCGGTTTTGCCGGTGCCACCGCCGACGCCTTCACCCTGTTCGAACGTTTCGAAGGCCAACTGGAAAAACACCAGGGCCACCTCGTGCGCGCGGCGGTCGAACTCGCCAAGGAATGGCGTACCGACCGTTCCCTCAGCCGCCTGGAAGCCATGCTCGCCGTGGCCAACAAAGACGCCTCCCTGATCATCACCGGCAACGGTGACGTGGTCGAGCCAGAAAACGGCTTGATCGCCATGGGTTCCGGTGGCGGCTACGCCCAGGCTGCGGCCAGCGCGCTGTTGAAGAAAACCGACCTGTCGGCCCGTGAAATCGTCGAGACCGCCTTGGGCATCGCCGGCGATATCTGCGTGTTCACCAACCACAACCTGACCATTGAGGAGCAGGACCTCGCCGAGTAAGCCGTAGGCTTATTCCCGCTTGAGGCCGCCAAACACTATGTCCATGACTCCCCGCGAAATCGTCCACGAACTCAACCGCCATATCATCGGCCAGGACGATGCCAAGCGCGCCGTTGCCATCGCGCTGCGTAACCGCTGGCGCCGGATGCAACTGCCCGAAGAACTGCGTGTTGAAGTCACGCCAAAGAACATCCTGATGATCGGTCCTACCGGCGTCGGTAAAACCGAAATCGCCCGTCGTCTGGCCAAGCTGGCCAACGCGCCGTTCATCAAGGTCGAAGCCACCAAGTTCACCGAAGTGGGCTATGTGGGCCGCGACGTCGAGTCGATCATCCGTGACCTCGCCGACGCCGCGCTGAAGCTGCTGCGCGAACAGGAAATGACCAAGGTCAGCCACCGCGCCGAAGACGCCGCCGAAGAGCGCATCCTCGACGCCCTGCTGCCACCGGCACGCATGGGTTTCAACGAAGACCCCGCGCCGAGCTCGGATAGCAACACCCGCCAACTGTTCCGCAAGCGCCTGCGTGAAGGCCAGCTGGACGACAAGGAAATCGAGATCGAAGTGGCCGAAGTCTCCGGCGTCGATATCTCTGCGCCGCCTGGCATGGAAGAAATGACCAGCCAGTTGCAGAACCTGTTCGCCAACATGGGCAAGGGCAAGAAGAAAAGCCGCAAGCTCAAGGTGAAGGAAGCGCTGAAACTGGTGCGCGACGAAGAAGCCGGGCGCCTGGTGAACGAGGAAGAACTCAAGGCCAAGGCCCTGGAAGCCGTCGAGCAGCACGGTATCGTGTTTATCGATGAGATCGACAAGGTGGCCAAGCGCGGCAACTCCGGTGGCGTCGATGTCTCCCGCGAAGGCGTACAGCGCGACCTGCTGCCGCTGATCGAAGGCTGCACGGTGAACACCAAGCTGGGCATGGTCAAGACCGACCACATCCTGTTTATTGCCTCCGGTGCATTCCACCTGAGCAAGCCAAGCGACCTGGTGCCGGAGCTGCAAGGCCGCCTGCCGATTCGCGTGGAACTCAAGGCGCTGACCCCGGGCGACTTCGAACGCATCCTCAGCGAGCCGCATGCGTCGCTCACCGAGCAGTACCGTGAGCTGCTGAAAACCGAAGGTCTGGGCATCGAGTTCCAGCCGGACGGCATCAAGCGCCTGGCGGAGATTGCCTGGCAGGTCAACGAGAAGACCGAGAACATCGGGGCGCGTCGTTTGCACACCTTGCTGGAGCGTTTGCTCGAGGAAGTGTCCTTCAGTGCCGGCGACCTGGCCGGTGCGCAGAATGGCGAAGTGATCAAGATCGACGCGGATTACGTCAACAGCCATCTGGGCGAATTGGCGCAGAACGAAGACTTGTCTCGTTATATCCTGTAAGCCCTACTTAAGTGTGGGAGCTGGCTTGTGTGGGAGCCGGGCTTGCCCGCGATGCAGGCACCTCGGTGTATCAGTGATACCGAGGTGATGCCATCGCAGGCAAGCCAGCTCCCACACAAGCCAGCTCCCACATTGTTGAGCCGGTTTCTTCAGGATTATCGCCATGACCAAATTCCCTACTGCCGTAAACCTGCACAAAACCTCCAACACCCTCGGCCTCACCTACGGTCCCGACGAGGTGTACCAACTCCCCGCCGAGCTGCTGCGCACCCACTCGCCTTCCGCCGAGGTCCAGGGCCACGGCAAGCCGATCCTGCAATTCGGCAAGCTCAACGTGCGCCTGACCAAGATCGAACCGGCCGGCCAGTACGCACTGAAATTGACCTTCGACGATGGCCATGACAGCGGACTGTTCACCTGGGACTACCTCTACCAACTGGCCGTTCGCCAGGACGCGCTGTGGGCCGATTATTTGGCTGAACTCAAAGCCGCCGGAAAAACCCGCGACCCGAGCCAGTCGGTCGTGCGGCTGATGCTCTAGCCCAAGGGTCTTGCTCTTTAGAGGGCATTTTCTAATTTCATCTGCTTGAATGCCCTGTCGCGTGGCCAATGATTGGCCCGCTTGCGAAAAAAATTAAACTCGGGTAACCAATGGAACTGGCAAGTTCCCTGCATTTGACGATGCGGTATCAACGGTCACCCGAGTCGCAGTACCTGGCTTGTGTTGTGTATCGATATTGGGTGCACAGCGGTAACGGGTACTCGTCTTTCGGACAATGGAGCGTCGTAGATGAGTAACAAGAACAACGATGACTTGAAACGCCAGGCCTCGGAAAACACCCTGGGGCTCAACCCGATCATCGCGTTACGGAAAAAGGATTTACTCGCCTCGGCGAAGATGGTGCTGACCCAAGCCATCAAGCAACCGTTGCACAGCGTCAAGCACGTCGCCCACTTTGGCGTCGAACTGAAGAACGTGATGTTCGGCAAATCCGAGCTGGTGCCCGAGAGCGATGACCGTCGCTTTCACGACCCCGCCTGGAGCCAGAACCCGCTCTACAAGCGCTATCTGCAAACCTACCTGGCGTGGCGCAAGGAACTGCACGACTGGATCGGCGACAGCAACCTGTCGGAACAGGACATCAGCCGCGGCCACTTCGTGATCAACCTGATGACCGAAGCCATGGCGCCCACCAACAGTGCGGCGAACCCGGCAGCGGTCAAACGCTTCTTTGAAACCGGCGGCAAAAGCCTGCTGGACGGTTTGTCCCACCTGGCCAAGGACATGGTGCACAACGGCGGCATGCCGAGCCAGGTCAACATGGGCGCCTTTGAAGTGGGCAAGACCCTGGGCACCAGCGAAGGCGCGGTGGTATTTCGCAACGACGTGCTGGAGCTGATCCAGTACAAGCCAATCACCGAACAGGTGCACGAGCGCCCGCTGCTGGTGGTGCCGCCGCAGATCAACAAATTCTATGTCTTCGACCTGAGCCCGGATAAGAGCCTGGCGCGCTTCTGCCTGCGCAACGGCCAGCAGACCTTTATCGTCAGCTGGCGCAACCCGACCAAGGCCCAGCGCGAGTGGGGGCTGTCGACCTATATCGAGGCGCTCAAGGAAGCGGTGGATGTGGTCACCGCGATCACCGGCAGCAAAGACATCAACATGCTCGGCGCCTGCTCCGGTGGCATCACCTGCACCGCCCTGCTCGGCCATTACGCCGCGCTGGGGGAGAAAAAGGTCAACGCCCTGACCCTGCTGGTCAGCGTGCTGGACACCACCCTGGACACCCAGGTGGCGTTGTTCGTCGATGAGCAAACCCTGGAAGCGGCCAAGCGCCACTCCTACCAGGCCGGCGTGCTCGAAGGCCGCGACATGGCCAAGGTGTTCGCCTGGATGCGCCCCAACGACCTGATCTGGAACTACTGGGTCAACAACTACCTGCTGGGCAACGAGCCACCGGTGTTCGACATCCTGTTCTGGAACAACGACACCACGCGCTTGCCGGCGGCTTTCCATGGCGACCTGATCGAGCTGTTCAAGAACAACCCGCTGGTCCGCGCCAATGCCCTGGAAGTGTGCGGCACGCCCATCGACCTCAAGCAGGTCACCGCGGATATCTACGCACTGGCCGGCACCAACGACCACATCACGCCGTGGCAGTCCTGCTACAAGTCGGCACAGCTGTTTGGCGGCAAGGTCGAGTTCGTGCTGTCCAGCAGCGGGCATATCCAGAGCATCCTCAACCCGCCGGGCAACCCCAAGGCGCGCTACCAGACCAGCGACAGCCTGACGGCGACACCGCTGGACTGGCAGGAGAATGCGACCAAGCACACCGATTCCTGGTGGTTGCATTGGCAGGCGTGGCAGGCGGAGCGGGCGGGTAAATTGAAGAAGGCTCCGACGAGTTTGGGTAACAAAACTTACGCCGCAGCGGAAGCGGCACCGGGCACCTACGTACACGAACGATAACCAGATGTATGGCTGAAATGCAGTCAGTGTGGGAGCTGGCTTGCCTGCGATAGCGGTGGGCCAGTGAGCTGATGGGCTGGCTGGAAGAATGCCATCGCAGGCAAGCCAGCTCCCACATGGACCGAGTTCCTACAGATAAACAGCACCACTTCACAGGGCTTGAGCATGCCGCAACCGTTCATCTTCCGCACCATCGACCTGGATGGCCAGACCATCCGCACGGCGGTGCGCCCGGGCAAGCCTCACTTGACGCCGCTGCTGATCTTCAATGGCATCGGCGCCAACCTTGAGTTGGTGTTTCCGTTCGTCCAGGCGCTGGACCCGGACCTGGAGGTGATCGCCTTCGACGTCCCCGGCGTCGGCGGCTCGTCGACACCCAAGCGGCCTTACCGGTTTCCCGGCCTGGCCAAGCTCACGGCGCGCATGCTCGATTACCTCGACTACGGCCAGGTGAGCGTGGTGGGCGTGTCGTGGGGCGGCGCGCTGGCGCAGCAATTCGCCTACGATTACCCCGAGCGCTGCAAGAAGCTGATTCTTGCGGCCACGGCAGCCGGCGCGGTGATGGTGCCGGGCAAGCCGAAGGTGCTGTGGCTGATGGCCAGCCCGCGCCGCTATATCCAACCGTCCCATGTGGTGCGCATCGCGCCGATGATCTATGGCGGCTCGTTCCGCCGCGACTCGAAGCTCGCCGCCGAACACGCGAGCAAAGTGCGCTCGGCCGGCAAGCTCGGTTACTACTGGCAACTGTTCGCCGGGCTGGGCTGGACCAGCATCCATTGGCTGCACAAGATCCGCCAGCCGACCCTGGTGCTGGCGGGGGACGACGACCCGCTGATCCCGCTGATCAACATGCGCATGCTCGCCTGGCGCATTCCCAATGCACAGCTGCACATCATCGATGATGGCCACCTGTTCCTGATCACCCGGGCCGAAGCCGTGGCGCCGATCATCATGAAATTTCTCGAAGAGGAGCGCATGCGTGCGGTGATTCATCCGCGCCCGGCGGTGTAAGGACCACACCGCCGCGCAACTTGCCAGGAACCGACTATGGTTCTGAATTGGCGTGCCTGTTGATGGCTTGACGAAGGAGTGTTGGCTCATGCGAGAAAGACCCGTGACGAACCCGGCGCCCACCCCGGCCGCGTTTATCAATGCGCAAAATGCGATCACCGGCCTGCGCGGTCGGGACTTGCTCTCGACCCTGCGCAGCGTGGCCGCCCACGGTTTGCGCAACCCGGTGCACACGGCCCGCCATGCCTGGGCATTGAGTGGTCAGCTGGGCCGCGTCCTGCTGGGCGAAACCGTGCACGAGCCCAACCCCAACGACAGCCGCTTCATCGACCCCACCTGGAAGCTCAACCCCCTGTACCGGCGCAGCTTGCAGGCCTACCTGAGCTGGCAGAAACAAACCCGCCACTGGATCGACGACAGCACCCTCAGCGCCGATGACCGCGCCCGTGCGCACTTCGCCTTTTCCCTGCTCAACGATGCCGTCTCCCCATCCAACACCCTGCTCAACCCGCTGGCCATCAAGGAGTTGCTCAACTCCGGCGGCAACAGCGTGGTGCGCGGCGTGACCAACCTGGTCGAAGACCTGCTGCACAACAACGGCCTGCCACGCCAGGTCAGCAAGCATGCCTTTGAAGTCGGCAAGACGGTGGCGACGACGCCCGGTTCGGTGGTGTTTCGCAATGAGCTGCTGGAGCTGATCCAGTACAAGCCCATGAGCGAAAAACAGTACGCCAAGCCACTGCTGGTGGTACCGCCGCAAATCAACAAGTACTACATCTTCGACCTGAGCCCGGCCAACAGCTTTGTGCAGTACGCCCTGAAAAACGGTTTGCAGACGTTTATGGTCAGCTGGCGCAACCCGGATGTGCGCCACCGCGAGTGGGGCCTGTCCACCTACGTCGCGGCGCTGGAAGAGGCGCTCAACGTGTGCCGGGCGATCACCGGCACGCGTGAGGTCAACCTGATGGGCGCCTGCGCCGGCGGCCTGACCATCGCCGCCCTGCAAGGCCACCTGCAAGCCAAGCGCCAGCTGCGGCGCATCTCCAGTGCCAGCTACCTGGTGAGCCTGCTGGACAGCCAGATCGACAGCCCCGCCACGCTGTTCGTCGACGAGCAAACCCTGGAGGCCGCCAAGCGCCGCTCCTATCAGCAAGGCGTGCTGGATGGCCGCGACATGGCCAAGGTGTTCGCCTGGATGCGCCCCAACGACCTGATCTGGAACTACTGGATCAACAACTACCTGTTGGGCAAGGAGCCACCGGCCTTCGATATCCTGTACTGGAACAACGACAACACGCGCCTGCCCGCCGCGCTGCACGGCGACCTGCTGGACTTCTTCAAGCACAACCCGCTGAGCCATCCCGGTGGCCTGGAGGTGTGCGGCACGCCCATCGACTTGCAGAAAGTCACGGTGGACAGCTTCAGCGTCGCCGGGATCAACGACCACATCACACCGTGGGACGCGGTGTATCGCTCCACCCAACTGCTGGGCGGCGACAAGCGCTTCGTGCTGTCCAACAGCGGGCATATCCAGAGCATCCTCAACCCGCCGGGCAACCCCAAGGCCAACTACGTCGAAAACCCCAAGCTGAGCAGCGACCCGCGCGCCTGGTACTACGACGCCAACCACGTCGAAGGCAGTTGGTGGCCGCAGTGGCTGGAGTGGATCCAGCAACGCTCGGGCGTACAGCGCGAAACCCTCACCGCCCTGGGCAACCAGAATTACCCACCGATGGAAGCGGCGCCAGGCACTTACGTGCGGGTGCGCTGAGCTCAGCGATCAGATTAAGAAGACTGGATGAAGACCCGCGACCGTATCCTTGAATGTGCCCTGCAGTTGTTCAACCAGAAGGGCGAGCCAAATGTGTCGACCATGGAGGTCGCCAATGAGATGGGGATCAGCCCCGGCAACCTCTACTACCACTTCCATGGCAAGGAGCCGCTGGTGCTCGGGCTGTTCGAGCGCTTCCAAAATGAACTGGCACCGCTGCTCGACCCGCCGGCGGAGGCACAACTGGAGCCTCAGGATTACTGGCTGTTCCTGCACCTGATCGTCGAGCGCATGGCCCACTACCGCTTTCTGTTCCAGGATTTGTCGAACCTGGCAGGACGCCTGCCGAAACTGGCCAAGGGCATTCGCAACCTGCTCACTGCGCTCAAGCGCACCCTGGCGTCATTGCTCGCCCGCCTGAAAGCGGCCGGGCAACTGGTCAGCGGCACCCAGGCGCTGGGGCAACTGGTGGAGCAGATCACCATGACCCTGCTGTTTTCCCTGGACTACCAACGGATTCTCGACCGCGAGGGCGAGGTGCAGGTGGTGGTCTACCAGATCATGATGCTGGTGGCGCCGCACCTGTTGTCGCCGGCACGGCAAGCGACCGAGCAGCTGGCACTGCGTTATCTGGACAACCCGATTTAACGGTGTGCCCCAATAGTGTTTTCAAACAGGCCATCACCCCGGCCGGCCAAACTGTTTAGTGAACATGAACAGTTCGCTGTCAGTCTTGATCCCCAGTTTTCGATAGGCTGACTGTTTTTGCGTGCTGATGGTACTCACACTGCGCGAGAACTTTACCGCAATTGAACTTACGGACATGCCCTCGAGAAAACAACGCAATACTTCCTGCTCTTTTGGCGTGAGGCGGGTATTCAAGCGCAAAGACGCCGGACGTACCACGGGCGAATTAACATCCACCCGGTCAAAAAATGAGGTCGATTCCTGAAGCGCCAATAACATGCAACGTTCCAGGTAAATCCGACCTTGGGCAACCGTTCGAATTGCCACTATCAATTCGGTGAGTTTCTGGGTCTTGCCCAGCACACCCAGACTTCCAGCCTTCAACGCCAGCGATACGGTCGCGAGCGTGTAGTGCGACGATACAACCAGCAGCCTGCAGCGCTTGAACCGCCGACTCAAGGTCTGGATCAGGCTCAGACCATCGGTGTCCGAAGGCCCCAGTGTAAAGTCCATCACCACCACATCCGCAACCCGCCGGGCAAGCGCTTCAAGCAATTCCCTGGACGTCCTGAAGGAGCCGATCACATCCAGATCGGGCTCGTTGCCCAGGCCCAACTCGATCCCTTGCCGAACCATCTCATGATCATCCAACAACATGATGGTATGCATATCAACCACCGGGAAACTCGTAAAAATAGGTACAACTTGGTACAAGTTTTTTCTTTACAGGAACACGGTATAGCGCAGCCCCATACGGTAATCAACCTGCAAAACAACAAGAATCACTCTTACATCCCAGTACTACAGACAAGACTTACACCTACTTCTTACGGACCTATTCCGGCATAAATTCTTTAACTACAAACCGTTGATTTTCGAACAATCACGAGAGCAATCTCGTGACACTTCTATAGGCCGCGTCAACTTTCCCAGACAAATTAGGAGCCCCCACCACGCTATAAAGATCCAGAACAACACCGATGTAACGCTTCAATCTGTGGTGGGTTACTCAGTTAACTCAAGATTGGAAACACTATGAAATTCAATGTTCTCTCCACCTTTGTTGCGACACTTGCCGTGGCCGCTACCGTCTCGCAAGCGGCCCATGCTGCAAATGATGGAACGATCAATTTCACCGGGCTGGTGAACGATACGACCTGCACCATCGAAGGCGCAGCGCCCGGCACCGGTGCAGTGGTCAAGGACGTGAACCTGGGCGGTGTATCCGCCGCACGCCTGGCGAAACCGGGTGATCGCGCCAACCTGACCGGTTTCACCATCCGCATTGGCGCACCCGGCGAAGGCAGTTGCACCAACGGCCGTACCGCCATGGTTGCATTCGACCCCACCAGCCCGGCCATCGATGTGGCGACCGGGCGCTTGAATATCGACGGCCACGATGATCCGTCCGACACCACAAACGCCAAGAACGTACAGGTTGAAGTGACGAACCGTGACGGCTCGCCGATTAACGTTTACACCGAAAAATCCGAAGGCGTGGTGATCGCCGACAACCAGGCTGTGATCCCACTGGCCGCGCAACTGTACGCCAGCGGCGCTGCGACGGAGGGCACGGTCAAAACCCGCGTCGGCTTCATGATCGTGTACGCCGACTAACCAAGAGAGTACGTGGGCCTGCTGCTGTCCGGCAGGCCCATCCGCCGGATTAGAAGAGAGCTTTGCGCATGAAAAAGCTGGCCTGCCTCGCGCTTGCCACCTGTGGCGTCGGATGGTTACTGCTGCACGCATTTCCCGCTCAGGCGGGGGTCATTATCTACGGCACCCGTGTGATCTATCCTGCCGACCAGCAGGAGGTTGTCGTACGGCTGGAGAACAAAGGTCACCGCCCGGCGCTGGTGCAGACCTGGCTGGATACCGGCGACATTCGCTCGACACCGGCAACGGCGCGCACACCGTTCAGCCTGTCGCCACCGATCTTCCGCATTGAGCCCCATCAGCAACAGGCGTTGCGCCTGCGCCATTCGGGGGAAGACACACCCACTGATCGCGAAAGCCTGTACTGGCTCAACGTGTTGGAAGTTCCGCCGCTGACCGCCGGGGCCGAACAGAACAATCAGATCGAACTGGCCTTCCGCACCCGCTTGCGTGTGTTTCTGCGGCCCCAGGCCTTGCCCTACCCGGTGGGCAGCGCGGCGGCAAAACTGCAATGGCAACTGGTTGCCCACGGCCAGGGCTACGCCCTGCAAGCGACCAACCCTACGCCCTACCATATCTCCCTGACCTCGGTTGACCTGCTGAGCGAAGGCAAACGGTTCAGCAAAGCGCCCAACAAAGACGCCAACGACGGCCTGCTGATGCCCGCCGGCGGGGTAAGACTGTATGCCCTGCCGTTGCTGCGCCATCGCCCGGGCGGTACGCCCAAAGTCGAATTCACCAGCGTCAGCGACTTCGGTGCCCGTGTGCGCCACTCGGCAACGCTGACCTCTTCAGTTGCCCGATGACCTCTTGCATGAACGCCACCTTCGTTTCACCGCTTGCCGCCAGGCTCATGGCATTGATCTTCGCACTGCTCGGCGCAGCCGCCGCGCACGCCAGCGTGGTCATCAACAACACCCGGATCATCTACCCGCAAGACGACAAGGAAGTAACAGTCAGGCTGGAGAGCAAGAACCGCGCCCCCGTACTGATCCAAGTCTGGCTGGACAGCGGCGACGAACACGCCACACCGGACCTGGCCAGCGTGCCGTTTATCGCCACGCCACCGATCTTCCGCATGGAGCCGGGCAAGCAACAGGTGGTGCGCCTGGCGTATACGGGCGAGGCCCAGGCGGCGAATCAGGAAAGCCTGTTCTGGTTCAACCTGCTGGAAGTGCCTGCGCATTCCCAGGAGGCCAATCAACTGCAACTGGCCTTCCGTTCCCGGATCAAGCTGTTTTTGCGACCGCCGAACCTGCCGTATGGCGTCGATGCGGCACCGGGGAAACTGCAATGGCGGCGTGAATCAACGGCGCAGGGCCAAGTCCTGGAGGTCTTCAACCCCACGCCTTACTACGTGACGTTCGAACAGATCGAGGTGCTGGAATCGGCACACCGTCACGCGCGCAAGGCCGCTGGATCAGGCGCCGGAAACATGGTGGCCCCGGGGGCGCGCCAGCGCTTTGAACTGCCCACCCTCAAGACGCCACCGGGCGCCGCCACTGTTGAGTTCCAGACACTCGACGACTACGGAGTGCGCAGCGCGCACAGCGCCAAGGTCTCGACATGAACGATGAGGCTTGCGTGGCGCCGTAACGTCCCGCCCGCGCGACTCACTCCACTGCACAGGTTCGTCTTGATGCCCATTTTTCAGGGCAGGGCTCCCCTTGGCCCGGATTCGGACAGTGCCTATTTTTGGAAAGGGTAAACATGAGTTTGAACACCCACGCCAGCGTCAGAAACGTGCCCTTTGTGCGCGCCTGTCTGGCACTGCCGGCGCGTTGCCTGTTACTGCTGAGCGGCGCCTATGCCATGGGCAGCCATGCGGTAGAAAATGTCGGGTTCAACCCCGCCTTCTTTCCGGATGGCGCGGGCGGCCAGCAGGTCGATATCACGAAGTTCAGCCAGGGCAACATCGTGCTGCCCGGCAACTACCGCACCGACGTTTACCTGAACGGCCAGTGGATAGGTCGCGAAACCTTGACCTTCGTCGCAACCGAAGGCCGGGACTCTGCGCAGATGTGCCTGGAGCAGGACGCCCTGCTCAGGTTCGGCATCGACCTGGACGCGCCAAAGGATCAACCCGGCGCGCCACCCCCCGACTATGAACGCTGCGCAGACATTGCCCGCTACCTGCCCGGCAGCACCGGCCAGTTCGATCCGGGCGAAAACCGCCTGACACTCCAGGTTCCGCAGATCTACCTGGCGCGCAAGGTTCGCGGCTTTGTCGACCCGAAGCACTGGGATGGCGGAATCGATGCCGCCTTTGTGCGCTACAACGCCAACACCTTTGCCACCCGCACCCAGGGGCGCTCGCTCGACTCGCACTACCTGGGCCTGAACAGCGGGCTCAACCTGGGCGACTGGCACTGGCGCCACAACGGCAGTTTCAGCCAGACAGACGCGGCCTCGGGCTATCAAAGCAGCAACACCTATGTGCAGCGCGAAGTGGGCCCGCTGCAATCCCAACTGATGGTCGGCGAGATCTATACCCCGGGCGCGCTGTTCGACAGTGTGCGCTTGCACGGCGCCAGCCTGTTCAGCGATGACCGCATGCTGCCCGACTCCCAGCGCGGGTTCGCGCCCATCGTGCGAGGTATCGCCGAGACCAACGCGCGGGTGACCGTGCGCCAGCGTGGCGTGTTGCTGGATGAAGTGTCGGTGGCCCCCGGCCCGTTTGTGCTCAACGACCTGTATCCGACGGGCTATGGCGGCGACTTGAGCGTCACGGTGACTGAAGCCGACGGCCGCCAGCGCGAATTCATCGTGCCGTTCGCCGCCAACGCCAACCTGCTGCGCGCCGGCTCCAGCCGCTATGGGTTGAGTGCTGGCGTGCTGGATGAAATCGGCCTGCGCCATCCACCCAGGCTGATGCAAGCCACCTATCAGCACGGTCTCAGCAACCTGTTGACCGGCTACACCGGTGCGGTGATGGGTGACGACTATCAGGCGCAGTTGGTCGGTTCCGCGTTCAATACGCCGTACGGGGCACTGTCGTTTGACCTGACCCGTTCAAGCGCACATCTGCCCGGCAACGGATCCCGCCAGGGGCAAAGTGTGCAACTGCGCTACAGCAAGAACTTCACCGACACCGGCACGCACTTTGCCCTCGGTGCCTACCGTTACTCCACCGAAGGCTACCTGAGCATCGTCGACGCAGCGCGGGTTCGCGACCTCGCCATTGATGGGCGCAACCTGAACCGCGTATCGCGCCTGCGCGACCGGATGGACATCAGCCTCAACCAAAGCGTGGGCAACGGGACGGTCTACCTGACCGGCTCCTCGCAAAACTACTGGAACCGTACCAGCGGCAACCTGACCTTCACCACAGGTTACAGCGGCAGCTGGAAAGGCCTGCACTACACCCTCAGCGCCCAGCGCACCAAGGATTTGCTCAGTGACCGGGTGGACAAGCAAGTGGAACTGACCCTGAGCCTGCCGTTGGGCAGCGATGCACGCTCGCCGACCTTGACCACCACGGCCTACCGCGGCAACCAAAGCAGCGGCGAGCGGTTGAACCTCGGCGGCACCCTGGGCGAACGCAGCGAATTTACCTACGGGGTAGGCGGCAGCCGCACGCAGGGCAGCAGCCATGCGATAAGCGCCGACGCGAAATATCAGGCGAGCCAGGGCGTGTTGTCCGCTGGCTACGGGCAAAGCGACAGCTACCGCTCGATGTCCCTCGGCATCACCGGAGGCATTGTCGCCCACCGCGACGGCGTGACCTTCGCGCCGGAATTGGGCGACACCATCGGCATCGTCCAGGCTCCGGATGCACAGGGTGCACGGATCAATGGCAACCATGGCGCCCAGGTCGGCAAGCGCGGTTTTGCCGTGGTGCCGCACCTCACGCCCTATCGCCAGAACGTTGTCGAACTGGACCCCAAGGATCTGTCCGTCGACGTGGAGCTCAAGACCGCCGCACAAAACGTCGCGCCTCGTGCCGGCTCGGTGGTGAAGCTGCACTTCGATACGGTCAACGGCCAGGCCATCCTGATCCATGCACAGCGCGAAGACGGCAGCCCGTTGCCGTTCGGCTCGGATGTATTCGATGACGCCGGGGCCAGTGTTGGCGTGGTCGGCCAGGGCGGCAGGGCCTTTGTGCGGGTGTCGCGTGCGGAAGGGCCGTTGACCGTCAAGTGGGGCGCCCATGCCGACGCCGCTTGCGTGCTGCGCTACAGGCTGGGCGCCGAGCCCTCCACGGGCAAAGCCAATCGCTTGCGCCATCTGGACGCCGGCACTTGCCAAACCCATTCAAGCGGTTGATCGCCGCGTTACGCGCGCGCTCATGCCCTGTTTATTGCTGACGGACTGAAGATGAAATACTCGACCCCACTCGCTTGCGCACTACTGGCCTTCGGCCTGCCCCTTGCCGCTGAAGCGGGGTGTGACCGATACCAGAACGATACATTCACCCTGAACCTGCCAGCGACGATCAGCGTACCGGACAGCCTGCCGGTCGGCAGTGTGATCCTTCGCCAGGCGTTCAGCGGTTCGGCGCCCGACTATTTTGCCGACTGCCGCGTTGCTGAGCGCAGTTGGATCATCGGGCGATATCAACAATTGCAGGACCCCAGTACGGGCGCCTACCTCACAGAGGTTCCAGGCATCGGCGTCACGATTTCGATGAAATGGGCCGGCGGCGGGCAAGCCAACTTTGCACTTTATAACCAGGGCCCCGAGTACATCTACGGGAAGGTTCCCAGCTTCACCTACGCCGAGGCCACCTTCTACAAGATCGGCCCCGTCACCAGCTGGACAATCCCCAGCGGGCGCTTCTGGGAAAAGAAATGGATGGATGTCCCAGACCGTTTCCTCCTGCAACTCGGCAACTCGGTCAGCTTCATCAGGGCCCCCGCCACCTGTGACCTGGAGGCAGGCGACGTCAACCGCACGATCCCCCTTCCCGAGGTGCGCGTGCGCGATTTCGACAGCGCAATCAGCGCAGGCGCCCACGATTTCGAATTGACGGCCAATTGCAGCGACGCCAGTGACGTGACGTTCCGCTTTACCGGCACACCTGCGCCAGGCAACCCCTCGCTCTTCGCCAATACCGGCTCGGCCGGCGGTGTGGCGCTCTGGCTGTACTCCCGCCTCGGCGGCACGCCACAGACCCTCAGTGCCAATGACACGCGCACGGTGGTCGTCACCGGCAATCGCGCCGTGTTGCCACTTGGCGCGGCTTATCACAAAAACGGAACAGTCAGCCAAGGCACCCTGGCCACCACTGCCACGGTCACTATCACTTACAACTGAAACGCTGGGAAAACCTGATGAACATGCGCCACCTTTCTCTGCTGCTGACAATCGCGGCAACCTTCACCCACCCTGCGGCCCAGGCCGCTACGAGCGGTACTTTGACCTTTGTCGGGCAAGTCAACGCGGGCACCTGCAACCTGGCGGCGGGTGACGAGAACCGCACCATTGCCTTGCCGCCTATCAAGATTTCCGACTTGGATTCAACACCCTACGCGGGGCAGTTGGATTTCGAGGTGTCTGCCGACTGCGAATCGGACATTCGCAACGTGATCTTCCTATTCACCGGGACCCCTTCGGCAGACAACGGGATGCTGTTCGCCAACACCGGCACTTCCGGGGGTACAGCCCTTTGGCTGACACACCGCGCCCCCGGCCTTTCGACCATCCCGGCCAATGGCACGCCCGCCGAGCGCAGCCGAACGGTGGTCACCAGCGGCAACAAGGCCGTGCTGCCACTGGCAGGGGCCTACCATAAAACCGGCGCAGCCATCACCCAAGGCAGCCTGGCCAGCGCCGTGACCGTGTCGATCACCTACAACTAGCGGTGCCTTCAGGCGCCACGTTGTGCGCCCGAAAAAAAATGCCCGACCTTCGCAGGCCGGGCATTTTCAGATGTCCCGCAAAAATCAGGACTGACTGGATGGCGTCGGGGTTGCCGGCGTTACAGTCGGGGTAGCAGCGGGCGTTGGCGCAGACACCGAGTTGGCTGTCGACGCGGTAGGCGCAGCTGCAGGCTTGGCGACCACTGCCGGCTTGGGCGCTGCGGGCTTTTTGGCGACCGCTGGTTTCTTCGCCGCAGGTTTGGCTGCTGGCTTGGCCACTGCGGGTTTGGCCGCGGGTTTGGCTGCTGCCGGCTTGGCAGCCGGTTTGGCGGCAGCCGTTTTAGCCGCAGGTTTGGCCGCCGCTTTCACGGCAGGTTTCGCCGCGGGCTTCGCAGCCGCCTTGGCGGCTACCGGTTTAGCGGCAGGCTTGGCGGCTGGTTTGGCCGCTGCGGTTTTTGCCGCGGGCTTGGCGGCCGGTTTGGCAGCGGCTTTTGCGGGGGCCTTGGCCGCAGGTTTTGCAGCGGGCTTGGCCGCGGCTTTCACCAGTGGTTTGGCGACGGTTTTAGCGGCCGGTTTGGCTGCCGCCGTTTTCGCGGCAGGCTTGGCGGCGGCGGTTTTCACTGGAGCCACTTTGGCGCCGGTGAGTTTTTCGATTTGCTTGGTCAGGGTATCGACCTTGCTGTGCAGCGCTTTCACTTCAGCTTTGCTCGGCACGCCCAGGCGCGAAATGGCGCTGTTAAGGCGCTTGTCCAAAGCCCCCTCCAGCTCCCCCCAAGTCCCCAGCACTTGTTTCTTCGCATCGCTGATGCGCGAACCGGCAGTGGCTTTGGCCGCAGTGACTTTTTTACCGACTGCGTTGTTGGCTACTTTCTCGGCCTTCTCGCCGTCTTTAACCAGCGTCTCGAAGAGTTTGCTGCCGTCACTGTCGATCTTCGAGTAAACGCCTAAACCAGCCAGCCAGATCTTGCGGGAATATTCTTCAACTTTCCCGACCCACGAGCTGCCTTCTTTCTGAGGTTTCTTTTGAACAGCCATCCCGATGTCTCCTTAGTGTTTACGCGCGACACGTTCGAGCAATGCCGTTAGCTCTTCGAGCTTAGCAGAGAGTGTCTCCACGTCATGTTTAGACGCAATGCCGATTCGATTCAAGGCACTGGCAACACGAGTATCAAAAGCTTTTTCAACTTTATCCAGCTGAACTTCTACCCGACCTTTGACAGAGGAGACATTGCTCTTTACTTGATCAATCTGACTGTTGGCCGCATCAATTTGTTCAACTGCAACTTTTTTGCCTTTACTTTCAACATGTTGACCGGCTTTAACGAGTTCCTTGAAGTACTCGCTGCCTTCGCTGCCAACCTTGGCGTAAGCCCCCAGACCCGCCAGCCAGATCTTGCGGGCGTAGGTTTTAACGTCGCTCAGGGCAGTAGTCTGGGCGTCGATTTTTTTCTTCAAGATAACTTTGGCCATGGTGCACCTCACGCAGAATAGGGTGGAGGAACGGCCCACAGGAGTTGAGGGCTTGGCCACAAAGTAGGAGGAAAAATTAGAATCGGCACCCTAGAACACTCGGATCAAGCCAGTGCTTTATCCAAGGCCTTCTCGATTTCGGACTTGATGGTGCCACTCATGGCCGACATCAACAGCCCCAGTTCCACATCAATACGCAGCGAATCATCCGCCACTACTACCGTGCCTTTAACCCCTGAACGCTTGAGGTTCAAGGTATCGCCAAACCACGACGGCTCCAGGCCATATTGCTCCTTGAGTTTATGCGCCAACTTCTCGGCCTTTGCCCGCGCGCCTTCTTTACCCAGGGAATGTGCACGCTCAACAGTAATACGGGCCATTGCAATGACTCCTCTTTATAGCGGTTTGGATACCTTCGATGCGGCAAAAGGTCTCGGTGACCACCCATCTTACCTTCAGCCTTGCCAAGACAAAGCAGGCCTTGGGGATTATCATGTGCCGCATTCTCTTTTGGTGACAGCGATATGACTGATCAGCGCAAAGGCAGCGATGCCGAACCCACCACTCACTTCGGCTTCAAGAACGTCCCGGAAAGCCAAAAGGCGGAAAAAGTCGCTGAGGTGTTCCACTCGGTTGCGGCCAAGTACGACCTGATGAACGACGTGCTCTCCGGCGGCATGCACCGCCTGTGGAAGCGCTTCACCATCGAACTGTCGGGCGTCCGCACCGGCAACCGCGTGCTGGACATCGCCGGCGGCACGGGCGACCTGGCAGCCAAGTTCTCCAAGCTTGTCGGCCCCACCGGCCAGGTGGTGCTGGCGGACATCAACGGTTCCATGCTCAAGGTCGGGCGCGACCGCCTGCTGGATAAAGGCGTGGCCGGCAATATCGAATTCGTCCAGGCCGACGCTGAAAAGCTGCCGTTCCCCGACAACCATTTCGACTGCGTGACCATCGCCTTCGGCCTGCGCAACGTCACCCATAAAGAAGACGCGATCCGCTCGATGCTGCGCGTGCTCAAGCCGGGCGGGCGCCTGTTGGTGCTGGAGTTCTCCAAGCCGACGAACGCGATCATGTCCAAGGTCTACGACACCTACTCGTTCGCCTTCATGCCGCTGATGGGCAAGCTGATCACCAATGACGCCGAGAGCTATCGCTACCTGGCCGAATCGATCCGCATGCACCCCGACCAGGAAACCCTGAAGTCGATGATGGTAGAGGCCGGTTTCGACCGCGTGACCTACCACAACATGACCTCGGGCATCGTCGCCCTGCACCGCGGCATCAAGCCCTGATGCTGTTCCAGGGCCTTCTCGCCAGCGTCGAACACGGCCTCAACCGTGTCCTGCGCCTGGACAGCACCGCCCTGGCGCGGCTCGCGCACTTGACCGGCAAGGTGATTGCCGTCGATTGCCGCAGCCCCGCCTTGCAGCTGTTTATCCTGCCCAGCGATGAAGGCCTGCTGCTCGCCAGCACCTGGGCCGCCGAGGCCGATTGCACCCTGCGTGCGCCGGCCTCGAGCCTGTTGCACCTGGCCCTGAGCCGCAACAAGACGGCGATCCTGCACAGCGCCGAAGTCGAGCTGGAAGGCGACAGTTCGGTGCTGATGGACCTGGCCGCCGTGCTGCAAGACCTGGAACTGGACTGGGAATACGAGCTGTCACGCTGGATCGGCCCGGTGGCCACCCAGCTGATCAGCGGGCACCTGCGCAGCCGTTCGCGGTGGTATCAGCAAGGGTTCGCCAGCCTTAACCAGAACCTTGCCGAATACCTGAGCGAAGAATCGCGCACCCTGGTCGGAGAACGGGAAGCGCAAGCGCGCTTTCGTGAACTCGACAAGGCCAAAATCGACCTGGAACGCCTTGAGGCCCGCTTCGAGCGCCTGAGCCGTTCCCTTGATCCAAGCGATAACGCATGAAGCTGCTCGCCGTCCGCCGTTTGTTTCGTATCCAGCGCGTCGTAATCCGCTACCAACTCGATGACCTGCTGTTCGCCCTGCCCCTGCCGTGGTTCCTGCTGGCGGTGCGCTATGTGCTGCCGTGGCGCTGGTTCCCGCGCAAGAAGCTGGAGCTGAGCCGTGGCGCGCGCCTGCGCCTGGCGTTGCAGGACCTGGGGCCGATCTTTATCAAGTTCGGGCAGATCCTCTCGACCCGCCGCGACCTGCTGCCCGAAGACATCGCCGACGAGCTGATGCTGCTGCAAGACCGCGTGCCGCCGTTCGACTCCCAGCAGTCGATGAAGCTGATCGAAGAACAGCTGGGCCAGAAGATCAGCGACGTGTTCAGCCGCTTCGACGTCGAGCCGCTGGCCTCGGCCTCGGTCGCGCAAGTGCACGCCGCACAGCTCAAGAGCGGCGAAGAAGTGGTGGTGAAAGTGATCCGCCCGGGCCTCAAGCCGATCATCGGCCAGGACCTGGCGTGGCTGTTCATCCTCGCCCGCGCCGCCGAGCGCTTCAGCGCCGACGCACGCTTGCTGCACCCGGTGGACGTGGTCGCCGACTACGAAAAAACCATCTACGACGAACTCGACCTGCTGCGCGAAGCGGCCAACGCCAGCCAGCTCAAGCGCAACTTCGAAGGCTCGGAGCTGCTGTACGTGCCGCAAGTGTACTGGGACTGGTGCCGCCCGAAAGTGCTGGTGATGGAGCGCATCTACGGCGTGCAAGTGACGGATCTTGCGACGCTGGCCGACCAACGCACCGACATGAAGATGCTCGCCGAACGCGGCGTGGAGATCTTCTTCACCCAGGTGTTCCGCGACAGCTTCTTCCATGCCGACATGCACCCCGGCAACATCTTCGTCAGCACCGTCAACCCGTGGAGCCCGCAGTACATCGCGATCGACTGCGGCATCGTCGGCAGCCTCACCCCGCAGGACCAGGACTACCTGGCACGCAACCTGTTCGCCTTCTTCAAGCGTGACTACCGCCGCGTGGCGCAGTTGCACATCGATTCGGGCTGGGTGCCGGCCGAGACCAAGCTCAACGAATTCGAAGCAGCGATCCGTACGGTGTGCGAGCCGATCTTCGAAAAACCGTTAAAGGATATTTCCTTCGGCCAGGTGCTGATGCGCCTGTTCCAGACCGCGCGGCGCTTCAATATGGAAGTGCAGCCGCAGCTGGTGCTGCTGCAAAAGACCCTGCTGAACATCGAAGGCCTGGGCCGCCAGCTGTACCCGGACCTCGACCTGTGGAACACCGCCCAACCGTTCCTCGAACGCTGGATGCGCGAGCGGGTCAGCCCGAAAACCCTGCTGGGCAACCTGCACAGCCAGGTCGAGCAACTGCCGCACCTGGCCAACATGACCCGCGACCTGCTGGAGCGCATGTCCCAGCCCCACGCCAAAGACCCCGCACCACCGTGGCACACGCGCAAGGACGACTGGTTCCTGCGCCTGCTCGGCGCCGCGCACCTGACCGGCGGCATCGTGCTCGCCCTCGGCGGGCCGTTGAATGCGCTGGGCTACTGGCCGGCGGGCATCATGGTCGCCGTCGGTGTTTATCTGATCGTGCGTCGATAGCCAATCCGGTTATACACTGTCGCAAATTGCCGGAGCCGAACATGAAAGACTGGCTGGACGAGATCAAATGGGACAGTGACGGCCTGGTGCCGGCCATTGCCCAGGACTACAAGACCGGGCGCGTGCTGATGATGGCCTGGATGAACCGCGAGGCCCTGAGCCTCACCGCCACTGAGCAGCGCGCCATTTACTGGTCACGTTCGCGTGGCAAACTGTGGCGCAAGGGCGAAGAGTCCGGGCACGTGCAGACCCTGCACGAGATGCGCATCGACTGCGACGCCGACGTGGTGATCCTCAAGGTCGAGCAGATCGGCGACATCGCCTGCCACACCGGCCGTCACAGCTGCTTCTACCGCGTGTTCGAGAACGGCGCGTGGAAGGTTGTCGAACCGGTGCTCAAAGACCCGCACGCCATCTATTCCGCAGGACACTAGACATGAGCGATACCCTGAACCGCGTGGCCCAGGTGCTGGAAGACCGCAAAGGCGCGGACGCCGACAGCTCCTACGTCGCCAGCCTCTACCACAAGGGCCTGAACAAGATTCTGGAAAAACTCGGCGAAGAATCCGTCGAGACCATCATCGCCGCCAAGGACGCGCAAATCAGCGGCGACTGCAGCGACGTGATCTACGAAACCGCCGACCTCTGGTTCCACAGCCTGGTCATGCTCGCCCAACTGGGGCAGCATCCGCAGGCCGTGCTGGATGAACTGGACCGTCGCTTCGGCTTGTCCGGGCATGCCGAAAAGGCATCGCGCCCCTCCGCCTGAATAACTTTTACTGAGGATTTGCAGCATGGGTATTTTTGACTGGAAACACTGGATCGTCATTCTGGTGGTGGTGGTATTGGTATTCGGCACCAAGAAACTCAAGAACCTCGGCACGGACGTCGGCGAATCGATCAAGGGCTTTCGCAAAGCCATGAACGACGACGAAAAACCGGCCGACCCGGCCGCCAACCCAGTGCCACCGGCGCAGCCTGTGCACCCGCAGGCCGCCCAGCCGATCACCGAGCGTCGTACCTTCGACGTGCAGGCTGAGAAAGTCGAAGAGCCGACCCGCAAAGACTCGTGAGCACTGACTAATGTTTGGTATCAGCTTCTCTGAACTGCTGCTCGTCGGCCTCGTGGCCCTGCTGGTACTGGGGCCGGAACGCCTGCCCGGTGCCGCACGCACGGCCGGCCTGTGGATCGGCCGCCTGAAACGCAGTTTCAATGCGATCAAACAGGAAGTTGAACGGGAAATCGGCGCCGACGAGATCCGCCGGCAGCTGCACAACGAACACATCCTGTCGTTGGAGCAGGAAGCCCGGAAGATTCTGTCGCCGGTGCAAGAACCGGAAAAACCGGTTACCCCCGTGGCCGAACACAGCATTGCCCCTGCGCCTGCTGTTGAAGCCACGCCCGTCGCGCCCACCGAGCCAGCACCGGCGCCCGTCGCGGCGCCTGCTCCCCATGACCCTACATTGCCGCCGCGAGCCCCATGAGCGCTGATAAACCGGAAAACGACCAGCATATGCCGCTGGTCTCGCACCTCACCGAGCTGCGTACCCGCCTGCTGCGTTGCGTAGCGGCGATCTTCATCATCTTTGCCGGGTTGTTCGCCTTTACCCAGCAGATCTACACCTTCGTCTCCACGCCCCTGCGCCAGTACCTGCCGGCCGGCGCGACGATGATCGCCACCGACGTGTCATCGCCGTTCCTCACGCCGCTGAAGCTGACGATGATGGTCTCGCTGTTCCTCGCGATCCCGGTGATCCTGCATCAGATCTGGGGCTTTATCGCGCCGGGCCTGTACAAGCATGAGAAGCGCATCGCCGTGCCGTTGCTGGTGTCGAGCATCTGCCTGTTCTACACCGGCATGGCGTTCGCCTACTTCCTGGTGTTCCCGCTGATCTTCAAGTTCTTCGCCGCTGCCACCCCGGCCGGCGTGGAAATGATGACCGACATCACCAGCTACCTCGACTTCGTGATGACGCTGTTCTTCGCCTTTGGCGTGGCCTTCGAAATCCCCGTGGCCGTGGTGCTGCTGGTGTGGATCGGCGTGGTCAACGTGGCGTACCTGAAGAAGATCCGCCCGTACGTGATCATCGGCTGCTTTGTGGTCGGCATGATCCTCACACCGCCGGACATCTTCTCCCAGACCCTGCTGGCCGTGCCGATGTGGATGCTGTTCGAGATCGGCATCCTGTTCAGCAGCCTGATCACCAAGCGTGGCGACCACCCGGATGATCAGCCCGCCGACGACGACCAGCCGCCAGCGACCCAGCCGTGAACCTGCTGCTGCTTGAGGAGGCCGACTTCATCGCGGCCGACCGCGTGGTGCTGCGTGACCGGCGCCTGGTGCACATGCAGGAAGTCCATCGCGCCGCCGTCGGCGACAGCCTGCGTGTCGGCCGTATCGGCGGGCTGATGGGCAATGCCCAGTTGCTACGCCTGGAAGCCAGTGAGGCGGAGCTGCAAGTCAGCTTCGACCAGCCGCCGCCGGCGAAACTGCCGCTGACCCTGCTGCTGGCCCTGCCCCGCCCGAAAATGCTGCGCCGGGTCCTGCAAACCGTGGCGGCCATGGGCGTGCCCAAGGTCGTGCTGCTCAACAGTTATCGCGTGGAAAAAAGCTTCTGGCAGACACCGTTCCTGGAGCCCGAGGCGATTCGCGAGCAACTGATCCTCGGCCTGGAACAGGCGCGCGACACGGTGCTGCCCGAGATCATCATCGAGAAGCGCTTCAAGCCGTTCGTCGAAGACCGCCTGCCGGCCATGGCCGCAGGGACGCTGGGTTTGATCGGCCATCCCGGCGATTACCCAGCCTGCCCACGCGGGCTGGATGAGCCGGTGACCCTGGCCATCGGCCCGGAAGGTGGCTGGATTCCCTACGAAGTGGACCTGCTGGCCAAGGCCGGCCTGCAACCGGTGCAGCTGGGCGCGCGCATTCTGCGGGTTGAAACCGCCGTGACTGCCCTGCTCGCCCGCCTCTTCTAACCCAACCCCAAACAACACCGCAGTCTCCATGTGGGAACTGGCTTGTGTGGGAGCTGACTTGCCTGCGATAGCGGTGGGTCAGCTTGCACATTGACTGCTGACACACCGCTATCGCAGGCAAGCCAGCTCCCACATTTTGATCTGTGCCAAGTTGGGAAACTGAGTACATCACCCCCCCATTTGACCTGCGTCGCTACAGAATCCCGCGCCAATGCCGATACTCTCTGAATAAGTCCAAGCCTTGTTCCAGGGGAGTTCGCAGCATGTATCGTTGGTTAGCCGAAAAGCTGGGGAATGTCAGCGTCAAATCCAAGCTGGGTGTAGGTTTTGGCCTGGTGTTACTGCTCACGCTCATGATCACCTTCACCGGCTGGAGCGGCCTCAGCGGCGTGATCAGCCGGGGTGACAAGCTGGGCTTTATCTCCAGCGTCAATGAGCTGACCAAAGACCTGCGATTGGCGCGCCTGGACTACGAAATGCGCCGTGGCGAACAAGGCCCGACAACGGTCAACACGCTGCTGGTGCAATTGGAAAGCAGCCTGAAAACCGCCGACACCCTGATCGATCAGCCCGCCGACAACCGCCTGGTGGACGACCAACTGGTCGCCGTCGACCAATACCGCCGCGCCTTCGAGGCCATGGTCCAGGCCGGCGCCAACCGCGAAAACGCGCGCAGCAAGCTGGGCGACACCGCCGACAACGCGGTGGTCAAGGTCGGCGAGATCGAGAAAGCCCTGCTGCAAGGCGACAGCGTCAGCCAGTTCAACAGCGTGGTGGACCTGAGCAAGCTGATCCAACAGGCGCGCTTCCAGGTGCGCGGCTACACCTACAGCGGCAAGGTCGAAGCCGAGCAGCCCGCGCTGGACGCCATCGATAATGCCCTGAAGAAAATCACCGGCCTGAACGGGCAAATCCCTGATCAATATTCGACCAACCTGCAACAGGCCAGCGTTTCGCTGCAAGCCTACCGCGCGGCGGTCAGCCAGTACCGCAACTCCCAGGTCGCCACCGCCGCGGCGATGAAAACCATGGCCGAGCAAGGCGACATCCTGCTCGACCGCAGCAAAAAACTCACCGCGTCGCAGACCGTGGTCCGTGACAACGAGGCCGCACAGGCCAAGCAACTGTTGGCGCTGGCCACCGTGCTCGCGCTGGTCTTCGGCCTGATCGCCGCCTGGGCCATCACCCGCCAGATCATCATCCCGCTGAACCAGACTCTCAAGGTCGCCGAGCGCGTGGCCTCCGGCGACTTGAGCCACAACCTCGACTCCGCGCGCCAGGACGAACTGGGCCAACTGCAACGGGCCATGCAAAGCATGACCGTGGGCCTGCGCGAGTTGATCGGCGGCATCAGCGACGGCGTGACCCAGATCGCCAGCGCCGCCGAGCAACTGTCGGCGGTGACCGAACAGACCAGCGCCGGGGTCAACAGCCAGAAAGTCGAAACCGACCAGGTCGCGACCGCCATGAACGAAATGGCCGCCACCGTGCAGGAAGTGGCACGCAACGCCGAGGAGGCTTCCGAAGCCGCCGTCGCCGCTGACCAGCAAGCCCGCGAAGGTGACAAAGTGGTCGGCGAAGCCATCGCCCAGATCGAACGCCTGGCCACCGAAGTCGGCAACTCCACCCTGGCCATGGGCGATCTGAAACGCGAAAGCGACAAGATCGGCAGCGTGCTCGATGTGATCAAATCCGTGGCCCAGCAAACCAACCTGCTGGCCCTCAACGCCGCAATTGAAGCCGCCCGCGCCGGTGAAGCCGGGCGTGGCTTCGCGGTGGTGGCCGATGAAGTGCGCAGCCTGGCCCAGCGCACGCAGAAGTCCACCGAAGAGATCGAAGAACTGATCGTCGGCCTGCAAAGTGGCACCCAGCAAGTGGCGACCATCATGGACAACAGCCGCGGCCTCACCGACAGCAGTGTCGAACTGACCCGCCGCGCCGGCGCTGCCCTGGGCAACATCACGCGCACGGTCTCGACGATCCAGGCGATGAACTCGCAGATCGCCACCGCCGCCGAGCAACAGAGCGCCGTGGCCGAAGAGATCAACCGCAGCGTGCTGAATGTGCGTGACGTGTCGGAGCAAACCTCTTCGGCCAGTGAGGAAACTGCCGCGTCCAGCGCAGAACTGGCGCGCCTGGGGATTTACCTGCAAACATTGGTAGGACGCTTCCGCATCTAACAGTTTGTGAAATTTCCTACGCCGTTATCAGCCCGGTAGCCGCCCAAATCGATTTAGCGTTTCCGTTACTGCGAAACGCTTTTTCGGATTTGGAGGTGCACCATGTTTCCTCGGCTGACCCGCTTGCTGGTCAACGCCAGCGTCCGCCTCAAGCTTGCCCTGGGTTTTGGGCAGGTCCTGGTGCTCAGCCTGGCCATCGCCGTGACCGGCTGGCAGGCGCTGAATGCTGTGCTTTACCGGTCAGGCAACCTGAGCGCCCTCGGGCAATTGGCCGCTGATGCCCAGGCCATGCGGGCCGACCGCATCGTGTACCGCACCCTCACCGACACGGCCAGCCTGGGCAAGATGGCAACCCACATTGAAAAAATCGAACGGCACCTGGCGTTCTTTGCCGGCCGCATGCGTGATCCTGCCGACCAACAGCGACTCCAGGAGGCCACGCGCCTGGTTGCCGCCTTCAAGGCTGCGCTGGTGGAGCTGCCCCCGCTGATCGAGCAACGCGATAACACCCGCTCGCCCCTCAGCAAAACCGCGTTGCAAGCCAGCGACACCCTTGCTCAAGTGGCCAGCGAACTGCCGGATCAGCAAGACCAGCAAGCGCTCGACAGCATCGAACAGCTGCGCCAGGCCATTGCCCAGGCCGAAGACAACGCCGTACGCCCCGCCTGGGCCGCCGTGTCGCTGCAAGCCTATGCCGAGGCCGTCGGCGCCACCCTGGACGCCCTGGACGTCGCTCAGGCCGCCGTCACTCGCCTGCCCGTTGACGCAACGCTGCTCAAGACCGACCTGGCCGACTATCGCGAGCAACTGCAACGGCTCAAGAATGCGCAGGTCACCACCGAAACCGTGCAGAACCGCTTCGAGCAGCAACTCGACCAGTTGCTGGAGCACAGTCACCAACTGAGCCAGGCCCAGACCGTCAAGCGCGACAAAGAGGCGCGGCACACCCGCACCCTGCTGGTCGCTGTGACCGCCGCGGCCTTGCTGCTCGGCGCCCTCGCCGCCTGGTGGATCGCCCGGCAGATCGTGGTGCCGCTACGCCAGGTGCTGACGGTCGCCAGCCGTATCGCCAAGGGGGACTTGAGCCACGACGTGCCGGTGGAGCGCCGTGATGAACTCGGCCAGTTGCAACGCAGCATGGGGGACATGACGGGCAACCTGCGCACGCTGATCAGTGGCATCGGTGACAGCGCCCAGCAGATTGGCAGCGCGGCCGCGCAGTTGGCGGCCGTCACCCAACAGACCCGCGACGGCATCCATCACCAGAAAGAAGAAACCGACCAGGTGGCAACGGCCATGAATGAAATGCTGGCCACCGCCCAGGAGGTGGCCCGACACGCCGAGCAAGCGTCAGTGGCGGCCCATGAGGCGGATCGACAAACCAGTATCGGTGATCAGGTGGTGACCCAGGCGGTTGAGCACATCGGTCATCTTGCCGATGAAATGTCTCGCGCCAGCCAGGCGATGCTGGCCTTGCAACAGGAAAGCCAGAAGATCGGCAGCGTGCTGGAAGTGATCAAGTCGGTGTCCCAGCAAACCAATTTGCTGGCCCTGAACGCCGCCATCGAAGCCGCACGGGCCGGCAGCGCAGGCGAAGGGTTCGCCGTGGTCGCCGATGAAGTACGCAGCCTGGCCCAACGCACCCAAGCCTCGGCCGAAGAAATCGAAGAGTTGATCCGCAGCCTTCATGCCGGCACCCAGCAAGTGGCCGATATCATGCACAGCAGCCGCACCTTGACCGACAACAGTGTCGGCCTGACCCGCAATGCCGGCGACGCGCTGGCGGCGATTGCCGACACGGTGTCGATCATCCAGGAAATGAACCCGCAGATCGCCGCTGCCGCCGAAGAACAAAGCGCGGTGGCCGAGGAAATCAATCGCAGTGTGTTGAAGGTGCGCGATGCGTCCGAACAAACCGCCGCCGCCAGTGAGGAAACGGCGGCGGCGAGTGCTCAACTGACGCGGTTGAGCCGGGACCTGCGAGCCCTGGTAGGCAGGTTCAGGTTATAGGACCTGACGCAGGAAAGCCTGGGCACGCGGGTCTTTGGGCGCGTCGAAGAACTCGGCCGGGGCCGCGTCTTCCAGCAACTTGCCATGATCAAAGAACAACACCCGATCGGCCACTTCACGGGCAAAGCCCATTTCGTGGGTGACGCAGACCATGGTCATGCCTTCCAGGGCCAGGGTCTTCATCACGTCCAGCACTTCGCCGACCATTTCCGGGTCGAGCGCCGAGGTGGGTTCATCGAACAACATGACCTTGGGCTCCATGGCCAGCGCGCGGGCAATGGCGACCCGTTGCTGCTGACCGCCGGAGAGGCGCGAGGGAAACTCATTGGCCTTCTGCGCAATGCCGACCTTTTCCAGCAACGCCAGGGCCTTGGCCTCACGCTCCTTTTTGCCGCGCTTGCGCACGACCTTTTGCGCCAGGCAGAGATTTTCCAGCACGGTCATGTGGGGGAACAGGTTGAAGTGCTGGAACACCATGCCGACTTCGCGGCGATAGGCGTTCACGTCGGTCTTCGGGTCAGCCAGTTGCAGGCCGTCGATGCTCACCGAGCCCGAGTCGAATTCTTCCAGGCCATTGAGGCAGCGCAGGAAGGTGGACTTGCCGGAACCCGACGGGCCGATCACCACCAGCACTTCACCCTTGGCCACCTGGGTGGTGACGTGGTCCACCGCGCGCACCACATGGCCACGGGTGTCGAAGACTTTTACCAGATCGCGGACTTCAATCACTTTGCGCGAGCCTCCGCTCAAGCCGGCTGGCCATTTTCGACAGCGGCAGGTTGATCAACAGGTACAAGCCTGCGACGCAGAACAGGATTTCAAACGGCGAGAACGAGGTGGTGATCACTTCGCGGCCGCTTTTGAGCAGTTCGGTGATGGCGATCACCGAGACCAGCGAGGTGTCTTTCACCAGGCTGATGAATTGTCCGGCCAGCGGCGGCAGCACGCGCTTGAAGGCCTGCGGCAACACCACGTGGCGCATCGACTGGCTGGCGCTCAGGCCCAGGGAGCGGGCGGCTTCGTTCTGGCCACGGGTGATCGACTGCACGCCCGCGCGCACGATCTCTGCCACGTAGGCACCGGTGAACAGCGACAGCGCGGCGATCCCGGCAAATTCCCGGGACAGGTTGAGCACCGTGCCGATAAAGAAATAGAAGATGAAGATCTGCACCAACAGCGGCGTTCCGCGTACCAGTTCGACGTAGATCGTCGACAGATCGCGTAAGGTCGGGTTATTCGACAGCCGGCACAGGCCGGTCGCCAAGCCGATCGCCAGCCCGAGGATGCCGGACACCACCGACAGCCACAGCGTGGTCCACAAGCCCCACATCAACGGGCCCAGCGCCCAATGCCGGGTCACGCCGATCACGTCGCCTTCGGCCACGTCATCGCCACGCGCCACTTGCAGGCTGTTGTCGGCCACGGTCAGCTTTTGCTCGGCGCCCGCGTCGTTGCGCAGGGTCACTTCGGCGACGTCGCCTTTGCGCACCAGCTCGACCACGGTGGAAATATCCGCCGCGCGCTGGGACGTTTCAGCCTGGTAGGCGAAGTACTGCGGTACGCGATTCCAGCGCCACTCGTAGGACATCAGCGAGGTGGCGTAGTACAAGGCGCCGGCCAGGCCAACCAGCACGACCACGGTCAGCAGGTGCCAGGGCCATTGGGCTTTTTTCTGTTTCATTTAACTTTCCGCGATGTGTGTTGCCTGTGAGGCCGCCATCGCGGGCAAGCCCGCTCCCACCTTTGGATGTGTGAACACGGTCAAATGTGGGAGCTGGCTTGCCTGCGATACAGGCAACTCGGTCTAGAGCCTTATTCCATGTCCTTGAGCCACTCGGAGCTCTTGAACCACTTGTCATGGATGCGATCGTAGGTGCCGTCGTTACGGATCTGGTGCAGGAAGTTGTTGATGAAGTTGATGCTGTCGTAATCGCCTTTTTTCAGGCCAAACGCCAGGGGTTCGAAGGTGAACGGTTCTTCGAGGAACACCAGCTTGCCGTTACCGACTTTCTTCTCGGCAACCACGTTGTACGGCGCGTCATACACAAAGGCATCGGCCTTGCCGTTGACCACGTCCAGCACACCTTCTTGCTCATTGTCATAGCCGTGGTACTTGGCTTTGGAGATCAGCTTCTTGGCGACCATCTCACCGGTGGTGCCCAGCTTGGAGGTCAGACGGTATTTCTCGTCGTTCAGGTCTTTGTAGGACTTGATAGTGCCTTCCAGGTCCTTGCGGATCAGCAGGGTTTGGCCGACGACGATGAAGGGTTCGCTGAAGTTCAGGCGCAGGTTGCGCTCCTGGGTCAGGGTCATGCCGCTGCCGATCATGTCGAACTTGCCGGTCAGGAAAGCCGGGATGATGCCGTCGTAACCGGTGGACACCAGCTCCAGCTTGACGCCCATGGACTTGGCCATCGCCTTGAGGATGTCCACTTCGAAGCCGATGATTTCACCGCGCTTGTCGGTCATTTCGAACGGCATGTAGGTCGGGTCCATGCCGACTTTCAGCGTGCCGCGCTTGACCGCATCGTCGATCGCACCGGCCTGGGCCGCATTGGCCGCGACCAGCGCGGTGACGCCGAGCAGCAGCATCGAAAGATACTTTTTCATCATCAAGTCCCCTGAACGATTCTTATAAGGTCGGCGCGCAAAAGGGCTGCACCATAACGGGATGCGATCCTAACCCACTCGCTGCCCGTCACAAAGGTTTCACGGGTATTTGTTGTCGACGTATGTCAGAAAAACCCCACAAAAGCCGGGGGAACCACAGGTGTAGACGCGTCAGCGCCCGTGCGTGGCAATCGACTGATATGTAAGCAGTTATGACTTTCACTCAATATCCGCCATCCAGGCCGTGTCCTTGAACCACTTGTCGTGCAGCCGATCATAGGTGCCGTCCTGGGCCACCTGGTTGAGGAAGTGATTGATCCAGTTGAGGCTGTCGTAATCGCCCTTTTTCAGGCCGAACGCCAGGGGCTCGTAGGTAAAGGGTTGTTCGAGGGCAAACAGGCTGGCGTTTTCCGCTCGGCTGATAGCGATCAGGTTGTACGGTGCGTCGTGGACGAACGCATCGGCCTTGCCTTCCACCACGTGCCGCACGCCTTCTTCCGGCGTGGTGAAACTGCTGAGCCGGGCCGCCCCCAGGAACCGTTGCGCCGCCATTTCCCCCGTGGTGCCGGCAGTGGCCGCGATCCGGTAGCCCGCTTCATCCAGGTCTTCGATGCTGGTGACCTTGCCCGCCAGGCTGGGGTGCAGCAGCACGGTCTGGCCCACCACCATGAAGGCATCACTGAAATTCAACCTGAGATTGCGTTGCTGGGTGACGGTCATGCCGCTGCCGATCAGATCGAAGCGCTTCGCCATGAGCCCCGGCAGCAGCTCGGTATAGGGCACCGCAACCAACTCCAACTCGACGTCGAGGGCACGGCTCATGGCCTGGAGCAAGTCGATTTCAAAGCCGACAATGCGCCCCTGCCGGTCGGTCATTTCAAAGGGCACATAGGTGGGCGTGGTGCCCACCTTGAGCACGCCGCGCCGCACGGCGTCATCCAGGGCGCCAGCCTGCAGCGGGCCACCGAACATCAATGCGACAGCGCCTATCAGCAATGCCGAACCATACCTTTTGAACATGAATATCCCCGTGTCGAGTCAAATTTGCGGGGCGATGCTACCCCAGCCGCAGGCACGGCAATACGCCTCGGCGAAGGGTCTTTTGTTTCGAAATAACAAGGAGTTAGCGCTAACAGGAAGAAGCGCAAAACGCTGTAGGACCAGCGTTTGAAACACCCCCGGAGTGAACCCCCGGGGGCGTCTGAATCAGGCCGGTTGGGCCTGGGAGACTTGCGGTTGCAGCGGCAGCAACGGCGCGTGCGGATCAGCCTTGATCGACTCACGCCAGGCCCCCAGCCAGTCGGCATGCCCTTCGCTCCAGACCTGCTCGTGCAGGCGGGCCAGGGCGACCGGGTCACTGAGCAAGGCCACGCGTTCGCCGTTGTTGAGGCCGGCAGGGCCGACTTTCAACGCATGGCGTACACGCTCGGCCCGCAGGTACTCGATGGGCTCGGCTTCGCGGTGACGCGAAGTCGCCAGGGCACAGGCCAGGGCGTTCTGCTGCGGGTCGACCACGGCGCGGACAAAGCCGTCGTTGAGTGCATGCCAACGGTTTTCGTGGGTGTACTTCTCGGTGGACAGCAGCGCCTGCGGCGGATTGTATTCCTCAGGAATGAGGAACAGGCTCTCGTCGCGGGACTTGAGGCCCAGCTTGACCCGGCTGGAAATCACCGACACTGGGATCGACAGCATCAGCGAACCGACAATCGGCACCAGCCACCACAGGAAGCTCGGGTTCAGCCACACCACCAACAGGGCCCACAGGAAGCCCAGCACGGTTTGCGGACCGTGGCGCTTGACCGCTTCGCTCCACGGCGTGGAATCGTCGTCACGCTGTGGCGAGTTCCAGGTTGCGGCCCAGCCAAGGAAAGCGGCCAGGACGAAACGGGTGTGGAAGATCATGCGCACCGGCGCCAGCAGCATGGAGAACAGCATCTCCAGCAGCATCGACAGGGTCACCTTGAACTTGCCACCGAACTCTTTCGCGCCCTTGGCCCAGATCAGGATGATGCTCAGCAGTTTTGGCAGGAACAGCAGCACGATGGTGGTGGAGAACAGCGCCACCGCCTTGTCGGGATGCCATTGCGGCCACAGTGGGTACAACTGGCGCGGGGCCATGAAGTACTGCGGTTCCATCAGGGTGTTCACCGCCAGCAACGCGGTAGACAGCACCAGGAACAGGAACCACAGCGGCGCCGACAGGTAGGACATCACGCCGGTGAGAAACACCGCACGGTGCACCGGGTGCATGCCCTTGACCAGGAACAGGCGGAAGTTCATCAGGTTGCCGTGGCACCAGCGACGGTCACGCTTGAGTTCGTCCAGCAGGTTCGGCGGCAGTTCTTCGTAGCTGCCCGGCAGATCGTAGGCAATCCACACGCCCCAGCCGGCACGGCGCATCAGCGCAGCTTCAACGAAGTCGTGGGACAGAATCGAACCGGCGAACGCGCCTTTGCCCGGCAACGGTGCCAGGGCGCAGTGCTCGATGAACGGTTTCATGCGGATGATCGCGTTGTGACCCCAGTAGTGGGATTCACCCAGCTGCCAGAAGTGCAGGCCGGCGGTGAACAGCGGGCCGTACACACGGGTGGCGAACTGCTGCATGCGCGCATACAGGGTGTCCATGCCCGACGCACGCGGCGCGGTCTGGATAATCCCGGCATCCGGCGTGGCTTCCATCAGGCGCACCAGGCTGGTCAGGCACTCGCCGCTCATCACGCTGTCGGCGTCGAGAACCACCATGTACTTGTAGTCACCGCCCCAGCGACGGCAGAAGTCGTCGAGGTTGCCGCTCTTGCGTTTGACGCGACGGCGACGGCGGCGATAGAAGATCTTGCCGAAACCACCGGCTTCACGGCACACGTCGAGCCAGGCTTGCTGTTCGGCGATGCAGATGTCGGCGTCGTTACTGTCGCTGAGCACGAAGAAGTCGAAGCGGTCCAGGTCGCCCGTGGCGGCCACCGATTCGAAGGTGGCGCGCAGACCGGCGAATACGCGGGGCACGTCTTCGTTGCAGATCGGCATCACCAGCGCGGTGCGGGCGTCCTTCGGAATCGGCTCGTCACCGGCACTTTTACCGGAAATGCGGTATTTATCGTGACCGGTCAGCAGTTCCAGGAAGCCCATCAGCGCGGTCCAGAAACCCGCCGACACCCAGCAGAACAAGATCCCGAACATGATCAGGATGCTGGTTTGCAGGGCGTAAGGCAGCACCTGCGTTGCGGTTTGCAGCAGGGTCTGGTTGCGGATTTCGTCGAAGTCGACGAGCGACCAGCCCTGGTACGGCATGATGCCTTTCATGTACCAGCCGGCAACGATGGTCTGGCCGAGCATCAGCACCAGCAGGATGTAGCGACGGATCGAACCCACGGTACGCCAGCGCGCAGCCGGCAATACACGTTCGTCTTTCGGCGGCTTCGGCGGGTTGGTGCGACCGGTCATCCGGCGCCAACCGCGCACCAGGATATTGGTGCGCCAAGGCTCGGGCACCACTTTGGTCCGACGGATCGGCGGCGTGGCTTTCAGGCACACGCGGCCTTCGGCGTCGAGCACGAGCATTTCGGCGTCTTGCAGCTCTTCGGCACTGTTGAGCAGCAGCCGCGAGCCCACCGACGCTTGGGCGGCGTCGGTCGGGGCGTCGAAGGTGGACGACGACAAGCGTTCGTGCAACTCGCTGAAAGACGTGCAGCCCGCCAGCTCGGCGCGCTGCTCGGCCGTCATCGGCAGGTGCGCCAGGTACTCTTGCAGAGTCTCTGGCGTGGCTTGGGAATTACTCATCGGCAGGCAACTGATAGCTCCAGGTCTCGGTCAGGACTTGTTCGGTCTTGATCGGCTCCGGTGTGGCTGGGGCAGCTTCTGGCTGCTTGTCTTTCGCGTCTTTTGCGTCTTTTGCGTCTTTCTTGGCCTGCTTCTCGTGTTGCTTGGCCAGGACTTTGTCGGCCTTGAGCACGTGGCTCGAATCCTTCTCAGGCTCAGGCTTGACGATGTCCTGCACCAGGGCCGCACGCATTTCGGTCGGCTTGCCTGCGTCCTTGATCTTCATGCGCAGGGTCAGGCGCCAGCCTTTGGTGTGCTCGTTGTAGCGCACGCTGTTTTCGACCACTTCAGCGTTGTCGCCAACACTCACCTGGCTGCGCACCGGGGCGTCCGCCGGCAGTGCCTTGAGGGACGGGCCCTCGAAGTCCACCAGGTAGGCCACGCTGCCGTCCGGCTGACGGATCAGGTTGGACTGCTTCACGTCACCGGTGGAACGCAGGGTCTGCTTGACCCAGGCGCTGTCGGCCGGGTGCAGGGATTTTTCGTCCATGGTCCAGTGCAGGCGGTAGGCGACGTCCAGCGGCTCGCCCGGTTTGGGCAGCTCGGCCGGGCTCCAGAAGGCAACGATGTTGTCGTTGGTTTCGTCGGCGGTCGGGATCTCTACCAGGTCGACGGAGCCCTTGCCCCAGTCGCCTTCAGGCTCGATCCAGGCGCTTGGGCGCTTGTCGTAGTTGTCGTCGAGGTCTTCGTAGTGGCTGAAATCGCGGCCACGTTGCAGCAGGCCGAAACCTTTCGGGTTTTCGACGGTGAAGTTGCTGACCGACAGGTGTTTAGGGTTGTTCAGTGGGCGCCAGATCCACTCGCCGTTGCCGGCATGGATCGACAGGCCGCTGGAATCGTGCAGCTCACGGCGGTAGTTGAGCACCTTGGACGGCTGGTTCGCGCCGAACAGGAACATGCTCGTCAGCGGGGCAACGCCCAGCTTGCTGACCTTGTCGCGCAGGTACATCTGGGATTTCACGTCGACAATGGTGTCGGTGCCCGGACGCAGGGTCAGGCGATATGCACCGGTGGCACGCGGGGAATCCAGCAGGGCAAAGATCACCAGCTGTTTTTCACCCGGCTTCGGACGCTCGATCCAGAACTCGGTGAAACGCGGGAATTCTTCGCCGGACGGCAACGCGGTGTCGATCGCCATGCCACGGGCGGACAAGCCATAGGCCTGGCCCTTGCCGACGACGCGGAAGTAGCTGGCGCCGAGCATGGTCATGATTTCGTCTTGCTTGTCGGCCTTGTTGATCGGGTACAGCACACGGAAGCCGGCATAACCCAGTTGTTCGGTGGCTTTCGGATCAAGCTTCATGTCGCCGAAATCGAAACGCGAGGCGTCATATTTGATTTCGTTGACGCTGTCGGCCGTGACTTCGTTGATTTTCACCGGCGTATCGAAGTGCATACCCTGGTGATAGAAGGACAGCTTGAATGGGGTGTTCTGATCGGCCCACTCCGCTTTTTCGTTGCGGAAACGAATCTTCTGGTAATCGGCGAATTTCATTTCGCGGAATTCGTTCGGCAGATTGCTGCGCGGCGCTTCGTATTTCTGCCCGGCCAGCTCTTTAGCCTTGGCCGACACATCATCCAGACTGAATGCCCACAGTTGACCCGCGCCGAACAGGCAAAACAGGGCAGAGCCCGTCACCAGTGCGTTTCGTAACCGTTTGGCAGACAATTTTGGTGCATTACAGGGACTAACAATCACGAGCAACCCTCGCCGAAAACAGATCAAAAAACCAACGGCCAGCTATCTATATGCCAGGTTGGCGAGCATTGTTCCGACTCCCCTGGGGCAAAATGATTCCCCATTGGCGATCGGACAAGTCTCTACCTAAGTCAAAAATGGACCAAACAACGCTGATCCCCGTAGCGCGCGATTATCTAGTAGCCCGCGAGACAACGCATCAGGGGCAACGAAGTATTTGTAGTGAAATACTGCGTTTTTAGGCATTAAAAGTCGTTTTTAATACATTCATGTCTGGAGCAGGAAGGTCACAGGGCCATCATTGACCAAATGCACCTGCATATCGGCGCCAAAACGCCCCGACCCCACCTTGCCATGCAATTGTTGCGCTTGTACCAGCAAATGCTCGAAAAGCGCCGCGCCCAAGGCCGGAGGGGCCGCCGTGGAGAAGCTCGGCCGCAACCCGCTCTTGGTGTCTGCCGCCAGGGTGAACTGCGACACCAGCAGCAAACCGCCGTCGATGTCTTTCAGCGACAGGTTCATCTTGCCCTCATCGTCGCTGAACACCCGATAGTTAAGCAGCTTGTGCAACAGTTTGTCGGCGCTCTCGGGCGTGTCGCCCGGTTCGACCGCCACCAGCACCAGCAAACCCTGGTCGATGGCCCCGACAATTTCCCCGGCTACCTCGACCCGGGCCCCACGCACCCGCTGCAACAGGCCCTTCATGCTTCTTCGGGCGGCAAGTCGAGCAGGCGCCGGGCCATCTCGCCGGTCGCACGCACCAACGCATCGGTAATACCGGGCTCGGATGCCGCATGCCCGGCCTCGCGAATCACCTGCAATTCACTGTTGGGCCACGCCTGATGCAGCTCCCAGGCGTTATCCAACGGGCAGATCATATCGTAGCGGCCATGGATGATTACGCCAGGCAGATGGGCGATCTTGTGCATGTCGCGAATCAGCTGGTTGGGCTCCAGGAAGGAGTTGTTGGTGAAGTAATGGCATTCGATCCGCGCAATCGACAACGCGCGCTGCGGCTCGGAAAAACGCTCCACATGCTGCGGGCTCGGGCACAGGCCGAGCATGCGCCCTTCCCAGCCGGACCAGGCCTTGGCCGCGTGCATCTGGGCGATCTGGTCGTTGCCGGTGAGGCGCTTGTGATAGGCCGCGATCATGTCGTGGCGCTCCTCCACCGGGATCGGCGCGAGGTAGTCCTGCCAGTAGTCCGGGAACAGGCGGCTGGCACCGGCCTGGTAGAACCATTCGATGTCTTGCGGGCGGGCGAGGAAAATGCCGCGCACGATCAGGCCAAGCACACGCTCGGGATGGGTTTGCGCGTAGGCCAGGGCCAGGGTCGAGCCCCAGGAGCCGCCGAACAGCACCCATTTGTCGATGCCCAGGTGTTCGCGGATGCGCTCAAGGTCAGCGACCAGGTCCCAGGTGGTGTTGTTTTCCAGGCTCGCACGCGGGGTGGAGCGCCCGCAGCCACGCTGGTCGAAGGTGACAATGTGATACAGGTTCGGATCGAAATAGCAGCGGCTGTTGGCATCGCAACCGGCGCCAGGGCCACCGTGGATGAAGACGACGGGCAAGCCTTCGGGGGAGCCACTTTCATCGACGTACAGGGTGTGCGTGTCATCGACGGCCAGATCGTGCCGGGCGTAGGGTTTGATCTGTGGAAACCAAGTCTGCATTGCGCGCTCCGTAAGGGGTCGGGTTCATCCCTGAGGGGACGTCTATTATTGTGCCGTCTGGCACTATAAACCCGAATTGTGCAATGAGCATGTCCTTGAGCGCTTAGACCTGTGTCAGCCCTTCGCTCCTCAGGTAACCCAGCAAGCAGTCGTAGAGTTGATCCACCTCCGCCACCTGCCGCCGCGCCCGCAGGCAGCCGTGCACCAGGCCTTTGCCGGGATACAGCAGCGTGTCGACGCCGGCCGCCTGCAAGCGTTCGGCGTACAGCCTGCCGTCGTCGCGCAAGGGGTCGAACTGGGCCACGGCGATGAAGGCCTTGGGTAAACCGCTGAATGTTTCAGCGAGCAACGGCAAGGCGTAGGCCGAGGATTTCCCGCCGTCTGACAGATACATGGCCAGGTAGTCGTCGGTATCGGCCGTGCTCAGCAGCGGCGCATCCGCGCAATCACGCCGGGACGGCAAATCCACCGGGCCGCCCAGCCCCGGGTAGATCAGTACTTGAGCCAAGGGCAACGGCTGCCCGTCGTCGCGCAACCCCAGGCACAACGCCGCCGCCAGATTGCCCCCCGCGCTATCGCCCGCCACCACCAGGCGCTGGCGGTTGATCGCATGCGGCCCCTGCCCCGCCTGGATCGCCTGCCACACGCTGCGGCAATCGTCGTACGCCGCCGGGAACGGGTGCTCAGGCGCCAGGCGGTAGTCGATGGCGATCACCAGCACCTGGAGCGCAGTGGCCAGTTCAAAGCAGATGAAGTCGTGGGAATCCAACCCGCCGACCACCCAGCCGCCGCCATGCATATATAGAAGACAGGGCCAGCCGTTGGAGGGGGTGGCGGTGGTGGGTCGGTAACTGCGCACGGCTACGCCGTCCAGGGAGAAATTATCGATGAGCAGGTCTTGCGGCGGTGGCGGGGTGAAGGCCTGGCACATGCGGTTGTAGTTTTGGCGCAGGCCGGCCAGGGAGGTGTCGGTGGTGGTGAAGGATTCGGTCTTGGCGACGAAGGCGCGCATCTGCGAAGAAATAGGGTATTCGGCCATGCATCAGTCTCCCTGACAATTGAGATCAACTGTGGGAGCTGGCTTGCCTGCGATAGCGGTGTATCAGTCACAAATATTTCAACTGACAGATAGCTATCGCAGGCAAGCCAGCTCCCGCATTGGTTCGATGGTGTTTCAGAGCTTGAGGCTGGCCTGTACAGCCGCCACGCCATCCCGGCCATCAAACGCCGTCACCCCCACCAGCCAGCGCTGCAAATCCTCGGGATGGTCACGCAACCACTGCCTGGCCACCTCCTGCGGTGATTGGCGCGCCATGATCGGCACCATCAACTGGCTCTCCTGGGCGGCCGTGTAGGTGAGGTTTTCCAGCAGGCGATTGGCGTTGGGGCAACGCTCGGCGAAGTCCGACGCGGTGACGGTGGACACGGTGGCGCGGCCTTCATCAGGGCCGAACACGTCCTCACTGCCGGTGAGGTAGGCCATCTGCATATTGATATTCATCGGGTGCGGGGTCCAACCGACAAACACCACGAACTCCTTGCGGTTCACCGCCCGCTGCACCGCCGCCAGCATCCCCGCCTCACCGGAGGCCACCAGCTTGAAGCCGCCAAGACCGAAGTGGTTGGTGTCGATCATTTTCTGGATATCGGTGTTCGCGCCACTGCCGGGCTCGATGCCGTAGAGCTTGCCGCCCAGCTTGTCCTTGAAGCGGGCGATATCGGCAAAGGTCTTCAAGCCCGCATCGGCCACGTATTGCGGCACGGCGAGGGTCGCCTGGGCGTCGGCGAGGCTGGGCTTGTCAAAAACCTTGACCTGTTTGGCGGCGAGGAACGGCGCGATGTTGTTGTCCATCGCCGGTTTCCAGTAGCCGAGGAAGATATCCAGGCGCTTGTCGCGGATGCCGGCAAAGATGATCTGCTGCACGGCGCTGGTCTGTTTGCTGTCGTAGCCCAGGCCATTGAGCAACACATCGGCCATGCCGGAGGTGGCGACCACGTCGGTCCAACTGACCACGCCCATGCGGATGCTTTTGCACGAGGCCGGTTCGGCGGCCATGGCGTGTGCACTGAACAGTGCGGCGCCGATCAGGCTCAACAAGGTTTTTTGCATGGAGGCGGTCTCACTCGGCTGTTGTTATTCCACAACCTTAACCAGTGGGGCCTGGGTAAACACGAACTGGGGCGACGGGCAGTTGCACTGGGGCGACTGTGGGGCCCTCATCGCGGGCAAGCCCGCTCCCACATTTGGACTTGTGAATACAGTGAAAACTGTGGGAGCTGGCTTGCCTGCGATAGCGATATCAGCCGTAACGCCGTTGCCCCCAGGCCAACACCCCTTCCAACAACTGCTTCAACACCACCCGCGTCGGCTCAGCCAGATCCGCCCGATAACGAAACGGTTCCACCTCTTCCATATAAGTGCTCTGGCACAACTCCAGCTGCACCGCATGAATATCCTGCGCCGGGTCACCGTAATGCCGGGTGATATGCCCGCCCTTGAAGCGCCCGTTCAACACATGGCTGTACTGCGGATGCCCGGCGCAGATGGCTTCCAGTTGGCTGGCCAACGCGGGATCACAGGCAGCGCCATTGAAGGTGCCAAGGTTGAAGTCCGGCAGCTTGCCGTCGAACAGGTGCGGGATCACCGAGCGGATCGAGTGCGCATCGAACAGCAAGGCGTAACCGAACTCGGCCTTGAGCCGTGCCAGCTCCTCCTGCAGCGTGCGGTGATACGGACCCCAGATCTTCTGCAAGTAACTGGCGCGCTCGGTCTCGGTCGGCTCCAGCCCCTCACGGAACAACGGCACGCCGTCGAACAGCGTCGCCGGATACAGCCCGGTGGTGGCGCCGACGTACAGCGGCTTGTCGTCGGACGGCCGGTTCAGGTCGATCACAAACCGCGAATATTCGGCCGACAAGGTGCTGGCCCCCAGCGCCTCGGCAAAGTCATACAGCGTGGGGATATGCCAGTCGGTGTCCGGCAGGCTGTGTGCCTCGGGGATCAACCCGGCCTCGACCACTGGCGTCAGGCGCAGACCCGCGTGGGGCATGCTGATCAGCAGCGGCACGCGGCCTTGTTTGAAGTTCAGAACCTTATCCACAACCCTACTCCTCAGACGGTGACATCGACGCCATGGCGCACGACGCGTTTATCCAGTTCGCCGCCCAGCCAGTAGGCCAGGTCGGCGGGACGATCAATCTGCCAGGCGACGAAATCCGCGACCTTGCCCACTTCCAGAGAGCCGTGGGTGTCGCCCATGCCCAGCGCGGTCGCCGCATGTTGCGTGGCGCCGGCCAGGGCTTCTTCCGGGGTCATGCGGAACAGGGTGCAGGCCATGTTCAGCATCAGGCGTACCGACAACGCCGGCGAGGTGCCGGGGTTGAGGTCGCTGGCGATGGCGATCTTCACGCCGTGCTTGCGCAGGGCGTCCATCGGCGGCAGCTGGGTTTCCCGCAGGAAGTAGAACGCCCCCGGCAGCAACACGGCGACGGTGCCGGAGGCGGCCATGGCGATGGCGTCTTCCTCGGTCATGAACTCCAGGTGATCCGCCGACAACGCGTGATAACGCGCCGCCAGGCTGGAGCCGTGCAGCGACGAAAGTTGCTCGGCGTGCAGCTTCACCGGCAGGCCCAAGTGCTGGGCGACCTTGAACACACGCTCGACCTGCTCGGTGGAGAACGCCAGGTATTCACAGAACGCGTCCACCGCGTCCACCAGCCCTTCTGCCGCCAGGGCGGGCAGCATTTCGCTGCAAATGTGCTCGATATAGTCGTCGGCCCGATCCTTGTACTCCGGCGGCAATGCATGGGCCGCCAGGCACGTGGCGCGCACGCTGACCGGCAGCGCTTCGCCAAGGCGCCGGGCGACCCGCAGCATCTTGCGTTCGTTGGCCAGGTCCAGGCCATAACCGGATTTGATCTCCACCGTGGTCACGCCGTCACGCAGCAAACTGCGCAGGCGCTTGTGGGCGCTGTCGAACAGTTCATCTTCGCTCGCCGCGCGGGTGGCGCGTACGGTGCTGGCAATGCCGCCGCCCTTGGCTGCGATCTCGGCATAGCTCACGCCTTCCAGGCGCTGCTCGAATTCGCCACTGCGATTGCCACCGAACACCGTGTGGGTGTGGCAGTCGATCAGCCCGGGGGTGACCCACGCGCCTTGCAGGTCATGGAGCTGTGCATAGTCACCCTGGGGCAGTTCGGCCAAGGGGCCGATCCACTCGATGAGCCGACCTGCGGTGACCAGGGCAGCATCCTCGATAATCGAGTATTTGCCACCCGCCATGGTTGCGACGTGGCAGTGTTGCCAAAGCGTTTTCATCAACGCCTCCCTAAATTAACGATGAGACAAAGCCGGGTCGTAATGGACCTTGGCCGCTTGGCCGGCAGCGGGCTTGACCCACAGCAGGTAGGCCAGCACCAGCAACACGATCCACACGGCGCCGACCAGCAAGGCGGCCTGGGTGTCCGGGAAGTAACCCAATACACCAAACACGAACAGCATGAACACGATGGCCGCCGCGGGCGCATAGGGCCAGAACGGTACCGGGAATTTCAGTTCGGCCACCTGCTCGCGGGTCATCGAGCGGCGCATGGCGACCTGGGTAAACAGGATCATCAGCCACACCCACACGGTGGCGAAGGTGGCAATCGAGGCGATCAGCAGGAACACATTTTCCGGGATCAGGTAGTTGAGCACCACGCCGCCCAGCAGCGCGGCGGCCATCACCACCACGGTCATCCACGGCACGCCCTGTTTGGACAGTTGCGCAAAGCCTTTGGGCGCCTGCCCTTGCTGGGCCAGGCCGTACATCATGCGGCCGGCGCCGAAGATGTCACTGTTGATCGCCGAGACGGCCGCCGAGATCACCACGATATTGAGGATGGTCGCCGCCGAGCCGATGCCCAGGTTGCTGAAGATCTGCACGAACGGGCTGCCCTGGCTGCCGATCTGCGGCCACGGGTAGATGGCCATCAGCACAAACAGGGTGAGCACGTAGAACAGCAGGATGCGCAGCGGCACGGCGTTGATTGCCTTGGGGATCACCCGTTGCGGGTCCTTGGCTTCACCGGCGGTGATGCCGATGATCTCGATGCCGCCGAAGGCAAACATCACCACGGCAAACGAGGCGATCAGGCCGCCGATGCCGTTGGGCATGAAGCCGCCGTGGGCCCACAGGTTGCTGAGGCCGCTGGCCTGGGTTTCACCGGCGGTGTGGATACCAAACAGCATGATGCCGAAGCCGCCGAGGATCATTGCGACGATGGCGCCGACCTTGAGCAGCGACAGCCAGAACTCCATTTCGCCAAACACTTTGACGTTGCACAGGTTCAGGCCGCCGATCAAAAACACGATGCCGAGCACCCAGACCCAACGTGCCACGTCGGGAAACCAGAAGCCCATGTAGATGCCGAACGCCGTCACATCAGCGAGACAGACAATGATCATTTCAAACGCGTAGGTCCAGCCGAGGATAAAACCGGCCATGGGCCCCAGGTAGGTGCTGGCGTACTGGCCGAACGAGCCGGACACCGGGTTGTGCACGGCCATCTCGCCAAGGGCGCGCATCACCATGAACACCGCGGCGCCGCCGATCAGGTAGGCCAGCAGCACGGCGGGGCCGGCCATTTGGATAGCCGAGGCAGAGCCGTAGAAAAGCCCGGTGCCGATCGCCGACCCCAGTGCCATGAAGCGAATATGTCGGGCGCTTAGGCCGCGTTTCAAACCTTGTTCTTGCTGGTGCATTTCTCGTCCCTAATTATTTTTATCCTGAGAAAATTCTGAATCTACTGAAGATCAAATGTGGGAGCTGGCTTGCCTGCGATGGCGGTGTGTCAGTCACCTATGTTTCAACTGATAGATTGCTATCGCAGGCAAGCCAGCTCCCACATTGATCGGTGTTGCGCCTTAGAGGCTTGGCAGTAACTTCGCCGGCACCAGCTCATTCAGGCAGCGGCTGGCAAGCAGTTCGCTGGCGGCGTTGATGTCCGGGGCGAAGAAACGGTCCTTCTCATAGAACGCCACTTTGTCGCGCAGGATGGCGCGCGCCTTTTCCAGCTTCGGCGAGGTTTTCAGGCCTTCGCGCAGGTCCAGGCCCTGGCAGGCTGCCAGCCATTCGACCGCCAACACGCCACGGGTGTTCTCGGCCATTTCCCACAGGCGCTTGCCCGCCGCCGGGGCCATCGACACGTGGTCTTCCTGGTTGGCGGAGGTGGGCAGGCTGTCCACGCTATGGGGATGGGCCAGCGCCTTGTTCTCGCTGGCGAGCGCAGCGGCGGTCACCTGGGCGATCATGAAACCGGAGTTGACCCCGCCATTGCCCACCAAAAACGGCGGCAGTTGGGACATGTGCTTGTCCATCATCAACGAGATACGGCGCTCGCTGAGGGAGCCGATTTCGGCGATGGCCAGGGCCATGTTGTCAGCGGCCATGGCCACCGGTTCGGCGTGGAAGTTGCCGCCGGAGATCACGTCGCCTTCGGCGGCAAATACCAGCGGGTTATCCGACACGGCGTTGGCTTCGACCACCAGCACTTCAGCGGCCTGGCGGAACTGGGTCAGGCAGGCGCCCATGACTTGCGGCTGGCAACGCAGGGAGTACGGGTCCTGGACCTTGTCGCAGTTCTGGTGCGACTGCGACACCTGGCTGCTTTCACCCAGCAGGTCGCGATAGGCCGTGGCGGCGTCGATCTGCCCCCGCTGGCCGCGAGCGGCGTGAATCCGCGCATCGAATGGCGAACGCGAGCCCAGCACCGCTTCCACGGTGAGCGCGCCACACGCCAGGGCACCGGCGAACAAATCTTCCCCTTCAAACAGGCCACGCAAGGCATAGGCGGTGGAGACCTGGGTGCCGTTGAGCAGCGCCAGGCCTTCTTTGGCGGCGAGGGTCAGCGGCGTGAGGCCGGCGACTTTCAGCGCGTCGGTGGCTTCCAGCCATTCGCCCTTGTAGCGCGCCTTGCCTTCGCCCAGCAGCACCAGGGACATGTGCGCCAACGGCGCCAAGTCACCGGAAGCACCCACCGAGCCTTTCAGCGGAATGTGCGGGTACACCTCGGCATTGATCAGCGCGATCAACGCGTCGATCACCTGGCGACGGATGCCGGAGAAGCCACGGCTGAGGCTGTTGACCTTGAGCACCATGACCAGCCGCACCAGCGCATCGCTGATGGGCTCACCGACGCCGGCGGCGTGGGACAGCACCAGGGAACGCTGGAGGTTTTCCAGGTCTTCGCTGGCGATGCGGGTCGAGGCCAGCAGGCCGAAACCGGTATTGATGCCGTAGGCGGTGCGATTCTCGGCGAGAATCTGCTCCACGCACGCCACGCTGGCTTCGATCTGCGCCGTGGCGCTGTCATCCAGGCTGAGTGTTACCGGCTGCTGGTAGATGGCCCGCAGTTGGGCAAGGCTCAGTTGGCCTGGAATCAGATTTAGCGCAGTCACATTCCTACTCCTTTTGAATTGTTCTTTTGACTATCAGTGCAAATTGGGTAACGCGGTGTCTTTGATCAACTGGGCAGCGGCGGCAATGTCCGGCGCCAGCCAGCGGTCTTGTTCGTAGGCCGGCACCCCTTCGCGCAGCAAGCGCCAGGCGCGGTCGGTGCCGGCGCCGAAACGCTGCTCCTTCAGGAATTCAAATGCCTGGGCCGCCAGCAAATACTCGATGGCGAGGATCTGCGTGACGTTGGCCAGCACCTGGTGCAGCTTGAGCGCGGCGTTGGTGCCCATGCTCAGGTGGTCTTCCTGCAAGCCGGAGGTGACGAAGTTGTCGAGCACGGCCGGTTGCGCCAGTTGGCGATTTTGCCCACACAGGGACGCGGCGACGTACTGCACGATCATCATCCCGGAGTTGACCCCGGGGTTGCTCACCAGGAACGCCGGCAGACCGCTGACGTGGGGGTTGATCAGGCGGTCCAGGCGGCGCTCGGCCACCGAGCCGATCTCGGCCATGGCGATGGCGAGCAGGTCTGCCGCCAGGGCCACCGACTGGCCATGCGGGTTGGCCTGGGACACCACGCGGTAGCTGTCCGGCGTGCCGAGCAGCAGCGGGTTGTCGGTGGCGCTGTTGAGTTCGGTCTCGATCTGGCGCGTGGCGTGCTCCACCTGATCGCGGGCTGCGCCGTGGATCTGCGGGATCGAGCGGATGCTCAACGCGTCCTGGGTGCGAATGCCTTTGCTGCTGGCGATCACTTCACTGCCGTCCAGCAGCGCACGCAGGTTGATACCGACGTGCTGCATGCCCGGGTGCGGCTTGAGGGCGATGATTTCTTCGTCAAACGCATCGATCTGGCCGCGCTGGGCCTCGAAACTCATGGCGCCGATCACATCGGCCCATTGCAGCAAATGGTGCGCATCGGCCAGGGCCAGGCAGCTCAGGCCGGTCATGCACGGCGTGCCGTTGACCAGGCACAGGCCGTCCTTGGCGCCGAGCACCACCGGCTGCAAACCTTCGGCGCTCAACGCTTGCTGCGCCGGAACGATCTGGCCGCGATAGCTCACATTGCCTACACCCAACAAGGCCACGCCGACGTGGGCCATATGGGTCAGGTAACCCACCGAGCCCTGGGACGGTACTTGCGGCGTGATGCCGTGGTTGAGCAGCGCCAGCAACGCGTGCACCACCTGCGGGTGCAGGCCGGATTTGCCGTGGCTGTAGTTGATGATCGTGGCGCAGATGATCGCGCGGGTCTGTTCGTCGCTGAGCACCGGGCCGACGCCGCAGGCGTGGCTCAGCAGGGTGTTGCGTGACAGCTGGCTGAGTTGCTCGCCCTTGAGCGAGACATTGCACAACGCGCCGAGGCCAGTGTTCACGCCGTAGGCGCGTTCGCCGCTGCTAACGATGCGTTGCACGATGGCCTGCGCATTGTCGATGCGCGCCCAGGCTTGCCCCGAGAGTTCGAGGACGGCGCCGTGGCGGGCGACGGCGACTACGTCCTGCCAACGTAAGGGGGTGTTGGCGATGATGATTTTGGTTGGCTGGGACATCTTCATACCTTCGTTAATTCTGGTGCAGCTTCACTGGCCTCATCGCAGGCAAGCCAGCTCCCACATTTGGAATGCATTTCCCTGTGGGAGCTGGCTTGCCTGCGATAGCGTCCGTCAGACCACCGCCGCCCGCCGCTGAACAAACCGGTCCACATATTCATCCGCCGGCGAATGCAGGATCTCGCGCGGCGTGCCGACCTGGATCAGCTTGCCGTCCTTGAGGATCGCAATGCGGTTGCCGATGCGCACCGCTTCATCCAGGTCATGGGTGATAAACACGATGGTCTTGTGCAGGGTCTTTTGCAGCTCCAGCAACTGGTCCTGCATCTCGGCGCGGATCAACGGGTCGAGGGCGCTGAACGCTTCGTCCATGAGGATGATGTCGGTGTCCGCCGCCAACGCCCGGGCCAGGCCAACGCGCTGGCGCATGCCGCCGGAGAGCTGGTGCGGGTATTTGTTCTCGTAGCCCTTGAGGCCCACGGTTTCGATCCAGTGCAGGGCGCGTTCGGCGCACACCTGCTTGCTTTCGCCGCGCACTTTGAGGCCGTAGGCGACGTTGTCGAGCACGCTCTTGTGGGGCAGCAGGCCGAAGCTCTGGAACACCATGCTGATCTTGTGCCGACGGAATTGGCGCAGGGCTTCCATGTCCAGTTGCAGGATGTCTTCGCCGTCCACCAGGATCGCGCCGCTGGTGGGGTCGATCAGGCGGTTGAAGTGGCGCACCAGGGTGGATTTGCCGGAACCCGACAAGCCCATGATCACAAAGATCTCACCGGTGCCGATGCTCAGGGACAGGTCATTCACGCCGACCACGCAGCCGGTCTCGGCCAGCACCTGGTCCTTGGTCTTGCCCTGGCCGATCAGCGCCAGCGCTTCCTTGGAGCGCGAGCCGAAGATCTTGAAGACGTTTTTAACTTCGATTTTGCTGACAGTAGTCATTTGCTCGCCTCATGCCGTGGACGACCATAGGCCTGGGTAATGCGGTCGATGACCACGGCGAGAATCACGATCGCCAGGCCGGCTTCAAGGCCGCGCCCGACGTTGAGGGTCTGGATGCCGACCAACACGTCTTCACCCAAGCCACGGGCACCGATCATCGAGGCGATCACCACCATCGACAACGCCATCATGGTGGTCTGGTTGATGCCGGCCATGATGCTCGGCAGCGCCAGCGGCAGTTGCACGCCGAACAGTTGCTGCCAGCGGTTGGCGCCAAAGGCATTGATCGCTTCCATGACTTCGCCGTCCACCTGGCGAATCCCCAGGTCGGTCAGGCGAATCAGCGGCGGCGCGGCGTAGATCACCGTGGCGAAAATCGCCGGGACCTTGCCCAGGCCAAACAGCATCAGCACCGGGATCAGGTACACGAAGCTCGGCATGGTCTGCATGATGTCCAGCAACGGCATCAGCACCGAACGCAGGCGATTGCTGCGCGCCGAGAGGATGCCCAGCGGGATGCCGATCAGCACCGAGATCACCGTGGCGACCATCATCAGCGCCAGCGTTTGCATCAGCTTGTCCCACAGGCCAACCGCGCCCACCAGGAACAGCAAACCGACGATCACCGCCGTGGTCAGCACCTTGCGGGTGGCATGCCAGGCGACGCCGCCGACGATGGCCAGCATCAGCCACCAGGGCGCCGCGCGCAGCAGCCCTTCCAGGTTGACGATGGCCCACAACAGGGTGTCGGAGATGTGCCGGAACACATCGCCGTAGTTGGTGACCAGTGAGTCCACCCAACCGTTGACCCAGTCGGCGATGGAAAACGTAAAACTCTCAGGAAACATATCGTGCTCTCGATCCAATGGGTTGTGGCCAGGCGCCCGGCCGACCCCTCAGGGTAGCCGGGCACGCTTGACCTACAAGGCCGCGTCGATTTTCTTGGCTGCGTCTTCGCTCACCCAGGCGTGCCAGACTTCAGGATGTTCCTTGAGGAAGATCTTCGCCAGCTTCGGCTACTCAATGCGCTCCTTGGCCATGCGTCCCAGGTTCTGGTTCAGCAGGTCGATGGGCAGGTTGACCTTTTCCAGCACGGCCACCAGTTCCGGGGCTTGCTCGTGGAAGGTCTTGGACAGGCCGACCTTGATGGTCACGCTCTTGTCCACACCGGCTTTTTCTTCCAGCTTGACCAGATCGACCTGGCCCATCAGCGGGGTTGGCGACCAGTAGTAGAACAGGATCGGCTCGCCACGCTTGTAGCTCGACAACACCGCCGCATCCAGCGCCGGGCCGGTGCCTGGGCGGAAGTTGGTGTAGGAACTTTCCAGGCCGTAGCTCTTGAGCATTTCGCTGTTGTCCAGCTCACAGGTCCAGCCGGCCGGGCAATTGTAGAAGCGGCCTTTGGACGGTTCTTCCTGGTCCTTGAACACGGCGGAATACTTGGCCAGGTCGGCGATAGTTTTCAGGTCCGGCGCCTTGGCTTCCAGCTTGCGCTTGGCGTCGCCTTCGATCACATAACGCGGCACGTACCAGCCTTCGATGGCACCCACCACCGGCGCACCGACGCCGACGACTTTGCCGGCCTTCTCGGCCTTGTTCCAGACCTCGCTGCGGCCGACCCACTCTTCGGCAAAGATCTGGATGTCATTGCTGCTCAGGGCGTTTTCCATGGTGATGGAATTGCCTGGCAGGCTGTCGGTTTTGCAGTCGTAGCCTTTTTCCAGCACGGTTTGCAGGATGTCGGTAAGCAACATGCCGCTTTCCCAGTTCAGGCCGGCGAACTTCACCGGTTTGCCGGACTCGCACCAGCCGGCCGCCTGGGCGCCAGCGCTGGCCAGCAAACCTGCAGAGAGCAAGGTAGCCATCAGGGTTTTATGCATTTTCATTGTTGTGACGCTCCCAATCTTGAAATGGATTACGGCAGTCAGTAGGCATCCTGCCCTGTCCACGTCCCATCAGGCTTGTGCCGCCAGCCCGGTTGTTGTTGGTACAGCGCCCTGCTCTGTTGGCAGGATCAGTTGAGCGGGCACGCTGCCGTGCCATTTTTTCGCGCACAGGTAATACAGCGCGGCGGGCAGCACCAGGCCGATGATCCAGGAAATATCCACATCACCCAGCGCCGCCACCAGTGGGCCGGTGTAGAACTTGGTGGAGATGAACGGCAACTGCACCAGCACGCCGAACACATACACGCTGATACCCAGCAGGTTCCAGCGGCCGTAACGACCGTTCGGATCGGCCAGCGCCGGCACGTCATAGCGGTCGCGGGTGATGCAGTAGTAGTCCACCAGGTTGATCGCGCTCCAGGGCGTGAAAAACGCCAGCAGAAACAGGATGAACGACTTGAACGCACCGAGGAACGAGTGCTGGCCGAGCAAGGCGATCAGGGTCGCTGTGCCGACGATGGCCAGCACGAATACCAGGCGCTGAAGGCGCGTGACTTCCATGCGCCCGCGAAAACCGCTGACGATGGTGGCGATGCACATGAAGCTGCCGTAGGAGTTCAGCGTGGAGATGGTCACCTTGCCGAACGCGATGCTGAAATACAGCAGCGCAGCCGTGGCTCCCGTGCCGCTCAAGCCGACGATGTAGGCCACTTCATGACCGGCGAATTGCCCGTTGGACATCGCCGCGGCGAACACACCGAGGACCATCGCCACCTGGGCGCCGATCCCCGAACCCGCACCCGCCGCGAGAAAGGTCTTCACCGACGACGTGCTGCTCGGCAGGTAGCGCGAATAGTCCGCCACATACGGACCGAAGGCGATCTGCCAGGACGCCGCCAGCGACACCGCCAGCAGGAAACTGCTCCAGCTGAAGTGGCGGATTTGCAGGAGCGCGCCTACATCGGTCTGGCTCATCAGGCGGCTGAACAGGTACACAAAGGCAATCACGCCGATGACGCTGGCGACACGGCCGATGAAGTGGATCACCCGGTAACCGAGCACCGTCACCAGCACGATGACACTGGCGAAGATCAGGATGCCCACGCTGTCGCTGACGCCAAACAACTGGCCCAGGGCCTGGCCGGACAACACCGTACCCGTCGCGGTGAAGCCGAGGTACATCAAGCACACCAGCACAATCGGAATGGCCGCGCCATACACCCCAAACTGCACCCGGCTGGAAATCATCTGCGGCAAGCCCAACTTGGGCCCTTGCGCCGCATGCAACGCCATGACCCCACCGCCCAGCAGTTGGCCGATGAACAGGCCGATCAACGACCAGAACACATCACCGCCCAACACCACGGCCAGGGCCCCGGTGACAATCGCGGTGATTTGCAGGTTGGCGCCCATCCACAAGGTGAACTGACTCAATAGACGACCGTGTCTTTCCGCTTCCGGGATGTAGTCGATCGAACGTTTCTCGATCAACGGGGTGGTGTCATTTGCAGCCATGTCGGTTCAACCTCTGGTGGATTGTTATGCGTACACATTGTTCTGCTGTGGAGCTGGCTTTTGTGGGAGCTGGCTTGCCTGCGATGCGGGCGACTCGGTCTGTCAGTCATACCGAGGTGATGCCATCGCAGCGATGCGGCGATCCGACAAGCCAGCTCCCACAGGAACCGAGCCAGCCGTTACTTGACCATTGGCAGGTTGAGGCCCTGCTCCTTGGCGCAGTCGATAGCGATCTGGTACCCGGCATCGGCGTGACGCATCACCCCAGTCGCCGGGTCGTTGTGCAGCACGCGGGCAATGCGCTCAGCCGCTTCGTCGGTACCGTCGCAGACGATCACCATGCCGGAGTGCTGGGAGAAGCCCATGCCGACGCCGCCACCGTGGTGCAGCGACACCCAGGTCGCACCGCTCGCGGTGTTGAGCAAGGCGTTGAGCAGTGGCCAGTCGGACACGGCATCGGAACCATCCTGCATCGCTTCGGTTTCACGGTTCGGGCTGGACACCGAGCCGGAGTCGAGGTGGTCACGGCCGATAACGACCGGTGCCGACAGCTCGCCGCTGCGCACCATTTCGTTGAACGCCAGGCCGAGCTTGGCGCGCTGGCCCAGGCCAACCCAGCAGATCCGCGCCGGCAGGCCCTGGAAGCTGATGCGCTCGCGCGCCATATCCAGCCAGTTGTGCAGGTGGGCGTCGTCGGGGATCAGCTCTTTGACTTTGGCGTCGGTCTTGTAGATGTCCTGCGGGTCGCCGGACAGCGCCGCCCAGCGGAACGGGCCGATGCCACGGCAGAACAGCGGGCGGATGTAGGCCGGGACGAAACCCGGGAAGTCGAAGGCGTTTTCCACGCCTTCTTCCTGGGCCATCTGGCGGATGTTGTTGCCGTAGTCGAAGGTCGGGATGCCTTGCTTCTGGAAGTCCAGCATGGCTTTGACGTGCACGGCCATCGACTGCTTGGCGGCCTTGATCACGGCGGCGGGCTCGGTCTTGGCGCGGGCGCGGTATTCGTCCCAGGTCCAGCCGGCGGGCAGGTAGCCGTTGAGCGGGTCGTGGGCGCTGGTCTGGTCGGTAACCATGTCCGGGCGCACGCCGCGCTTGACCAGTTCCGGCAGGATTTCTGCGGCGTTACCCAGCAGGGCGATGGAGATGGCCTTGCCTTCCTGGGTGTATTTGGCGATGCGCGCGAGGGCGTCGTCGAGGTCAGTGGCTTGCTCATCGACATAACGGCTGGCCAGGCGGAAGTCGATGCTGACTTGCTGGCACTCGATGTTCAGCGAGCATGCGCCGGCCAGGGTCGCCGCCAATGGCTGCGCGCCGCCCATGCCGCCGAGGCCGGCAGTGAGCACCCAACGGCCTTTGAGATTGCTGTCGTAATGCTGGCGACCGGCTTCGACGAAGGTTTCATAGGTGCCTTGGACGATGCCCTGGCTGCCGATGTAGATCCAGCTGCCGGCGGTCATCTGGCCGTACATGGCCAGGCCCTTGGCATCCAGCTCGTTGAAGTGTTCCCAGCTGGCCCAGTGCGGCACCAGGTTGGAGTTGGCGATCAGTACGCGCGGGGCGTTGCTGTGGGTCTTGAACACGCCGACCGGCTTGCCGGATTGCACCAGCAGGGTTTCGTCGTCATTCAGGTTGGTGAGGCTTTCGACGATCTGGTCGTAGCACTCCCAGTTGCGCGCCGCGCGGCCGATACCGCCGTACACCACCAGTTCTTTCGGGTTTTCGGCCACTTGTGGGTCGAGGTTGTTCATCAGCATGCGCAGCGGCGCTTCAGTCAGCCAGCTTTTGGCGGTGAGCTTGTTACCGTGGGCGGCGCGGATTTCTACGTCACGGTATTTAGTAGGCTTGGTCACAACTCAGACTCCTCAGCGATCGATGCGCATACTTGATTGGTGCGATGTGGACTCTTACGCACACATCTTTACTTGTACATACAAGCATATGCAATCAAGCGGCCAACTTGCTGAGGGGGCTGTTGGGATTTTTTGGGAAAGGGCGCGCAGGCCTTGGAAATTAAGGCTTCGGGGCTTGATGAAATTTCTTACAGGGAAGTTTTATCGCGAGGGATGTTTGTTGCTTCGGCATGGCTTTGCGCCATGCTGGGGCGTTCGGTAACAAGTTGGTGCGCCGGTTGGAAACAGATCGAATGAACAGTGGGAAACAACTGTGGGAGCTGGCTTGCCTGCGGTGGCGGGGTGTCAGTCAGTACATCTGCTACTGAAACACCGCTATCGCAGGCAAGCCAGCTCCCACAGTTTTTAACCGCGTGCGGTCAGTTCGATCACACAACTGCGGCCGGCTACGGAGATATCCAGCAGGCCAGTGTTACCGTCCACTTGCAGGCAGTCGTGATGGCCGAGCTTCTCGCCCAGCACCTTCACCTCATCCGCCACGCTGAACACCAACACCGTCTGCGCCGTGGTGAAAAACCGCTGCTGACCATCAATCCACTGCAACCGTGCGTGGTAGCGTTCTGGCGAATAGATCAGGTTGAAATCGCGAATCGGCCCGGTGATCAAACGACACGCCACCTGGCTGTCACCCTTGAACGCGAACGGTTGCAGCGGTAACAACCCGCGCTGTTCCTCGCCATCCACGGTCAACACCATGCCCGCGCCCTGGATCACGGTGATCACGCGCTGGTAGCCGGCAAAGGTCGAGAAGCCGCCCGACTCAGCGATATCGGCAATCGACAGGCGCCAGCCAAACCCATCCAGGCCGCTGCCGGCGTCACGGGTGATTTCTTCGGTGCTGCCGCCGCCGTTTTTCCACGGCATGCGCACGTAGTCAGTGGCGCGCCAGACTTTCACTGCACTCATTTACTGAAACGTCCTTCCAGGCTGTGACGTGAACCGGGGTGGATCAACCGCGCGGCGGTCACCGGTTGGCGACCGGACCAGGTGCGGCGGCGAATCAACAGGCACGGCTCGCTGGGCTCGATCTGCAGCAGCTTGCACTCGGCGGCGTCGGCGAGGATCGCTTCCACCACATGCTCGCCTTCGGTCAGCGGCGCAACCTGGTTCAAATAGGCATATGGGGTTTGCTGGGTGAAATCCTGTTGCAGGTATTCCGGCGCGACCAGGGCGTTGACGAAACGGTCTTCGATTTGCACGGGAATATCGTTTTCGAAGTGCACGATCAACGAATGAAATACCCGCCCGCCTTCGCGCATTTCCAGGGCGACGGCGCGTTCGGAACCGGCAGCTTCTTCGCCCAGGTGGATGACCTGGCACGTATGCCGATGACCGCGGGAGGCGATCTCATCGGCAATGTTGTGCACTTCGAACAGCGCCGACTGGCTCTTGGGCTCGGCGACAAAGGTGCCGACGCCTTGCATGCGCACCAGCAACCCTTCGGCGGTGAGCTCGCGCAGGGCGCGGTTGATGGTCATGCGGCTGAAGCCCAGTTGGCTGACCAGCTCGCTTTCCGACGGCACGCGGTAATGGGGCGGCCAGTTGCCGTTGAGAATCTGCTGGCTGATCATCTGTTTGACGCGGGCGTACAAGGGCGCCGGACTTTCGTCCATGTGGGCAGCCAGCGAAGACTTGGCAGGCGGAGTCGGCACAGGGAATCCTTGCAGGGGAAAAAGATGCATAGATTGCCGGAGTTTACCGAGCAGGCAAACGTCTGTATATGTATATACAAATAAACACACGACCGGGGTGCCTTGATCATGTCCGCTTTCTTTGCCGAACGCGCACTGCTGCCTAATGGATGGGCCAATGATGTACGTCTTGAAGTCAGCGCCGATGGCCTGCTGGCACAGGTTGCGGCCAATGCCAGTGCAGAGGGCGCCGAACGGCTGAGAGGCCCGGTGTTGGCGGGCATGCCGAACCTGCACTCCCATGCATTCCAGCGCGCCATGGCCGGTTTGGCCGAAGTGGCGGGCAACCCGAATGACAGTTTCTGGACCTGGCGCGACCTGATGTACCGCATGGTCGGCAAGATCAGCCCGGAACAATTGCAGGTGATCGCGCGCCAGCTGTATATCGAGATGCTCAAGGCCGGCTACACCTCGGTGGCCGAATTTCATTACGTGCACCACGACGTCAGCGGCCAGCCTTATGCCGATCGCACCGAGCTGTCGCGGCAGATCAGCCAGGCGGCGGCCAGCAGCGGGATCGGTTTGACGCTGTTGCCGGTGCTCTACACCCACTCGGGGTTTGGTGGGCAATCGCCCAACGAGGGCCAGCGCCGGTTTATCAACAGCACGGAAAACTACCTGGACCTGCAAGCGCGCCTCAAGCCGATCCTCGCCGCGCAACCAGCGCAAGCGCTGGGCTTGTGCTTCCACTCCCTGCGCGCGGTCACACCGCAACAGATCAGCGAAGTGCTGGCGGCCAGCGACAAGGCTTGCCCGGTGCATATCCACATCGCCGAACAGCAAAAGGAAGTCGACGACTGCCTGGCCTGGAGCGGCAAGCGCCCGCTGCAATGGCTGTATGACAATGTTGAAGTGGATGAGCGCTGGTGCCTGGTGCATGCCACCCACGCCGACGGGGATGAAGTCACGCGCATGGCCAAGAGCCGGGCGATTGCGGGGTTGTGCCTGACCACCGAGGCGAACCTGGGTGACGGGATTTTCCCGGCGGTGGATTTCCTGGCGCAGGGCGGGCGCATGGGGATTGGGTCCGACAGCCATGTGTCGTTGAGCGTGGTCGAGGAGTTGCGTTGGTTGGAATACGGGCAGCGCCTGCGGGACCAGCGGCGCAATCGTCTGTATCGCAGTGATCAACCGATGGTCGGGCGTACGCTGTTTGATGCGGCGCTGGACGGCGGCGCGCAGGCGCTGGGTCAGCCGATTGGTCGGTTGGAAGTCGGTAAACGTGCGGACTGGATTGTGCTGGATGGCAATGATCCGTACCTGGCGACGGCTAGCGAGGATGGGATTCTGAATCGCTGGTTGTTTGCCGGTGGGGATCGGCAGGTGCGGGATGTGTTGGTGAATGGGAAGGGGGGGGTGCGGGATGGGCATCATGCCGGCGAAGAAGACAGCAATCGCGCATTCACCCAAGTTCTAAAGAACTTACTCGGCTAAACCTGTGGGAGCTGGCTTGTGTGGGAGCTGGCTTGCCTGCGAT
>NZ_ANNV01000165.1 GCF_000346755.1 Pseudomonas sp. CBZ-4 | reverse complement strand
AGGTGATGCTATCGCAGGCAAGCCAGCTCCCACACAAGCCAGTCCACCATAGATCCAGCAGTGCATTGCAGATCAGCGGTCGCCTCAATCCCCTAAACACTGACATATGGCAGCATCTCTGTAACATTCTGCAATGATCATGAACGGCATCCCTCCCACACTGGATGCTCCGGCATGGCCACCCCTTCCCTGACTGCCTCCTCCCACGCCTCCCCCGCAGACCCGAAGCCCCGGCTGGACAAGAAACCCAACCTGGTGACGGTGATCATTTTCTTCGCCGTGCTTGCCATGGGCCTGCTGTTTACCGCCTACAGCCTGATGCACGACATGCACGAGCTAGGCACGGTGGTTACCACCTGGACGCCGTTCCTGCTGCTCGGCGTGGCGCTGCTGATCGCCCTGGGGTTCGAGTTCGTCAACGGTTTCCACGACACTGCCAACGCGGTGGCGACGGTGATCTACACCAACTCGCTGCCGCCGCATTTTGCGGTGGTGTGGTCGGGCTTTTTCAACTTCCTCGGCGTGCTGCTGTCCAGCGGCGCGGTGGCGTTCGGCATCATTGCCCTGCTGCCGGTGGAGCTGATCTTGCAGGTCGGCTCATCGGCCGGTTTCGCAATGATCTTCGCCCTGCTGATCGCGGCGATCCTGTGGAACCTCGGCACCTGGTGGCTGGGCCTGCCGGCCTCGTCGTCCCACACCCTGATCGGTTCGATCATCGGCGTCGGCGTGGCCAACGCCCTGATGCACGGGCGTGACGGCACCAGCGGTGTGGATTGGGCCCAGGCGATCAAGATTGGCTACGCGCTGCTGCTGTCGCCGCTGATCGGCTTCGGTTTTGCCGCCCTGCTGTTGCTGGCCCTGCGCGCCTTTGTGAAGAACCGCGCGCTGTACAAGGCACCGAAAGGCGACACCCCGCCGCCGTGGTGGATTCGCGGCATGCTGATCGCCACCTGCACCGGCGTGTCGTTCGCCCACGGCTCCAACGATGGGCAAAAAGGCATGGGCCTGATCATGCTTATCCTGGTGGGCACGCTGCCGATGGCCTACGCGCTGAACCGCACCATGCCCGCCGAACAGTCGTTGCAGTTCGCCGCCGTGGCCGAAGTGACCCAGGTGGCCCTGGTGAAAAGCGCGCCGCAGGTGTTGGCGGGCGATCCACGGCCGATCCTCTCGACCTACGTGCGCACCAAGGAAGCCACGCCGGAACTGGTGCCGGCCCTGGCCGCCCTCGCCGGGCAGATCGGCGAAGAAGTCAAAGGCTACGGCTCCCTGGCCAAAGTCCCCGCCGAAGCTGTAGGCAACGTGCGTAACGACATGTACCTGACCAGCGAAACCATTCGCCTGATGGACAAGGGCAAGGTCGGCAACTTCGACGCCGACACCCAAGGCAAGCTGCAACTGTTCAAGCAACAGATCGACAACTCCACGCGCTTTATCCCGCTGTGGGTGAAGATCGCCGTGGCCATCGCCCTCGGGTTGGGCACCATGGTGGGTTGGAAGCGCATCGTGGTGACGGTGGGCGAGAAGATCGGCAAGACCCACCTGACCTACGCCCAGGGCGCGGCGGCGGAAACCGTGGCGATGCTGACCATCGGCGCGGCGGACATGTACGGCTTGCCGGTGTCCACCACCCATGTGTTGTCGTCCGGCGTGGCCGGGACCATGGTGGCGAATGGCGGTGGGTTGCAGATGAAGACCATCCGCAACCTGCTGATGGCGTGGGTGCTGACGTTGCCCGCGGCGATCCTGTTGTCAGGCAGCCTCTACTGGCTGTTCACCCAACTCTTCTGACCCAACACCGGACAAAAATGTGGGAGCTGGCTTGCCTGCGATAGCGGATCAACATTCAACAGAGTTGTTGACTGATCCACCGCCATCGCAGGCAAGCCAGCTCCCACAGTTGGTTTTGTGTTTCTTCAGTTGTTGAAGAGTCCAGCCATCGCTTTCCTCCGCTTTTTGTAGACCCGCCGCGCCTCCAGCGCCTCCTCCAGGCTCACCGCCACAAACCCCGCCCGCTGGTTCGGCTGCATCTGCCCGATCAAGTCCAGGTCGGCGCTGATCACCGTGCCGATCATCGCGTAGCCACCGCCCGACACCGCATCCCGATGCAGCACAATCGGCTCCAGCCCCGCCGGCACCTGGATCGAGCCGATCGGGTAGCAACTGTCGACAATGTTCGACGGATCCGAGCCCGCGCCAAACGGCTGTTCCCGTGGCTGAAAGCTCAACGCGCTACCGCCCTTGAAGCGATAGCCGATGCGATCCGCTTCTGAACCGACGGTCCAGGGTTCGGCAAAAAAGCTGCCTTTGGCCGCCTCGCTCAAGCGCTCGTAATACAGCCCCGGCACCACGCGCAAGGTCACATCCCCGCCGACCGAACGGCGCAAGGCCATCGGCAAACTATTGCCCGCGCGCCCCGTGCCGCTCGTCGCGCCGACCGGCAACACATCGCCTTCCTGCAAGCGTCGCCCGTTAAACCCACCGAGCGCACCGAGGGTGTAAGTCGAGCGACTGCCCAGCACCACCGGCACATCGATGCCACCGGCCACCGCCAGGTACGTGCGCGCGCCGGCCTTGGGAAATTCAAAGCGCAATACCTGCCCGGCACGCACCTGGAACGCGGTGTCCTGATGCACCACTTCGCCGTCCAGGCGCGGCGCCATCAACGCGCCGCTGAGGGCCACCAATGCATCCTGTTGAAACTCCAATTCGGGGCCGATCAACGTGCATTCCAGACCGGCCGCGCCAGGCGGGTTGCCCACCAGGTGGTTGGCCGCGCTCAGCGCGTACTGGTCCAACGCCCCCGAAGGCGGGATGCCCAGATGGTAATAACCTTCGCGGCCAAGGTCTTGCACCGAGGTGGCGAGGCCGGGTTTGAGAACCTTGATCATGCCAGCGCCTCCTGCAGGGTTTTCGGGTAGCCGATGGGGTCGGCCAGAAAGGCGTCGAGGGAAAATTCCACCGGCCGGATGCGCAGGTCGAAACGTCCTGCGTCCACCTCGGCGACGGCCAGGTCGTAGGCCTCGCGATCAATCGGCTTGAACTGCACGATATCGCCGGGACGAAAGAACACCATGTGCTCCTTGAGGTACGCCAACTGCTGCGCCGGGTCGTAGATCGGTGCGGGCGTCACGCCGAACATCTGGTAGCCACCGGCGCCGCGCACCGAGTAGATGCAGCCAAAGCAGCCGCCATGGCCGAGGGTCAATTTTGGCGTGTCGGTGCGCGGGCGCAGGTACTTGGGCACCTGCAACTGGCGCTCGCGCTCGACCATCTGGAACATGAACGGCAAGCCCGCGACAAACCCCACCATCGACACGAACCACGGCGCGCCACTGTGGGCGGCGATAAACGCGTCCACATCGGCCAGGCCATTGATGCGCGCGGCGTACTCCAGGTCGGTGCCGCTGGGGTCCTGATGGCGGTCGCGAAAGCGCATCAGCGTCTCGTGGGTCCAGGGGTCGTTGTACAGCACCGGGATTTCGATGATGCGCGTGTGCAAGGTGCGCTCGGCCACGGCCTGGGCTTCGGCGCCTTGCACCGCGTCGAGCAGCACGTGGGGCGCGATGCGGTCGGGGTCGAAGCGGATCTGGAACGAGGCATTGGCCAGGCACACATCCAGCACGCCTTCCAGCGCCAGGCGTTCAACCGCGCGGGTCACCGCCATGCCTGTGAAAAAGGCCTCCAGGGACATGCTGTCGCTGACTTCGGCAAACAGGTGTTCATCACCGCCGAAGCTGTAGCGGATGGGGGTCGTTTCAGCCATGTCTGTTCCTCTTGGAATCATTGTAGAAAGGCAGGCGAAAAAAATAACGGAGCGATCTTATTCTGCGGTTTTAACCGTAATACCAGCCTGGTCCAGGGCTTCGCGGGTGGCCTCCACCAGCTCCAGGGCACCCGGGGTGTCGCTGTGCAGGCAGATGGAATCAAATTCGATAAACAGGTCTTCGCCTTCGACGGTGCGCACCAAACCGGTCTGACAAGCCCGCAGGACTCGTGCCGCCACCGTCGCAGGATCCAGCGCGCGCACCGTGCGGGTAAACACGATTGAGCCGCTGAGATCGTACTCACGATCCGCATAGAATTCGCGCACCACCGGCTGCCCCAGCTCCTTGGCCACGCGCCAGATCACCGAGTTGGGCATGCAGTACAGCAACAGCGTCGGTTCGATGATTTGCAGGTTTTGCACCAACAGGCGCGCGGCTTCTTCGTCGCGGGCCAGGTGCATGTAGAGCGCGCCGTGGGGCTTGATGTGTTGCAGGGTCATGCCTTGGGCGCGGGCGATTTCCCGCAGGGCGCCGAGTTGGTAGAGGATGTCGTCCACCAGTTCCTGGGCCGGTGCGTTGATATGCCGCCGGCCAAAGCCCACCAGGTCGCGAAAGCCCGGGTGCGCGCCGATGGCCACGCCCAGTTGCTTGGCACGCTCGACGGTGCGGCGCATGGTGCCGGGGTCGCCGGCGTGGAAGCCGGTGGCGATATTGGCTGAGCTGATGTAGGCCATCAGTTCGGCGTCAACGCCATCGCCGATGGTCCAGGGGCCGAAGCCTTCGCCCATGTCCGAGTTGAAATCCACTGCCTGCATTGAGGTCGCTCCGCTTAGGTGATGGCAGAAAGTAGGCTGCGGCTTGACCCCTTGGGAAGATCTATTATCAGATGGGCTATCTTCTGAAAAACAGATATCGCTATGTCCCTGACTTTGCGCCAAGTCCGCTACTTCGTCGCCACCGCCGAGATCGGCCAGATCTCCCAGGCGGCGATTCACCTGAACATTTCCCAGTCAGCGGTGACCACCGCAATCAAGGAGCTGGAAGCCATGCTCGGCGTGCAACTGTTCGTGCGCTCGGCCCAGGGCATGAGCCTGACCGACGCCGGGCGGCATTTTCTCAACCGTGCCTATGTGATCCAACGCAGCGTGGACGACGCCCTGAACAGCCCGTTGCCCGACTACCGCGCCAGCGGCGAACTGCGGGTGGCGGCCAGCTACACGGTGCTCGGCTACTTCCTGCCCCACCACTTGCAGCGCATGGAACACTGGCACCCGGACGTGACCATCCAGGTCTTCGAGCAGGAACGCCAGGCCATCGAACAGGGCCTGTTGGACGGCCAGTTCGACATGGCCGTGGTGCTCACCGCCAACCTGACCCATGCGGATATCACCTCGGAGATCCTGTTCAACTCGGAGCGCCGCCTGTGGCTGCCCAGCCATCACCCCTTGTGCGAGCGCGGCACCGTGAGCCTGGCGGACGTGGCGCGTGAGCCCTACATCCTGCTCACCGTCGACGAGGCCGAACACAGCGCCATGCGCTATTGGGAACAGGCCGGGCAAACGCCCCAGGTACGCCTGCGCACCAGTTCGGTGGAAGCCGTGCGCAGCATGGTCGCCAACGGCAGCGGCGTGGCGATTCTGTCGGACCTGGTGCACCGGCCCTGGTCGCTGGAAGGCAAACGCATCGAAACGCTGACCGTCACCGACCCCGTCACCCCCATGAGCGTCGGCCTGGCCTGGCATCGCGAGCGCGCATTCACCCCGGCGATGCAGGCGTTTCGCGACTACTTCCACGACGCCTTCCTCGCCCCGCAACAGTTGTCGGCGCGCCGCTAAAGTGCGCCTTGCAACAGCGCGGCCAGCCAATCCATAAACACCCGCACCCGCAGCGGCAAATGCCGTTGGCCGGCGTACAGCAGCGACACATCCAGCGGCGGCGCCGGGTAGTCGGGCAAAAAAGCCACCAACTCGCCGCTGGCCAGCAACTCGCGAATGCCCAGGGCCGGCACCTGGGTAATGCCGAATCCACCCAGGCACGCCACGCGGTACGCATCGGTGCTGTTCACGGTGACCCGCCCGGCCATAGGGATGCGGTGCACCTTGTTGCCTTGCTGGTATTCAAACCCTGCCGAGCGTGAACCCAACGGCCGTACGTAATGCACCAGTTGATGGTGGGCAAGGTCGGCCAGCGTCGTAGGCACGCCGTAACGTTGCAGGTAGGCCGCACTCGCGCAGTTGATCATCGGCAGGCTGCACAGCAGGCGCGCCACCACGCTCTGGTCGGGTTGCGCGCCCACCCGCAGCACGCAGTCGAAACCTTCGGCGAGCAGATCGACCTGGCGGTCGGTGCTGCTGATTTCCAGCTCGATCAGCGGGTGCGCGTCCATGAACTCGGGCAGGCGCGGCAGGATCAATTCCCGCGCCATCACGTTGGGCATGTCCACCCGGATGCGCCCGCTCAGTTGCGCCTCGTCCTGGCGAAACAGCCCTTCCAGCTCCTCCATGTGCGCCAGCAAATCCTTGCTGCGTTCGTACAGCACACGCCCGTCCTGAGTCGCCTGCACCTTGCGCGTGGTGCGCTGCAACAGGCGCGCGCCGAGCAGTTCTTCCAGCGCTTGCACGTGCTCGGACACGGTGGAGCGTGGCAAGCCGAGGCTCTCGCCCGCGCCGGTAAAACTCGACAGTTCGGTGACGCGCACAAAGGTGCGCAGCAGCTCAAGTTTGTTCATGGGATTGTTCGCCTTATCCGGCCAGTGATTCCGGTATAGCGCTGTTTATCACGTAATGGCCGGACAAATACACTCAATCCCACTGACCACCTGAGAGGACTGCACCATGACCCGTAAAATCGCATTGATCACCGGCGCCAGCCGCGGCCTGGGCAAAAGCGCGGCGCTGCACCTGGCGGCACAGGGCGTCGATATCATCGGCACTTACCACAGCGCCGCGGCCGAAGCCCATGCGGTGGTCGAGGAAATCCAGGCCTTGGGCGGCCGCGCCGCGATGCTGCAACTGGATGTGAGCCAGAGCGCCACCTTCAATGATTTCGTCGGCGAAGTCGCCAGCGTGCTCAAGGATGTATTCGCACAGGAGCACTTCAACTTTCTGATCAACAATGCCGGCATCGGCGCCCACGCCAGCTTTGCCGAAACCAGCGAAGCGCAGTTCGACCAACTGGTGGCGATCCAATTCAAGGGCCCGTTTTTCCTCACGCAAAAACTGCTGCCGCTGATCCGTGATGGCGGGCGCATCGTCAATATTTCCAGCGGCCTGGCGCGGTTCAGCCTGCCGGGGTATGCGGCGTACGCAGCAATGAAGGGGGCGATGGAAGTGCTGACCCGCTATCAGGCCAAGGAACTGGGCGCGCGAGGGATCACCGTGAACATCCTCGCCCCCGGCGCCATCGAGACCGACTTCGGCGGCGGCGCCGTGCGTGACAATGCGGCCCTCAACAGCATGGTCGCCAACAACACGGCACTGGGGCGTGCCGGGTTGCCGGACGATATCGGCGGAGCCATTGCAACCTTGCTGGCCGATGGCAGCAACTGGATCACCGGTCAGCGCATTGAGGCTTCGGGCGGGATGTTTCTTTGACCGCCTGGAGCTTGTCGCGCAGCACGTCATAGGCCCAGTGGTAGACATAGGTGTACGGCAGGAAGAACAGCAGTACACCGATGTCGAGGATAAACGCGTCCATCAGGCTGATGTTCAGCCACGCGGCAATCAGCGGCACGCACACGATGATCAGCCCGCCTTCGAACATCAGCGCATGCAGCACCCGCGTCCAGGCGTTGTTGGCCAGTTGCAGGCGCGCCTTGAGGCGGTCGAACAGGCTGTTGAAAATGATGTTCCAGGTCAGCGCCAGCAAGCTGATGCCCAGCGTTACCGCGCCCATCTCCAGCGCCGGCCGGCCGGTGATCCACACCAGCAGCGGCGTGCAGATCAAGAGGGCCAGGCCTTCAAAACCAAGGGCTTGGCCAACACGTTCAGAAATCGATTTGGTAGGGTTCATGGTCTGGCTCCGTGGGGGGTGTCTGTTGCCATGATTACCCCTTGAGTCGATACTTCATAACCAATAACCATCGAGATAGGCGATAGTCATGGCGTCCAATGAAGTGCTGCAGGCGTTTGTGCAGGCCGCCACCCAGGGCTCGTTTTCGGCGGCGGCGCGCAAGCTGGGCAAGAGCCAGTCCACCGTCAGTGCCGCCGTCGCCAGCCTGGAAATTGACCTGGACCTGGTGCTGTTTGACCGCAGCAGCCGCAAACCCACCCTGACCGCCGCCGGGCAGGTGTTGCTGCAACGTGCCGAGCAGGTGCTGGAGGCCAGCAGTCGTCTGGAGCTGGCGGCGAGCCAGTTGTCCCAGGGCCTGGAACCGAAGCTGACGATTGCCATGTCGGACACCTACCAGTCCGACCGCTTCGAGGTCGCCCTCAGTGCGTTCGAACAACGCTACCCGGACCTTGAGCTGGAGTGCCTGATCGCCGAATGCGAAGACTTGATCGCCCTGGTGCAAAGTGGCCGGGCGCACGTGGCGTTTATCGAAAAGCAGGAGGTGTATCCGCCCGACCTGACCGGCGCGCCCGTGGAGGAACGCACGGAAATCGCGCTGTATGTCGCGCCCAAACACCCCTTGGCGAAGCTGCAAAACATCCCCGCCGATACCCTGCGCCAACACCGCGAACTGCGCCTGGCCAGCATCATCAATCCGAATGAAACCCGCGCCAGCGGGCGGGTGTGGTCGGCGCCGAGCTACCTGATGCTGATGGAGATGGCCCAGCTCGGATTTGGCTGGGCGCCGCTGCCGCGTTGGCTAGTGGAGCGCTTTGATGGCGGCCAGCTGGTGGAGCTGAAAGCCCGCAGTTGGCCGCGCTCGGTGGCGGTGGATGCGTTGTGGTCGCGGCATCACCCGCCGGGGCCGGCGGGGAGTTGGTTGCTGGGCAAGATGTTGGAATAAAGATCTATGTAGGAGAACCCATGTGGGAGCGGGCTTGCCCGCGATGGCGGTGGATCAGCTTGCATCTTTGTAGCTGACACACCGCTATCGCAGGCAAGCCAGCTCCCACAGTGTTGATCTCCTACTGCCTGGTCAATCGTGCATGCCTTGAGTCACCAACGTCACCAACCGATCCAGGCTCTGCCCCCAGCCATCATGAAAACCCATCGCCTCATGGGCCTGTTTGTCTTCGGCGCTCCAGTGCATGGCACGGGCGGTGTAGAGAGTCTTGTTGCCTTCGACCTCCTGAAAGGTCACTTCAGCCGTCATGAACGGCTTGCCCGAAGGAATCCATCCCGGCTTATAGGCATCGGTAAACACCAGCCGGCGTGGCGCGACAATCTCCAGGAACACGCCCTGGGTCGGATACTCACTGCCGTCCGGCGCGCGCATCAGGGTGCGAAACAGGCCACCGACCCACAGGTTCATTTCGCACTCGGGGGTGGTCATGCCGTGGGGGCCCCACCACTGTTGCAACAGGGCCGGCTCGGTCCAGGCGCGGAATACCCGGCTGCGGGGCGCATCGATCACGCGGCTGATGGACAGTTCAAATTCGGCAGGTTGGCTGGACATGGGGTAAACCTCCTGATTTTTTGATTGTTGTGTTCAGAGAGTCAACGGGTGCACGGCACTCACTATAGTTCGCGCCGCCCCTGGTTTGCGTTCGACCAGACCAGCGACAAACCCGCTAGAATCGCCGGCTGTCTGTAGTATTTGGGATGCCGCCCCGATGGAAACCCGCCTCGTCCCCTATGAGACGCTGAGCCTTGTGCAAAAACAGCAGCTCGACACCCTGCAAGTGCACCCCGAACAACTGGCGTATTCCGGCGATATCTATTGCGCGCTGAACAGCCTGCTGGTCAATCCCCATCCCGATGCTATCAAAGGCTTCGCCCTGCTCGCCGATGACCAGCCCGTGGCCTTCCTGCTGCTCAAACGCCCGCCCTGCCTGCCCCATTGGGCCGATGAACACAGCGCCACGCTGCATGCATTCCAGGTGGATCGCGGGCAACAAGGCCGGGGGTTTGGCAAGGCGTGCCTACAGGCGCTGCCCCAAGCGGCCTTACTGGCGTGGCCAGAGATCAAGGCGATTGAGTTGTCGGTGGAATGCGACAATTTCGCGGCGATGGGTTTGTATCTGGGGGCTGGGTGGGTGGATTGCGGGGAGGCGTATAAGGCGCGGGTGGGGTTTGAGCGAAGGTTGAGCTGCGTGATTGGTCAGGGCGAGCTTGACAGCGTCAAAATGTAACGTATACATAACTTATCAAGTTAAAAGTAACGAATACATGACATGGATACTTCAATAATCACTGAGCGACTTAGCGATCAAATCCGTGCCATGCGCCTCAATCGAGGCTACACACAGGCACAGTTGGCGAAGCTCGCAGGCGTTACCCGTCAAAAGCTGATTGAAATTGAACAGGGCAGCCCTTCGGTTTCCATGAATGCCTATGCCCGCGTCATTGCCGCGCTGGGCAGTGAATTCAAACTGGTGCCAGTGACCCTGCCGACACTGGAAGAACTGGAGGATCTGTTCGATGAATAACCCCAGCTTGCGTGTTCACACGCCTCAAGGCGAGAGCGGCAGCGTCTTGGTGAGTGCCAACGACTATCTGTTTCGCTACAGCGATAACGCGCAGGCAAAAAGCGCAGTCAGTCTGACGATGCCAGTTCGTGCCGAAGAATACCGGCGCAGGGAGCTTCACCCCATCTTCCAGATGAACCTGCCGGAAGGTTATGTGCTGGAGCAACTGCGTAATCGCCTGGCAAAAACAGTCAAGGTCGATCCCATGTTGCTGCTGGCGCTTTCGGGTAGCAGCGCTCCTATCGGTCGGGTTTTCGTGGCCTCCGATCAAGTGAACGACCTGATCCAACGCAACGGCCCTCCCACAATCGGGGAAAACCTCGACGAGATTCTCGCCTGGGACGGTGCAGAAAACCTGTTTGCCGAACTGGTGGATCGGTACATCCTGCGGGCGGGTATTTCTGGCGTGCAACCGAAGGTGCTGGTGCCAGAAAGACCTCAGACACCCGAGCAGAAGTTCACATCGAAAACCAGCGACCTGATTATCAAAAGCGGGCGTGATGAGTTTCCCGGCCTGGCGATCAATGAATACCTGTGCATGTCCATCGCGCGGGATGCAGGTCTCCCGGTGCCGCCGTTTTACCTGTCGCAGAACCATAAGCTGTTCATCATGCGGCGCTTTGATCGGGATGCGCAGCTCAACCCGCTGGGTTTCGAAGACATGACGACACTGATGGGGTTATCTGCCGAGCAGAAATACACTAAAAGCTACGCTGCGATCGCCAAGGCAGTGCGTGTGTTCTGTTCGCCGGAACAGCATCGCAGCTCACTTGATCAGTTGTTTGATAGCGTGGCGCTCAGCTGCATTGTGGGAAATGGCGACGCTCACTTGAAGAACTTCGGCGTGCTCTACGGCGACCCGCTGAGTTCGGACACTCGGCTCGCGCCGGCCTACGACATCGTCAATACCACTGCGTACATCCCTGAAGATTCGCTCGCACTGGACCTGGACGGCAGCAAATCATTATTTGCCTCACGCCTGGGCATCCTTGAGTTCGCGCGTACCTGCGAAGTCGAAAATCCCGAAGCACGCATCCAGGCACTGCTGCAAACCCTGGAAGTCGTGCTCAAGCGCGAAGACGAGTACTGCCGCTCAGCACCCGACGTAGCAAAAGCCATACGCCAATCGGCGCAGGGTTTCCAACTCACTTTCGGCGGTTGAACATCCTGTGGCGAGGGAGCTTGCTCCCTCGCCACAGAGTCAACAGCGGGTTTACTTGAGCTCGTGACAGTGGCTGACGTTTCAGCCGCGTTCGCCCACCGGCAGCCAGATTTCCACCGTGCCGGTGCCCTTGCGCACGTCAAAATCGGCGCTGTAGCGCTCGAAATCCGCCCCCATGACCTTGTAGCCCGAGTGCGGCAACCACTCGAACATGATGCGCTCGTAGGTTTGCTCAAGCGCCTGCACCGGCCCGTAATGCGGGAACACCGCATAGTTGAGCGGTGGAATTTCGATGACTTCAAAATTGCCCGGCACGTCGCTTTTGCTCGGTACTTCCACCCCGGCCATGTAATCGAATTCGCCGTGACTGGGGTTATGGCATACCCCATACGTCACCCCGCCGACGCGCTTCTTGATGTCCTTGATGCAGGTGTCGAACAACTCCCACAACTTGGGAATATCGCCCACAGTGGCCTTCGAATAACGCCCTTGCACCCCGGCGATCACCAGGGCTTTACCGGCTTCCATGCGTGGCTCTAACGGTTGTTTTGTCTGCTGATCCATTGGAACAGTCTCCTTCTTATAGGGAACAAACCCGCATCGAGTATAGGGGCATATCCGCGCTGTACTCCAAGCAGAAAATTTTCCTACGCATCTGGACAACTGGCCATCATCGCCCGTATTGTCTGCCCGCAGGCCACCGCAGTGGCCGACGTCGCTCGGACGGTTCCGGGCGCTTACGTACCTCGAGGCAACAATGGCAGACCAAGGTTCGCCGCGCCGCTTTGCGCGCATAGATCGACTCCCCCCTTACGTTTTCAATATCACCGCCGAGCTGAAGATGGCTGCGCGTCGGCGCGGCGAAGACATCATCGACTTGAGCATGGGCAACCCTGACGGCCCCACGCCGCCGCATATTGTCGAAAAACTCGTACAAGTGGCCCAGCGTGAAGACACCCACGGCTACTCCACGTCCAAAGGCATTCCGCGTCTGCGCCGGGCGATTTCGCGCTGGTACAAGGACCGCTACGAAGTGGACATCGACCCCGAGTCGGAAGCCATCGTGACCATCGGTTCCAAGGAAGGCCTGGCGCACTTGATGCTGGCCACCCTGGACCAGGGCGACACCGTGCTGGTGCCCAACCCGAGCTACCCGATCCACATCTACGGCGCCGTGATTGCCGGCGCCCAAGTGCGGTCAGTGCCGCTGATTCCCGGCGTGGATTTCTTCGCCGAACTGGAACGGGCGATTCGCGGCTCGATCCCCAAGCCGAAGATGATGATCCTCGGCTTCCCGTCCAACCCCACCGCGCAGTGCGTGGAGCTGGACTTCTTCGAACGCGTGATCGCGCTGGCCAAGCAGTACGACGTGCTGGTGATCCACGACCTGGCCTACGCCGACATCGTCTACGACGGCTGGAAAGCCCCGTCGATCATGCAGGTACCGGGCGCCAAGGACATTGCGGTGGAGTTTTTCACCCTGTCCAAGAGCTACAACATGGCCGGCTGGCGCATCGGTTTCATGGTGGGCAACCCGGAACTGGTCAACGCCCTGGCGCGCATCAAGAGCTACCACGACTACGGCACGTTCACGCCGCTGCAAGTGGCGGCGATTGCTGCGCTGGAAGGCGACCAACAGTGCGTGAAGGACATTGCCGAGCAGTATCGCCAACGCCGCAACGTGCTGGTCAAAGGCCTGCATGAGCTGGGCTGGATGGTGGAGAATCCGAAGGCGTCGATGTACGTCTGGGCGAAGATTCCCGAGGCGTATGCCGCCATGGGTTCGCTGGAGTTTGCCAAGAAGCTGCTGCTGGAGGCGAAGGTGTGCGTGTCGCCGGGGATTGGGTTTGGCGAGTATGGCGACGATCATGTGCGCTTTGCGCTGATCGAGAACCAGGACCGGATCCGGCAGGCGGTGCGGGGGATTCGCGGGATGTTCAGGGCGGATGGCCTGGTTACCAAGGCCTGACCCAATCCACCTGTAGAAACCCAATCAATGTGGGAGCTGGCTTGCCTGCGATGACGGTGGTGAATTCACCGCCGCTATCGCAGGCAAGCCAGCTCCCACATTTATATTGAGTTCCTGCAGTAAGTCTTGTGGTGTGGCTTACACCACCAGCGACAGCAGCATGATGAAGATCAGCGCCACGACCGACAGAATCGTCTCCATCGCCGTCCACGTCTTGAACGTCTCCGCCACGGTCATGTTGAAGTACTGCTTCACCAGCCAGAACCCCGCATCGTTGACGTGCGACAGGATCAACGACCCCGCCCCCGTCGCCAACACCAGCAGCTCACGGTTGACCCCTGGGATCATACCCACCACCGGCACCACGATGCCCGCGCCGGTAATGGTCGCCACGGTTGCCGAACCGGTGGCCACACGAATCACCGCCGCCACCAGCCACGCCAGCAGGATCGGGTTGATCTGCGCGTTCACCGCCATATGGCCGATCACATCGCCCACGCCGCTGGTCACCAGCATCTGCTTGAAGCCACCACCGGCACCGATGATCAGGATGATCGCGGCGGTCGGCGCAAGGCTGGCGTCGAGCAGTTTGAGGATCTGCTTGGAGTGGATGCCCTGGCGATGGCCAAAGGTGTACAGCGACAGCAGCAACGCCAACAACAGCGCGGAGATCGGGTGACCGATCATGTCCATCCAGTTGCGCACGATGTGGCCGTCAGGCAAGCCGATGTCCGCGAAGGTTTTCAGCAGCATCAGGAACACCGGCAGCAGCACGGTGATCAGGGTGATGCTGAAGCTTGGCAGGTTCTTGTGTTCCGACTCGCGGGCCAGTTGGTCCACCAGTTCCTGGGACGGGTTGCCCGGGATGTATTTGGCGATGAACGTACCAAAGATCGGGCCGGCGATGATGGCCGTCGGCAGCGCGACGATCAGGCCGTACAGGATGGTCTTGCCGATGTCCGCGCCAAACACGCCGATGGCCAGCAGCGGGCCCGGGTGCGGTGGCACCAGGCCGTGCACCGCCGACAGGCCGGCGAGCAGCGGGATGCCGATCTTGATCAGCGACACGCCGGTGCGGCGCGCGACGATGAACACCAGCGGGATCAGCAACACAAAACCGATCTCGAAGAACAGCGGGATGCCCACCAGGAACGCGGCGAACATCATGGCCCACTGGACCTTTTCCTTGCCGAAGGCGCGGATCAGGGTCTGGGCGATCTGATCGGCACCGCCGGATTCGGCCATCATCTTGCCGAGCATCGTACCCAGCGCGAGGATGATGCCGACAAAGCCGAGCACCCCGCCGAAGCCGTCCTGGAACGCCTTGATGATCTTGTCCACGGGCATGCCCGAGGTCAGGCCGAGGAAGCCGGCCGCGATGATCAGTGCAATGAACGGGTGCACCTTGAACTTGGTGATCAGAACGATCAACCCGATGATAGTGACCACTGCATCTAGCAGCAGGTAAGACTCGTGGGACATGCCAAACATGGGGGGTCTCTCCTGTTTGTTGTTGTTATTAAAGCGGGTGTTGAATTTCCTGCCGGGGATAGCGCTATCTTTTCCGGCAAAAAATCACTTGGAAGGTTCGAAGCCGTGTTGCAGCCACCAGGCATGGGTCTGCTCGGCCAACGCCTCGACACTGTCGACGCTGGCGTTGAGGGCCAGGGTCAGCGGCTCGCCCACAGGCGATTCAAGGGTGGCGAACTGGCTGTCGATCAGGCTGGCCGGCATGAAATGGCCGGGGCGATGGGACACGCGGTCGGACGCCACCTCACGGCTCAGCTCCAGAAACACGAAACCCAGGCCCGGCGCGGCTTCGCGCAGGTGGTCGCGGTATTTCTTCTTGAGGGCGGAACAGGTGAGTACCGGGTGTTCACCGGCTTTCAGCGAACGGCGCAATTCATCGCAGAGGATGTCGAGCCAGCCGGCACGGTCGTCGTCGTTGAGGGGGTGGCCGGCGCTCATCTTTTCGATGTTTGCGGCAGGGTGAAAGCTGTCGCCTTCAATGGCAGTGGCGCCGTTCAGACGGCACACGGCCTCGCTGACGCTGGTCTTGCCACAGCCAGCAACACCCATGATGACCAGGGCAGTAACAGGTTGACTCATGAAACACCTCAGGACGCAGATAGCGCTACCTTTGCACGCTGTAAGGCTAGTGCAAAAACAGGCTTTTCCCGCGCCGTCTTGTCTTTTTTTATGGAGTGACGCGTGCATCCGCTCCAAGCGTTTGAACCCGGATCAGGCAACCCGAAATTCAAGAATTTGCAGCCTTTTGGAGACAGCGCTACCTTAGTGCCTCGATTTTTGTTTGGCAAGCCGCCTGATGACCTCCAAGAACGATAAAAAATTGCGCACCACGGGTCGCCCGACCCTTAACGAAGTCGCCCGCCTCGCCGGCGTCAGCCCGATTACCGCCTCCCGCGCCCTGCGCGGCATCAGCACTGTGGCCACCGAACTGGTGGAAAAAGTGCAAAAGGCCGCCAGTGAACTGAATTACGTGGTCAACCCCGCTGCCCGCGCCCTGGCCTCGGCCCAGAGCCATTCGGTGGTGGTGATCGTGCCGTCATTGTCCAACCTGCTGTTTATCGAAACCCTCGAAGCCATCCACCAAGTGCTGCGGCCCAAGGGCTTTGAAGTGCTGATCGGCAACTCCCACTATTCCCGTGATGAAGAAGAAAACCTGCTGCGCAACTACATGGCCTACCAGCCACGGGGTTTGTTGCTGACGGGGTTTGATCGGACCGAGAGCGCCCGACGAATGGTCGAGGCCAGTAATGTGCCGTGTGTGTACATGATGGACCTGGACCCGAATGCCGGCGTGAACTGCGTGGGGTTCTCGCAGCTGGCGGCGGGTGAAACGGCGGCGGCGCACCTGCTGTCCCGTGGGCGCAAGCGCCTGGCTTATATAGGTGCGCAACTGGACCAACGCACCTTGCTACGCGGCGAAGGTTTCCGCCGTGCGCTGCAACACGCGGGCATGTACGACCCGGCGCTGGAATTGCTGACGCCGCGCCCCTCTTCTGTGGGCCTGGGCGGCGAACTGTTCCTGCAGATGCTGGCGGCCCATCCCGACGTGGACGCGATCTTCTTCGGCAACGACGACCTGGCCCAGGGCGCCTTGCTCGAAGCCCTGCGCCACGGTATCAACGTGCCGGAGCGCGTGGCGGTGCTGGGGTTCAACGACCTGCCCGCCTCGTCGTTCATGGTGCCGCGCCTGAGCAGCATCAGCACGCCACGTGAGGCGATCGGGCGGCGCTCGGCGGAGCATCTGTTGACGATCATGGCGGGTAATAAGGTGGCCAAGCCGGTGGTGGATATGGGCTTTGAACTCCAGGTCCGAGAAAGCACCTGACCCTCTTAAGCCGAGCACAATCAAAATGTGGGAGCTGGCTTGCCTGCGATAGCGTCAGTCCAGTCACTGCAACATTGACTGATAGACCGCTATCGCAGGCAAGCCAGCTCCCACATGTTTTTTTCCGTGCCCACTTGGAAATATCGCGGTCGGCTCCTACCCCTGCTAGATTGGCTGCTCTCCACCGCAAGGAAAGCACCATGGGACACTCTCTGAAAATCTTGGGCCGCACGTCCTCCATCAACGTGCGCAAAGTGTTGTGGACCTGCCAGGAACTCGGCATCGACTACCACCGTGAAGACTGGGGCATCGGCTACACCCCCACCCAATCCCCCGAATTCCTCGCCCTGAACCCCAACGCCCAGGTGCCGGTGCTGATCGACGATCACGGCGTGCTGTGGGAATCCAACACCATCTGCCGTTACCTCGTCGGCCTCTATGAACGCCATGACCTGCTGCCCGCCGAACCCGCGCCACGGGCCCGCGTCGAGCAATGGATGGACTGGCAAGCCACCGAACTCAATCCGTCCTGGGGTTATGCCTTTCATGCATTGGTGCGGCAGAACCCCGACTACCAGGACCCGCAGCGCATCCAGGCCGGCGTGCAAGCCTGGAACAGCAAGATGGGCCTGCTCGAACAACAGTTGATCAAGACCGGCGCCTTTGTCGCCGGCAATGAATTTACCCTGGCCGACATCCTCGTCGGCCTCTCGGTACACCGCTGGCGCAATGCCCCGCTGGACCACCCGCCCTACCCCGCTGTCGAGGCGTATTACCAGCGCCTCAGCCAGCGCCCCGGTTTCCAGGCCTTCGCCCTCGACGGCCATAACTAAAACAAGGACAACACCGTGAAAGGACTCAACGTACTGCTCACCGGCGCTTGCGGCAGAATCGGCAAGACGTTTTTCGACGCCTCGAAAGACCGCTACCGCTTCACCCTCACCGATCGCATCGCACCGGATTTCGCCCTCGGCGAACACCGTTTCGTGCACGCCGACCTCAGCGACAAAACAGGCCTGGCGGCGCTGCTCGACGGTATCGACGTGATCGTGCACCTGTCGGGCATCCCCCACGCCAGCGCCTCGTTCGACGAATTGCTGCCGAACAATATCCTCGCCACCACCTACCTGTTCGAAGCCGCCGTGGCCGCTGGCGTACAACGCCTGGTCTTCGCCAGCAGCGCGCAGACCATCGAAGGTTACCCGGTGGACCGCCAGATCACCCCCGGCATGCCGGTGATGCCGGCCAATTTATATGGCGTGAGCAAATGCTACGGCGAGGCGCTGTGCGCCTACTACGCGGCGAAAACCCCGCTATCGACGATTGCCCTGCGCATCGGCGCCTTCGAGTTCGTCGAAACCCACGACCTCAACAACGCCCGCGACCTCAGCGCCTGGCTCAGCCCGCGCGATGCGGTGCAGCTGCTGCAACGCTCGGTGGAAGCCGAAGGCGTGAAGCACCTGATCGCCCATGGCATCTCCAACAACCGCTTCAAGCGCCTGGACTTGAGCGAAACCACGCGGGTGTTGGGTTACCAGCCGCAGGATGATGCGTTCCAGACGTTTGCAATCCCGATCACCTACTGAGGCCCCCACGGCAACGGTTGGCCGCCGACAGGCCAACCGTTGCCGCAACCACCGCGCCATCCCCAATGAAATCGGGGGTTTCACACCCGGCACGCTATTTGCTCCACCTGTGGCACACAGACATTTCCCCAGGTGACCGATCATGCTGGTTAACAACAACACCCAAGCCGTGACCACCGTGCAGCAGCTCAAGCGCTCCGACATGGACCCGGCCAACGCCGCCGCCAGCGCGCTGTACAGCGGTGCCCTGCAAGCGGCGCAGCAAAGCGTGACCGTGCCGGCCGCGCAGAAGGAACTGGACAAGGCCGCCGACCGCATCGACGAAGCCTTCGCCAAGACCCGCGTGCAGTTGCAAACCAGCAGCACGGATGTGCCAGCGGTCAACGCCACATCTTCGGCCCGCGCGGAATTCACCGACTACATGAGCAAATCCCCCGCCGAACGCATCCGTGAGCAATTGCTCAAGGAACAAGGCCTGACCGAGGCGGATGTGCAGGGCATGTCCCAGGAAAAGCAGGACGCGATCAGCAAGCAAGTGGCGGAGCGCGTGAAGCAGCAGCAAGAACAGCAGGTCGTCGCCAAGGCCACTGATCCGGCACAGGCGGTGAAAGCAACCCTGGCGGCGATCTAACTGCCGATTAAAATGTGAAGGCTGGCTTTTTGTGGGAGCTGGCTTGCCTGCGATGCAGACACCTCGGTACATCA
>NZ_ANNV01000164.1 GCF_000346755.1 Pseudomonas sp. CBZ-4 | reverse complement strand
GCATCAGCCAGCAACTATTGAGCTGACCCGCCGCCATCGCAGGCAAGCCAGCTCCCACATTTGATCTGCGTTTAAGCAGCTGGCTGATTCGGCTTGTAGTCCTTGAGCAGCAGATACGTACTCCACCCCCACCAATCATCCGTCCAGCGCTTGTCGTTCAAGTCATTCACGTCCTTGCGCCGCAGCACCTTGTCGCCTTCCATCTTGAACAACGGTGAGAAGTTGTTCGCCGGGTTTTGCGCGGCGTTCAAGTCCGGGACATGCAACGGCGCCTTGAAGTTGGCCGGGGAGGGCGCCACGCCGCTGATAAAGGTTTCGAAGATTTCATCCGCCGAAGCCTGTACCGCACGCTTGACCTGCACCCGATTGTCCGCATCGATGGCATCGAAGTAGCGTTTATCCCCATAGGCATGCCATTGATCCCCCAGGGCGTTGCGCACCTTGAGCCCGAACTTGCTGTCCTCATCGTGCATGAAGCGGCTGATCAGCGAGCCCAGTTCCCCCGGCGTCACCACCGCTGCCAACTGTTTGCGTGGCACCCGCAAGTGTCCGGCGGAAAACAGGTCGGTCAAAAAGTGATCAGCAAAGCTATTCATGGCATACGCCAGTTCCAGCGCTTGGTCGGTACCGGTTTGATGCGCCACCACGGCCTGTTGCAGGGCCGCCGTATGCCCGGCCAGGTACGCCGACAGTGCCCATTCACCAAAGTGGTCGGCATTGTCCGCCGCCAGTTTCAAGTAGCGCCCCAATGGCACCAGCGCCGAAACCGCACTGCCGCCACCGGTGATGCGGTTCCACTCCTCGGACAACGTATCACCCAGCGCGTCGTAGGCTTCGTGGGCCTGCTTGCCGTCCCTGATCGCCTGGTTGACCGCGTTGATCTCCTTTTGCATCACCGCGAGGATCTTGCGCGCTTCTTCCCGCGACGCCGGCAGAACCGCCAGCGAATTGAACGCGGCAGTAAAACGTTGCACACGGTCGGCAGGCGACGCGCCATCGCTGATGGGTTGGCCGGGAACGCCGTAGAAATCGCCGCCCAGGGCAATCACCTGGCCGTAGGTCAGCGCCAGGCCGTTGGGCAGGTGCAGCTCGACTTGGCGGGCGGGGATTGCGGGGGCGTCGTTGGCGAAACGCAACAGGGTGTCGTCGCCGATGGCGGTGTGCTCGCCGCCTTCGAAGCGCAGGATCGGTTGGTTTTTTGCGGGTGCTGCGAGTTCAAGACCTGGCATGTTAGCTCCTTGCTATGTCGTAGGAATCTTCCTTAATAACTGTATGTTTATACAGTTATTGACAGCATAGAGGAATAATTTCCTACGTCAAGAAGCCAGGTCATACAGCGAACCCTGGACGCACCTCGACGAATTGCAGTTGACGAATCTTTTTATAGTTGTACGATGACGTACGACATCACCAAAACCAACAACAACCTTTCGACAGAAAGTCTTCGCCCAGGGTGTTCGAATAATGAATCCACAAGAACTGAAGTCCATCCTCTCCCACGGTTTGCTGTCTTTCCCCGTGACCGATTTCAATGCGCAGGGTGACTTCCACCAGGCGGGCTACATCAAGCGCCTGGAATGGCTGGCTCCTTACGGCGCCAGCGCCTTGTTCGCCGCCGGCGGTACCGGTGAGTTTTTCTCCCTTGCCGCCAGCGAATATTCCCAAGTGGTGAAGACCGCTGTTGATACCTGCGCCACCAGCGTGCCCATCCTCGCCGGTGTGGGCGGTTCGACCCGCCAGGCCATCGAGTACGCCCAAGAAGCCGAGCGCCTGGGTGCCAAAGGCCTGTTGCTGCTGCCGCACTACCTCACCGAAGCCAGCCAGGACGGGGTTGCCGCCCACGTTGAAGCGGTGTGCAAGTCGGTGAAGATCGGTGTGGTGGTGTACAACCGCAACGTCTGCCGCCTCACCGCGCCACTGCTGGAACGCCTGGCCGAGCGCTGCCCGAACCTGATCGGCTACAAGGATGGCTTGGGCGATATCGAGCTGATGGTCTCGATCCGCCGTCGCCTCGGTGACCGTTTCAGCTACCTCGGCGGCCTGCCGACTGCAGAGGTTTACGCCGCTGCCTACAAGGCCCTGGGCGTGCCGGTGTACTCCTCGGCGGTGTTCAACTTCATCCCGAAAACCGCGATGGATTTCTACCACGCCATTGCCCGCGAAGATCACGCCACCGTCGACAAGATCATCGACGACTTCTTCCTGCCGTACCTGGACATCCGCAACCGCAAGGCCGGCTATGCCGTGAGCATCGTCAAGGCGGGTGCCAAAATCGTCGGCTACGACGCAGGCCCGGTGCGCACTCCGCTGACCGACCTGCTGCCGGAAGAATACGAAGCCCTGGCCGCGCTGATCGACAAGCAAGGCGCGCAATAACTTATCTACAAGGCCGCTGAGAGATCAGCGGCCTTTTGCGTCAGGAGAAGATTCGTGTCCCAAGCCCAGCGTTTTGAAAACTACATCAACGGCCAATGGGTGGCCGGTGCCGACTATTGCGTCAACCTCAATCCGTCGGACTTGTCCGATGTGATTGGCGAATACGCCAAGGCCGATGTCGGCCAAGTCAACGCCGCCATCGAGGCGGCACGCGCCGCGTTCCCGGCCTGGTCCACCTCCGGGATTCAGGCGCGCCACGATGCCCTGGATAAAGTCGGCAGCGAAATCCTCGCCCGCCGCGAAGAGCTCGGCACCTTGCTGGCCCGGGAAGAGGGCAAGACCCTGCCCGAAGCCATCGGCGAAGTGACCCGCGCCGGCAATATCTTCAAGTTCTTTGCCGGTGAATGCCTGCGCTTGTCCGGCGACTACGTGCCGTCGGTGCGCCCGGGCGTCAATGTGGAAGTGACCCGCGAAGCCCTCGGCGTGGTCGGCCTGATCACCCCGTGGAACTTCCCGATTGCGATCCCCGCGTGGAAAATCGCCCCGGCCCTGGCCTACGGCAACTGTGTGGTGATCAAACCGGCCGAACTCGTGCCGGGCTGCGCCTGGGCGCTGGCGGAAATCATCTCTCGCGCCGGCTTCCCGGCTGGCGTGTTCAACCTGGTGATGGGCAGCGGTCGTGTGGTCGGCGATGTGCTGGTCAACAGCCCGAAAGTCGATGGCATCAGCTTCACCGGCTCCGTTGGCGTCGGTCGTCAGATCGCCGTCAGCTGTGTGTCGCGCCAGGCCAAAGTGCAGTTGGAAATGGGCGGCAAGAACCCGCAGATCATCCTCGACGACGCCGACCTCAAGCAGGCCGTCGAGCTGTCGGTACAGAGCGCGTTCTACTCCACCGGCCAGCGTTGCACCGCCTCCAGTCGCCTGATCGTCACCGCCGGGATTCACGACCAGTTCGTCGCGGCGATGGCTGAGCGCATGAAATCGATCAAGGTCGGCCATGCGTTGCACAGCGGCACCGACATCGGGCCGGTGGTTTCCCAGGCCCAGTTGGATCAGGACTTGAAGTACATCGACATCGGCCAAAGCGAAGGCGCGCGGCTGGTGAGCGGTGGTGGCCTGGTGACCTGCGACACCGAAGGTTACTTCCTGGCGCCGACGCTGTTTGCCGACAGCGAAGCCGCCATGCGTATCAGCCGCGAGGAGATCTTCGGGCCGGTGGCCAACGTGGTGCGCGTGGCGGACTACGAAGCGGCACTGGCCATGGCCAACGACACCGAGTTCGGTTTGTCGGCGGGCATTGCCACTACGTCGCTGAAATACGCCAACCACTTCAAGCGCCACTCCCAGGCCGGGATGGTGATGGTCAATCTGCCGACCGCCGGTGTGGATTATCACGTTCCATTCGGTGGCCGTAAGGGCTCATCCTACGGTTCGCGTGAGCAAGGTCGCTATGCGCAAGAGTTCTACACCGTGGTGAAGACCAGCTACATCGGTTCGTAACACGCAACACCTGTAGGCACCGGTTCCTGTGTGGGAGCTGGCTTGCCTGCGATGCAAGCACCTCGGTGATGCTATCGCAGGCAAGCCAGCTCCCACATAGAGCGGTCCTCAGTGGCAACAACAAATAATTACCCGCAAAAAAAATAATTAGTGGGAGTACTTCTTTATGCAAGCGACCAAGCCAACCCACGTCCGCTATTTGATATTGCTCATGCTGTTCCTGGTGACCACGATCAACTACGCCGACCGGGCCACCATCGCCATCGCGGGCTCCAGCCTGCAAAAAGACCTCGGCATCGACGCGGTCACCCTCGGTTACATCTTCTCTGCATTCGGTTGGGCCTACGTGGCCGGGCAAATTCCCGGCGGCTGGTTGCTGGACCGGTTCGGCTCGAAAAAAGTCTATGCCCTGAGCATCTTCACCTGGTCACTGTTCACCGTGCTGCAAGGCTATGTCGGTGAGTTCGGTGTCTCCACCGCTGTGGTTGCGCTGTTTATGCTGCGCTTCATGGTGGGCCTGGCCGAAGCGCCGTCGTTTCCCGGAAACGCCCGTATTGTCGCGGCGTGGTTTCCTACGGCCGAGCGCGGCACGGCTTCGGCGATCTTCAACTCGGCGCAATACTTCGCCACGGTGTTGTTTGCACCGCTGATGGGCTGGATCGTCTACAGCTTCGGCTGGCAGCACGTGTTTATCGTGATGGGCGTGATCGGCATCATCTTCTCGCTGATCTGGCTGAAAGTTATCCACAGCCCGCGCCAGCACCCGCTGATCAACGAAGCCGAGTTCAACCACATTGCCGCCAATGGCGCGATGGTGGACATGGACCAGGACAAGGGCAAAGGTAAAAAAACTGACGGTCCGAAGTGGGATTACATCCGCCAGTTGCTGACCAACCGCATGATGCTCGGCGTGTACCTGGGCCAGTACTGCATCAATGGCATCACCTACTTCTTCCTGACCTGGTTCCCGGTGTACCTGGTGCAGGACCGTGGCATGACCATCCTCAAGGCCGGTTTCATCGCCTCGTTGCCGGCGATCTGCGGCTTTATCGGCGGCGTGCTCGGCGGGGTGATTTCCGACTACCTGCTGCGCAAGGGCCATTCGCTGACCTTCGCCCGCAAGGCGCCGATCATCGGTGGCCTGCTGATTTCCAGCAGCATCGTGGCCTGCAACTACGTGGATATCGAATGGATGGTAGTGGGCTTCATGGCCCTGGCCTTCTTCGGTAAAGGCGTTGGCGCACTGGGTTGGGCGGTGGTGTCCGACACGTCGCCGAAACAAATCGCCGGCCTCAGTGGCGGCTTGTTCAACACCTTCGGTAACCTCGCGTCGATCACCACGCCGATCGTCATCGGCTACATCATCAGCACCACCGGCTCGTTCAAATGGGCCTTGGTGTTCGTCGGCGCCAACGCGCTGGTGGCGGTGTTCAGCTACCTGGTCATCGTTGGCCCGATCAAGCGCGTGGTGCTCAAAGAGCCGCCAACCAAGGGCCCAGAGCTGACCCAACTTACCGAAGCGCACTCCTGAGGGGCGATGTAATGCAGTTGATTGAACATGCCGACTCGCCGCGCTCCATTCGTTTGCACGAGCGCGACAACGTAGTGATCGTGGTGAACGACCAGGGCGTTCCGGCCGGGACCGAGTTCCCGGACGGTCTGGTGACCGTGGATTTCATCCCCCAGAGCCACAAGGTGACCCTCGAAGATATCCCCGAGGGCGGTCAGATTATTCGCTACGGCCAGACCATCGGTTACGCCTTGGCGCCGATTCCGCGCGGCAGTTGGGTCCAGGAAGATCAACTGCGCATGCCCACTGCGCCACCGCTGGACAGCTTGCCGCTGTCCACCGAGGTGCCGCAAACCCAGGCGCCGTTGGAGGGGTTTACCTTCGAGGGTTATCGCAATGCCGACGGCACCGTGGGCACGCGCAATATCCTCGGCATCACCACCACGGTGCAGTGCGTCACGGGGGTGCTGGACCATGCCGTCAAGCGTATCAAGGACGAACTGCTGCCCAAGTACCCCCATGTCGATGACGTGGTGGCGCTGACCCACAGTTACGGCTGCGGCGTGGCCATTACCGCGACGGATGCCTACATCCCGATCCGCACGGTGCGCAACCTGGCACGCAACCCGAACCTGGGCGGCGAAGCCCTGGTGATCAGCCTGGGCTGCGAGAAATTGCAGGCCGGGCAGGTGATGCACGACAACGACAGCTCGGTGGACCTGAGCGAGCCGTGGTTGTATCGATTGCAGGACTCCAGCCACGGCTTCACCGAGATGATCGAACAGATCATGGAACTGGCCGAGACGCGCTTGAAGAAGCTCGACCAGCGCCGTCGCGAAACCGTGCCGGCGTCGGAGCTGATCCTGGGCATGCAGTGCGGCGGCAGTGATGCGTTTTCCGGCATCACCGCCAACCCGGCGCTGGGTTATGCCTCGGATTTGCTGCTGCGGGCCGGGGCGACGGTGATGTTTTCCGAAGTGACTGAAGTCCGCGATGCGATCTACCTGCTGACTTCACGCGCCGAGAGCAAGGAAGTCGCCCAAGAGCTTGTCAGGGAAATGGACTGGTACGACCGTTACCTGGCCAAGGGCGAGGCCGATCGCAGTGCCAACACTACGCCGGGCAACAAGAAGGGCGGGTTGTCGAACATTGTCGAGAAGTCCTTGGGCTCCATCGTCAAGTCCGGCAGCAGCGCGATCAACGGCGTGCTCGGCCCGGGCGAGCGTTTCAAGGGCAAGGGCCTGATCTTTTGCGCCACGCCGGCCAGTGACTTTGTGTGCGGCACCTTGCAGTTGGCGGCGGGGATGAACCTGCATGTGTTCACCACCGGGCGTGGCACGCCGTATGGGCTGGCGATGGCGCCGGTGGTGAAGGTGTCGACGCGTACGGAGTTGGCGCAGCGCTGGCCGGATTTGATCGACATCGATGCCGGCAGGATTGCCACCGGACGTGCGAGCATTGAGGAGTTGGGGTGGGAGTTGTTCCACTTCTACCTGGATGTGGCCAGTGGCAAGAAGCAGACCTGGGCGGAGCGGCATAAGCTGCATAACGACATCACCCTGTTCAACCCGGCGCCCATCACCTGAAGTGGACGCGGACTCTGTGGGAGCAGGCAAGCCAGCTCCCACATTTGAAGGCATTCACAAATCAAAAATGTGGGAGCGGGCTTGCCCGCGAAGGCGTCTTGACAGGCGCTACAGGTCAGCATGGCTTATCATTAGCCACCTAACGACGCTCACCAAGGTTCTCCCCGGCATGCTGGCAATCTTCCTCACCACCCTGTCCATCACCGCGCCGGTGTTTGCCATGCTGTTTCTTGGTGTGCTGCTCAAGCGCATCGATTGGATCAACGACAACTTCATCCACACGGCGTCGTCCCTGGTGTTCAACGTCACCATGCCGGCGCTGCTGTTCCTGGGCATCCTGCATGCCGACCTGCACTCGGCGCTCAAGCCAGGCTTGCTGATCTACTTCGCCGTCGCCACCTTGCTCAGCTTCGCGTTGGCCTGGGGCTGGGCGATCTGGCGTTGCCCGCGTGAAGACCGCGGCATCTACACCCAAGGCGCGTTTCGCGGCAACAACGGCGTGATCGGCCTGGCACTGGCGGCGAGCATGTACGGTGATTACGGCATCTCCCTCGGCGCGATCCTCGCCGCGCTGGTGATCCTGTTCTACAACACCCTCTCGACCATCGTGCTGGCGGTGTACAGCCCGGTGATCAAGTCCGATCCGTGGAGCATCTGCAAAAGCGTGGTGGCCAACCCGTTGATCATCAGCGTGATCGCTGCCACGCCGTTCGCGGTGTTCCAGATCGGCTTGCCCGGTTGGCTGGAGTCGTCGGGGCGCTACCTGGCGGACATGACCTTGCCGCTGGCGCTGATCTGCATTGGTGGCACCTTGTCGCTGGCGGCATTGCGCAAAAGCGGCGGCATGGCCTTGAGTGCGAGCCTGGTGAAGATGATCGGGTTGCCCCTGGTGGCCACGCTGGGCGCCTGGCTGCTGGGGTTCCGCGGGCCGGAGTTGGGGATTCTGTTCCTGTACTTCGGCGCACCGACGGCGGCGGCGAGTTTTGTGATGGCCAGGGCGGCCGAGGGCAATCATGAGCTGGCGGCGGCGATTATTGTGATCACGACGCTGATGGCGGCGGTGACCACCAATATCGGGATTTTTGTGTTGCAGGCAGGTGGGTGGATCTGAGTTTTGTGGTGTCTGTGAGGGCCAATCGCAGGCAAGCCAGCTCCCACATTTTGAAAGTGTTCACAATTCAAGTGTGGGAGCTGGCTTGCCTGCGATAGCTATCTGACAGTCACTGCTGATCCGCCTGATACGCCTCAATCACTTCCTGCGCCGCGCGAAACGCATCAATCGCCGCCGGCACACCGGCATACACCGCACAATGCAGCAGCGCCTCGCGAATTTCCTCCACGGTACAGCCATTGTTCAACGCGCCGCGCACGTGGCCCTTGAGTTCCTGCGGGCACTTGAGTGCAGTGAGGGCGGCGAGGGTGATCAGGCTGCGGGTCTTCAGCGGCAGGCCTTCGCGATTCCATACGCCGCCCCACGCGTGTTCATTGACGAAATCCTGCAACGGCTGGGTGAACGCGGTGGCATTGCCCAGGGCGCGGTCAACGAACACATCGCCCATGACCTGGCGACGCATCTCAACCCCGGACTTCTTCTGATCGGTCATTGCGATTCCCTCTTCTGTTGGCGGCGCCAGGCTCGCAGCGTGCTGAACAACAGAAAAGCCACCAGCACTGGCAGGACGTAATAGAGCATCAGGTGTTCAAGCTTGGTGGCCAGGGGCATGCCGGTGGTGAACGACATCACATGCAGCCCGTACGCCAGATAAAGTCCCAGCAGCACCAGACCTTCGGCGCGGGTCACGCGGTAGCCGGTGTAGAACACCGGCAGGCACAACACCAAGGCGGCGAGCATCACCGGCAGGTCGAAGTCCAGGGCGTTGGGCGAGACCGACAGCGGCGTCGGCGCCACCAGCGCGGTAAATCCCAGCACGCCGAGCAGGTTGAACAGGTTGCTGCCGATCACGTTGCCCACGGCGATGTCCCGTTCGCCGCGCAGGGCGGCGATCAGCGAGGTGGCCAGGCACGGCAGGGAAGTGCCGACGCCGATCAGCGTCAGGCCGATCACGCGCTCCGACAGCCCCAGATCGCCGGCCACATCCACCGCCGCGCCCAGCAGCAAGTGCCCGGCCAGCACCAGCACCAGGAACCCGCCGAGTAACAGCAGCACACTGCTCAGCCAGGGTGCCTTGGCCACCGTGTCCAGGGTGCGCGGGCGGCGGGAGTGGCGGGTCTGGTAGTGCAACACGCCGAGGTAAGCGAGCAGGGCCACCAGCAGCAGCAAGCCGTCGGCGGGCGTGAGCGCTTCATTGGCGGCCAGGGTAAACACCAGCAAGCCCGCGATGATCATCACCGGGATATCCAGGCGCACCAGCTGGCGCGAGACCCGCAGCGGAATGATCAGCGCCGACAGGCCCAGGGTCACCAGGACGTTGAAGATGCTGCTGCCGATCACGCTGCCCACGGCGATATCGGTGTTGCCGGCCAGGGTGGCTTGCAGGCTGACGGTCATCTGCGGTGCGCTGCTGCCGAAGGCGACGATGGTCAAGCCGATGATCAACGGCCGCACCTTGAGGCTGGCGGCCAGGCGCACGGCGGCACGCACCAGGATTTCCGCGCCGGTGATCAGCAACAGCAAGCCGCTGACCAGTTCCAGCAGGCTCCAGGGCGAGAGGGCAGTTAATCCGAAAATGGCCAGGGCTCCGTGTCAGTTGCTCAGCGCTTGCACGCGCACCCGCGCGGTGCCGCTGCTGAGCATGCCGAGCTGCTCGGCAGCCTTGCGGGAAAGGTCGATCAAGCGCCCACGGGTATGCGGGCCGCGATCATTGATGCGCACCACTACGGATTTGTCGTTGGCGAGGTTGGTCACCTTGACCTGGGTGCCGAACGGCAATTGCCGGTGGGCGGCGGTCAGGGCGTTCTGGTTGAAGGGTTCACCGCTGGCGGTTTTTTTGCCGTGGTGCTTGGCGCCGTAATAGGAAGCGGTGCCGGTTTCGTCGTAGCCGTTGGGGTTGACGAGGCCGCTGGCGCAGCCGGTCAACAGGGAAAAAAGAGCCAGGAGGCCGAGTAGACGCTTCATGCAAGGTATCCCCGTATCAAATGTGGGAACTGGCTAATGTGGGAGCTGGCTTGCCTGCGATGGCGGTGGTGGCTGACACACCGCTATCGCGGGCAAGCCCGGCTCCCACAGAAGCCGGGTCCTACATGTGCTCAGCCTTCGAGCTTGCTTTTCAGCAATTCGTTCACCTGTTGCGGGTTGGCCTTGCCTTTGGAGGCTTTCATCGCCTGGCCCACAAAGAAGCCGAACATCTTGCCGCGCTTGGCTTCGTCGGCCGCGCGGTATTGCTCGACCTGCTCGGCGTTGGCCGCGAGCATTTCATCCAGCACGGCCGAGATCGCGCCGCTGTCGGTGACTTGCTTGAGGCCGCGCTTGTCGATGATCTCGTCAGCGTTGCCTTCGCCTGCGGCCATGGCTTCGAACACGGTCTTGGCGATCTTGCCGGAGATGGTGTTGTCCTTGATACGCAGCAGCATGCCGCCCAGTTGCTCGGCCGTGACCGGGGCTTCGTCGATTTCCAGGCCCTGTTTATTCAACAGGCTGCCCAGCTCAACCATCACCCAGTTGGCCGCCAGCTTGGCGTCACCGGCAATGCTCACGACTTTTTCGAAGTAGTTGGCTTGTTCGCGGCTGGAGGCCAGGACGCTGGCATCGTAGACCGACAGGCCGAACTGCTCCTGGAAGCGCTCGCGTTTCTGCTGCGGCAATTCCGGCAGGGTGGCGCGCACGTCATTGAGGAACGAGTCCTCGATAACCACCGGCAACAGGTCCGGGTCGGGGAAGTAACGGTAGTCGTTGGCTTCCTCCTTGCTGCGCATGGCGCGGGTTTCGTCTTTGTTCGGGTCGTACAGGCGGGTCTGCTGGATGACCTTGCCGCCGTCTTCGATCAGTTCGATCTGGCGACGCACTTCGCTGTTGATCGCCTTCTCGATGAAGCGGAACGAGTTGACGTTCTTGATCTCGCAGCGGGTGCCGTACTCGGCCTGGCCCTTTGGACGGATCGACACGTTGCAGTCGCAACGCAGCGAACCTTCGGCCATGTTGCCGTCGCAGATGCCCAGGTAGCGCACCAGCGCGTGGATGGTCTTGACGTAGGCCACGGCTTCCTTGGCGCTGCGCATGTCCGGCTCGGAAACGATTTCCAGCAGCGGCGTGCCGGCACGGTTGAGGTCGATACCGGTGGCGCCCGGGAATTCTTCATGCAGGCTCTTGCCGGCATCTTCTTCCAGGTGCGCGCGGGTCACGCCGACGCGCTTGATGGTGCCGTCTTCCAGGGGGATGTCCAGGTGGCCCTTGCCGACGATCGGCAGTTCCATCTGGCTGATCTGGTAGCCCTTGGGCAGGTCCGGGTAGAAGTAGTTCTTGCGCGCGAACACGTTGTGCTGGCCGATCTCGGCGTCAATCGCCAGGCCGAACATCACCGCCATGCGCACCGCTTCCTGGTTCAGCACCGGCAAGACGCCGGGCATGCCCAGGTCGACCAGGCTGGCCTGGGTGTTGGGCTCGGAGCCGAACGTGGTGGCGCTACCGGAGAAAATCTTCGATTGGGTGGCGAGCTGGGTATGAATCTCCAGCCCGATCACGACTTCCCATTGCATAGTGTTCTCCTCAGAAGCCGGTAGGGGTGCGGGTGTGCCAGTCGGTGTGCAACTGGTACTGGTGCGCCACATTGAGCAGGCGGCCTTCCTGGAAATACGGGGCGAGCAATTGCACGCCCACCGGCAGGCCATCGACGAAACCGGCAGGCATGGACAAGCCCGGCAGGCCCGCGAGGTTGGCGGTGATGGTGTACAGGTCTTCGAGGTACGCAGCCACCGGGTCGCCATTCTTGGCGCCAAGCTTCCAGGCCGGGTTTGGCGTGGTTGGGCCGAGGATCACGTCGACTTCTTCAAAGGCCGCCATGAAGTCGTTCTTCACCAGGCGACGGATTTTTTGCGCCTTGAGGTAGTACGCGTCGTAGTAGCCGGCCGACAGGGCGTAGGCACCGACCATGATGCGGCGTTGTACTTCGGCACCGAAGCCTTCGCCACGGGAGCGCTTGTACAGGTCGGTGAGGTCTTTCGGGTTTTCGCAGCGGTAGCCGAAACGCACGCCGTCGAAACGCGACAGGTTGGAGGAGGCCTCTGCCGGCGCGATCACGTAGTAGGCCGGAATCGCGTGCTGATTGTTCGGCAGGCTGATTTCCTTGATCACGGCGCCGAGCTTTTCCAGCTCCTTGACGCTGTTGTGCACCAGTTCGGCGATGCGTGGGTCGAGACCGGCGCTGAAGTATTCCTTCGGCACGCCGATGCGCAGGCCCTTGATCGAGGTGTTGAGGCTGGCGCTGTAGTCCGGCACCGGCTCATCGATGCTGGTGGAGTCCTGTTTGTCGAACCCGGCCATGCCTTGTAACAGAATCGCGCAGTCTTCCGCAGTGCGTGCCAACGGGCCGCCCTGATCGAGGCTGGACGCGTAGGCGATCATGCCCCAACGGGAAACGCGACCGTAGGTCGGCTTCAGGCCGGTGAGGTTGGTGAACGCCGCTGGCTGGCGGATCGAGCCGCCAGTGTCGGTGGCGGTGGCCGCCGGCAGGAAGCGCGCCGCCACGGCTGCAGCCGAACCACCGGACGAACCGCCCGGTACGTGCTCCAGGTTCCATGGGTTTTTCACCGCGCCGTAGTAGCTCGATTCGTTGGCCGAACCCATGGCGAATTCGTCCATGTTGGTCTTGCCCAGGGTCACGGCCCCGGCGGCAGCCAGCTTGGACACCACGGTGGCGTCGTAGGGCGCCTTGAAGTTGTCGAGCATCTTCGAGCCGCAGCTGGTGCGAATGCCCTGGGTGCAGAACAAATCCTTGTGGGCAATGGGAGCACCCAGCAACGCGCCTTTTTCACCGTTGGCGCGACGTACGTCGGCGGCCTTGGCCTGGCTCAGGGCCAGTTCTTCGGTGAGGCTGATGAAGCTGTTGACCTTGGGATCGTGCTCGGCGATACGCGCCAGCAGGGTCTTGGTCAGCTCTTCGGAAGAAAACTTTTTGTCGGCGAGACCGCGGGCGATCTCGGCCAGAGTCATGTGATGCATGAAAGGCTCTTTCCCTTTAGTCGATGACTTTCGGAACCAGGTACAGGCCGTTTTCGACCGCTGGCGCGATGGACTGGTAGGCCTCGCGATTATTACTTTCTGTTACGACGTCTGCGCGCAGGCGCTGGCTGGCTTCCAGCGGGTGCGCCAGGGGCTCGATGCCGTCGGTATTCACGGCCTGCATTTGGTCAACCAGCCCGAGAATGCTGTTCAGGGCTGCGGTAATCGGTGGAAGATCGGCTTCAGCCAGGCCCAGGTGGGCGAGGTGAGCGATTTTTTCCACGTCGGAGCGGTCAAGCGCCATGGGATTCTCCAGTGGAAAACAGAACGGAGGGCGTCCGTGTGTTAGATTGTCGGAACACTACCGCATTTCTACGGTCATATGGCCGCGATTGTGGGGGTTGGTGCGTAGAAAGTCGGCCAATTTAGCACATTGGCGCCTTGCCCAAAATCCCTGTCGTTGTTAGAGTTTGCCGCACTTTTTTACCCACGCGTTGCCTAGGGTCCTTTCCCCATGTTCAAGAAACTGCGTGGCATGTTTTCCAGCGATCTTTCCATTGACCTGGGCACTGCCAACACCCTTATTTACGTGCGCGAGCGCGGTATCGTTCTGAATGAGCCATCGGTTGTGGCCATTCGGACCCATGGTAATCAGAAAAGTGTCGTTGCCGTCGGCACCGAGGCCAAGCGCATGCTCGGCCGTACACCAGGCAATATTGCTGCCATTCGTCCGATGAAAGACGGCGTGATCGCCGACTTCAGCGTCTGCGAGAAGATGCTGCAGTACTTCATCAACAAGGTTCACGAAAACAGTTTCCTGCAGCCCAGCCCTCGTGTGCTGATCTGCGTTCCATGCAAATCCACCCAGGTGGAGCGTCGTGCCATCCGTGAATCGGCCCTTGGCGCCGGTGCCCGTGAAGTGTTCCTGATCGAAGAGCCAATGGCTGCTGCGATCGGTGCCGGTCTGCCAGTTGAAGAAGCGCGCGGTTCGATGGTGGTGGATATCGGTGGTGGTACCACTGAAATCGCCCTGATCTCCCTGAACGGTGTGGTGTATGCCGAATCCGTACGCGTGGGCGGCGACCGTTTCGACGAAGCGATCATCACTTATGTGCGTCGCAACTACGGCAGCCTGATCGGTGAATCCACCGCAGAGCGCATCAAGCAGGAAATCGGTACCGCTTACCCAGGCGGCGAAGTGCGCGAAGTCGATGTTCGCGGTCGCAACCTGGCCGAAGGCGTTCCACGTGCCTTCACCCTGAACTCCAATGAAGTGCTGGAAGCTCTGCAAGAGTCCCTGGCTACTATCGTTCAGGCTGTGAAGAGCGCCCTGGAGCAATCGCCGCCGGAACTGGCGTCCGACATCGCCGAGCGTGGCCTGGTGCTGACCGGTGGTGGCGCCTTGCTGCGCGACCTCGACAAGCTGCTGGCCCAAGAGACTGGCCTGCCGGTGATCGTCGCCGAAGACCCGCTGACCTGCGTAGCCCGTGGCGGTGGTCGTGCACTGGAAATGATGGATAAACACACCATGGACCTGCTCTCCAGCGAATAAGCTGGGTTGAGCGGTACAGGCTTGGCCAACAGGCAGCACTTTGCAGTGCTGCCTGTTGGCGTTTATCTTCTTCAATCTGCATCCAGGCCGGTTAGAAGCCGTATGAATAAAGAAAACATTTGCCTGGGAGGAGCGGCTTATTAAACCGCTTTTTGCCAAAGGCCCCTCATTGGGCGTGCGCCTGCTGGTGCTGGTCGTGCTTTCGGTCGCGCTGATGGTGGTCGATGCCCGCTTTGCACTGCTCAAGCCCGTGCGCAGCCAGATGTCGCTGGTGTTGATGCAGACCTACTGGATCACCGACCTGCCGCAACGTCTCTACCAGGGCGTGGCCAGCCAATTTGGCAGCCGCACCGAACTGGTCGCCGAGAACGAAAAACTCAAGACTGAAAACCTGCTGTTGCAGGGGCGCATGCAAAAGCTCGCGGCCCTCACCGAGCAGAACGTTCGGCTGCGCGAGTTGCTCAACTCTTCTGCGCTGGTCAACGAGAAGGTCGAAGTCGCCGAGTTGATCGGCATGGACCCCAACCCCTTCACCCATCGCATCATCATCAACAAGGGTGAGCGCGACGGTGTGGTCCTTGGCCAGCCGGTGCTCGACGCCCGCGGCCTTATGGGCCAGGTGGTCGAGTTGATGCCCTACACGTCGCGGGTATTGTTGCTGACGGACACGACCCACAGCATTCCGGTGCAGGTCAACCGTAACGGCTTGCGTGCGATTGCCAGTGGTACCGGCAACCCTGAGCGCCTGGAATTGCGCCATGTGGCCGATACCGCGGATATCAAGGAGGGCGACCTGCTGGTCAGCTCCGGCCTGGGTCAGCGGTTCCCGGCGGGTTATCCGGTCGCGACGGTCAAGGAAGTGATCCACGATTCCGGCCAGCCGTTTGCCATCGTTCGCGCCGTGCCGACGGCCGCCCTGAACCGCAGCCGCTACCTGCTGCTGGTGTTCAGCGACAATCGCACGCCGGAAGAGCGCGCCAATGAGGCCGCCCAGGCCCAGGAAGCAGAAGACAAGCAGAACGGCGCCGCGCCGATTGTCCCGGCAACCGTGCCCAAGCCTGCCGCTGCCACACCAGCCACACCTGCGCCCGTTCCCGCGCCTGTTGCGACGCCAGTCAAGCCGGCTGCGCATCCGGTCAAACCAGCGGCCACCAAGCCACCGGCTTCAACGCCTGCCACAGCAACACCGGCGACTAAACCGCCTGCTGCTGCCCCGGTTGCCCGCCCAGCGGCAACGGCTCCGGCAACCACGCGGCAGAGGGAGGAATAATGGCCGGTACTCATTCGCGCAATGGCTGGATCGTCTGGCTGACCTTCGCGGTCGGCTTGCTGCTCAGCGTTTCACCCTTGCCGCAATTCATGGAAATCCTGCGCCCGTTGTGGCTGGCATTGCTGCTGGCCTTCTGGGCGTTGAACCTGCCGCATAAGATCGGCATGGTCACCGCGCTGTTTCTGGGCTTGGCGGAAGATGTGCTGTATGGCACCTTGCTGGGCCAGAACGCGTTGATTCTCACGCTGATCACGTTCCTGGTGCTGTCGTTGCAGCAACGTTTGCGTATGTTCCCGATGTGGCAGCAGTGCCTGGTGATCCTGGTGATCTTTGGCCTGGCGCAGCTTGTTCAACTGTGGCTCAGTGCCTTGACCGGCAATCGCCAGCCAACCCTGGCGCTGGTGTTGCCGGCGTTGGTGAGTGCCCTGCTGTGGCCATGGATCAGTTTTGGCCTGCGTGGGTTACGTCGTCGCTATAAAATCAATTGAATGGATTGCGAGGCTCTGCCTGGTTATCGAGCCCTACAGGGAGAGTCTGCATGAATTCGCTATATCTGGCCTCGGGCTCTCCGAGGCGGCGTGAACTGCTGAGCCAGATCGGGGTGCCTTTCACCCCTGTCAGCGCCGCCATTGATGAAACCCCTCTTATAAATGAATCCGCCGTTTCCTACGTCGAGCGCCTTGCGAGCGGCAAGGCAGCGGCGGGTTTGGCTGCGCTCGAAACTACCACCGGCGCCTGCGTGCTGGGCGCCGACACGGCGGTGATCGTGGACGGCAATATCCTCGGCAAACCGGTGGATCAGGCGGACGCCCTGGCGATGTTGATGGCCCTGGCGGGGCGCGAACATGAAGTCCTCACCGCCATTGCGCTCACCGACGGCGCGCGTTGTGAAACCGTTTGTGTAAGCAGTCGTGTACGTTTTCGCGCTATTACTGTCGAGGAAGCTACAACCTACTGGCACAGTGGCGAACCCCAGGACAAGGCGGGCGGCTATGCTATTCAAGGGCTTGGATCGGTGTTTGTCGCCGGGCTCAATGGCAGCTATTCCGCCGTGGTAGGCCTGCCGGTGTGCGAAACCGCGCAACTGCTCGACCAATTCGGCATACCCTGTTGGCAAAACCTTACCGCGCGCTGAACGCCCGACTCCAGCGCCCAGCCATAAGCGATCGGTCACTATTGTGAAAACGCCTGAACGAGACCCAGCCATGAGTGAAGAGATTCTGATCAATATCACGCCGATGGAATCGCGCGTGGCGGTGGTAGAGAACGGTGTTCTGCAAGAAGTGCACGTCGAGCGCACCCAGAAGCGCGGGATCGTCGGCAATATCTACAAGGGCAAGGTGGTACGCGTACTGCCGGGGATGCAGGCGGCATTCGTCGATATCGGCCTGGATCGCGCTGCGTTTATCCATGCCTCGGAAATTTCCCTGCGCGAAGGCCCTGCGGTGGAAAGCATCAGCGCGTTGGTGCATGAAGGGCAGAGCCTGGTGGTGCAAGTCACCAAGGACCCCATCGGCTCCAAAGGCGCACGCCTGACCACGCAGCTGTCGATTCCATCGCGTTACCTGGTGTACATGCCGCGTACCGCCCATGTCGGCATTTCCCTGAAGATCGAAGACGAAGGCGAGCGTGAGCGCCTGAAGAAGGTGGTCAGCGACTGCGTGGCCGCCGAAGGCATCAAGGAAGCCGGCGGTTTTATCCTGCGCACGGCAGCCGAAGGTGCCGGCGGCGATGAAATCCTCATGGACATTCGCTACCTGCGACGCCTGTGGGACCAGATCGGCGCCCAGATCAAGACCATCGGCGCGCCGAGTGTGATCTATGAAGACCTCGGCCTGGCCCTGCGTACGCTGCGTGACCTCGTCAGCCCGAAGATTGAGAAAATTCGCATCGACTCGCGGGAAACCTTCCAGCGCACCACGCAATTTGTTGCCGAGCTGATGCCGGAAATTGCTGATCGCCTGGAACACTACCCTGGTGAGCGGCCGATCTTCGACCTGTATGGCGTCGAAGATGAAATCCAGAAAGCCCTGGAGCGCAAGGTGCCACTCAAGTCCGGTGGTTACCTGGTGGTCGACCCGGCAGAAGCCATGACCACTATCGACGTCAACACCGGCGCGTTCGTCGGGCATCGCAACCTCGAAGAAACCATCTTCAAGACCAACCTCGAAGCCGCCACCGCGATTGCCCGCCAGCTGCGCCTGCGCAACCTGGGCGGCATCATCATCATCGACTTCATCGACATGGAAGATGAAGAGCACCAGCGCCAGGTGCTGCGCACCCTGGAGAAGCAGCTGGAGCGTGATCACGCCAAGACCAATATCATCGGCATCACCGAACTGGGCCTGGTGCAGATGACCCGCAAGCGCACCCGTGAAAGCCTTGAGCAAGTGCTGTGCGAGCCGTGCAGCAGTTGCCAGGGGCGCGGCAAGTTGAAGACCCCGGAAACGGTTTGCTACGAGATTTTCCGGGAAATCTTACGAGAGGCGCGAGCCTACCAGGCTGAAGGTTATAGAGTGCTTGCCAACCAGAAAGTGGTCGACCGACTGTTGGATGAAGAGTCCGGCAACGTCGCGGAATTGGAGGGGTTTATCGGGCGCACGATTCGTTTCCAGGTTGAAACCATGTATTCCCAGGAACAATACGACGTGGTGCTGCTCTGATCCCCATTCGCTTTCTTTTTACTGCCTTGAGGGTCGCCTGACATGGAGCGTCTGATACGCTTTTTTGCCGCTTTGACCCGTTGGGGCCTGGGCCTCTGTGCGCTGTTGCTGGTCCTGGCGGCGGTGTATGTGAGCCTGGGTCGCGAATTGACCCCGCTGGTGGCCGAATACCGTGCCGAAGTCGAAGCCAAGGCCCAGGCCGCGGTGGATATGCCCCTGCACATTGGCAGCCTTGAAGGCCGCTGGAGCGGCTTTGCCCCTGTGCTGTTGGCCCACGACGTGATGGTGGGCGAGGGCAGCAGTGCCTTGCGCCTGGACCAGGTCGAAGTGGTGCCGGATGTCTGGGCCAGCCTGATGGCCCGTGAAGTGCGCATTGCCCACCTGGAAGTCAGCGGCCTGCAACTGAGCGTCAAGGAAGACAAGGACGGCCACTGGGCGCTGCAAGGCCTGCCGGTGCAGGATGAGCAACCGCTGGACCCGCAGCAAGTGCTGCAGCGCATGCAGATGGTCAAGCGCGTGTCGTTGCTCGATAGCCAGGTCACCCTGCAACCTTTCGACCAGCCACCGTTGACCCTGACCTACGTCGGCCTGAGCCTGCACACCGGCATCACCCGCCAGCGCCTCGACGCGCGCCTGACCCTGCCCGACGGCCAACCCCTGGCGTTGAGCTTGCGTACACGCATTCGCGCCAGCCAGTGGCAGGACGGTGAAGTCCAGGCTTACTTGAGCCTGCCGCAGAGCGACTGGGCCAAGTGGATTCCGGCCCGGTTGACGCAGCAGTGGAAACTCAGCCAATTCAAAGCCGGCGGCGAATTCTGGCTGACCTGGGCCAAGGGCGCGGTGCAAAACGCGGTGGTGCGCCTCAACTCGCCACAGGTGAAGGGCAGCTATGCCGAGCGCAAGCCGGTGCACATTGAAAACCTTGCGCTCAACGCCTACCTGCAACGCAGTGATACGGGCCTCAAGGTGGTGTTCGATTCGCTGGCGATGAACCTCGGGGAGACCCGCTGGGAATCACGCCTGCAATTGCAGCAGAGCCTGGCGACCGACAAGGATCAGGAAACCTGGAAGCTGCAAGCCGACCGCCTGGACCTGACCCCCATCACGCCGCTGTTGAATGCCCTGGCACCGTTACCGGAGGGGTTTGCCAAGACCATCGAACACCTGAAGGCCACGGGGCTGCTGCGCAATGTGCTGGTGGATTTCCGTCCCCAGGACACTACGGATCAGAAAGTCAGTTTTGCCGCCAACCTGGAGCGCGTCGGTTTTGACGCTTACTTCGGTGCGCCGGCCGCGCGCAACGTGTCCGGCAGTATCAGCGGTGATATGGGCCATGGCGAACTGCGCATGGACAGCAAGGATTTCTCCCTGCACCTCGATCCGATCTTCGCCAAGCCCTGGCAGTACATCCAGGCCAATGCGCGCCTGACATGGAAACTGGATAAAGAAGGCTTCACCCTGATCGCGCCGTATATCAAGGTGCTGGGCGAAGAAGGCAAGGTCGCCGCCGATTTCCTGATCCGCCTGCATTTTGACCACAGCCAGGAAGACTACATGGACCTGCGGGTCGGCATGGTCGATGGTGATGGGCGCTTCACCCCCAAATACCTGCCGGCGGTGTTGAGCCCGGCGCTGGATGAATGGCTGCGCACGGCGATTCTCAAGGGCGCGGTCGACGAGGGCTTCTTCCAATACCAGGGTTCACTGAACCACGATGCATTGCCGGCCTCGCGCAATATCAGCCTGTTCTTCAAGGTGCATGACGCCGAGCTGGCGTTCCAGCCAGGCTGGCCCCACGTGAGCAAGGTCAAGGGTGAGGTGTTTGTCGAGGAAAGCGGCGTGCGCATCCTCGCCAGCAAGGGCCAGTTGCTCGACACCAAGGTCAAGGATATCTACGTCAATATTCCCCATGCGCCGGCTGGCAAGGACAGCCATCTGCTGCTCACCGGTGGTTTCGCCGGTGGCTTGGGTGATGGCCTGAAGATCCTGCAGGAAGCGCCGATTGGTACGGCTGCAACCTTTGCCGGCTGGAAGGGCGAGGGCGACCTGCAAGGCAGCCTGGACCTGGATGTGCCGCTGGCCAAGGGCACCGAGCCGAAAATCGTGGTGGACTTCAAGACCGACAAGGCACGCCTGCAACTTGCCGAGCCGACGCTGGACCTGACCCAGCTCAAGGGCGATTTCCGTTTCGACAGTGCCAAGGGCCTCAGCGGCCAGAACATCACGGCCCAGGCGTTTGACCGGCCCATCACCGCGCAGATTTTTGCCGACGGCAAGCCGGGCAATATCAGCACGCGCGTGACTGCCAAGGGCCAGGTCACGGTCAAGCGGCTGACAGACTGGTTGAAAGTCGGCCAGCCGTTGCCAGTGTCCGGCGACATTCCCTACCAGTTGCAACTGAACCTGGATGGGGCCGACAGCCAGTTGATGGTCAGCTCCAACCTCAAGGGTGTGGCAGTGGACTTGCCGGCCCCTTTCGGCATGCCCGCCAGCCAGGGGCGTGACAGCGTGTTCCGGATGACCTTGCAGGGTAACGAGCGGCGGTATTGGTTCGATTATGGCGAGTTGGCGAATTTCACCTTTGCCGCCCCGCCGGACAAGTTCAACGAAGGCCGTGGCGAGTTGTTTCTCGGTGATGGTGATGCGCTGTTGCCCACGGTCAAAGGCTTGCGTATTCGCGGGGTCTTGTCGGAACTCGACATCGACCCGTGGAAAAAACTCGTCGACCGTTATGCCGGCAATGACCCGGGCGGTAGCGCCAAACAGTTGCTCAGTGGCGCCGACTTCAAGGTCGGCAAGCTGACGGGTTTCGGCACCCGGTTCGACCAGGTCAAATTGCAGCTGGACCGCAAGCCCGCCGCCTGGGCCTTGCAGCTCGACAGCCAGCAGGCCAAGGGCAGCGTCAACCTGCCGGATGCCAAGGCCGCGCCGATTGCGATCAACCTGCAATACGTGAAATTGCCGGCGGTGGACCCGAGCGTCCAGGCCGACGAAAACGCGCCGGACCCCTTGGCCGACATCGACCCCAAGGACATTCCCGCGCTGGATATCGCCATTGATCAACTGTTCCAGGGGCCGGACCTGATCGGTGCCTGGTCGCTGAAGATCCGCCCGACGACCAAGGGCCTGACCTTCAACAACCTGGACCTGGGCCTCAAGGGCATGCAGCTCAAGGGCGACGGCGGCTGGGAAGGCGCACCGGGGACCAGCAGCAGTTGGTACAAGGGGCGTCTGGACGGCAAGAATATCGGCGATGTGCTCAAAGGCTGGGGTTACGCGCCGACCGTGACGAGCAAGGACTTCCATCTGGACGTGGACGGCCGCTGGCCAGGTTCGCCGGCCTATGTGGGGCCTAAGCGTTTCTCCGGCAGCCTGGATGCGACATTCCGCAGCGGCCAGTTTGTTGAAGTGGAAGGCGGTGCCCAGGCGCTGCGTGTATTTGGCCTGCTCAATTTCAACTCCATCGGGCGCCGGCTGCGTCTGGACTTTTCCGACTTGCTCGGCAAGGGCTTGAGTTACGACAAGGTCAAGGGTTTGCTGGCGGCGAGTAACGGCGTGTTTGTCACCCGCGAGCCGATCACCATGACCGGACCATCGACCAACCTGGAGCTTAACGGCACCCTGGACCTGGTGGCTGACCGTGTCGACGCCAAGCTGCTGGTGACGTTGCCGGTCACCAACAACCTGCCGATTGCCGCGCTGATCGTGGGCGCGCCGGCGATTGGCGGCGCGTTGTTCCTGATCGACAAGCTGATCGGTGACCGTGTGTCGCGTTTTGCCAGCGTGCAATACAAAGTGGAAGGGCCCTGGAAGGACCCTAAAATCACCTTCGACAAGCCATTTGAAAAGCCAAACTGAGAGGCTGTGGAGTAGCATGGCCGCACGCCCATTACGGAGAGTCGGCCCATGTCCTTTGCGGTAATTCAAATGGTCAGCCAGAGCGATGTGCTGGCCAATCTGGCCCAGGCCCGGCGCCTGCTGGAGCAAGCGGCGGCGGGCGGTGCGAAGCTGGCCGTGCTGCCGGAAAACTTCGCCGCCATGGGCCGCCGTGATGTGGCCGATATCGGCCGCGCCGAGGCGTTGGGCGAAGGGCCGATCCTGCCGTGGTTGAAACAGACCGCCCGCGACCTCACCTTATGGATAGTGGCCGGCACCTTGCCGTTGCCGCCCAAGGATCAGCCGAACGCCAAGTCCAACGCCTGCTCGCTGCTGGTCGATGACCGGGGCGAAATCGTTGCCCGTTACGACAAGCTGCACCTGTTCGATGTGGATGTTGCCGATGCGCGCGGTCGTTATCGCGAATCCGACGACTATGCTTTCGGGAGCAATGTGGTGGTGGCGGACACGCCGGTGGGGCGCTTGGGCCTGACCGTGTGTTACGACCTGCGCTTCCCCGAGCTGTACAGTGAATTACGGGCGGCGGGGGCTGAATTGATTACCGCGCCTTCGGCTTTTACGGCGGTGACTGGCGCCGCGCATTGGGACGTGCTGATTCGCGCGCGCGCCATCGAAACCCAGTGCTATCTGCTGGCGGCGGCCCAGGGCGGCGTGCACCCGGGACCGCGGGAGACCCATGGTCATGCGGCGATTGTCGACCCGTGGGGGCGCGTGCTGACACAACAGGATCAAGGCGAAGCGGTGTTGTTGGCCGAACGCGACAGCAGTGAACAAGCGTCGATACGGGCGCGCATGCCGGTGGTCAACCATCGGCGCTTTTTCTCGCAGGGCGCACAGCGGCCTGCTTCGGAACGATGAATTTAAGGCCAAACCTATGAGCGAGTTGTTGTCCTCAGTCAGTGAACATCTCCTGGCACCCGGTGGCGTGACCATCGAAAGCTTGCAAACCGTGCTCGGCGATCTGGCCGGGCCGGGTATCGACGCGGCCGACCTGTATTTCCAGGGGCAGATTTCCGAGTCCTGGGCCCTCGAAGACGGCATCGTCAAGGAAGGCAGCTTCAACCTGGACCAGGGTGTAGGCGTGCGCGCGCAATCCGGTGAAAAAACCGGTTTTGCCTACAGCAATGCCATCACGCTGGAAGCCTTGGGCCTGGCGGCGCGTGCGGCGCGTTCGATCTCCCGCGCGGGCCAGAATGGCACGGTGCAGGCGTTTACCACCCAGGACGTGGCGCAGTTGTATGGGCCGGATAACCCGCTGGAAGTGATCAGCCGTGCAGAGAAAGTCGATTTGCTCAAGCGTGTCGACGCTGCAACCCGCGCCCTTGACCCGCGTATCCAGCAAGTCACCGTGAGCATGGCCGGTGTGTGGGAGCGCATCCTGGTGGCCTCCACCGACGGTAGCCTGGCGGCAGATGTGCGGCCGCTGGTGCGTTTCAATGTCAGTGTGATCGTCGAGCAGAACGGCCGCCGTGAGCGCGGCGGACATGGCGGCGGCGGGCGTACCGACTACCGTTATTTCCTCAGCGATGACCGCGCCATGGGTTATGCCCGTGAAGCGCTGCGCCAGGCCCTGGTCAACCTGGAGGCCATTCCGGCGCCGGCCGGTACGTTGCCGGTGGTGTTGGGCTCGGGTTGGTCCGGCGTCTTGCTGCACGAAGCCGTGGGCCATGGCCTGGAAGGCGACTTCAACCGCAAGGGCAGTTCCGCCTACAGCGGGCGCATGGGCGAGAGGGTTGCGTCCAAGTTGTGCACCATTGTCGATGACGGCACGTTGGCTGGCCGTCGTGGTTCGCTGAGTGTGGACGACGAAGGTACGCCGACCGAGTGCACCACGCTGATCGAAAACGGCGTGCTCAAGGGCTATATGCAAGACAAGCTCAACGCTCGCCTGATGGGCGTGGCACGTACCGGTAATGGTCGTCGCGAGTCCTACGCGCACTTGCCGATGCCGCGTATGACCAATACCTACATGCTCGCCGGCGAAAGCGACCCGGCGGAGATCATCGCCTCGGTAAAACGCGGGATCTACTGCGCCAACCTCGGCGGCGGCCAGGTGGACATCACCAGCGGCAAGTTCGTGTTCTCCACCAGCGAGGCGTACCTGATCGAAGACGGCAAGATTACCGCGCCGGTCAAAGGGGCAACGTTGATCGGTAACGGGCCGGAAGCCATGAGCAAGGTGTCGATGGTCGGTAACGACCTGTCGCTGGACAGCGGCGTGGGCACGTGCGGCAAGGATGGGCAGTCGGTGCCGGTGGGTGTCGGCCAGCCAACGCTGAAAATTGATGCGATCACCGTGGGTGGCACGGGCTCGTAGGAAAGGTGGAGCTTCGGGTGGCGAAGATCGCCACCCGGGGAAGAGGATCAGCGCAGACCGCGTTGAGTCTCGTCCAGCTCTCGGATGTACTTGAAGATTTTACGGCTGGTGGCCGGCGCCTTGTTATGCGCCTGCTCGTGCTGGGCCTGACGGATCAGGGAGCGCAATTGCTGGCGGTCCGCGTCCGGGTAGTCCAGCACGAATTTCTCCAGCACGGCGTCATCGCCCGCGATCAGGCGGTCACGCCAACGTTCCAGGTTATGGAAACGTTCGTTGTACTGGCGAGTGGAGGCATCGGTTTGATCGAGCAAGGCGAGAATGGCGTCAGTGTCCTGATCGCGCATCAGCTTGCCGATAAACATGATGTGCCGTTTACGCGCGATATTCGCGGTGTGCTTGGGTGCATCCGCCAGCGCCCGGCGCATTTCGTCGGTCAGGGGCAGTTTTGCAATCAAGTCTTTCTTGAGCGTTGTAAGGCGCTCGCCAAGGTCAACCAGAGCATGCAGCTCACGTTTGACCTGGGTTTTGCTTTTCTCCCCATCGAGGGAGTCGTCGTAAGAATCAACCATGGTGGCAGTCCGCAAAGAAACGCCGCCATGATAACCAGTCGGGGGCCGCTTGTCCGGCCCGGTCGCTCGATGGCCTTAACCGAAAGCAGAATTTGAGTGGAGAAAACCATGAGTGCAGCCCAAAGCGTCGGTCCGCAAGCGTTACCGGCACTGCAGGAACAAGTCGAGCAGATCCTTGCCGAGGCCAAGCGCCAGGGGGCCAGTGCCTGTGAAGTGGCGGTGTCGCTGGAGCAGGGGCTGTCGACGTCGGTACGTCAGCGCGAAGTGGAAACCGTTGAGTTCAACCGTGACCAGGGCTTTGGCATCACCCTTTACGTGGGGCAGCGCAAAGGCTCGGCCAGCACCTCGGCCAGCGGCCCGGAAGCGATTCGCGAGACCGTCGCGGCCGCGTTGGCGATTGCCAAGCATACTTCCGAGGACGAAAGCTCGGGCTTGGCTGACAAAGCGCTGATGGCCAAGGATTTGAAGGACTTCGATCTGTTCCATGAATGGGACATCACCCCGGAGCAGGCCATTGAGTTGGCGCTGACCTGCGAAGCCGCTGCGTTCGATGCAGATCCCCGCATCAAGAACGCCGATGGCACCACGTTGAGCACGCATCAAGGTTGCCGTGTGTACGGCAACAGCCACGGTTTTGTCGGCGGTTATGCCTCCACCCGCCATAGCTTGAGCTGCGTGATGATCGCCGAAGCCAACGGCCAGATGCAGCGCGACTACTGGTACGACGTGAGCCGCCAGGGCGAGTTGCTGGCTGACCCGGCCAGCATCGGCCAGCGTGCCGCGCAACGTGCCGCCAGCCGCTTGGGCGCGCGCCCGGTGCCAACGTGCGAAGTGCCGGTGCTGTTTTCGGCGGAACTGGCCGGTGGTTTGTTCGGCAGTTTCCTTAGCGCGATTTCTGGCGGCAACCTGTACCGCAAGTCGTCGTTCCTTGAGGGTGCAATCGGGCAAAAGCTGTTCCCGGAGTGGCTGACCCTCGATGAGCGTCCGCACCTGATGCGCGCCATGGGCAGCTCGGCGTTCGATGGCGATGGCCTGGCGACCTATGCCAAGCCGTTCGTCGAAAACGGCGAGTTGGTGTCCTATGTGCTAGGGACTTACTCCGGCCGCAAGCTCGGCCTGCCAAGCACGGCCAACTCCGGTGGCGTGCACAACCTGTTTGTCACCCATGGCGATGAAGACCAGGCGGCGCTGTTGCGTCGCATGGGGCGTGGCCTGCTGGTGACGGAGTTGATGGGCCATGGCCTGAACATGGTAACCGGCGATTACTCCCGGGGTGCGGCGGGCTTCTGGGTGGAAAACGGCGAGATCCAGTTCGCCGTCCAGGAAGTGACCATCGCCGGCAATATGCGCGACATGTTCAAGCAAATTGTCGCGGTGGGTAACGATCTGGAGCTACGCAGCAACATTCGCACAGGCTCGGTATTGATCGAGCGGATGACGGTCGCCGGCAGCTGATCCTCCCGACGCTTCATCTAAAAAGGCGCGCCATCTCAACGATGGCGCGCCTTTTTTTATGGCTGCGTTACAGGCAGATTAATCGGCCACTCTTGTTTTGATTCTCAATATCATTTAATAATAAATATCATTACCGGATGAGTGTGGATCATGAGTTCAGTCCTGCATGAGGATCCTTACCTGGAGAGCTGGCGCTGGATGAGTCGCCAGATCCGTTGCGGCCTCAACCCCAACGAGCCGCGCCTGATCGAGCATTACCTCAACGAGGGTCGCTACCTGGCGTGCTGCACCGCGACCCATCCGTGGACGATCGCTGAAACCTCATTCCGCCTGCTGCTCGACACCGCCAGCGATATCGCGCTGCCCTGGCATTGGCGCTCCATGTGCCTGGACCAGGCCTGGCGCCCCCTGCGTGACCTGGAAAAACTCTCTCACTGTGCCTGCCGCCTCAAGCGTTGGCAGAGCTTTGCGTGGCGATTGGCGACTTGCGAATTGCTGCCGTCTATTTCTCACTCCGACCTGGTGCAAGGATCTAACGATGAGTAACACCCGTATCGAACGCGACAGCATGGGCGAACTGCAAGTGCCGGCCGAGGCCTTGTATGGCGCACAAACCCAGCGCGCGGTGAACAACTTCCCGATCAGCCATCAGCGTATGCCCGCGCAATTCATTCGCGCCCTGATCCTCGCCAAGGCCGCTGCGGCCAAGGCCAACGTCGATCTCAAGCAAATCACCGAAGGGCAGGGCAAGGCTATCGTCGATGCCGCCCAGGGCTTGCTCGAAGGCGACTTCATGCAGCACTTCCCGGTGGATATTTTCCAGACCGGCTCCGGCACCAGTTCCAACATGAACGCCAACGAAGTGATCGCGACCCTGGCCAGCCGTTTGTTGGGCGAGGCGGTCAACCCCAATGACCACGTGAACTGCGGCCAAAGCAGCAACGACATCATCCCAACCACTATCCACGTCAGCGCCGCGCTGGTCCTGCATGAGCAAACCCTGCCGGCTTTGCTGCACCTGGTGCAGGTGATCGAGCGCAAGGCGGAGGAAGTCCACCCGTTCATCAAGACCGGCCGCACGCACCTGATGGACGCCATGCCGGTGCGCATGAGCCAGGTGCTCAATGGCTGGGCACAACAACTCAAGGCCAACATCGGTCACTTGCAGGATTTGCTCCCGAGCTTGCAGGCCCTGGCCCAAGGCGGCACGGCGGTCGGCACCGGGATCAACGCCCACCCGGAATTCGCCGCACGTTTCAGCCAGCAATTGAGCAGCCTGACCGACGTGACCTTCACGCCGGGCAAGAACCTGTTTGCGCTGATTGGCTCCCAGGACACTGCCGTCGCCGTCTCCGGCCAGTTGAAAGCCACCGCCGTGTCACTGATGAAAATCGCCAACGATCTGCGCTGGATGAACTCCGGCCCACTCGCCGGCCTCGGTGAAATCGAGCTGGAAGGCCTGCAGCCGGGCTCTTCGATCATGCCGGGCAAGGTCAATCCGGTGATCCCGGAAGCCACCGCCATGGTCGCCGCCCAAGTGATCGGCAATGACACGGTGATTACCGTCGCGGGCCAATCCGGCAACTTCGAGCTGAACGTGATGCTGCCGATCATTGCCCAGAACCTGCTCAGCAGCCTCGAACTGCTGGCCAATTCCAGCCGTTTGCTGGCGGACAAGGCCATCGCCACCTTCAAGGTCAACGAAGCCAAGCTCAAGGAAGCGCTGTCGCGCAATCCGATCCTGGTCACGGCACTCAACCCGATCATTGGCTACCAGAAGGCCGCTGAAATCGCCAAGAAAGCCTATCAACAAGGCCGTCCGGTGATTGATGTGGCGCTTGAGCACACCGACTTGCCCCGCAGCCAACTGGAAGTCCTGCTGGACCCGGAAAAGCTCACGGCCGGCGGCGTGTAATCACCGACCCTGCTTTGGAGGCTCACCATGGAGCACTGGAAACGCACGATCGAACGGGCCAATCGCTGCTTTATGCAGGGCGAACTGGTTGACGCTCGCGAGGCCTATTTGCAAGCCCTGGCCCTGGCCCAAGTGTTGTTCGAACGCTGGGCGGATGCCGACGAAGCAGTGGCGGCTTGCGTCATTTCCCATCACAACCTGGCGGACCTGCATCTGCGCCTGAACCAGCCGGAGGAAAGCGCGGAATACCTCTGCGCTATCCACCAGCGCCTGCTGCAGACCATGCAGGACCCGCGCCTGACCCCGCAATTGCGTGAGGCGGCGCTGCGCCAGAGCAGCAAGACCTACGTCGAACTGTTGAACTTCATCAGCGATCACGGCGAGTACCCGCGTACCCATCGCCTGCTGGGCAGCACTGCGGCGCAACCGGATGCGTCGACTCGCAACAGTCCTTATTACGGAGCACATTGAAATGTCCTACACCTTGCCTGCCTTGCCTTACGCCTACGACGCCCTGGAACCGCACATCGATGCGCAAACCATGGAGATTCACTACACCAAGCATCACCAGACCTACATCAACAACCTCAACGCCGCTGTCGAGGGCACCGAGTTTGCGGGCTGGCCGGTCGAGAAACTGGTGGCCAGCGTGCAGCAACTGCCGGAAAAACTGCGTGCCGCCGTGATCAACCAAGGTGGCGGCCATGCCAACCACTCGTTGTTCTGGGCGGTGATGTCGCCCAAAGGTGGCGGCAAGCCTGAAGGTGCGCTGGCCAAGGCTATCGATGAACAAGTGGGTGGTTTCGACAGCTTCAAGGAAGCCTTCACCAAGGCCGCGTTGACCCGTTTCGGCAGCGGTTGGGCCTGGCTCAGCGTGACCCCGCAAAAGACCCTGGTAGTGGAAAGCAGCGGTAACCAGGACAGCCCGCTGATGAGCGGCAATACGCCGATCCTCGGCCTGGACGTCTGGGAGCACGCTTATTACCTGCTCTATCAGAACCGTCGCCCGGAATACATCAACGCCTTCTACAGCGTGATCAACTGGCCGGAAGTCGCTGCACGCTATCAGGCCGCCTTGGCCTGACATTGACCACCATAACAAGATCTAAGGCCGACTATGGGCACTGAAACACTGGCGATCAGCAGCGGGCGGATGTTTCGTTATGCGTTTGGCTCGCTGCTGCTATTGGCAGGTACTGCATTGCTGGTGGCCCACGGGCTCGACTGGCTGAACCTGGAGCCGCGCATCCTGCGTGCCCTGCAAGGTGGATCGATTTGCGCGCTGGGTACGGCGCTTGGCGCGGTGCCGGTACTGGTCATTCGCCGGATGCCGGTGGCGCTGAGCGACACGTTGCTGGGTTTTGGCGCCGGGGTGATGCTGGCGGCGACCGCGTTTTCGCTGATCGTGCCAGGGATCGCCGCCGCTGAAAGCCTGGGGCTCACGCCCTGGGGCGCCAGTGGGTTGATCAGCTTTGGCATCATGCTGGGCGCGTTCGGGCTGTATCTGGTTGATCGCAAGGTCTCCGGGGCGAGCCCGGAAATGTTGGTGGGCACACCGGATCACCCGGTGATACCGCCGCGCATCTGGCTGTTCGTGTTTGCCATCATTGCCCATAACATCCCGGAAGGCATGGCGGTGGGGGGTTCGGCAGGCGGCGGTATGCCGGATGCCGACAGCCTGGCCATGGGCATCGCCTTGCAGGATGTGCCCGAAGGCCTGGTGATTGCCTTGGTGTTGGCCGGGGCAGGGATGTCGCGGGTCAAGGCGTTCCTGATCGGTGCGGCCTCAGGTTTGGTCGAGCCGGTATTTGCCGTGCTGTGTGCCTGGTTGGTGAGTCTGGCAGAGGTGCTGTTGCCACTCGGGCTGGCGCTGGCGGCAGGGGCGATGTTGCTGGTGGTGACTCACGAGGTGATCCCCGAATCGCGGCGCAACGGTCACGAAAAGCTTGCCAGCCTGGGGTTGTGCATCGGTTTTTGCTTGATGATGGTGATGGATACCGCATTGGGCTGAAGTCGTTGCGACTTCACGCCCATCTCAAAGGGTGAGTTTACTCACCCTCATCAAAGAAATTGTTGATCAACGCCACCAGGGCGTCCATCGCTTCCTGCTCTTGCTCGCCCTCTGTCTTCAGGTGAATCCTGGTGCCCTTGCCGGCGGCCAGCATCATCATGGCCATGATGCTTTTGCCATCGACCATGGATTCCGGGGTGCGCCCCGCACGGATCTGGCAGGGGAACTGCCCGGCAACGCCGACGAACTTCGCAGAAGCCCGGGCATGCAAGCCCAGCTTGTTGATGATTTCAATTTCCAGAGCGGGCATCGCGGGGGTGATCCTTTCAGCTAAGGTCGCGGTGGCGAACCTGGACGTTCTTGAGGGTTTGTTGCAGCACCTGGCCCAGGCGTTCGGTCAGGTAGACCGAGCGGTGGTGGCCGCCAGTGCAGCCAATGGCAATGGTGACATAGGCCCGGTTGCTTGCGGCAAAGCGCGGCAGCCATTTGAGCAGGTAGCTGGAGATATCCTGGAACATCTCTTCGACATCCGGCTGCGCTGCCAGGTACTCGGCCACGGGCTGGTCAAGCCCGGACTGCTCACGCAGCTCGGGTTTCCAATAGGGGTTCGGCAGGCAACGCACATCGAACACCAGGTCGGCATCCACCGGCATGCCGCGCTTGAAGCCAAACGACTCAACGAGAAACGCGGTGCCAGGCTCCGGCTGGTTCAGCAGGCGCAGCTTGATGGCGTCGCGCAGCTGGTACAGGTTGAGGCTGGTGGTGTTGATCTTGAGGTCGGCGAGGTCGATGATCGGCCCCAGCAACTTGGTTTCGTCTTCGATGGCTTCCGCCAGGGAACGATGCGGGCTGCTGAGGGGGTGGCGCCGGCGGGTTTCGGAAAAACGCTTGAGTAGCGTCTCTTCGTCGGCGTCCAGGTACAACACATCGCAATGTATGTGCTTGGCGCGAACTTCCTCAAGCAATTGCGGGAACCGCTCAAGGTGGCTGGGCAGGTTGCGGGCATCGATCGACACGGCCACCAGGGGTTGCGCCAGTTCGGTATGGATCAGTGCACGTTCGGCCAGCTCCGGCAGCAAGCCGGCGGGCAAATTGTCGATGCAGTAGAAACCGTTGTCCTCAAGCACGTTGAGGGCGGTGCTTTTACCCGAGCCGGAGCGGCCGCTGACGATGATCAAACGCATGATTACTGCCCGTTCTGTTCATCCAGGACAACCTGGTACAGCGCCTCGTTGCTGCTGGCACTGCGCAGTTTGTCGCGTACTTCCTTGCGGTCGAGCATGCTGGCGATCTGACGGAGCAGTTCCAGGTGTGCATCGGTGGCGGCTTGCGGGACCAGCAGAACGAACAGCAGGTCAACCGGTGCGCCGTCGATGGCGTCGAAATCGATGGGGGCGTCCAGGTGCAACAGGGCGCTGACAGGTGCCTCACAGCTTTTGAGGCGGCAATGGGGAATGGCGATGCCGTTGCCAAAACCGGTGGAACCGAGTTTTTCACGGGCAATCAGAGCCTCGTACACATCTTGCATCTCCAGGTCAGGCACTTCGCGGCTGATCAGGTTGGCAATTTGTTCGAGAGCTTTCTTTTTGCTGCCGCCCGGCGCGTTCACGAGGGAACGGCCGGGGGTCAGGATGGTTTCAAGTCGAATCATGGGTGGGGAGTGTTAGCGGCCTGTGCCCTGGAGAAGGCTCTGCTGCTTTTCCTTATGCTTTTTGATTTGGCGATCCAGCTTGTCGGTCAGGTCGTCAATGGCGGCATACATATCTGAATGCTCGGCATTGGCGACGACTTCCCCGCCGGGTATACGCAAGGTGGCTTCGATTTTCTGCTTCAGCTTTTCGACAGTCATGATGACTTGCACGTTGGTGATCTTGTCGAAATGCCCCTCAATTCTTTTGAGTTTTTCGCCGATATAGGCGCGCAGCGGTTCGGTCACTTCCAGTTGGTGTCCACTGATGTTGACTTGCATACAGCTTCTCCTTCGTTGCCAGTGCATAAAGCGGTGGGCAGGAATACCCACCACTGGAACGCTGTGGCCCGCCCGTCACATCAAACGCTTACGCTCGCTGGAAGGCGCGATCCCGAGGGACTCGCGGTACTTGGCGACGGTTCGACGGGCGACCTGAATGCCTTGTGCCTCCAGTAAACCAGCGATCTTACTGTCACTCAATGGCTTTTTCTGATTTTCCGCGGCAACCAGTTTTTTGATGATCGCGCGAATCGCCGTGGACGAGCATTCGCCGCCTTCGGAGGTGCTGACGTGGCTGGAGAAAAAGTATTTCAGCTCATAAATACCCCGTGGGGTATGCATGAATTTTTGCGTGGTCACCCGGGAAATCGTCGATTCGTGCATGCCGACCGCTTCGGCGATGTCATGCAGCACCAGCGGTTTCATCGCTTCATCGCCATATTCCAGGAAGCCGCGCTGGTGCTCGACGATCTGGGTGGCGACTTTCATCAGGGTTTCGTTGCGGCTCTGCAGGCTCTTGATGAACCAGCGGGCCTCCTGCAACTGGTTGCGCATGAAGGTGTTGTCGGCGCTGGTGTCGGCGCGGCGCACGAAGCCGGCGTATTGCGGGTTGACCCGCAGGCGTGGAACCGATTCCTGGTTCAGCTCCACCAGCCAGCGCTCGTTGTCCTTGCGCACGATCACGTCAGGGACCACGTACTCAGCTTCGCTGGACTCGATCTGCGAGCCCGGACGCGGGTTGAGGCTCTGCACCAGCTCGATGACCTGGCGCAGGTCGTCTTCCTTGAGCTTCATGCGGCGCATCAACTGGCTGTAGTCGCGGCTGCCCAGCAGGTCGATGTAGTCAGTGACCAGGCGCTGGGCTTCAGCGAGCCAAAGGGTCTTGGCGGGCAGTTGGCGCAATTGCAGCAGCAGGCATTCGCTGAGGGTGCGGGCGCCAATACCGGCGGGCTCGAACTGTTGGATGCGGTGCAGGACGGCTTCGATCTCGTCCAGTTCGATGTCCAGTTCCGGGTCGAACGCTTCGAGGATTTCCTCCAGCGTCTCGTCCAGGTAGCCCTGGTTGTTGATGCAGTCGATCAGGGTCACGGCGATCAAGCGATCGGTGTCCGACATCGGCGCGAGGTTCAGTTGCCACAGCAGATGGCTCTGCAGGCTCTCGCCGGCGGAGGTGCGGGTGGTGAAGTCCCACTCGTCGTCATCGTTGCTGGGCAGGCTGCTGGCGCTGGTCTGGTAGACGTCTTCCCAGGCGGTGTCCACGGGAAGCTCGTTGGGAATGCGTTCGTTCCATTCGCCTTCTTCCAGGTTGTCCACCGTCGGGGCGGTTTCCTGGTAGGAGGGTTCCTGCACGTCGGAGTTGGGTTTTTGCTCGATGTTGTCGGCCAGTGGGTCTGCATTGTCGAAGTCGTCGCCTTCTTCCTGGCGTTCGAGCATCGGATTGGACTCCAGGGCCTCCTGGATTTCCTGTTGCAGGTCCAGGGTCGACAATTGGAGCAGGCGGATGGCCTGTTGCAGCTGCGGTGTCATCGTCAGCTGCTGGCCCATTCTCAGGACTAGCGATGGTTTCATGGCAGGGGCTTAACACCTTATTCGCCGGCGCAATGCGCCATCCACGACAGGGCGCGTGAGCGCCAAACATAAGCAAATTATATGCCTGATATCGCGGGCTTTGCCTAGAGCGCGGTAACAATAAAAATCCGGAGGTTCCTATTGATTTCCGCGCACCTTGGCAAACGGCCGTGACACCACGGTGTTTACAGGCGGAACTCGTGACCCAGGTACACTTCCTTCACCAGTTCGTTGGCCAGGATAGTGGCTGAATCGCCTTCGGCGATCAGTTGGCCATCGTTGACGATATACGCGGTTTCGCAGATATCGAGGGTTTCACGCACGTTGTGGTCGGTGATCAGTACGCCGATGCCCTTCGCCTTGAGGTGGTGGATGATCTGCTTGATATCGCCGACCGAAATCGGGTCGACGCCGGCAAACGGTTCGTCCAGCAGGATGAACTTCGGCGCGGTGGCCAGGGCGCGGGCGATTTCCACACGACGACGCTCACCACCGGACAAGCTCATGCCGAGGTTGTCGCGGATGTGGTTGATGTGGAATTCCTGCAACAGGCTTTCCAGCTCCTGGCGACGGCCGTCACGGTCGAGTTCCTTGCGGGTCTCGAGGATCGCCATGATGTTGTCGGCTACCGACAGTTTGCGGAAGATCGACGCCTCCTGTGGGAGATAGCCGATACCGGCCCGTGCACGACCGTGCATCGGCTGGTGGCTCACGTCCAGGTCGTCGATCAGTACACGACCCTGATCCGCCTGGACCAGGCCGACGATCATATAGAAGCAGGTCGTCTTGCCGGCGCCGTTGGGGCCGAGCAAGCCGACGATCTGGCCGCTGTCGATCGACAGGCTGACGTCACGCACGACCTGACGGCTTTTGTAGGCCTTGGCCAGATGCTGGGCTTTCAGGGTTGCCATTACTCGGCCTTCTTCTTCGGCTGGATAACCATGTCGATGCGCGGACGTGGTGCGGTCACCTTGGAGCCATTGGCGCGACCCGCCTGTGCGACTTGGGTCTGCGTGTTATAGACGATCTTCTCGCCCTCGGTAGAGTTGCCATTGGGGCTGAGCACCTTGGCCTGGTCGATCAGGACAATGCGGTTCTGCTGGGCGTGGTACTGGATGGTCTTGCCGTAGCCCTTCATCGGGCCGGTGTCGGTAGGCGACTGCTTCTGTTCGAAGTAGGCCAGGTTGCCCACCGAAGTCACCACGTCGATGTCGCCGGACTGGGTGCGAGTCAGTGTCACCGTATTGCCGGTGATCTTCATCGAGCCCTGGGTGATGATCACGCCGCCGGTGTAGGTGGCGACGCCTTGCTTGTCGTCCAGTTGCGCATCGTCAGCCGAAATGTGGATCGGTTGCTGGCTATCGTTCGGCAGAGCCCAGGCGCTCACGCTTCCCAGTGCTGCGCCCAGACTGAGCAAAATAGGGAGAGTTTTAACGAGCCTCATACTGTCCTCTTACGTTCGATAGCAGGTGTATCCTGCTTTCTTTCAAATACGCTTTCATTCCCTTGCCAGTCGATACCCCGCCAGCGCCGTCGATTCTAACGTCTTGCTCGGTCTGCGCATATTGCTTCTGCGGGAATACGGTCATGCGACTGCTGGTAATCACGGTGTCACGGTTTTTATCATCGGTGCGCGCAACGCGTACCGAATCGATCAGTTCCACTTCGGTGCCGTCCGGGTTGACCTCGCCACGCTTGCTGGTGACGTGCCACGGAAACTCGGTGCCGCGGTAGATGTTCATGTCCGGGTTGGTCAGCAGGGTCACTTCGCTGGTCTTCACGTGCTCGACCTTGTCCGAGGTGATCTCGTACTGCACCTTGCCGTCCGGCAGGTACTGGATGCTGTACGCATTGGTGGCGTAATAGTCGATAGCGCCTTGATCAACCTGCGCGACAGGCTGGTCGAGAAAGCGCTCCGGGCTGATATTCCAGTAGCCCACCGCCAGGAACAGCGCGGCGATGACCCCGAATAACAGGAAGTTGCGAATCTTTTTGCTCAGCATAAAACGCTCTATAGGTAGGCGGCGTGGGCCGCTTCAAGGCTGCCTTGGGCACGCAGGATCAGCTCGCAGAATTCGCGGGCGGCACCTTCACCGCCACGGGCGGTGGTGATGCCGTGGGCGTGTTCGCGAACAAACGCCGCCGCATTGGCGACGGCCATGCCCAGGCCGACCCGGCGGATCACCGGCAGGTCAGGCAAGTCGTCGCCCAAGTAGGCGACCTGCTCATAGCTTAGGTTGAGTTGGCCAAGAAGCTCGTCCAGGACCACCAGTTTATCCTCGCGGCCCTGATACAGGTGAGGAATCCCCAGGTTTTGTGCGCGGCGTTCCACAACCGGGGTTTTTCTGCCGCTGATAATTGCCGTTTGCACGCCCGCCGCCATCAGCATCTTGATGCCTTGGCCGTCGAGGGTGTTGAAGGTTTTGAATTCGCTGCCATCTTCGAGGAAGTACAGGCGGCCGTCAGTCAGCACGCCGTCCACGTCGAAAATCGCCAATTTGATGTGTTTGCCGCGTTGCAGCAGGTCGCTGGTCATTTACATCACTCCCGCACGCAGCAAGTCGTGCATGTTCAGGGCGCCGATTGGGCAGTCGTTGCTGTCAACGACCACCAGCGCACCGATCTTGTGGTCTTCCATGATTTTCAAGGCTTCGGCCGCCAGCATATCGGGGCGGGCAGTCTTGCCGTGGGGCGTCATCACCGCGTCGATGGTCGCGGTGTGGATGTCGATGGTGCGGTCCAGGGTGCGGCGCAGGTCGCCGTCCGTGAAGACGCCGGCCAGTTTGCCGTCGGCTTCCAGGATCACGGTCATGCCCAGGCCCTTGCGGGTCATTTCCATCAGCGCGTCCTTCAGCAGCGTGCCGCGCTGAACGTGGGGCAATTCATCGCCCGAATGCATGACGTTTTCCACTTTCAGCAGCAGGCGACGGCCCAGGGCACCGCCCGGGTGGGAAAACGCGAAGTCTTCTGCAGTAAAGCCGCGAGCCTCCAGCAACGCTACCGCCAAGGCGTCGCCCATGACCAGTGCGGCGGTGGTGGACGAGGTCGGCGCCAGGTTCAGCGGGCAGGCTTCGTGGGCCACGTGAACATTGAGGTTCACTTCGGCAGCCTTGGCCAGCGTCGAATCGGGGTTGCCGGTGATGCTGATCATCTTGATGCCCAGGCGCTTGATCAGCGGCAGCAGGGTGACGATCTCGTTGGTGGTGCCCGAATTGGACAATGCCAGGATGATGTCATCCTTGGTGATCATGCCCATGTCGCCGTGGCTGGCTTCGGCCGGGTGTACGAAAAAGGCGGTGGTTCCGGTGCTGGCCAGGGTGGCGGCAATCTTGTTGCCGACATGGCCGGATTTGCCCATGCCGACCACGACAACGCGGCCTTTGCTGGCCAGAATCATCTCGCAGGCGCGTACGAAATCCGCGTCGATATGGGCCAGCAAGCCTTCTACGGCTTCAAGCTCAAGGCGGATGGTACGTTGTGCGGATTGAATAAGGTCGCTGGATTGGCTCATGTCTGAAATCGTATAGCCTGACGAAAAGTCGGCGATTATAGCGGCAATGCGCAATTCCCTCACGCAAGTTCGTCAGGGTTTATTCGCAATGCCCGTGAGATTCATCTTAAGCAACCCTTTTTCCCTGTCCTCTGTCTGAACAAGCGCGGTTCCGGCCTTGGGCGCGTTGTACCAGCGGTGATATAGTTCGCCGCCAGTTCGGTCCGCCCAGCCCATGGGGCTAACTATTGCGCGAACGTTGCAAACGTTTGTCGCAAACGTGGTGTCTGAGTGAGAGGCTGCATCCCAAGGAGTTTAGATGAGTGCCGATAACGCCTACGCGGTCGAGCTGAAGGGTCTTACCTTCAAGCGCGGGACGCGCAGCATCTTCAATAACGTCGATATCCGCATTCCCCGCGGCAAGGTCACGGGCATCATGGGGCCTTCCGGTTGCGGCAAGACCACCCTGCTGCGCCTGATGGGCATGCAATTGCGCCCGACTGCCGGCGAAGTGTGGGTCAACGGCCAGAACCTGCCGACGTTGTCGCGCAGCGATCTGTTCGATGCACGCAAGCACATGGGTGTGCTGTTTCAGAGCGGTGCGCTGTTCACCGACCTCGATGTTTTCGAAAACGTAGCGTTCCCGCTGCGGGTGCATACCCAGCTGTCCGATGAAATGATTCGTGACATCGTGTTGCTGAAACTGCAGGCCGTAGGGCTGCGTGGTGCCATCGACCTGATGCCCGACGAGCTGTCCGGCGGCATGAAGCGCCGGGTGGCCCTGGCCCGCGCCATCGCCCTCGACCCACAGATCCTCATGTACGACGAGCCTTTCGTGGGCCAGGACCCGATCGCCATGGGCGTGCTGGTGCGCCTGATCCGCCTGCTCAACGATGCGCTGGGCATTACCAGTATCGTGGTGTCCCACGACCTGGCAGAAACCGCGAGCATCGCTGACTACCTTTATGTAGTCGGCGATGGCCAGGTGCTGGGGCAGGGCACGCCTGAAGAGCTGATGAACGCCGACAACCCGCGCATTCGCCAATTCATGACGGGCGACCCCGATGGCCCGGTGCCTTTTCATTTTCCGGCAGCGGACTACCGCTCAGATCTTCTGGGGAAGCGTTGATGCGCAAGACTTCACTTATCGAGAAGGTCCGCCTTTTCGGTCGCTCCGGCATCGACATCATCGAAGTGCTCGGCCGTTCGACGATTTTCCTCTTCCACGCCTTGCTCGGTCGCGGCGGCATTGGCGGCGGGTTTGGCCTGCTGATCAAGCAACTGCATGCCGTGGGCGTGATGTCCCTGGTGATCATCGTGGTCTCCGGGGTCTTTATCGGCATGGTGCTGGCGTTGCAGGGCTTCAATATTCTCTCCAGCTACGGTTCGGAGCAGGCGGTAGGGCAGATGGTTGCCCTGACGCTGCTGCGTGAGCTGGGGCCGGTGGTCACCGCCTTGCTGTTTGCCGGGCGCGCAGGTTCTGCGCTGACCGCCGAGATCGGCAACATGAAGTCCACCGAGCAGTTGTCCAGCCTGGAAATGATCGGCGTGGACCCACTCAAGTACATTGTTGCCCCGCGCCTGTGGGCCGGCTTCATTTCCCTGCCTCTGCTGGCGATGATCTTCAGCGTGGTGGGTATCTGGGGCGGTTCGTGGGTGGCGGTGGACTGGCTGGGGGTCTACGACGGCTCCTACTGGGCCAACATGCAAAACAGCGTGACCTTCAGCGGTGACGTGCTCAATGGCATCATAAAGAGCATCGTCTTCGCCTTTGTAGTGACCTGGATCGCCGTATTCCAAGGCTACGACTGTGAGCCCACCTCAGAAGGGATCAGTCGCGCCACCACCAAGACCGTTGTGTACGCCTCGCTGGCGGTACTGGGCCTTGACTTCATTTTGACCGCCTTGATGTTTGGAGATTTCTGATGCAAAACCGCACTGTGGAAATCGGTGTCGGCCTTTTCTTGCTGGCTGGCATCCTGGCTTTACTGTTGCTGGCCCTGCGAGTCAGCGGCCTTTCGGCCAGCCCGACCGCCGATACTTATAAACTTTACGCGTACTTCGACAATATCGCCGGTTTGACTGTCAGAGCTAAAGTGACCATGGCCGGTGTCACCATCGGCAAGGTCACGGCAATCGATCTGGATCGCGACAGCTTCACCGGTCGAGTGACGATGCAGTTGGACAAGAAGGTAGATAATCTGCCGACTGACTCCACGGCATCTATCCTCACTGCGGGTCTGCTGGGCGAGAAGTACATCGGTGTCAGCGTGGGTGGGGAGACAGCCCTGCTCAAGGATGGCTCGACCATCCACGACACGCAGTCGTCGCTGGTGCTTGAGGACCTGATCGGTAAATTCCTGCTCAATACGGTCAATAAAGACGCCAAATGAGGAATCTGTTCATGATCTCTACCTTGCGACGTGGCCTGCTGGTACTGCTTGCAGCGCTGCCGCTGATGGCCAACGCGGCAGGTTCTGCGCACGAGCTGGTGCAGGACACGACCAACAAGATGTTGGCTGACCTGACGGCCAACAAAGAACAGTACAAGCAAGACCCGACCAGGTTCTACGACGCGCTGAACACCATTGTCGGCCCGGTGGTCGATGCCGAAGGCATCTCCCGCAGCATCATGACGGTCAAGTACTCGCGCAAGGCCACGCCTGCACAGATGCAGACCTTCCAGGAAAACTTCAAGAAGGGCCTGTTCCAGTTCTACGGCAACGCGCTGCTTGAGTACAACAACCAGGGCATTACCGTGGCGCCGCCAGGCGATGAGTCGGGCGATCGCACCAGCGTCAACATGACCGTCAAGGGCACCAACGGCGCGGTCTACCCCGTGCAGTACACCCTGGAGAAGATCAACGGCGAGTGGAAACTGCGCAACGTGATCATCAACGGCATCAACATCGGCAAGCTGTTCCGTGACCAGTTCGCCGACGCCATGCAGCGCAATGGCAACGACCTGGACAAGACCATCAATGGTTGGGCCGGTGAAGTCGCCAAGGCCAAGGAAGAAACCGACAAGCAAGCTGCCGGGAAGCCAGCGCAATGACCGAATCGGCCGTTCGTCTCGGCGATGCCGGCGAGTTGTTCATCAGTGGCGTGCTGGACTATCGCTCCGGGCCGGGCCTGCGCAAGCAGGGCCAGGCACTGATCAATAGCAGCAGCGCGTCCGCGCTGGTGGTGGATTGCTCGCAAGTGACCAAATCCAGCAGCGTGGGTTTGTCCTTGCTGCTGTGCTTCATGCGTGATGCCGAGGCGGCTGATAAAACGGTCAGCATCCGTGCCATGCCCGAAGACATGCGCGAAATTGCCGAAGTTTCCGGCCTGACCGAACTGTTGGCACATCCTTAATACACATTATTGGAGAAGCCCCCCGTCAGAGTCCTGCTATGCGGGGTTCGCAGGCGCGGGGCTTTTTTGTATGATGTGCGACCCGTGCGCACTGGGCGCCGATAGAGGTTGAGCATGCAGGCCCTAGAAGTTAAGAGCTTTCTTGAAGGAAAGCTGCCGGAAACGACCGTAGAAGTTGAAGGCGAAGGCTGCAACTTCCAGCTGAACGTGATTAGCGATGAACTGGCGGCACTGAGCCCAGTCAAGCGTCAGCAGCAGATCTATGCCCATTTGAACCCGTGGATCACCGATGGCAGCATCCATGCGGTCACTATGAAATTTTTCAGCCGCGCGGCCTGGGCCGAGCGCACCTGAGCCCCCAAGGCGTCGAGATTCTTATGGATAAATTGATTATTACCGGTGGTGCCCGCCTTGATGGCGAGATCCGCATCTCCGGCGCGAAAAACTCCGCCTTGCCGATCCTGGCAGCGACCCTGCTGTGCGATGGCCCGGTGACTGTGGCCAACCTGCCGCACCTGCACGACATCACCACCATGATCGAGCTGTTCGGTCGCATGGGCATCGAGCCTGTGATCGACGAGAAACTCTCGGTCGAAATCGACCCGCGCACCATCAAGACCCTGATCGCCCCGTACGAACTGGTGAAAACCATGCGTGCGTCGATCCTGGTACTGGGCCCGATGGTTGCCCGTTTCGGCGAAGCCGAAGTCGCACTGCCTGGCGGTTGCGCCATTGGCTCGCGTCCGGTGGACCTGCACATCCGTGGCCTTGAAGCCATGGGCGCAGTGATCGACGTCGAAGGCGGCTACATCAAGGCCAAGGCGCCGGAAGGCGGCCTGCGTGGCGCCAACTTCTTCTTTGATACCGTCAGCGTGACCGGTACCGAGAACATCATGATGGCCGCTGCCCTGGCCAAGGGCCGCAGCGTCCTGCAGAACGCCGCGCGCGAGCCGGAAGTGGTCGACCTGGCCAACTTCCTGAACGCCATGGGCGCCAAGGTTTCCGGCGCTGGCACCGACACCATCACCATCGATGGTGTCGAGCGTCTGCACACCGCGACCTACAAGGTCATGCCCGACCGTATCGAGACCGGCACCTACCTGGTTGCCGCTGCCGTTACCGGTGGCCGCGTCAAGGTCAAGGACACCGATCCGACCATCCTGGAAGCCGTCCTCGAAAAACTGCGTGAAGCTGGCGCAGACATCACCACCGGCGAAGACTGGATCGAGCTGAACATGCACGGCAAGCGGCCAAAAGCCGTGAACGTGCGTACCGCTCCGTACCCGGCCTTCCCGACCGACATGCAAGCGCAGTTCATCTCCCTGAACGCGATTGCCGAAGGCACCGGTGCCGTGATCGAGACCATCTTCGAAAACCGCTTCATGCACGTGTACGAACTGCACCGCATGGGCGCGAAGATCCAGGTCGAGGGCAACACGGCCATCGTCACCGGTATCGAAAAGCTCAAGGGCGCGCCAGTCATGGCCACCGACCTGCGTGCTTCGGCCAGCCTGGTGATTTCGGCACTGTGCGCCGACGGCGACACGCTGATCGACCGCATCTACCACATCGACCGTGGCTACGAGTGCATCGAAGAGAAACTGCAGATGCTCGGCGCGAAAATCCGCCGCGTACCGGGCTAGTTCCCGAGGCTGCAATGCTGGTGAGGGAGCGTGCTCTCTCACCACAGGATTTGTTTCAAGTCGAGGCTGTCATGGCCTCGATCTGTGTCCGGCGCCGTTTGCGACCGGACCGCAATAGCCTGATGAAGGACTGACGTTTCCCATGTTGACCATCGCACTGTCCAAGGGCCGCATCCTTGACGACACTTTGCCGCTTCTGGCTGAAGCGGGCATCGTGCCGACCGAGAATCCGGACAAGAGCCGCAAGCTGATCATCCCCACGACCCAGGACGACGTTCGCCTGTTGATCGTGCGGGCTACCGACGTGCCGACCTACGTTGAACATGGCGCAGCCGACCTCGGTGTCGCCGGTAAAGATGTGCTGATGGAATACGGCGGCCAGGGCCTGTACGAGCCCCTGGACCTGCGTATCGCCCTGTGCAAGCTGATGACCGCCGGCCGTGTCGGTGACGTCGAGCCCAAGGGCCGCCTGCGCGTGGCCACCAAGTTCGTCAATGTCGCCAAGCGTTACTACGCCGAGCAAGGTCGTCAGGTCGATATCATCAAGCTCTATGGTTCGATGGAACTGGCGCCGCTGATCGGCCTGGCCGACAAGATCATCGACGTGGTCGACACCGGCAACACCCTGCGTGCCAACGGTCTTGAACCGCAAGAATTCATTGCCGACATCAGCTCCCGCCTGATCGTCAACAAGGCTTCGATGAAGATGCAGCACGCCCGTATCCAGGCGTTGATCGACACCCTGCGCAAGGCAGTGGAGTCGCGACACCGCGGTTGACTTACCTGCGTAGCCGCAAGGCTGCGCCCGTCTATCCGCCTCATAGCCAGAATTCTCAGGTGCCCAAGCGGAAACGACTGCTAGTTTAGGGCGCCTGAGTTTTTGCCAATTCTATTGAGGCCCTCGCTATGACCACGTCCACTGCAATTGCCCGACTCAACGCTGCCGACCCGGATTTCGCCCATCATCTGGATCATCTGCTGAGCTGGGAAAGTGTGTCCGACGAGTCGGTCAACGGGCGAGTACTCGACATTATCAAGGCCGTGCGCGAGCGCGGTGATGCGGCGCTGGTGGATTTCACCCGCCAGTTCGACGGCCTCGATGTGGCGTCGATGTCCGACCTGATCCTGCCCCGCGAACGCCTGGAACTGGCGCTCACGCGCATCACTGCCCCGCAGCGCAAAGCGTTGGAAGTGGCGGCAACGCGAGTACGCAGCTACCACGAAAAGCAGAAGCAGGATTCCTGGAGCTACACCGAGGCCGACGGCACTGTGCTGGGCCAGAAGGTCACACCGCTGGACCGTGCCGGCCTGTACGTGCCGGGCGGCAAGGCGTCATACCCGTCGTCGGTGCTGATGAACGCGATTCCGGCCAAAGTGGCGGGCGTGACCGAAGTGGTCATGGTCGTGCCGACCCCGCGCGGTGAAATCAACGAGCTGGTGCTGGCCGCTGCGTGCATCGCCGGTGTCGACCGCGTGTTCACCATCGGCGGCGCCCAAGCGGTTGCCGCCCTGGCCTATGGCACCGAAAGCGTGCCGAAAGTGGACAAGGTGGTCGGCCCCGGCAACATCTATGTCGCCACTGCCAAGCGCCACGTGTTTGGCCAGGTCGGTATCGACATGATCGCCGGCCCCTCGGAAATCCTCGTGGTGTGTGACGGCCAGACCGATCCGGACTGGATCGCCATGGACCTGTTCTCCCAGGCCGAGCACGACGAAGACGCCCAGGCGATCCTGGTCAGCCCTGACGCCGCGTTCCTCGACAAGGTCGCCGCGAGCATCGACAAGCTGCTGCCGACCATGGACCGCGCCGAGATCATCGAGAAGTCGATCAACGGCCGTGGCGCGCTGATCCTGGTGCGTGACATGGAGCAGGCCATCGAAGTGGCCAACCGCATCGCGCCGGAGCACTTGGAGCTGTCGGTCGCCGACCCACAAGCCTGGCTGCCGTCGATTCGCCATGCCGGTGCGATCTTCATGGGCCGCCACACCAGCGAAGCCCTGGGTGACTACTGCGCAGGCCCCAACCACGTGTTGCCGACCTCTGGCACCGCACGCTTCTCGTCGCCGCTGGGGGTGTATGACTTCCAGAAGCGTTCGTCGATCATCTTCTGCTCGCCACAAGGCGCGTCCGAGCTGGGCAAGACCGCCTCGGTGCTGGCCCGTGGTGAATCGCTGAGCGCACACGCACGTAGCGCCGAATACCGCATCGTCAAGGGAGAGTGAGGCATGAGCAAATTCTGGAGCCCCTTCGTCAAGGACCTCGTGCCTTACGTGCCGGGTGAACAACCGAAGCTGACCAAGCTGGTCAAGCTCAACACCAATGAAAACCCCTACGGCCCATCGCCCAAGGCGTTGGCGGCGATGCAGGCCGAGTTGAACGACAACCTGCGCCTGTACCCGGACCCCAACAGCGACCTGCTCAAGCAGGCGGTGGCCAAGTATTACGGGGTGGATGCGGGCAAAGTATTCCTCGGCAACGGTTCCGACGAAGTCCTCGCGCACATCTTCCACGGCCTGTTCCAGCACGATTTGCCGCTGCTGTTCCCGGACATCAGCTACAGCTTCTATCCCGTGTACTGCGGCCTGTACGGCATCCAGTCCGATCCGGTGCCGCTGGACGAGCAATTCCAGATCCGCGTGGCGGACTACGCCAAGCCGAACGGCGGGATCATCTTCCCCAACCCGAACGCGCCGACCGGCTGCGTGCTGGCGCTGGATGCGGTGGAGCAGATCCTCAAGGCCAGCCCGGATTCGGTGGTGGTGGTCGATGAAGCCTATATCGACTTCGGCGGCGAAACCGCCATCAGCCTGGTGGACCGCTACCCGAACCTGCTGGTGACGCAGACCCTGTCCAAATCGCGCTCACTGGCCGGTTTGCGCGTGGGCCTGGCCGTGGGCCACCCGGACCTGATCGAGGCGCTGGAGCGCGTCAAGAACAGCTTCAACTCCTATCCGCTGGATCGCCTGGCGATTGTCGGCGCGGCGGCGGCGTTTGAAGACCGTGAGTACTTCGAGAAGACGTGTCAGTTGGTGATCGACAGCCGCAACGCGGTGGTTGCACAGTTGGAAGGGAAGGGCTTTGAAGTGTTGCCGTCGGCGGCCAACTTCATCTTTGCCCGTCACCCCAGGCACGACGCTGCCGGCCTGGCGGCCAAGTTGCGTGAGCAGGGTGTGATCGTGCGGCACTTCAAGCAGGAGCGGATTGCCCAGTTCCTGCGGATCAGCATTGGTACGCCGGAGCAGAACCAGGCGTTGATCGATGGGCTCGGCGAGCTTTAAATCTTTATTGGCTTGGCTGGCCCCATCGCGGGCAAGCCCGGCTCCCACAGGGAAATGCATTCCATTGTGGGAGCGGGCTTGCCCGCGATGAGGCAATCAGCCTCACCGAATGGTTAAAGCAGTGGCTCGTCAGGCTTCTTGTTCTTCCAGCCATCATTGCCCGGCAGCAGCAGGTTCAAGGCAATCGCCACCACCGCACACAGGGCGATGCCCTTCAGGCCGAAATCATTCGGGCCCGTACCGGTGCCGACCAGCACACCGCCAATCCCGAACACCAGGGTCACCGAGACAATCACCAGGTTGCGCGCCTCGCCCAGGTCGATCTTGTGGCGAATCAGCGTGTTCATCCCCACCGCAGCAATCGAGCCGAACAGCAGGCACAGGATCCCGCCCATCACCGGCACCGGGATGCTTTGCAGCAGTGCGCCGAACTTGCCGATAAACGCCAGGCTGATGGCAAACACCGCCGCCCAGGTCATGATCTTCGGGTTGTAGTTCTTGGTCAGCATCACCGCGCCAGTCACTTCGGCGTAGGTGGTGTTCGGCGGGCCGCCAAACATGCCGGCGGCTGTGGTGGCGATGCCGTCACCCAGCAGGGTGCGATGCAGGCCCGGCTTCTTCAGGTAGTCGCGACCGGTCACGCTGCCCACCGCAATCACACCACCGATATGTTCGATCGCCGGGGCCAGGGCCACGGGGACGATGAACAGGATCGCCTGCCAGTTGAACTCCGGCGCGGTGAAGTGGGGCAGGGCGAACCAGGGCGCGGCGGCGATCTTCGCCGTGTCGACCACGTCAAAGTAGAACGCCATCGCAAAGCCCACCAGCACGCCGGAGATGATCGGCACCAGGCGGAAAATGCCCTTGCCGAACACCGCCACGATCAACGTGGTCAGCAGCGCCGGCATCGAGATCATCATCGCCGTCTGGTAGTGAATCAGCTCGCTGCCATCACCGGCTTTGCCCATGGCCATATTGGCGGCAATCGGCGCCATGGCCAGGCCGATGGAGATGATCACCGGACCGATCACCACGGGTGGCAGCAAGCGGTCGATGAAGCCGGTGCCCTTGATCTTCACGGCAGCGCCGAGGAAGGTGTAGACGAAACCGGCCGCCATCACCCCACCCATGGTCGCCGCCAGGCCGAATTGCTGCTTGGCGAGAATGATCGGGGTGATAAAGGCAAAGCTCGATGCCAGGAACACCGGCACCTGCCGCCCCGTCACGACCTGGAACAACAACGTGCCCAAGCCTGCGGTAAACAGTGCAACGTTTGGATCAAGACCTGTGATCAGCGGCATCAACACCAGCGCGCCAAATGCCACGAAGAGCATTTGTGCGCCAGACAGGATCTGGCGCCAAAGCGGGTCGTTGAATTCATCCTGCATGCTCACGCGTCCTTCTGCTTGGTGCCGAAGATCTTGTCACCGGCATCGCCCAGGCCGGGGATGATGTAGCCGTGTTCGTTCAGGCACTGATCGATGGATGCGGTATAGATCTGCACGTCCGGGTGGGCTTTCTCGACGGCGGCGATGCCTTCGGGAGCGGCCACCAGCACCATGGCGCGGATGTCCTTGCAGCCGGCTTTTTTCAGCAGGTCGATGGTGGCAACCATGGAGCTGCCGGTGGCGAGCATCGGGTCGATGATCATGGCCAGGCGCTCGTCGATTTCCGGGACGAGTTTTTCCAGGTAGGTGTGGGCTTCCAGGGTTTCCTCGTTGCGGGCGACGCCCACAGCGCTGACCTTGGCGCCCGGGATCAGGCTGAGCACGCCTTCGAGCATGCCGATACCGGCGCGCAGGATCGGCACCACGGTGATCTTCTTGCCGGCGATTTTCTCGACCTGCACGGGACCGGCCCAACCTGGGATCTCGTAGGTCTCCAGGGGCAGATCCTTGGTGGCTTCGTAAGTGAGCAACGCTCCGACTTCCTGAGCAAGCTCACGGAAATTCTTCGTGCTGATGTCGGCGCGGCGCATAAGGCCGAGTTTATGTTGGATCAGCGGGTGGCGGATCTCGCGAGTGGGCATGGGAAAGGCTCCGGCGGCGGGCAAAAAAACCGGCCTAGATTAATCTATCCGAGGGTGTTGTCCTATAGACATCTAGTACGTTAGTCCATTAAGGCTTGATCAGAGCGCACGAGAAGCGTACCTTCGCCCGCTTTTCTTGCCACAGCACCCCCTTGGAGAGCGCCATGTCCGCTGATCTCGAGCATATCCGTCAAATCATGCGCGAGGCTGACTGCCTGTACACCGAAGCGCAAGTCGAAGAGGCGATCGCCAAGGTCGGCGCCCATATCAGCCGCGAAATGGCCGACACCAACCCGGTGGTGTTCTGTGTGATGAACGGCGGCCTGATTTTCGCCGGCAAATTGCTCACGCACCTGCAGTTCCCGCTGGAAGCGTCCTACCTGCACGCCACCCGTTATCGCAACGAAACCAGCGGCGGCGACCTGTTCTGGAAAGCCAAGCCGGAAGTCTCGTTCATCGACCGCGACGTGCTGATCATCGACGACATCCTCGACGAAGGTCACACCCTGGGCGCGATCATCGATTTCTGCAAACACGCCGGCGCGCGCAAAGTGCACACCGCGGTGCTGATCGACAAAGACCACGACCGCAAGGCGCGGCCTGAGCTGAAAGCCGATTTCGTCGGCCTGCCGTGCGTTGACCGCTACATCTTCGGTTACGGCATGGACTACAAAGGCTACTGGCGCAACGCCAATGGCATCTACGCCGTCAAAGGCATGTAAACGCGCGTCATCAGGTGTGGGGCCGGCATGCTAGAGTGCCTGGCCCTGCGTCTGGAGCCTGTCATGAGCCTGTTGATCCGCACGTGCGCCGCCCTGGCGCTGACCCTCAGTTTGCCCCTGGCTGCAGCCCCCCTGCACAGCCAATTCCTGCCGCCCGACGACCTGACCCTGCGCGCCGAAGCGCCCGACCAGCAGCAATTGCTGCAAGTCACCGAGTACTCGGTGGTGGTGGGCAATCAGCGTCAATCCAGCCAGCAACCGATTCCGGTGACGTCGCCGCTGATGATCCGCCTCAAGGGCAAGTCCCTGAACAAGGGCGCGACCATCAATCAAGTGGTGCTCAATTTCGATGCGGAAAGCAAAAGCCTGAAAAAACCGGCGTATGACGACAAGAGCAAGACCCTGACCTTGTCGTATCCGGTGGCGCAGTACCGCGTCATCGTCGACTTGCTGCGCAACGACACCCTGTATGTGCAATTCCTCAGCTACGCCAACGGCCATATCTGGGCGGATCTGCACACCGGCGCCGTTCGCACCAAATAACCAAACGACACCGATACCGCTATGTGAACCCAATCAATGTGGGAGCCGGCTTGCCTGCGATAGCGGTGTGTCAGCGCAATAGTTTTCAACTGACAGGCCGCTATCGCAGGCAAGCCAGCTCCCACAGGCGTGTTTGGTTGTTTTCGAAGGTGGTGTCCGGCAGGTAGACTTCCAGTCCCGTGTAAATGTCTGCAGGCTGGAGTCGGTAATGCGTAAAGATAAGAAACAGGTGATTGGTGACGAGATCGGCGACGATCAAATCAAGTTGTTCCTGGACTTCGAGCCGGTCGACGCGACTTCCCCGTCCCTGCACAAACTGATCAAGGCCTACCGTGGCCTGCGTATCGACGACTTCGAGCGTTTCCTGGGCTTTTTCAAGGAAGCCGGCCTGGACCTCGACGGCAAGGACGAGCATGGCCAGACCTTTGTCGACCTGATCAAGGACCAGCGCAACGCGGACGAATACATCGAGTTGATCGAAAAAGCCCGCGGCTGATGTCCAAGGCATAAAAAAACGCCCCGCTCTCATCACGAGAGCGGGGCGCTCGTTCCCACGCTCTGCGTGGGAATGCATCCGGTGACGCTATGCGTCACACCCTCAAGCGTAGCTCTCGGTCTCGGCGGCAGGTTCAACCAGTTCCAGACTGATGTTGTTCTGCGTGTTGATCTTGCGGTACAGGTCGGCATCCGTTTCCAGAACCTTTTCCCGTGCCGGGAAGATCTCGTGCAGCTTGGCAGCCCATTCACCCGCCGCTTTTTGCGGGAAGCACTTCTCGATCAGTTCCAGCATGATCGAAACCGTCACCGAAGCGCCCGGGGACGCGCCCAGCAGCGCAGCCAGCGAACCATCTTTGGCCGCGACCAGCTCGGTGCCGAATTGCAGCACGCCGCCTTTCTTCGGGTCTTTCTTGATGATCTGCACCCGTTGGCCGGCCACTTCCAGGCGCCAGTCTTCGGCTTTCGCTTCAGGGTAGAAGCGGCGCAGGGATTCGAGGCGCTGCTCCATGGACTGGCGCACTTCGCTGACCAGGTATTTGGTCAGGTCCATGTTGTCGCGGGCCACGGCCAGCATCGGGCCGATGTTGCCGGCGCGGATCGACAGCGGCAGGTCAAGGAACGAGCCGTGCTTGAGGAACTTGGTGGTGAAGCCGGCGTATGGCCCGAACAGCAGGGATTTCTTGCCATCCACCACACGGGTGTCCAAGTGCGGCACGGACATCGGCGGCGAACCCACGGCGGCCTGGCTGTAGACCTTGGCCTGGTGGTGCTTGACCACGTCCGGGTTGTCGCAACGCAGCCACTGGCCGCTGACCGGGAAGCCGCCAAACCCTTTGCTTTCTTCGATGCCCGAGGCTTGCAGCAGCGGCAGGGCCGCGCCACCGGCGCCGAGGAAGACGAACTTGGCGTCCACTTCACGGCTGTTGCCGCTGTTGACGTCCTTGATGCTCACGGTCCAGCCGGCGCCGTTGCGCTTGAGGCCGGTAACGCGCTTGCAGTACTTGACCTGGGCATCCGCCGAGCTGGTCAGGTGACCCAGCAACTGGTTGGTCAGGGCGCCGAAGTTGACGTCGGTGCCGTTGAGCACACGGGTGGCGGCGATTTTTTCGTCGAGCGGGCGGCCCGGCATCATCAGCGGCATCCACTCGGCCATTTCGCTGCGGTCTTCGGTGTAGTGCATGTCCGAAAACGCGTGGTGCTGGCTGAGGGATTCAAAGCGCTTCTTGAGGAAGTCCACGCCTTTTTCGCCCTGCACGAAGCTCAGGTGCGGCACCGGGCTGATAAAGGACTTGGACGAGCCAAAGGTGCCCTTTTTAGTCAGGTACGCCCAGAACTGCTTCGACACCTCGAACTGGGTGTTGATGTGCACGGCTTTCTTGATGTCGATGGAGCCATCGGCGGCCTGCGGCGTGTAGTTCAGCTCACACAGCCCGGCGTGGCCGGTACCGGCGTTGTTCCACGGGTTGGAACTTTCCGCGGCACCCGAATCCATCAGCTCAACGACTTCCAGCTTGAGGCCGGGGTCGAGCTCCTTGAGCAGCACGGCCAGGGTGGCACTCATGATGCCGGCCCCTACCAGTACTACGTCGACTGCTTCGTTATGCGCCATTTAACGCGTCTCCAAAATCTGCAGCACCAAATTGACGGCATGGCTGCCAGGAGTGACGGGGCGGTTCACGTGTTGCCCCAGGTTACCCATGGCCAGGATCGCCATGTCCGTTTCGCAATTCTTTGCAACTTCAGCACACGCTTCCTGCCGGGCTAATCTGCCTATGAACGCATTCATGGGCGCCTGTGGCAATTCGACTTATGGTCAAAGCGTGCGATTCGTGCAACCAATCCGTAGCGGACAGGCTCAAGCTCCGGTTTTTGAGGAGTGCTCGGTCCTGTGTGGTTGGGCTGTTAAAGACGCTGATGGTGCTTGTACAAACGCCAAACTATTCATTTGCTCGCCACACTCTTGTGAAGTTGTGAAAACCCGTTTTTTTCACGCTCTTTTGAAGACGTGAACCTCAAAAAAGGGCTGCCTCAGCCTGGCACCTGGCCCGGATACCTTGCCGACACGCGGCAAAACGGGCAAACAACTCAAGTGGCCGAGCGCAATGGCAGCTCTGGCAGATGCGATATAAAGAGGGGTGGTTTGCAACGAAAACAGCAAGCACGCCAGCTCTATTCGATCTGTGTGGGCGGCTCTCTGTGGGCGATTGGGGGGTTAATACCGAGGCATTAACGATGCTGCGGGGCCCGATCAGGAGACGTCCTTATAATCGGGGGGAGATTGTAGCGAAGAACGCCAAGGAAATGGGCGTGTTTTATGACTTTTATTAGGCGTTCGGTCAGGCGGCCAACGGCTGGTGCCGGGACGACTGCGCTGGACGTGGGCTTACGCGGGCACGGGCCGGCAGCGGGCGGTGCATCCAGCTCAGGCGAATCTCGTCGATTTCCACCCAGCCATTGCCCACGGGCGGCTGGCTGCACTCTTTAAAGGCCTGGCAGCGGCCTTGTGCATCGAGCAGGGCGAACTGACGCAGGGCGGGTTTGCGCATGAACAGCGACCAGAGAAAATTCATGGTGATAGCCTCCTGAGATTGAGGCAAAGCTTGCCAGCCCGGGATGACGAGCGCATGTATCGGCTGTGACATCTCGGTGACATCGAACCGCTGCGAGCGGCGCCGGTCACAGGATGTAACTGATGCTAGTTCCCGGCAGTGGCGCACCGCTATACTGCCCGCCTGTCGGTACCTGATTTCTGGAGAGAAGCGCATGTTGCAACGCCTGTTGTTCGGTTTGATCACTGTGACCAGTTTGGCCCTGGCTGGCTGCGCCAACAGCCCGCAACAACTCAGCCCGCAACCGAAGCTCACCACGCAGCTGGCGCCAGTGGGCCACGGCCAGCCGGTGTCGGTGCGTGTGGTGGATGGCCGTCCGTCGCCAACCCTGGGTTCCCGTGGTGGCCTGTACCCGGAGACTGCGCTGATTTCGGTCACCGGCCAGGACGTGTTGCCCAAGCTGCAAGCCCAGGCCGAAGCCGCCGTGCGCCTGCTGGGCTTTACCCCAAGCCCGAATGCGCCGGGCGCACCGCAGTTGACCATCACTTTGGCTGAACTGAAATACCAGTCGCCCAAGGAAGGCCTGTATGTAACCGAAGCCTCGATCGGCGCGACGTTCAAGTCCGACGTCACGGCGGGCACCCGTCGCTACAGTGGCCGCTACGGCGCATCGCTGAACCAGCGCTTTGGCATGTCGCCGAACCAGGAAACCAACACCAAGCTGGTCAGCGACGTGTTGAGCGACGCCTTGACCCGCCTGTTCAAGGACCCAAGCATCGGTTCGTTGCTCAGCTCGCAATAACCGCTGCATAAAAAAACCGGGCTCAGTGATGAGCCCGGTTTTTTTGTGCCTTGAGTTTCACGCGGCGGTGTCGATACAGAAGTCCAGCAGGCTCACGCCGGTCAACAAATCCGCTTCCGGCAAGTCGGCATGCTGGTGCCCGCCGAGGGCGCAATACACCAGCCAGTGGCGGTCCTGCACGTTGAACGCGAGGCCGCCGACCAGCGCCTCTTGCTCGTCGCTGGGGGCGATCAGATACAGCCGATCCTGGTTGTGCGCGTGCAGCATGACAAGCTCCCGAACGTTCGAAGGGCAACAGAGTGGCTTGTTAAGGTGACGTTCAGGTGACGCCGTAAATTACTGGATACATTAGCCGTTCATGTTGGGATGCAATATTGGTGGCTGATGAGGCTGCTACGTCCAGCCATGTATCAGAACCGATACCCAGACACTGTGTTACCGAGGTTTGCGATGGCGCTGCCCGCACTATTGATCAATGCTGTGGCTTTAACGGTGGCCTTCCCGGGGGCGGCGCTGCTGGCGATTACGCGCCTGCGCGAGCAGCGCGCGATGGCTGACCTGACCACGCAAAGCGAACAGCGCGCGATTGACCAGCCGATGCTGTTTCTGGATGTGCGCACCGAACGGGCGCATCGCTTGGCATACCGTATCGGGTTCGCCTGTCTGGGGTTGGCGCTGCTTGTTTCTTGGATCAGCACCCGCCTCTAAAACACACCACAAAACCAAATGTGGGAGCGGGCTTGCCCGCGAAAGCGGTGTGTCAGGCAAAGATGCATTCACTGACCCACTGCAATCGCGGGCAAGCCCGCTCCCACACAAGCTATCTCCCACATTTTTACAGCGGGATGCCCGCCTTGACGCGATACTGATTGCGCACCGGCGTCGCATACTGCACCACCAGAAACGGCCTATGCTCAACCGGGCATTCGTTCAAGCGCCGTTCCCACTCCGCCTTCGCCTTGGCCAGTTCGTCCGCCGGGAACACCTCGGCCGCCGTCGGCACCTGCAATTGCGGGTCAGCCTCGCTCCACTGCGCATACGCCAGGTAATGCACCGGAAACAAGCGATAACCGCCGAGAATCTGCCGGTCCATTTCCATCGCCAGCACTTTGGTGTCTTCAAAACGCTCGGTGATTGGCGGCGCGAAGTTCACATGCACCCGGCCCTTGTAGCCGGTGATGCCCAGGGCGATGCTCACGTCATCTTCGCCCGGCGCCTTGCAGTAGGTGCCGGTGGTGGCGCGGATGTACAGCTCGCGGGCCTTGGCCGAATCGCAGGGGTCGTATTCGTAGCTGATGGACACCGGCGTCAGGTTCAGCGACTGGATCACCTCGGCAAACGGCTCGTCCTTGCGGCTGACGTGGAACATCTTGAGGATCGCCGACTCGGTACGGTCATCCCCATCCTTGGCGCGGCCTTCGGCCTGGGCGATCCAGATCGACTCGCCGTCGTTGCGGATCGAATGGTTGATATAGGCCGACAGCAAGTTGAACGCCGCCATCTTTTCTTTTCGCCCGGTGATCGAGCGGTGCACGATAAAGCTCTTGTTCAGGCGCATCAGGTCGCTGACAAACGGCTTTTGCAGCAGGTTGTCGCCGATGGCGATGCGCGGCGTCGGCAGGCCGGCGTGGTACACGGCGTAGTTGACGAAGGCCGGGTCCATCACGATGTCGCGGTGGTTGGCCAGGAACAGGTAGGCGGTGCCGGACTTGAGCTGCTCGACGCCGGTGTAGGTCACGCCGTCGGTCGCGCGGTCGATGGTGTGATCGACGTAGTACTCGACTTTGTCCTGCAGCGTCGCCACGGTGGTGACGCCGGCGAATTCACGGCGCAGCTTGCGGGCGATCATCGGCTTGAGCAGCCAGCCCAGGGCGCCGGCGAAGCGCGGAAAGCGGAAGTGGGTCAGGATGTCCAGAAAGGCCTTGTCACTGAACAGCCGGTCCAGCACTGCCGGGACTTCGCTGTCGTTGTAAGGTCGGATGGTATCGAATTGGCCCATCATGCTCTCTTGTTAGAAACGGCTAGGGTAAGTAAAGGAAATGCCAGGGAGCGGTCCGGGAAATGGGCCCGGCCGGAAATAGCCCTGTAAATAGACCGGCGATTATACGCACAAGTCACTCTGGAGGCTGCGATGCTGGAAACCGCGACGTACGATTGTCCTTATTGTGGTGAAGAGGTTGAGACAACGGTGGATTTGTCTGGCGGTGACCAGAACTATATAGAGGACTGCCAGGTGTGTTGCCGCCCGATCATTTTCGATCTACAGGTCCATGGCGACGAGTGGATGCTTGAAACCCGCAGCGAAAACGAATGACAGGACCGCCCATGCAGCGAATCTACGAACCGGAAAACCTGATGGAGGGCGAGTTGCTGCAACAGATGCTCGCCAGCGAGGGTATCGAGGCGCATCTGGTGGGGCGCCATCTGCTCGGTGGCACGGGCGAGCTGCCGATTTTCGGCCTGCTGGGCCTGGAGGTGGACAATGACCAGGCCGTGTGCGCCCGTGAGTTGATTACCGCCTACATCGGCGCGCAACCCATGCCGGGCGATGAACCCGACAGCTTCCCCGACGTGTTGGTCTGTTAGGCTGTCGGTCGGTTTACCCAAGAGTCGTGTTGCCCCATGTGTGGACGTTATGCCCTGTTTCGCTGGAACCCCTCGTTTGCTGCCTTGCCGGGCTTTCCGGCCGACCAGCAGGCCCAGTGGAACATCTCCCCGAATGACTCGGTGCTGATCCAGCGCGCCGACGCCGGCCAGCGCACCCTGGCCCGTGCGCGCTGGGGCCTGACGCCGCCCTGGCTGACCGACCTTTCGCGCACGCCCGCCCATGCCCGCGCCGAAACCCTGGCCGAGCAACCGATGTTTCGCGAAGCGTTTCGCCAGCGCCGTTGCCTGCTGCCCGCCAATGGCTTCTACGAATGGCGCGGCACCCAGCGCAAGCGCCCGTACTGGTTGACGCCGGGGGAGGGTTCCACGCTGTTTTTTGCGGCGATCTGGGAAGCCTATCCGGTGCAGGAGCAAGTCTGGCTGAGCACGGCGGTGGTCACCCAGGCGGCGCAGAGCCAGCGCCGGCCGCTGATCCTGGATGCGGCGGGGCAGGAGGCCTGGCTTGATCCCGAGACGCCTTTGCACACGCTCCAGGCGTTGCTGGCCAGTGAACCGGCTGCGTTGCGCGAGCGCGTGCTGGCCAATATGGTCAATGACCCGAAGCTGAACGGGCCGGAGTGTTTGACGCCAGGTTGAGCGCTGCGTGGGACGTATCTGAAATTCTGCGGTTACACGTCTGTTGTATCTGGCGTCGATACAAATGACCGCCTACGATACGCGCCATGTTTTCAGGGAGAGTGTCATGAAGAAATCATTGGCGATAAACGTTTTGGCAGCCGCGCTGCTGCTGGCTGGTTGCCAGTCGGTCAACACCACCAGCGGCGGTGCCGTCGGCGTGGAGCGCAAGCAGTACATGTTCAGCATGCTGTCGAGCCAGGAAGTCGACCAGATGTACGCCCAGTCCTACCAGCAGACGTTGGGTGAGGCCAGCAGCAAGGGCCAACTGGACAAGAGCAGCGCCAATGCCAAGCGTGTGCAGGCCATCGCCAACCGCTTGATCGCCCAGGCACCGACCTTCCGCCCCGATGCGGCGCAGTGGAAGTGGGAAGTGAACCTGATCAAAAGCGACGAGATGAATGCCAACTGCGGGCCTGGCGGCAAGATCTTCGTTTACAGCGCGTTGATCGACAACCTCAAGCTGACGGATGACGAACTGGCCGCGGTGATGGGCCATGAAATCGCCCACGCCTTGCGCGAGCACGGCCGCGAAGCCATGTCCAAGGCCTATGGTATCCAGATGGCGAAGCAGGGCGCGGGCGCGCTGTTCGGCCTCGGCCAGGACAGCCTGGCATTGGCCGATACCGTGGCCAACTACGGCATGACCTTGCCCAACAGCCGGGCCAATGAAAACGAGGCAGACCTGATCGGCCTGGAGCTGTCGGCTCGCGCCGGTTACAACCCGAATGCGGCGATCACGCTGTGGAACAAGATGGCCAAGGCTTCGGAAGGGGCGCCGCCGGAGTTCATGAGCACTCACCCGGCGTCGGATAGCCGGATCGCTTCGTTGCAAGCGGCGATTCCGAAGGTGATGCCGCTGTACCAGCAGGCCAAGAAATCTTGATCCTGTGAAGATCCAAGTGTGGGAGCAGGCTTGCCTGCGATAGCGGTATGTCAGCTTGCACATCCCTAGCTGACCCACCGCAATCGCGGGCAAGCCCGCTCCCACATGGGATTGGGTTTACAAATCTAGATCCAGCCGCTGCTCTGCATCGCCTTGTACACCGCAACCACCGCCAATACGAAGAACGCCGTCGCCGCCAATCGACGAATCAAGGTCAGCGGCAGCTTCTCGGCCGCAAAATTCCCCGCCAGAACCACCGGCACGTTGGCAATCAGCATGCCCAGGGTGGTGCCGATAATCACCAGCCACAACTCGGGATACTGGGCCGCCAGCATCACCGTGGCGATCTGGGTCTTGTCACCGATTTCGGCCAGGAAGAACGCGATCAGCGTGGTCAGGAACGGCCCGAACTTGCGGGTGGTGCTGGCTTCGTCGTCGTCGAGTTTGTCTGGCACCAGGGTCCACAACGCGGTGGCGCAGAAGCTTGCCGCGAGGATCCAGTGCAACACCGCATCCGAGAAGAAGCTGCCAAACCACGCCCCCACGGCACCGGCCGCCGCATGGTTGGCCAGGGTCGCAGCGACGATGCCGGCGATGATCGGCCAGGGTTTGCGAAAGCGTGCGGCCAGGATGAGCGCGAGCAGTTGCGTCTTGTCGCCGATTTCGGCCAAGGCAACGATTGCGGTAGGAACGAGTAATGAATCCAGCATCAGGTAGGTTTCCAGGGGCGGGTCGACACGGCTATGACACGTACAGCCTTCCCGCCCCGGGTAAGGTGTGCGTGTCATAGGTCTTGTCAAACCCCGGTCCGTCTGTGCGGACACCTGGGTCGCATACGCCATGGCCTGTTGACCAAGTATGTTGACGTATGCCGGACGAGCATGGCGCTCGTGGGAGACTACTCCCCTAGGACGGAGCGGATTCTGCCTAGGCAAAACCCATTCGGCAAGCCTTCTTTTTCAAACGCCCGTCAGCCGCGCTTGGCACGGTAGATGCGGAAACCATTGCCTTCGGCCTTGATTGCGCACACGCCCAGATGCTCTTCGATCAGCGGTTGGTACTTCAGGAAGCTATTGGCGACCAACCGCAGTTCGCCGCCTTTTGCCAGGTGTTTCGCCGCTTTTCGCAGCAGGTTCTCCGTGGCGAAATAATCCGTGTGCACGCCGACATGGAACGGCGGGTTGCTCAGAATCGTGTTCAAGCCCATCGGTGCGGCGTCGATCCCGTCGCCGGTCAGCACCTCGGCTTCCAGACCATTGGCTGCCAGGGTCAGGCGGCTGCTGGCGGCGGCGAAGGCATCCACGTCGAGCATCGTTACCGTGTTATGCGGGTAACGCCGCTTGACCGCAGCGCCCAACACGCCCGCGCCGCAACCGAAGTCCAGCAGGTGACCGCTGGGCAGTTTGTCCAGATGCTCCAGCAGCAGTTCAGTGCCGCGATCCAGGCGACCGTGGCTGAACACGCCCGGCAGGCTCACGACCTTGAGCGGCCCTTCAGGCAGCGGCACTTCGAAGACCTGGGCCAGGCTTTCCAGCTCGGCCGCTTGCGGCGCGTTGGCCACGGTGACTTGCCACAGTTGGCAATGCCGCGCGTTGTCCAGCTTGCGTGGCTTGCCGAAAGGGATCATCTGCTTGGCGGCGCTTTCGATACCGCCTTTTTTCTCGCCCACCAGAAACAGCTCGGCGCCGGGCAAACGTGCGGCCACGGCATTGAGCAGGTAGTCGGTGAGGTCCTTGGATTTGGGCAGGAAAATCACCGCCGCATCAAATGCGCGCTCGGGCACATTGACCCCGAACTGGCTGCGTTCGGGGAAGCGTGCATCGAGTGCCGCCTGGTCGCCGGCGTGCCAGCACCAGCCGTGGGCGTTGGGCAGGCGACCGAGCAGGTCGTCGGCGGGCAACCCTACCAGCAGCAGGTTGCCTTGAAAAAGTTCGGCCTGACGAAGCAGTACTTCACTGCGCGGATCCATGGTCTGCTCCTTGAAAAGGAGCGCAGTTTATCAACTGACGACGCGTAGCGGGGCGCCGCTGAAAAAGCCCCGGGCGTTTTCCGCCAGTTGGCCGACGATGCGCTGGCGCGCTTCGCGACTGCCCCAGGCGTTGTGGGGCGTGACGATCAACCGAGGAATGTCGCCGGCCAGCAGCGGATTGCCGTTGACCGGTGGCTCCACGCTGAGCACGTCGGTCGCCGCGCCGCCCAGATGGCCGTTGCGCAACGCATCGGCCAGGGCCTGTTCGTTGATCAAACCACCGCGTGCGGTATTGACGATAAACGCGCCCGGCTTGAGCAGCGCCAACTCACGGGCGCCGATAAAGTCACGGGTGTGTTCGTTGAGGGGGCAGTGCAAGGTCAGGGCATCCACCTGGGCCAGCAGTTCATCCAGCGGCACGCGATCGGCGCGGGCAGGGCGCCCGGGAATCGCCCCGAGCAGCACGCGCATGCCAAAGGCTTCGGCCAGGCGCGCCACGGCGCTGCCCAACTCACCGTGGCCGAGCAGGCCGAGGGTCTTGCCTTCCAGCTCGACAATCGGATGGTCCAGCAGGCAGAACTGCTTGGCTTGCTGCCACTGGCCGGCACTGACGTCCCGTTGATAGTCCTGCAAGCGTGTCGCCAGGTTCAGCAACAGCATGATCGTATGCTGCGCCACCGACGGCGTGCCGTAACCCTGGCAGTTGCTCACGGTGATGCCCAGGGCGCGGGCGGCTTGCAGATCGATATTGTTGGTACCGGTGGCTGACACCAGGATCAGCTTTAGGTCCGGGCAAGCCGCCAGGGTTTCGGCGTTGATCGCGATTTTGTTACTGATCGCCACCTGGGCGCCCTGCAGGCGTTCGATCACATTCTGCGGCGTGGTCTGTTCGAATAACTGGAGGTTGCTGAAGCTGTTTTGCAGCTCGCTGAGGTCGAGGTCTCCCAGGTCCAGGGAGGGGTGATCGAGGAAGACCGCGCGGCGATTGTTCGTCATCAACTGTACCTTTTGCGACAGGGTTCGAAGGCGTAATCTCCCGAGCCTATCAGATGAAATAATCAGTTACTTGAATTGGAGCGCGCATGTACGTCGCCGAGTTTTTGACCGTGGCCTTGATTCACTTGTTGGCGGTGGCCAGCCCGGGCCCGGATTTCGCCGTGGTGGTCCGTGAAAGTGTTACCCACGGCCGCCGTGCCGGGACCTGGACCGCGCTGGGCGTCGGCTCGGCGATTTTCCTGCACGTAGGGTATTCGTTGCTGGGGATTGGCTTGATCGTGTCCCAGTCCATCGTGCTGTTCAACGCGCTGAAATGGGCCGCCGCCGCGTACCTGCTGTACATCGGCTTCAAGGCCCTGCGTGCCAAGCCGGCAGCGCCTGCCGCCGAAGGCGAGTTGCACCGCGAAGCCGGCGAGCGCACCCCGCGCGGGGCCTTTACCGCAGGGTTCGTGACCAATGGCTTGAACCCCAAGGCGACGTTGTTCTTCCTGTCGCTGTTTACCGTGGTGATCAATCCGCACACGCCGTTGGCGATCCAGGCGGGTTATGGCCTGTACCTGGCGGTGGCGACGGCGGTGTGGTTCTGCCTGGTGGCGATGTTGTTCAGCCAGCAGCGCGTGCGCGCGGGGTTTGCGCGGATGGGGCATTGGTTTGATCGGACGATGGGCGCGGTGTTGATTGCTATCGGTGTAAAGCTGGCCTTCACCAGCATGAAATAAGACGTGAGTGAACACAGTCCCTGTGGGAGCGGGCTTGCCCGCGATGGGGGCCTGTCAGCCGACACATTTGTTAGCTGGCATGCCGCAATCGCGGGCAAGCCCGCTCCCACATTTGATCTTCATCTACCCACGATGATGGCGCAAAGCTAGCATTCACCCCCTCTGCAAATCATTCCTTTGGCTGATTTGGCTGAAACATAAGCGCTCTACAGTGCAGATCTTTCAGCCAAGACCGTGCAGTCATAAAAAGGGATTCGTATGTTGCAGACCCGTGTTATCCCGCCCGCCGAAGGCGCGTACCAATACCCGTTGTTGATCAAGCGCCTGCTGATGTCCGGGGCCCGCTACGAGAAAACCCGCGAAATCGTGTACCGCGACAAGCTGCGCTACACCTACCCGACCCTGATCGAGCGCGTCGCGCGCCTGGCCAATGTGTTGAGCGAAGCCGGGGTCAAGGCCGGTGATACCGTGGCGGTGATGGATTGGGACAGCCATCGCTACCTGGAATGCATGTTTGCCATCCCGATGATCGGCGCGGTGATCCACACCATCAACGTGCGCCTGTCGCCGGAACAGATCCTCTACACCATGAACCACGCCGAGGACCGCTTCGTGCTGGTCAACAGTGAGTTCGTGGGCCTCTACCAGGCGATTGCCGGGCAGCTCACCACCGTCGACAAGACCCTGCTGCTGACCGATGGGGAGGCGAAAACCGCCGAGCTGCCCAACCTCGTCGGCGAGTACGAAACCCTGCTGGCCGCCGCCAGCCCGACCTACGATTTCCAGGACTTCGACGAGCATTCCGTCGCGACCACCTTCTACACCACCGGCACCACCGGCAATCCCAAGGGCGTGTACTTCACCCACCGCCAACTGGTGCTGCACACCATCGGTGTGGCGACCATCATGGGCAGCGTCGACAGCGTGCGGCTGCTGGGCACCAACGATGTGTACATGCCGATCACGCCGATGTTCCACGTGCATGCCTGGGGCCTGCCGTATGTGGCGACCATGCTCGGCCTCAAGCAGGTCTATCCCGGGCGCTACGACCCGGAATACCTGGTGGAGTTGTGGCGCAAGGAAAAGGTCACGTTCTCCCACTGCGTGCCGACCATCCTGCAAATGCTGCTCAACGCCAAGGCGGCGCAGGGCGTGGACTTTGGCGGGTGGAAAATCGTCATTGGCGGCAGTGCGCTTAACCGCACGCTGTACGAAGCGGCCAAGGCGCGTGGGATCCAGCTGACGGCTGCGTACGGCATGTCCGAGACCGGGCCGTTGGTGTCTTGCGCCCACCTCAACGAAGAGTTGATGGCCGGCAGCGAAGACGAGCGCACCACCTACCGTATCAAGGCCGGCGTGCCCGGTCCGTTGGTGGAGGCGGCGATTGTCGACGGTGACGGCAACTTCCTGCCCGCCGATGGCGAGTCCCAGGGCGAACTGGTACTGCGCGCGCCGTGGCTGACCGAAGGCTATTACAACGAGCCGCAGAAGGGCGCCGAGCTGTGGGAAGGCGGCTGGATGCACACCGGCGACGTGGCCACACTGGACGCGTTTGGGGTGATCGATATCCGTGACCGCATCAAGGATGTGATCAAGACCGGTGGCGAGTGGATTTCGTCCCTGGCCCTCGAAGACCTGGTCAGCCGTCACCCGGCGGTACGCGAAGTAGCGGTGGTGGGGATTGCCGATCCGCAGTGGGGCGAGCGCCCGTTTGCCTTGCTGGTGGTGCGTGATGGCCATGTGATAGGGGCTCGCGAGCTCAAGGAACACCTCAAGCCGTTTGTGGAATTGGGCCATTTGAGCAAGTGGGCGATCCCGAGCCAGATTGCCGTTGTTACGGAAATTCCCAAGACCAGTGTCGGCAAGCTCGACAAAAAGCGTATCCGCATCGACATCATTGAATGGCAGGCCAACAACAGTACGTTCCTGTCCACCCTCTGACGCCCCTCGCCGTGCCCGTTCGGGCACGGCAACGCTCTATCTGGCACCTTTACTTGTGATTTGCCGATTTTCAGCCATCCTTGCCGCGTCGGCCCTCGCCGACGTGGCGAAAGGGTTGAGGCAGACGGGTCGGTGATGCAAATCACACTTTAGAGGGATCAAGCACTACCCCCTGCTGGCTATAGTCCCCCCTGAGTTTTTCAAGGATGTTGCGCTTCGGGCCATGGGGGCTCGGTTGCCGTCCGGCATTGGAATCGTTGTATTCCGGCCGTTACATGCATCCAGAAGATTGAACTCACTGCCATAACAATAATGCACATGGAGTAGCGTCGATGACCTCAGTAAACCAGTTCTGGCGCCGGGCAAGACTGCCCCTGGCCGTCAGTCTCGCTTCTACGCTCGCCGGGCCCGCATTCGGCGTCAGTTTCAACGTCGGTGAAATCGAAGGGAGTTTTGACTCGTCTCTTTCCGTGGGTGCCAGTTGGTCTACAGAAAAAGCCAACAAGAACCTCATCGGTTCCAACAACGGCGGGCATGGTCTCTCGCAGACGTCTGACGATGGGCACTTGAACTTCAAGCGCGGCGAAACGTTCTCGAAGATCTTCAAGGGCATCCACGACCTGGAACTGAAGTACGGCGACACCGGTGTATTTGTGCGTGGCAAGTATTGGTACGACTTCGAACTCAAGGATGAAAGCCGTCCGTTCAAGGACATCAGCGACAGCAACCGCAAGGAGGGCGCCAAGTCCTCGGGCGCGCAGATCCTCGACGCCTTCATCTACCACAACTACAACATTGCCGACCTGCCGGGTTCGGTGCGTTTCGGCAAGCAAGTTGTGAGCTGGGGTGAAAGTACCTTCATCGGCGGCGGTATCAACTCCATCAACCCGATCGACGTGTCCGCGTTCCGTCGTCCGGGGGCCGAGATCAAGGAAGGCTTGATTCCGGTCAACATGTTCTACCTGTCGCAAAGCGTGACGGACAACCTGTCGGTGGATGGTTTCTACCAGTTGGAATGGGACCAGACCGTTGTCGATAACTGCGGGACATTCTTCTCGCAGCCAGACGTGATTGCCGACGGTTGCGACAATAACCTGGCAGTGCTGCGAACCAAGCAAGGCTTGTCCAATGCCTTGCCGGCGCCGTTCCGGAATGCGGCATTTGGCGCACTGGCGGCCCAGGGCGTGAACTTCGGCTCACCGGATGAAGGCGCCATCGTGCGTCGTGGTCCTGATCGTGATGCACGGGACAGCGGTCAATTTGGTTTCGCCGCCCACTACATGTTCGAGCCGTTGGACACCGAGTTCGGCGCTTACTTCATGAACTACCACAGCCGCGCGCCGATCTTCAGCGGGCGCGGGGCGGCGGCGAGCAAGTACAGCCCTGCCAACCTGGTTAGATCATTGATGGGGCAGGGTTTGTCCCAGGGGCAAGCCAGCGCGATCGCACCATCGCTGTTGCCGTTCGTGGTTGCGGGCAATTCGAGTTACTACGTTGAATACCCTGAGGACATCCGTCTGTACGGCCTCAGCTTCTCCACCACATTGCCTACCGGCACCGCGTGGAGCGGTGAGATCAGCTACCGCCCGAATGCGCCTGTGCAGCTGAACACCACGGACATTCTGTATTCGGGGCTGACGCCTCTGGCCGCCGTAAACCCGGCAGCCGCCAACTATTCGGTACTGCAAGGCAAGGCGGATCAGGATCAACCGGGCTATCGCCGTAAAGAAGTCACCCAGCTGCAAACCACCTTTACCCACTTCTTCGACCAGGTGATGGGCGCTGAACGACTGACGGTTGTCGGTGAAGTCGGCTTCACCCACGTGGGCGGCCTGGAAAAAACCTCCAAGGCCCGCTACGGCCGCGACCCTAGCTACGGCCCTGGCCCGCTGCCAAACAACACGTGCCAGACCTTGAACAGCGGAACCTTGACTGGGGCCGCACAGAACAACCTGTCGCGCTACTGCGAAAACGACGGCTTCACCACGGCCAACTCCTGGGGTTACCGCGCTCGCGCCATCTGGGATTACAACAGCGTGTTTGCGGGTATCAACCTCAGACCGAGCGTGGCTTGGTCCCATGACGTGAGCGGCTATTCGCCAGGCCCTGGTGGCAACTTCGAAGAAGGCCGCAAGGCTGTCAGCCTTGGGTTGGATGCGGAATACCAGAACACCTACACCGCCGGCCTGTCGTACACCAACTTCTTTGATGGCAAGTACACCACGGTGGATGACCGGGATTTTGTTGCGCTCAGCTTCGGCATGAACTTCTAAGCGACCGTATTTCAGGAAGAACCAGCATATGAAAATAACCAAAAGTCTGTTGCACGTGGGTGTGCTTGGGCTGTCGATCCTGGCGAGCAACGTCATGGCGGCAGTCTCGGCGAGCGAGGCCGCCAAGCTCGACACAACCCTGACCCCGATGGGCGCTGAACGCGGCGCCAACGCTGCGGGCACCATCACCGCCTGGCAACCCTTGGCGACCAACGCCGGCGGCGTTGATGCCCGTGGTTTCCTGGCCAACCCTTACGCCAGCGAGCAGCCCAAGTTCGTTATCACCGCGCAGAACGTCGATCAGTACAAGGACGCGTTGTCACCTGGGCAGTACGCGATGTTCAAGCGCTACCCGGACACGTTCAAGATGCCGGTCTACCCGACCCATCGTGGCGCCACGGTGCCGGCTGATGTGTTTGCCTCGATCAAGAGGAACGCCACCAGCACCAACCTGGTGTCTGGCGGCAACGGCCTGGAAAACTTCGAGTCCGCCATTCCGTTCCCTATTCCGAAAAGCGGCGTCGAAGTCATCTGGAACCACATCACCCGCTATCGCGGCGGCAGTGTGACGCGCCTGGTGACCCAGGCTACTCCGCAAACGAACGGTTCCTACAGCCTGGTGTATTTCCGCGATCAGTTCGTTTTCCGCGACAAGATGAAGGACTACGATCCGAAAAATCCGGGAAACATCCTGTTCTACTTCAAGCAGGAAGTAACCGCGCCAGCACGCCTGGCGGGTACCGTGTTGCTGGTGCATGAAACCCTGGACCAGGTGAAGGAGCCACGTTCGGCGTGGGTCTACAACGCTGGCCAGCGCCGTGTGCGCCGGGCCCCGCAAGTGTCCTATGACGGCCCGGGTACCGCCGCCGACGGCCTGCGCACCTCCGACAACCTCGACATGTACAACGGCGCGCCGGATCGCTACGACTGGAAGCTGGAAGGCAAGAAAGAGATGTACATCGCCTCCAACAGCTACAAGCTTGACGACCCGAAACTCAAGTATGCCGACATCATCAAGGCCGGCCACATCAACCAGGACCTGGCCCGTTACGAGCTGCGTCGCGTCTGGCACGTGGTCGCCACCTTGAAGGAAGGCCAGCGTCACATCTACGCCAAGCGTGACTTCTACATTGACGAAGACACCTGGCAGGCAGCGGTGATCGACCAGTACGACGGTCGCAACCAGCTGTGGCGCGTGTCTGAAGCCCATGCCGAGAACTACTACGACAAGCAAGTGCCGTGGTACGCCCTGGAAGCCATCTACGACCTGCAATCCGGTCGCTACCTGGCCCTGGGCATGAAGAACGAAGAGAAGAAGGCGTATGACTTCGGCTTCACCGCTACCACCAGCGACTTCACCCCAGCGGCCCTGCGCCAGGATGGTGTTCGCTAAACCGCGATAACTCACCCATGTGGGAGCTGGCTTGTGTGGGAGCTGGCTTGCCTGCGATAACATCACCTCGGTATGTCTGATAGACCGAAGTGATGCTATCACAGGCAAGCCAGCTCCCACATTTGCTTGTGTCGAATTTTTTTGTCGCAGTTCTTTTTCAGGCAAATGTTGCAAAGATCTACAAACCTGCTGCTTTTACCGCTAGTCTGCGGACATCTGCAATGCCGACAACAGCCTTCTACAAGAGCCCGGCGATGACTGATCTGTCCCGAATCCAAGGGCCTGCCAGTGCGGTGATTCCGACCCTGGAAGGTCGCTTCTACAGGCCCCCCCTGCCTGACGGCTACGTGCTGCGACCGCGGCTGTGCGAACGGCTGGCTGCCGGGCTGGACGGGCGTCTGTTGCTGGTCAGCGCGCCGGCGGGGTTCGGCAAGAGTTCGCTGGCGGTGGAGTTCTGCCAGAGCCTGCCCGCGCACTGGCAAAGCCTGTGGCTGGGCCTGAGCCCACGGGACAATGATCCCGGCCGCTTCCTGGAGCGCCTGCTCGATGGCTTGCAGCACTATTTTCCGCAACTTGGCGCCCAATCCCTGGGCCTGTTGAAGATGCGCCAGCGTCATCAACCGTTCGCCTTTGAAGAATGGCTCGATGGCCTGCTCGACGAGTTGACCGTCCACCTGTCCACCCGTGCGCCGCTGTTGCTGGTGCTGGATGACTATCATCTGGCCCAGGGCCCGGTGCTCGACCGCTGCCTGCAATTTTTCCTCAATCATTTACCCGATGGCCTGGTGGTATTGGTCACCAGCCGCCAGCGTCCCGATTGGCACCTGGCGCGGCTGCGTTTGTCACGGCACTTGCTGGAGCTGCATGAGCAAGACCTGCGCCTGACCCATGCCGAGTCCCTGGCCTTACTGGACCGCCACAGCAGCTCATTGCGCGGCGAAGCCCTCGACAACCTGATCCGCCGCAGCGAAGGCTGGGTGGCTGGCCTGCGCTTCTGGGTGCTGGCGGCTTCCGAAGCTGGCAGCGACGGCGCGTTGCCGCAAAGCCTGCATGGTGGCGAAGGGCTGATCCGCGATTACCTGCTGGAAGAGGTCATCGACTGCCTGCCCCCGGAAGTGCAGGCGTTCCTTTACGACACCGCGCCGCAAGAGCGGTTTTGCAGCGAATTGTGCGACGCCGTCCGCGAAGCCCACGACAGCGCCGAAATCCTGCGCTACCTGCAAGCCCACCAAGTGTTCCTGGTACCGCTGGACGACCAAGGCCACTGGTACCGTTATCACCATCTGTTCTCCGACTTGCTGCGCACCCGTCGCGCCAGCAGCAACGTGTTGCCGCCCGCCAGCCTGCATTTGCGCGCCTGCCGCTGGTTCAATGCCCAGGGCTTGATCGACGAAGCAGTGGAGCAGGCGTTACGCGCCGGTCACCTGGATGTGGCGGCCAACCTGGTGCAGAACCTGTCCGAAGAGCAACTGCTGGCCGAGCAGAATGTCGGCATGCTGCTGCGCTGGAAGATGGATTTGCCTGACAGCCTGCTGATCAGCACGCCGCGCTTGATCGTGCTCTACAGCTGGGCCCTGGGCCTGGCGTGCCAACTGGATGCGGCGGAAGAATTGTCCGGCTACCTCAGCCGCTTCCTGCCGGCGCCGTCGGCCACCGCGCAAAAATCGATGCTGGCCCAGTGGCTGGCGCTGAGCGGGATCATCGCGCGCGGCCGGGGTGATCGCGAGCTGACCCAGCGTTATTGCACTGAAGCGCTGGAAAGCCTGCCGCAGCGCCGTTACGGCCAGCGGTTGATGTGTCTGTCGACGCTCTCCAACCTGGCCATCGTCGATGCCGACCTGTGGCGCGCGCGGGGCCTGAACCGCGAATCCCTGGAGCTGGCGCAGCGTGTCGGCAATCCACTGTTTGAAGCCTTGGCCCACTACGATCGCGCACGCGTCCTACAGGCTCGGGGCGAAATCCTGCGTTCTTTGGACGAAGTCCGCCAGGGTTTGCAGCGTTTGCAAGGGCTGGCACCGCAGCGGCTGTACGCGGTGCGCGCACGCCTGGCGCTGTACGAAGGCTACTTGTTGCTGATGCGCTGCCAGCCCGAAGCCGGGATCGTGCGTTTGCGTGCGGGCCTGGCCGAAGCCCGCGCTTGCCGTGATATCAGCGTGCTCATCGGGCATTGCGTGATCGCCAACTACGAAGGGCGGCGTGGCGAGTTCCCCAAGGCATTCGCTGAACTGGCCGAGGCCGAGCGCTTGATGCATATCTGGGACGTGCCGCCGATCTACTACCTGGCGATGATCACCCTGATCAAGTGCGAACTGTGGCTGGCACAGGGCCGCACCGACCTGGCCGATGCCTGGTTGACCCGGCTGGGGCAAACCTACAACGGTGAACACGCTGCGGCCGCGCCGGAATTTCATCCACACCTGCCGCAGCATATCGGTTTGCAGCAGGCCGCGCTGGATGCCACGCGCCATCAATCTGCTGCCGCCCTGCATCGCCTTGAAGAGCTGGCGCAACAGGCACATAACAGCGGCCGGCAGATGATCGCCCTCATGGCCCTGACCCAGCAGGCGCAGTTGCTGCTGGAGAGCGGTCAAGACGCCAGGGCGCGCCTGATCGTGGCTCAAGCCCTCGAGTCGGGCGCCGGTGGCGCTTTGCAACCGTTCCAGCGCCTGCTGGAGAACCACCCCGAGTGGATGCGCGAACAACTGGGCAAGGATCCCCATGGCCTCTTGAACCTAGCGCTACTGGCGATGTTGCCGGCGGTCGTAGTGGCGGACGCCGTGCCGATGCAGGAAACCCTGAGCGCGCGGGAGATGGCGGTGCTGCAATTGATCGCCGAGGGCTGTTCGAACCAGGAAATCAGCAACCGGTTGTTCATCTCCCTGCACACGGTCAAGACTCACGCGAGCCATATCAACAGCAAGCTGGGCGTGGAGCGGCGCACCCAGGCGGTGGCGCGGGCGCAGGAATTGCGGTTGATTGGCTGACGCCTGAGGCCAGTCTGGTTTAATAGTGCAATTGTTCCGGCGATAGTCGCCCGACAACGCCATGTGATTTGCACTAGAGGACCGTTCATGGAAACCCTGACCCCGACACTTATCCGCGAAACCTTCCCCGTCGGCCCCTTGCAGTGCAACTGCAATGTCACGCGACTGGCGATGACGTTGATTTATAAGGTGTTTGTATAAAAACCTCTTTTATTTCAAATGTTTGTGTTCTTGCAGTGATGTGCGTTTCTAAGCGTACTTTTGCAGTGTTTTGCTCTCGCAGTGTGCCAAAATTGTGCCCGCATAATTGTTGTGTCAGAGCTCTAGGCCTTTCTGAATCCTCTTCAAAAACCCTTCTGATGTGAACCCTCAAAACCAGTCACTGGCAGGGTGACCCGACTCGGGCACTTTCTAGCACTCTGTAGCAATGTCCTGCTGTGCGTATCTGTGCGATGCGGTAATCAAGGTAAAACTCTTTCCAAATATTCACCTACAAGCGAAGTAGGTAACTCGAGAACCTGTGCGCATTCGAACCAACCAATGCGTGTCGAGGCCTGTATGGCCTGGCCAGGAGTCTTGAGGATGAAAGCGCTACTTACCGTTGATGATCTGTCTGGTTGCATTCATAAATCGGTCACAAGCATTCGCAGCGACGTAACCCGCAACCCGCTGTCCTTGCCACCGATCTGTCGGCTACCTGGCACCAAAAGGCTTCTATGGCGCGCAGAAGACGTAGAGCACTGGTTGGCAGATCACGTATCAGGTTTTGCTCTGACGACAGGGACAGCCACCGATGAGGCTGTTAAAGCCAAGCCGGGTCGGCCTACAAAGTCGCAACAAATCAGAAAGCAGAAGACTCGTTTGCCTTCATCAGGAAGCCACAGCAGCACAGCCTCTGTTGGTGTCTGATCATGAGTTTTGGCTGTACTTCCAATCCTCCAGGTACATTCGACGCACGCATACAAAAAATTCGCGCCAAGTCGCCGCAAACGGTGACACCTCCGGTACAGCTCCCGCTTTGGCCGGACTCCACGCGAGGAGTCCCGAATGTTTGGCTGCGGTGCGCATTGTTTGCAGGTATTCAAGGCAAGGGGCGAAAGGCCTTGAAGCGTGAACTGCTAGCTACTGTCGATGGAGTCGAGATTCGCTTTTCTGGATGGCAGCTTGACCAATCAGATTTAGACGTCTGGGAAACGGTCATTCATTTGGCACGCCATCATAGGATCGGCAACCGAGTTCAGTTCAGCGAAGTTCAAGTGTTAAAGACATTGAAGCGCTCCACAGGAACCAGCGATCGATTGTGGTTGAGATCAGCACTGGTCCGTCTTGCGGGGGCAACAATTGAAATGAAATATGGCAACCTCATGTTCTTTGGAGCATTGCTCAAAGGGGCTGGGGACGAGATGACCGGCTTGTACGTCATAGAGCTTGAGTCACGGCTTGAGGCGCTATACATGGCAGGCTGGACTCAAATCGAATGGGATGAGCGTGTACTCCTCAGACGCAAACCACTTGCTCTGTGGCTCCATGGTTGGTTTTGCAGCCATGCCGAACCTTTCCCTCTTGGCATAGATACAATTCAACGGCTGAGTGGGAGCGTGAACGCGCATCCGGCCAGTTTTAAACGTCAGCTGAGTAAAGCGCTTGATGAACTTGTTTTGATTGGGGCTCTCGTCTCATGGAGGTTGAGTGGTCACCGGGTATGTGTGATTCGCACACCAACATCAAGCCAGCAACGTCATTTGATTAAGAAAAAACGTAAAGGGGGTCGGTAAACACACCTACCGCCCCCAGCCAATAAGGACGATTGTGTCCGCGTAAATCTTTGCGTAGCCGATGGACATGCGTGCAGGCACTGAGACGGCGCTGGCAAGGTAGTCGCTGTGTTCGGAGCGGCGAAGTCGCACTGTGCTTATCTGTTCGCCAACCGCCACGCCAGGACTAACGGTGCGATCAATTTGGTTGACACAAGTCTCACCTTGTATACGATGCAATCGAGCGCGAAATCAGTGGCCTTCAGCGGCAATGACTTGCGTAGGAACCCCGGCGATGGCTGAACATTGGCGTAGGGTGAGACCTCCACACCCCTGCTTGAGGGTGTGTATATGAATATCAAGCTCCAAATTCGAGGGCTACTGTCACCAGTAGCCCTTTTCTTTGCCCTCAAAAAACCGTGTAGCGCTTGTAGAGCAACTCGCCATAACAATGCTTGTTGAGCGATTTGGCGTCGGTGGGCATGAGGTTCAAAACATCTTTCCATCGATGACCAACGCTTACATCCGTCCGGCCAAGTCATCTAAGTGGCCGCCCATTTATCCATGCAAGGTTTGTTGGGCAGACGCTTACAAAAAACTGGGTAGGTGAGCCTGTGGATAAGTGCATTTTTGGACGTGGGATACGATGCACCAGGACATGGGATGCGATGCACTCGAAATGGGATACGGTGCACAGAGTTGTGGGATACGATGCACGAAAGTATGGGATACGATGCACACTATCCACAGGGTATAATCGGCTGTAGGCCTTGCGCAGCAAGGGATAGCGCAGCGTGGAGAAAATGCCCTAATCCTTTTTTAATCCTTATTTAATCAAAGAGATCTCACTGTCCCTCTTGTGTTAACAACTCTGAAGCTAAGTGGGCCGTGCTGTTTTGTCAGCAGAATGGCCGGGACGCTGACACTTGAGTGATTCAGCGACGTCACCATCACGCATCGCTACTGACCCAGTCGAACTTCAGGTCATCCCATCGTTTGGAATTGGGATGGATCGCTAAAGGGTCGCTAGCATATTTTCTGGCAGCGTCGTCAGATGGTGGATACCTCAATCCAGCCTTCTCACAGTAATCTGGATACGATTGTAGCTTTATGGTTTCCATCCGAATTAGTTCGTCTTTTAGGTCGTCAAGTATGCCTAGTAGAATTAGCCTGAGTTGAATGTCGGAATTGGATATGCATTGAAATAGGCCTCTATAAGCTCCTATTCCATCGGAGTTTATTTTAAATAATCTGATCGCGTGAGTGTGCAACCTGTAAAGGGCAACGGCCTCTATAAAGTATTCGAACGGCAGCTCGTGAAAATTTGATTCCGTTGCGAGCATTACTTCGCCTTCGAATATCCTCAATGCTTCGCAAATGTCGTATTGGTTGTTTTGGTTGTAAAGTTCATCATTGCATGACTTGTCATTCATGAAGTGCGCATCTACATTTATCCTGGTTTTGCAAAGTTTCCAGAGCTGGTCGGGCTCTCCCCATAATGCATGCCAAATGTTTGATGGACCTTTGTGAAAGAGGTCTTGTGCATCGCTAAATAGTTCCTGTAATAGATCCAGCTGCTCATTCTGTAATGCTGTGCTTCCTTTAAAGCTACCTGTCCATCTATTGCTCTCGGCTGTATTGGCTCGGTTGTATAGTCCTTCTTTTATCATCTCTTGGTCGAACCACCTTGCGAAAGTGTCCGCGAATGGCAAGGTAACTCGCAACGATAGCTCATTTACGAGCGCCTTTGTTCTAAGGCGATTTCGGAAAACTCGAGTCTGTTTCTCGGAAAATGAGGTTGTCATGGCCATCAAGGTGGATTTCCAGAAAAATTTATACCTGCAAATCTATACCAACCTGACGCAATCTGCATCTGTCCAAATCGCTTTCGATATTGTCTGGGAGCTTGCTGCCGGTATATCGAAATTTATCCATTCGATATACCGGAATCATATGAAGTCAATAATAGATTTTCTACAGGGTAAATACGGCTCACTGATGACCATTGATCAGTTGGCACAAGCCCTAAGTCGCAAGCCATCAGGGCTTCGTGGCGTACTGCAGAAACCAACGGAGCCCTGGATGTTTGAATTGAATCGGGTTAAGCGGCGTATTGGGCGACGTATTTACTTCCCTACGGATGCTGTAGCCGCATTGCTTAACGGCGACCTTGATCGCCAAGATTATGATTAATTCGATATGCCTGGCCAATTAAAGAGTATTGGCTGTAATAGAGCATCAGCGCCGACCGGTGGCCATAAAAAATTGAGGGGCAAAACGCAGTTGAAGAATCTAGCTTCCCTAGGAGCGATCATGAAGTCATTGTCACTGAGAATAGCGGAGCGCGTAGCAGCTTCGATAGACGCATCAACAGGGGATAAAAATCGGGCCGCATTCATCCTGCTGAGAGCCGAGATCCAAAGCGCTATTGATCACGGTTGCTCGATTTTAAAAATATGGGAGGTACTACGAGATGACAATTCAATCAATTTTGGCTATCAGGCGTTTCGGCGTTACGTCCACCAGCTTTGCTCGAAATCAGATGGGTGAGTGTCGCAATCGCTAATAAAGCGTTGCTAAGCCGATCCTCTACCTTTCTTAAGTCGATCAACCGTTCTTAGTACGGTCAAAACCTGATTAGGAGCGTTCTTATAGCGAATAATATTGATTGTCCGAGATAAAACACCGCATTACTTACCAAAACAACACCCGATTGAAGGCTAGAGGAGCATCGAAGTGCAGGGCAAGATAGGTGAGGTTAGCTAACCGGCAAGCCGGTCAGCCAATTTCACTATCACTCATTCGCGCCTGCCGGCACTCAACGTGGACTTGCTCTGCGAGGCCATTCGCATCCGCGAAGTGAAGTTCACCATGAACATATGAGGAAACCGTTATGCAAACGAAGAAGCCTGGTCTCGACACCAGAAAACATGGCAAGCACTTGCGAGTGCCCGTTCTACCCGACGAGGAAACCCTGATTAAAGAAAATGCTGCCCGCGCAAGCCTGACTGTCGCGGAATATCTGAGGCGCCTTAGTTTGGGGCATGTGATTAAGGGGACGATCGACTCGGAGAACGTGCTGAAGCTCGTAAGGATCAATGCTGATCAAGGACGTCTGGGAGGGCTCCTTAAGCTCTGGCTGACTGACGACCCTAAGCTGGCGTTAGCCAACATCGCTTGGACGCCGGGCGTTGTGAGGGCACTGCTGAAGCGCATAGAAGCCAATCAAGACAAAATGCTACGACTGGTGCAGTCACTCAAATTTTAGCCGCTAAAAAACCAATCTTTCAGAAACGTGCTTCCCTTTGGATGTTGGCGCAGCCAGGAAGGACAATCGGCACGCAGGCGACGAAATACACATTAAGGGCTGGCCACCCAGGTCGGCGCCAAAGCAGACCATAGCTACAGACCCGGTGATTCGGTCGTGATGCTGCTTGCTGGCAAGTCTGGTTATGCTAGGGACTTTCCACTGTGTTTCGATGGTTGACTCATGGCGATTATCCCAGGCTTTCCCGAAGCGGCTTTTTGAAGGGGTGGCGACCCCACCAAGGCTTCGCCTCTCGTTTGGCTCGCTCCCAGTCGTGCTTGAGTAAGAATGCCAGTCGCTTGGAAAACTCAGGGAGTCGCTTCGCCGGTTCTTTGCTGTCATCAAGCTTCTCTATGCACTTGAGTATGGCGACATCCTCAGGATCGTGCGGATTCAGCAACAACTCAAATACCATCCGCAACTCGACTAGCGATGGGTTTTCACCCTCGAGGGGTATCTTACTCGCCACCCGGTGCACCTTGATCGCATTGACCCTAATCTGCTCTCGCCATTTAGCGCGCTCTTGAGTGACATTCTCGATTTGAATCTTCCGCTCTGAGTTCACGAGACTGACATAGCCTCCGACTAGAGCGGCCACTACTGCGGATGTTAGCAATGTCTCAATCATCGACACATTTTTTTCCTGGTCACCGTGAATGTCATGTTCAGAGGGGGGCATCAACAATCAAGTCGACAGCGTTGTCCACTATGGACGGACGGCGCGCAGCACCGGCAAGCTTGCGACCATCGGACAGGACCAAGCCACGACCCCAAAAGCGCAGCCCGGTACCTAGCTGCTGCCCCGGTAGCTAAACCGCCACGTGGAATCGGGCGGTCCCTCGAACGAAGGTCTGCGTTGTCAGTTTGCATGGAAGCGGCGTAGCACCGACCACAAGGTCGAAGCGGCCTAACGCGCAAGCCTGCAATCTTATCGTGCCACTATGCCAAATTTCGGTACTATTCGGCTATGCAGGATTCTCCGAAAGGTCGCGAAATGGACTTCACCCTTGTTATTTCCCATGCGCAGTGCACGCGGAAGCTCTACATGAGCACAGACAGGCTCCAGAACTCGCTTCGGAAAAAGTGCCAATACCTCAGTAGCCTTGTAAACCCACCTCAGAGCCAACCCAAAGCATCTGTGCTCGAGCATCAACCTCACAGGTGGCCGCCCTTACAAAACCGAAACGTCGTTAACGTTACCCAAAATTTTGACCTTTTCGACGTCAGAGCGGCAATGCTCGAACTGCGGAAACGCGCCACACGTATGCACCATAAAATCGGATACAAACGCAGCTCAGCCATCTTGAGACTGCTAGGGGTTTTCCAACTACCCACCGAAGCAGAGCAAGCTAGCGATACAAAAGTTGGACTTAAAAAGAGGCGCATCCCATTTTGACAAAAATGCACAACGCCCACGCTGTTAGCGTCCTAGTCCGAGGGGCAAACAATAGAAATGAGCGCATCAAATGTTCACTTCTTACTGCGCAGCGCACAGAGCTAAAGCAAATTAAAATGTTTCTGGCTTTAAAGGTGAGACCTTGACCAAGACAAATAAAGCAGCGAATTCCGGTGTAGAAGCCCTGCTAGGTTTTGAGTTTCAACGCAATTGCGCGCTGTACTTATTGCTTAATAACTACGCGCAAATTAGCAGCCGAGAATTTTTCTTATGCATAGAACATCACGATGACTTTTTATTTTGCTACAGATCGGACTGCCTCAGCAACATAGAATCGATTGACTCATATCAAGCAAAAAAACTTTCAGGCGGGATGTGGACGATTGATGCGCGATTTGCCGAAATCATAGCTAAGATGCTTGACGTTGGAAATGATTTAAGAAACGATCCATCGCCAAAGTGCAAAGATTACGCGCATAGCTTAACTTTCATATCAAACACCGACATCAAATTAAGCTACGTACCAAAAAAAGCAGAAAAGCAAAAAGGCAAAACTGACGTAATCCACCTTCTCAACGAGCAAAACAGCGAAAGCCGTTATGATGACATCCCTGAAGAGATAAAAAACAAAATAAAAGAAAAGGTACGCGAACACTGTACCAAAGAATCAAGCACCTTCAACGAGGCAGAATTTAGCAATCTACACATCCAGTGGGTAGATTTTCCCCGTAACAAAAACTCTCAAAAAGATATATTAGTCGGTTTGATGCATAGAGAATTTCCTCATATTCCAGACCATTCAGCAGCGGTCGAACTGCTTCTAAGTCTCTTTAGAGATGTCGAAGCCGTATACAACCAGCGCAAAATTATCAACCTGCTCGACAAAACCAAAAGGGTTGAGGGCTTCGAAATAAAAAAAGCAATTAATGTTATTGAGACAGAGCAGAAAGCATTCGAACTATGGCGCGCCAACTCAGTAGAGCTAACACGGAAGTTTCGCGTTCCTCTAGGAGTTCAAAGGAGTCACGAAAATTACATCAGAAACACCTTCGAACTCCTAAAGGATATGAGCAACAACGAACACCAAATAATAAAAACCTTTATCAAAGAAAATGATTACACTCTCGATTTCTACTCTTATGAAGAAATGTTTGACGCGTACACAATCAGCATCAAAAATACTAATAACATAAATCTAAAAGATATTGATATTTTCTTTGCTGCGCTATGTGCGTTTGTAGAATACTACAGCGGGAATTAAAAATGAGTGCAACTCTAACGTTTGACCGGCTATTTGTCAGTTCCGAATCACATGACGTCTGCTTCTACGGTGAATTTTCGCCAGGTGCGAATATAATCAGCGGCCGTAATACTTCGGGAAAGAGCTCACTCATACAGAGCTTACTGTACACATTCGGCGTTAATGATCTCAAAGAGAACCTTAGTGAAATCCTTAACTGTCACCCAACATTCAGAGTAGACTTCTCCAAGACAGTTGAGGGTCAGAAAGACAAATACTCAATTATAAGAACACAAAGTTCGATTTACGTTAAAGAACCGACTGGAAAAGTAGTCCCTTTCCATGGCATCAATGCTGACAATAGTGCCGAGCACATCGCGCTGAAGGAATACGTGCGAAGCCTGGTCGGATTTAATCTGCAGCTTGAACAGAAAGGGGAGCTAAAATCAGCCCCTCTCGAAAGCATGTTCCTGCCGTATTATATTTCTCAGTCTGTAGGCTGGGTGTATTTGCGAGAGTCGTTTTCAAACCTTCAATACTACAAAGGATTCAAAGACGACTATCTAGACTACTACCTAGGCGTAAGCAATAATTTTGATCGTGTTGAGCACAGGCAGCTTACACAAAAAAGAGATAAATTATCATCCGACGTTAGCAATCTCAGACGATACGGAAAAAAAGCAGAATTCCAATTCGCAAACCTTGTCGACGAAGAGTTCGGAGCACAGGCAGAGGAGTACATTGATAGCTACATAAAAATGTCGAGCTCACTGGAGGAAGAAAGAAGAAAGTACATAAACCTTTGCAATAAGCTTTCCTTGCTGCAAAATCATCACAAGATTCTTAAAAGAACAAAAAGCAACATCAAGAAACAAAACTATAATGATGTGGATCGCTGCCCGGCCTGCACACAAGTTCTTACCTACTCGCTGGAGGGCTTATACAGCCATTATCAAAAATACAATGACACCGTAGAACTTGAGTCACACATCACAGAGCAGTTAACAGATAAGAAATCAGAGATTCATACGTCCAGCAAGAAAATTACGAGCATATCCAATGAAATACTTAACAACTACGGCACACTACTAAACAACACCATTGATGGAGTTACTTTTGATCGGTGGATGTCAAACAAAGCTAACGTCGTGCTATACAGAAAAATGCAAGCCGACATTGAGAGGTTCGGCGATGAGCTAGAAAACATAAAGACTTCTCTTGGCTCAATGGCTACAGAAAAGGAAACCTTATCCAAGCGAGCCAACAAAGAAACTGAATTTAAAAGGCTTTTTGTAAAATACATGTCGCTATTGGAACTCAAACCGCTGACCGACAGTAGATATCTAGATCTTTACAAAATCAGTTCTTTCCCTAGGCAAGGGGTTGAACTTCACAAGACCGTTATGGCTTATCACTTTGCACTTAACTCTTTAATCGCAAATTCAAAATCTGCTCATAGGCTACCATTCTTGCTAGATGCGATACTCAAAGAGGATATTGACGAAACGAACCTCAATATTATCCTGTCATTCATTGGTAATAATCTACCTTCGGACACCCAGGCTTTCATCTCTATATCTGAGCACGTCAAAGACGAAGCCGGTTCTGATGAGACTTTAAACCCCATAGAAAGAATAAAAGTCAGCGCAATAAAAGATACTTATTTCCCGGAAAACTCGAAACTTATTTGCATTGGAGGAGGCAAATCAGAACGTAGCTTCCTTTCTCAGCCTCTCAATAAGCATCAAGAGATGCACATGAATACCGTCGAGATAACGGCAGTTTGATATGCTAAAGAGCCCTACTAATGAGAAGACAACTTACTCTGACCCTAGGCCTCTGCCTGCTGAACCGCGAGGAACGGTCTGACTACCGTTTCTCGTCGCAAAAAGGTACACTCTCAGGTTTCTGCGAATTTCACGAAATTTCGCTCAAGCCTAGTAGTTACGGTAGCTACAGCTTATTTTACCTGCTCTATACTACTACCAGTTTCATTAGGCTTGCAGCGTTCACAAGCAACTCATAATCCTTTGGTCCACGATTCGAGTCCGTGCGGGTCCATCGTCTTGATATCCGCCTGTTACACGCCTTTTTTCGTCTAGGGATGGGTAGCTTCGAATCGCTAGCCTCCGTTAGCTCCAAAGGCCGTAAGCCAAAACCAGGCTTAGCTCTTTATCGTGCAAGCCGATAGAATCCAATCCCTTAATGCAGTCAGAGCACTACTGTGATGGAACACCTGGACACCATTCTCATCCGATGGGGCAAAACAGGCGGGACTGAACCTGCCAGGTACCAGCTGAGTCAGCTTGGTATGCCGCTGCAAGAACCAGCTGGCGATGACGCCTACGTGGCATACCTACGTCCGTCATCAACCAGTCAGGGCAGTCATCACTCTCGATGTTCTGCACAGCCTCGGCTAATGCGCTACTCAAGTGACCGAGGTTGGATAGCGAATTATTCGACGAAGCGTACATTAAAAACAAAATAATTCTCTGCCGAGTCTGAGCGGACCGTATGTATTCGGACGTGGGGACAATATCTACAGCCAGCTTCACTTTTCACAAAGAAAAAAGCATTATGAATAAAGCACAGAATTTCAGGAATAAAATCTGCAAGTGTCTCGATTACGAGAACACAATACAATGTCAGAAGATAACGATAAACAGGTCAGACTTAAAACTTTACATCAAGGAATATGATGAAGTTCAAGACGCAAAGAAATCCTGGCACTTGCCGCTAACAGTGCTAATTTCTCTTTTAATAGCGCTAACAACCACCAGCTTCCAGCCAAGCGTAACTATACCAATACTGAACCATCCAATTCAGATGCCCGATGGAATGAGTGCGGTCCTATGGTGTGCGACCATTGTGTTCACCATCTGGACAGTACTTGCAATTTTTAAATCTGCTAAGGCGGAAAATCCACTCGAACTCCTTTTAAGAAAGATAGATACATCAATCCTAAACAAGCCGGACAGAACGTCTATTTTCATAATAAAACGAGATGCTCATAGCAAAATTGAACTTCTCGTAGAAAAGAAAGGATCTTGGGCATGCTATTTTTTGCCCTATGTTAAACAGGTAGCGCTAACGGAGTACACAAACAATCAAAAAGAAGGTACCACTAAGTCTTTAGGTGATAAGCTAGGGATTGATGCAAAGAATATTAAAATCGATTTGCTGCAAGAGTTCAATTTTAAATCAGAAAAATTTGACCCTCCGCAAAAAGTAGTAAAGGAATATCACTTCGAAGTTTTTCATGTAAAAATCACCGGTAGTGGACTGCAGGGCGATGTTTTCAATGTTGGTGATAGAGTTTATCACTGGAAGACATTGAATGAGCTAGAAGAAGACCAGAACACAAAAAGAAATAACAAAGATATTCTGAATCATCTGAGAGACAACTACAACGATTTAGTCTTGAATGTCAGCAACCACAATGTCTAGTCATATGCTTGATGTAATATGGAATATTACTTTAGTCTGTCCATGGGATTGCAAATTTTGCTGCACCGATGCCGTCCATGTCGCCTCAAAAAACAGTAATATAATTGTAAGGGAGCACTCTTTAAGAAATATCACATTTGTCGAAAAAAGCACTGAATCATTATTTAAAGAAAAATATCCAGAAGTGATTCCAACTAAGTTCGACCTTGCACTTCTGGATAGACAAATCTCGGGAAAAGAGCCTACGTACGAGGAGAAAATTAAAATACTGAACCATCTAAAAGGTTACGAGGTAAAAATCGATTTTGCGGGTGGTGACCCCCTAGCATGCTATGAAAATTATTTGCTAATAAAAGCAGCTTCAAAGTTATTTGGAAAAGAATCTATATCAATAACGTCCACTGGAGCCTTTATAAAAAAATATGGTGCTCAAGAAGTGGCTAGCTTCATTGGAGAGTACGAATTTACTTATGATGAGCCTTCTGGTAGCCCCCAAGGTTCTAGACCTTTAGGGTATAACTCGTCAAATCTTAGAATTGCAAAAAAGTTTTCAGACCTTGGTGTCCGTACAAAAGCGCAGCTACCAATGCACGCCGGAAATATGGCGGTACACAGAATTAAAAGAATATATTCAGATCTTTGCGAAGCTAATATTAGCGAATTATTATTAATGCGAACATTTCCCGTGGGGCGCGGCGAAGAGTATCTGCGTACACATAAATTAACCAGGGAGGAAACAATTGACATCATTGAAAACTTCAAAGGAATAGAGGATAAAACAAAAACCAATATACGCCTCCAGTGCGCATTAAAGCATCTATACAGCCACAAGGAAAAAAGCAATCCTTGCGATCTCATGCATAAGTCATTTGGTATAAATTTTATGGGGGACTTGCTAATTAGTGCGTGGGCTAATAATGAAAAAGGCTTACCCCTCAGTGAGGACTTTGTATTAGGCAACCTTTGCAAGCAAAGCTTTAAGGAGATCTCTAATACTGATAGGTTTCATAGATACAAAAAACGGCTTGACGAAAATTTTGGTCACTGCAAGATATTTTCGTACATGGCGGCAACTAAAAAATCTGAGGACGGTATCTTTCAGAAAACTGATCCTTTGTATAGCGAATTATAAGTAGTAATAGTAAATTGTTAGCGGGTTCGGTTTAATTTGTAGTGCGCGGGTATAGCTTAAGCCTAATTAGGCCGAAGCACAAAAAGCAGTATCCGATCGGTGTTGTCCTCCGTTTTTATTGATTGCGTTAAATTGCGCTCAGCCCATCTATCACTCTAATTTCAACTCCATTATACCTACGATAATTTAGGCGCGATTTCACAGGGCTCTCTGCGCTTCTAGTTAACTCATAATCAGCAAGTCGAATTAAGTGAGCTTCTTGGCTAAGTCCTCCGTTTTTGGATGGTAATAGCGCATGAGCATGCGCGTATCTTGATGGCCCGTGATCTTGGTCAGTTCGTGCAGCGGGAAGATTTCCGCTAGACGCGAGGTTGCCTCATGGCGTAAATCGTGGAAGCGCAAATCCATTAGGAACGGATCGGCCTCGATGCGCTTGTCGATATTTTCCTGTGATAGTTTCTTGTGTTTGAGGTGAAGGGACAGACCTTCCGTGTAGGCGTGGCGTGCGTTGGCGATAGCGTTTGCAAATGCCTTAGTTATTGAGTCCGGCCGACTCCGAAAACAGCGACCGTCGTCTCGCTCAGCAAGGTTTTTCAATATGCCCGCTGCCTTGCTGGAGAGGGGGACGCCGCGGGAAGAGCCGTTCTTGGTTATCAGCAGCAGAGCAACTCGCTTGTCTAGATTGACGTTAGCGCTTTGCAAGCTAGTAATTTCACTGCGGCGCATTGCTGTTTCCACTGCGAAGGTCATGATCTGTGGTAGCTCGGTCGAACGAGAGTAGCGGCAGATCATTTCGAGCTCGTCCACGTGTTCGTACAGCAGCTTCCCACCTTTTTGTGTCCATACATCGGCGCTGAGAATTCGTCGCTCGCGTGAGTCGTCAACACTTGGTTGGCGGATGAGTTCGACCGGATTGGTCAGAGACTCCATACGCCACTCTTTCCGGGCGATGGTGAATACGTGAGAGATCAAGGCGAGTTCGCGGCGCACCGTGGCTGGAGCCAGGCCCTCTTCGAGGCGACTATCACGGTAACTCGCCATATCGGAGCCACGAATGCTGGCAAGGGAGCGAAGGGCCAATGGATGACGTTGCATAGCTTGGATGCGTGACAGCTCGGATGCACTACTGCGTTTTTTGCAGGTTATCTCTTTGGCGTACAACTCCAAGGCGCTGGCAAAGGAGGTCGCTTCAGCTTCGCTGCGACTGACGAATACTCCAGCATCCATTTCACGCTCAATCATGGTTGCCCAAGTTTTTGCTTCGAGCTGGGTATTGAATGTGCGTGTCTGTTGGGGCCACCCTTTACGTCTGATCTGGGCGTGCCATTGGTGGGGGCCTTTTTTCCTAAACGTCGCCATCGTTTTTCGCACTGTGCCAAAAATGTGCCATTAACTTTACAGGAACACCCATGGAACCCGCAAAGCCCGCGATAATCCGCGAAACCTTCCCCGTCGGCCCTTTGCAGTGCAACTGCACCATCATCGGCGACCCCATCACCAAAAAAGCCATCGTGGTCGACCCGGGCGGCAACCACGAATTGATCCTCGCGCGCCTGGATGCGCTGGGCCTCAAGGTGGTGAGCATCATCCATACCCATGCCCATCTGGACCACTTCCTGGCTTCCGGCCAGTTGAAAGAGAAGACTGGCGCCACCTTGCACCTGCACAAGGAAGACCAATTCCTGTGGGACAACCTTGAGATGCAGTGCCAGATGTTTCGCGTGCCCTACACCCCGGTGCCATCGCCGGATCGCTGGCTGGAAGATGATGAGGAACTGGCCTGCGGTTGTGGCGTAGCGCTGCATACCCCGGGGCATACACCGGGTTCGATGAGCTTCTGGTTTGCCGATGCCAAGCTGCTGATTGCCGGTGACACCTTGTTTCGGCGCGGCGTGGGGCGTACGGATTTGTGGGGCGGCGACCAGGCGACCATCGTGCGTTCGATCAAGCAACGCCTGTATACCCTGGACGAAGACGCGACGGTCGTGACCGGGCATGGGCGGGACACGCGACTGGGTGACGAGATGCGTGAGAATCCATTTGTCAGGGCTTGAGAGCCCCTCGGTATTTTTCTGGAAACCCCGTGGCCACTCTCCGACGAAACTTACAGAGAAAAAGACAATTCCCGTTCAGCCAGCGTCTGCTAGGGTTTTAGTGTGCTCACCTGTTGTAGCGCGGGTGCCTGCCGCCCATGGAATTTTTGCCCTTTCTCGTGTTCCAAGCTCGGCACAGGTCCATTGCCAATGTCCTCTGCATCACAGAATGCAAAAGTAGGAGCTTCCTTCATGTTCACTTCCCGTCGTCTGCTTGTTGTCGCTACCGTCGTAGCCCTGTTATCCGGCTGCGCTACGCCTAACCCTTATGACGGCAGCAGCCAGGGGCAGGCAAGTAATGAATCCGGCGGAATGAGCAAGACCGCCAAATACGGTGGCCTGGGTGCCCTGGCCGGTGCATTGGCCGGTGCGGCCATCGACCATAACAACCGTGGCAAGGGCGCGTTGATTGGTGCCGTGGTGGCCGGCGCGGGTGCTGCGGGTTACGGCTACTACGCCGACCAGCAAGAGAAGAAGCTGCGTGAAAGCATGGCCAATACCGGGGTTGAAGTGCAACGCCAGGGCGACCAGATCAAGCTGATCATGCCGGGCAACATCACCTTTGCCACCAACTCGGATGCGATCTCCAGCAGCTTCTACCAGCCGCTGAACAACCTGGCCAACTCCCTCAAGCAGTTCAACCAGAACACCATCCAGATCGTCGGCTACACCGACAGCACCGGCAGCCGCCAGTTGAACATGGACCTGTCCCAGCGCCGTGCGCAGAGCGTGGCCAACTACCTGACCTCCCAGGGTGTGAGTTCGGCCAACCTGAGTGTGCGGGGTGCCGGCCCGGATAACCCGATCGCCAGCAACGCCGACGTCAACGGCCGTGCCCAGAACCGTCGCGTAGAAGTGAACCTCGGCCCTATCCCTGGCCAGCAGTACGGCCAGCCAGGCGCTCAGGCGCCGCAGCAGAACAACCAGTTCCAGGGCAATCCGTACTCGCAGTACCAGTAACGCCGCAGCAATAAAAAGGGCGCCGTGCAGTCAATGCACGGCGCCCTTTTTTGTGGCCGTCGGTTACATCAGTCGATGTACTCGAACACCTTGACGATCTTCTGCACGCCGGACACGCCCTGCACCAGGTTGGCCGCGCGGGTGGCTTCCGCCTGGGTCAACAGGCCCATCAGGTAGACGATGCCGTTGTCGGTGACCACTTTGATCCGGGAGCCGGGAATGGCGTTGTCGGTCAGCATCTGGGCCTTGATCTTGGTGGTCAGCAGCGCATCATTGCTGATGGCCAGCAGGGTGATCGGGTCCATGACCTGCAGTTCGTTGTGGACCTTTTTCACGCGCTGCACGGCCGAGGCGGCTTGTTCAGCCTGGGTCTTGAGGTCGGCACGCGGGGTTTGGCCGGCCAGCAGGACTACGCCGTTGAAGCTGGTGACGACGATGCGCGAGGCGCCGTTGCCCAGGTCGGTAGCGGCTTTGGCGACGTTGACCTCGACCTTGGTTTCGATCAACGAGTCGTCGATCTTGCTGCCGAAGGTGCGAGTGCCCTTGTCGTCCTGGATCGGGGTGTCACGTGTTGCGGTGATGGCGGTGCTGCAACCGGTGATAGCAAGGCACAGCGTGATGGCCAATAGGCTGAGGCGGTTAACGGTCATTCTTCACTCCCAAACAATTGGCTGTCGATCAGATCGCACAGGCAGTGGATCGCCAGCAGATGGACTTCCTGGATACGTGCGGTGACATTGGCCGGGACGCGAATCTCCACGTCCTCTGGCAGTAGCAGCGAAGCCATGCCGCCGCCGTCGCGACCAGTCAATGCTACGACAACCATTTCGCGATCATGTGCGGCCTGGATCGCTTGAATAATGTTTGCCGAGTTGCCGCTGGTGGAAATCGCCAGCAGCACGTCGCCGGGTTGGCCCAGGGCGCGGATCTGCTTGGAAAAGATTTCGTTGTAGCTGTAGTCGTTGGCGATCGAAGTGATCGTCGACGAATCGGTGGTCAGGGCGATGGCTGGCAGGCTCGGGCGTTCGCGTTCGAAGCGGTTGAGCAGCTCGGACGAGAAGTGCTGGGCATCACCCGCCGAACCGCCGTTGCCGCACGAAAGCATTTTGCCCTCGTTGAGCAAGGCGTTGACCATGACCTGACTGGCTTGCTCGATGTGCGGTGCAAGTACGTCCATCGCCTGTTGCTTGGTGTCGATGCTGGCCTGGAAAAGCTGGCGAATTCGGGATTGCATGTCCATCTGTGTGACCTTAAGTAGCGCGGCTGTTTGGCACAGGAATGTGCAGCCCGCAAAGCAAAGAGCAAAAGTGTGTGGTGAAGATGTCCGGCGAATCAGCTGTCGAAGGCATCTTTGAGCCAGTTCAGATCAGCCTGACCAGACGGTGTGCGTTCTATGGCAACCACATCGAAACGGCAGGGGGCGTCGGCCCAGCGATGCTCTTTTTGCAGGAAAAACTGCGCGGCGAGTATCAGCTTCTGACGCTTGCGCTCGTCAATACTGGCGAGCGCGCCACCCCATTGTGCGTGTTTTCTGTAGCGGACTTCGACGAATACTACTGTATCGCCCTCAAGCATGACCAGATCAAGCTCACCGCGTTTACATAACCAGTTCTGCGCCAGAAGGCGCAGACCCTGCTGTTGCAAATGTTTCAGAGCTTGCAGTTCGGCATCCTTGCCGCTTTGTGCGCTGGACCGCTCGGGCATCAGCGCGGCGTGTCGGGCAGGCGCTGGATGTCACCGCCGACGAACTTGGCCCATGGCATCTGGCGGTCAACACGTTGGCTGGCGCTGATGCCCAGGTTGCCAGAGAGGCCGTCGATGCGGGTGTCCGGCAATGCCTTGAGCTGACCCAGGCGCGGCGCCAGGCGATAGGCGTCAACGCCCATCGCGTACAGGCGACCCAGGCTGCCATTGGCTTGCGGCCATTGTGCGGCAACCTGGTTGCGCAGCGGGTCGGTGCTGTTGAGCAGCCAAGGGGTTTCGCAGAACATCACGTTGGTCATGTCCAGGTACTGGTTCTTGTCGCCACTGGCGCTGAATACGTGGGACGTCGCATACACCGGTACGTCACCGGCGTACTGGAAGTTCAGGGTCGGCTTGATCTGCTGGGCCAGTTGCGGGGTCACGGCCAGGAAGATGAACTCGATGTCCTGGCGGCGCGAAGGTTGTGCGGCAACGTCGGTGCCGACGGTGCTTTGCAGGCTCTTGGCGCGACCTTCGCTTTTGCGCAGCTGGAACAGGTCGGCGATCTGCTGGGCGAGGGCGACGGGTTGATCGACGTATTCGACGCCGACAACGGTGCCGCCATTGGCTTCCCAATCCTGACGGAAGGCTTTGTAGACACGCTCGCCCCATTCGCCACGCGGGACCATGGCGGCAGCGCGATGCAGGCCGTCGGCACGGGCGCGGCGCGAGACTTCGCGGGCTTCGTCTTCAGCCGCCAGGCCGAACTGGAACAGCTGCGCCGGGTTCTGGTCGGCCTCGCTGTAGTTCAGGGCGAGGGTAGTGATCGGCAATTGCGGGCGGGCGCTCAGCTGTTTGACCAGTGGTTTTTCCAGCGGGCCGACCACCAGTTGCACGCCGGCCGCCTGGGCCTTGGCGTAGAAGTCATCGATGGAGGTCAGGCGCGAGCTGTCGAAGAACTCGATGACCGGCGGCTTCTGCCCGGCTTGCTCAGCCTGGTAGTGCGCGGCCATGAAACCTTCGCGCAGTGCCTTGCCCACGGAAGCCAGCGGGCCCTCCTGTGGCAACAGCAGGGCGATCTTGGTCAGGGGCTGGCTGGCCAGCTCCTTGAGCTTGGTCAGCGGTGTCGGCAGTTGCAGTGCTGCCGGATGGCCCGGGTTCTGCGCGCGCCAGGTATCGATGGCAGCTTGTTGTTGCTCCAGGGTACCGGCGCCCTTGACCGCCTGGGCCAGGGAGATCCAGCCGTCGAGCGTCGGGTTGCCGCTGGCTTGCAGCTGGTCGGCAGGCACTGCGGCAATCAGGGCCCAGATGGCTTCGTGATTGCTTTTGGCGGCATCGCCGCTGAGCAGCGGAGCCATGGCCACGCGCTCGCGGGCAGCGGCGAGTGTCTGGCCGTCTGCTTCATAGGCGCGGGCATGCACGCTGCCGGTGCGCAGCTGCTGCTCGGTCGGCAGGTCCTTCAGGCTGAGCAGGCTGGGATGGCTGAGCGCCGTCAGTGCGGCCTTGGGCTGGTTGCGCGCCATGGCCAGTTCGGCGGCCAGGGTGCTGGCAAAGACTTGCGCGGCGGGCTTGAGGACATCCAGGGGCACTTGCGCAAGAATCTGCGACGAGCGGCCAGGGTTGTTCTGCTTATAGGCCATGTCTGCCGCACTCAGGCGCAGCAATGCGGCCTTTTCTGGCGTCTTGGCGGAGGTGGCCTGTTCGAGCAATTGCTCGATACTGGCATCCGGGGTCCGTGGAAGGTCGCCAAGGCTGGACGAGGGCGAGCTGGCGCAGGCCGCCAGGAGGGCAGCGAGGCAGAGGGCGGAGAGCAGCCGCAGGCAAGCGATCATGTAAGTGTTCCTGATACCGATCAAATTAGCGTGGAATTGTACCCAAGCACTGGCCCAGGCGCGATGTTACTGGCGTGAAACCGTCGAATTAGGTCGTGCAAATGTTGCCAGCAGTCATCTGCGGCTGAGGGTGAGGGCATATTATCGAGGCGCCTACGCGCTACAATGCGACTTTTCCCAACCATCGAGGTGTGCGTTTTGACTGCTCCAGGTCCTTTGAATTCCACTGCAGGCTCGCTTTTTGTCGTGGCGACGCCCATTGGCAACCTGGACGACATCAGTGCCCGGGCGCTGAAAGTGTTGCGCGACGTTAAATTGATCGCGGCCGAAGACACGCGGCACTCCCAACGCCTGATGCAGCATTTTGGTATCAGCACGCCACTGGCGGCCTGCCACGAACACAATGAACGTGAGGAAGGCAGCCGTTTTATCGTGCGCCTGCTGGCGGGCGACGATGTGGCACTGATCTCCGATGCGGGCACGCCGTTGATCTCGGACCCGGGTTATCACCTGGTGCGCCAGGCGCGTGTCGCTGGTATCAATGTAGTGCCTGTTCCGGGGGCGTGCGCGCTGATTGCCGCATTGTCGGCGGCGGGCCTGCCGTCGGACCGCTTTATTTTCGAAGGTTTCCTGCCGGCCAAGGCGGTGGGGCGGCGTGCGCGCCTTGAGGCGGTAAAGGAAGAGCCGCGCACATTGATCTTCTATGAAGCACCCCATCGCATCCTTGAATGCTTGCAGGATATGGAGCTGGTCTTCGGCGGCGAGCGCCTGGCGCTGCTGGCCCGCGAGCTGACCAAGACCTTCGAGACCCTCAAGGGCCTGCCTTTGGAAGAGTTGCGGGCGTTTGTCGAGGGTGACAGCAACCAGCAGCGCGGCGAGTGTGTGGTGCTGGTCGCTGGCTGGACGGCGCCGGAGAGTGAAGACGCCGTGGGCAGCGAAGCCATGCGCATCCTCGACCTGTTGCTCAAGGAGATGCCCCTCAAGCGTGCCGCTGCGTTGGCTGCGGAAATTACCGGTCTGCGCAAGAATGTGTTGTATCAAGTAGCGCTGGATAAACAGAAAGGCGAATAGTTCAGGGGTTAAAGCTGTATTTCGTCTGAACGTGATGGCAATTCTGAACTTTTATTACTTGTCCTAAGTCCGCCGTGCCGTTAACCTGCGCGGCGGAGAGTCGATTGGACAGTCGCTGCCCTCTATGAAAATTAGGGGGGGGAGGAAAGTCCGGGCTCCATAGGGCGAAGTGCCAGGTAATGCCTGGGAGGCGTGAGCCTACGGAAAGTGCCACAGAAAATAACCGCCTAAGCGCTTCGGTGCCGGTAAGGGTGAAAAGGTGCGGTAAGAGCGCACCGCACGACTGGCAACAGTTCGTGGCTAGGTAAACCCCACTTGGAGCAAGACCAAATAGGGTCCCAAGGCGTGGCCCGCGCTGGGACCGGGTAGGTTGCTAAAGGTGTCCAGTGATGGCCATCGTAGACGAATGACTGTTCAAGACAGAACCCGGCTTACAGATCGACTCTCCACCTTTTTTCCTTCTGTCCGAATCTCGGGCAGAAACCCGGTAGTAACGCAAGAATCCCTCCCTGCCGAATCATTGGCAGATGCATCTTCGTAATACCAAAAAAATCTTACTCTTAATAAATTACTTTAACTTCGAGCCATAGCTCTTTGAGCTGTTTGTGCTTGTCGGGTCAAAAACAACGCCAAACTCTCGTTTCTCCTCCCTTTACGCTCCTAAATCTCCGTTCTGTAAGGCTTTTCCTTGAATCCGCGCCTTGACGGTGTGGTGGGCGCATTCCTATAGTGTGCGCAAGTGGCGGAAAGTGGCACAAAGTGGGTTTTTTGAACGTAAAACGCTAAAATTTGGAGAAACGCATCTGTGTTTCGCGGAGCTAACGCTATCAGTCTCGATGCAAAAGGCCGTCTCGCTATGCCGAGCCGGTATCGTGACGAGCTGATTTCGCGTAGTTCCGGGCAGTTGATCATCACCATCGATGCCGTTGACCCTTGTTTATGTGTTTACCCCCTCGACGAGTGGGAGCTGATTGAAACCAAGTTGCGTGCCCTGCCTTCATTGCGTGAAGAAAACCGTCGCCTGCAGCGTTTGCTGATTGGCAACGCCGTCGACCTCGAGCTCGATGGCAGCGGCCGTTTCCTGGTGCCACCGCGTTTGCGCGAGTACGCCAAGCTGGACAAGCGCGCAATGCTGGTGGGCCAACTGAACAAGTTCCAATTGTGGGACGAAGATGCCTGGGATGCTGTTTCTGCAGCTGACCTGGCTGCTATTCAACAACCGGGCGCCATGCCTGATGAACTGCGTGATTTGATCCTGTGACTATTGATAGCGGCTTTAACCACATCACCGTATTGCTTGACGAAGCCGTTGAGGCTCTCGCCGTGCGCGCGGATGGTTGCTATCTGGATGGCACATTCGGCAGAGGCGGGCATAGCCGGTTGATACTTAGCCAGCTCGGGTCCGACGGCAAGCTCCTCGGGTTCGACAAAGACCCCCAAGCGATTGCCACCGGGCAAGCGCTAGCGGCCGAAGACGGCCGCTTTGTCGTTGTGCAGCGCAGCTTTGCCGAGCTGGGTGCCGAAGTGGCCGAGCGCGGCATGGCAGGCAAGGTGGCCGGGGTCTTGCTCGACCTGGGCGTGTCTTCGCCACAGCTTGACGACCCGGAGCGCGGCTTCAGTTTCATGAACGATGGCCCCCTCGACATGCGCATGGACCCGACCCGGGGCATCAGCGCTGCGCAGTTCATCGCCACCGCGCCCCATGAAGAAATCACCCGCGTATTCAAGGAATACGGTGAAGAGCGCTTCGCCGGCCGCATGGCCCGTGCCGTGGTCGAACGTCGTGAAATCCAGCCGTTCGAACGCACCGCCGACCTCGCCGAAGTGCTGAAAGTCGCCAACCCGGCGTGGGAAAAGGGCAAGAACCCGGCAACCCGTGCGTTCCAGGGCCTGCGCATTCACGTCAACAACGAATTGGGCGATCTGGAAGCGGGCCTCGAAGCCGCGCTGGATGCCTTGGAAGTGGGCGGTCGCCTGGTGGTAATCAGCTTCCACTCCCTCGAAGACCGTATCGTCAAGCTGTTCATGCGTCGCCTGGTCAAGGGTGAGTCCGACAACCTGCCGCGCAACCTGCCGGTACGTTTCGAAGCCTTTGTGCCGAAAATCAAAATCCATGGCAAAGCGCAGTTCGCTTCCGAAGCCGAACTCAAGGCCAACCCACGCTCCCGCAGCGCTGTCATGCGCGTTGCCGAGAAGCTGCGGTGAGCAAGCTTTTTGCCAAGCCCCTCCCGGGCGGCAGCTTCTTCATGATGCTGCTGTACGTCGGCGTGCTGGTGTCCGCGATTGCGGTGTCCTACAGCGCCCACTACAACCGCCAATTGCTCAACACCCTGTATGGGGAGTTGAGTGTGCGCGACAAGGCGCAAGCGGAATGGGGCCGGCTGATCCTGGAACAAAGCACCTGGACGGCCCATAGCCGCATCGAAGTGCTGGCCACCGAGCAGCTGAAAATGCACATTCCTGGCGCGGCCGAAGTCCGCATGGTGGCGCCATGATGAAACTCGAAGGCGCACTCTACCCATGGCGCTTCCGCCTGATGCTCGGCTTGCTGGCATTGATGGTGGGCGCAATTGCCTGGCGGATCATCGACCTGCAAGTGGTCGATCGCGACTTCCTGATCGGCGAGGGCAACGCCCGCAGCCTGCGTCATATCCCGATTCCTGCGCACCGCGGCCTGATCACCGACCGTAACGGCGAGCCCCTGGCCGTCAGTACCCCGGTGACCACCCTGTGGGCCAACGCCAAGGAATTGCAGGTGGCCAAGGATCGCTGGCCAGCACTGGCCAGTGCTCTTGGCCAAGACCCGAAAGCCCTGGCCGAGCGCCTCGAAGCCCAGGCCAACAAAGAATTCATCTACCTTGTTCGCGGTCTCACCCCTGAACAGGGCCAGCAAGTGCTCGACCTTAAAGTCCCCGGTGTCTATGGCATCGAGGAATTCCGTCGTTTCTATCCCGCCGGTGAAACCACCGCCCATATGGTCGGCTTTACCGACATCGACGACCACGGTCGCGAAGGCGTGGAACTGGCCTACGATGAATGGCTGGCCGGGGTTCCCGGCAAACGACAAGTCATCAAGGATCGGCGCGGCAGACTGATCAAGGATGTCCAGGTCACCAAAAACGCCAAGGCCGGTAAGCCCTTGGCGTTGTCGATTGACCTGCGCCTGCAATACCTGGCCAACCGCGAGCTGCGTAACGCGATCATCGAGAACGGCGCCAAGGCCGGCAGCCTGGTGATCATGGACGTGAAGACCGGCGAGATCCTCGCCATGGTCAACCAGCCGACCTACAACCCGAACAACCGTCGCAACCTGCAGCCGGCGATGATGCGTAACCGCGCGATGATCGACGTGTTCGAACCCGGTTCGACCATGAAAGCCATCTCCATGAGCGCCGCCCTCGAAACCGGACGCTGGAAGCCCAGCGACAAGGTCGAGGTGTATCCGGGTACCTTGCAGTTGGGCAAATACACCATTCGTGACGTGTCCCGCACCGAAGGTCCGGTGCTGGATCTGACAGGTATCCTGATCAACTCCAGTAACGTGGGCATGAGCAAGGTCGCCTTCGATATCGGTGGCGAAACCATCTACCACCTGGCGCAGAAAATCGGCCTGGGCCAACCCACCGGCCTCGACTTCCCGGGCGAGCGCGTGGGCAACCTGCCGAACTACCGCGACTGGAAAAAAGCCGAGACCGCCACGCTGTCCTACGGCTACGGCCTGTCGGTGACCGCGATTCAACTGGCCCACGCTTTCTCTGTATTGGCGAATAATGGCCGCATGGTTCCACTGAGCCTGATCCATGTCGACGAAGCGCCGAAAGCCACCCAGGTGATCCCGGAAAACGTCGCCAAGACCATGCAAGGCATGCTGCAACAAGTGATCGAAGCCCCACGCGGTGTGTTCCGTGCGCAAGTGCCGGCGTACCACGTGGCAGGCAAGTCCGGTACCGCGCGGAAAACGTCGGTGGGCACCAAGGGCTATGCCGAAAACTCCTACCGCTCGCTGTTCGCCGGCTTTGGCCCGATGAGCGACCCGCGCTACGCCATCGTCGTAGTGATCGATGAACCAAGTAAAGCAGGCTACTTCGGTGGCCTGGTATCGGCGCCGGTGTTCAGCAAAGTGATGTCCGGCACCCTGCGCCTGATGAACATCACGCCGGACAACCTGCCGCCGACCCAACAAGCGAACGCCGGACCACCGGCCGCTGCCGTAAAAGCCAATGGAGGGCGCGGCTGATGTCTCTGAGCCTGAACAAGATTTTTGCCCACGCTGGCCGCGATCTGCTGATCCGCGAGCTGAGCCTGGACAGCCGCAATGTGCGTGCTGGAGACCTGTTCCTGGCTGTGCCGGGTGGCAAGGTCGATGGTCGTGACCATATCGCCGATGCCTTGCAACGCGGTGCGGCGGCAGTGGCGTATGAAGTGGAAGGCGCCACCGTGCTGCCGATCACCGACGTGCCGTTGATCCCGGTCAAGGGGCTGGCCAAACAGCTGTCGGACATCGCCGGGCGTTTTTATGGCGACCCGAGCCGCCACGTCAATCTGGTGGGGGTCACCGGCACCAACGGCAAGACCAGCGTGACCCAGTTGGTCGCCCAGGCCTTGGACCTGCTCGGCCAGCACTGCGGCATTATCGGCACCCTCGGCACCGGTTTTTATGGCGCGCTGCACAGTGGCCTGCACACCACGCCGAACCCTATCGCCGTGCAAGCGACCCTGGCCGACCTGAAAAAGGCCGGCGCCAAGGCGGTTGCCATGGAAGTCTCGTCCCACGGTTTGCATCAGGGCCGCGTTGCTGCGCTGGCCTTTGACGTGGCGGTGATGACCAACCTGTCCCGCGATCACCTGGACTACCACGGCACCATGGAGGCCTACGCCGCCGAAAAGGCCAAGCTCTTTGCCTGGAATGACCTGAAGTGCCGGGTGGTGAACCTGGACGACGAATTCGGTCGCCAGTTGGCGGCGCAAGAGCATGAGTCGCGCCTGATCAGCTACAGCCTGGAAGATTCCAGTGCGTACCTGTATTGCCGCGATGCGCAATTTAATGACGAGGGTGTGCGCGCCACGCTGGTGACGCCACAAGGCGAGCACCACTTGCGTAGCAGCCTGCTCGGTCGCTTCAACCTGAGCAACGTCCTCGCCGCTGTCGGCGCGTTGCTCGGCCTGGATTACGCCCTGGACGAAATCCTGCGGGTGCTGCCCAAGCTGGAAGGCCCGGTCGGGCGCATGCAGCGCTTGGGTGGCGGCTCGCAGCCGCTGGTGGTGGTCGACTATGCCCACACCCCGGATGCCCTGGAAAAAGTCCTGGTTGCCCTGCGTCCCCATGCCAAGGGCAAATTGCTCTGCCTGTTCGGCTGCGGCGGCGACCGTGATCGCGGCAAGCGTCCGTTGATGGCCGAGATCGTCGAACGTCTGGCTGATGGCGTGCTCGTCACCGACGACAACCCGCGCAGCGAAGACCCGCTCCAGATTTTCGACGACATCCGTGCCGGCTTCAAAGACGCATCCAAGGCGGAGTTTGTCGCCGGCCGTGGCGCCGCCATTGCCCAGTTGATTGCCAGCGCCGGTGTTGACGACGTCGTGGTGCTGGCCGGCAAGGGTCACGAGGACTACCAGGAAATCAACGGCGAACGCCATGCCTTCTCCGATCTGGTCGAGGCCGATCACGCCTTGACCGCCTGGGAGGTCGCCCATGCTTAAGGCGATGACATTCAGCGAACTGACCCAGGCCCTGGCGGCCCGTGTGCTGTCGAGCGATTGCCGCTTCGACGGTGTCAGTATCGACAGTCGCAACATTAAACCGGGCCAATTGTTCGTCGCCTTGGCGGGTCCGCGTTTCGATGGTCACGACTACCTGAATGACGTCGCGGCCAAAGGTGCCGTGGGCGCCTTGGTGCAACGCGAAGTGGCCGATTCCACCTTGCCGCAATTGCTGGTCGCCGATACCCGCCTGGCCCTCGGCCAGTTGGGCGCGCTGAACCGTGCCGCGTTCGATAAGCCGGTTGCCGCCATCACCGGCTCCAGCGGCAAGACCACGGTCAAGGAGTTGCTGGCCGGCATCCTGCGCACGCGCGGCCCGGTGCTCGCCACCCGCGGCAACCTGAACAACGATTTCGGCGCACCGCTGACCCTGCTCGAACTGGCCCCGGAACACACGGCGGCCGTCATCGAGCTGGGCGCATCGCGCATTGGCGAGATCGCCTACACCGTGGCGCTGACCAAGCCCCACGTGGCGATCATCAACAACGCCGGTACCGCCCACGTCGGCGAGTTCGGCGGCCCGGAGAAGATCGTCGAAGCCAAGGGCGAAATCCTTGAAGGCCTCGATGCGTCGGGCACTGCGGTATTGAATCTGGACGACAAGGCCTTCGAGACCTGGCGTGTACGCGCCGCCGGTCGCAAGGTGCTGACGTTTGCCGTGCTCAATGCCGCGGCTGATTTCCATGCTTCCAGCATCACCGTTGATGCCCGTGGTTGCCCGTCCTTCACCTTGCACACCCCGCAAGGCAGCGAGCAGGTGCAGTTGAACCTGCTGGGCAACCATAACGTCGCCAATGCACTGGCCGCCGCCGCCGCCGCTCACGCCCTGGGCGTGTCGCTGTTTGGTATCGCGACCGGCCTGGGCGCCGTGCAGCCGGTCAAGGGCCGTACCGTGGCGCAGTTGGCGACCAATGGCATGCGCGTGATCGATGACACCTATAACGCCAACCCGTCCTCCATTAATGCCGCCGTTGATCTGCTGAAGGGCTTTGCCGGGCGCAAGGTTCTGGTGCTGGGCGATATCGGCGAGTTGGGCGACTGGGCTGAGCAAGGCCACCGCGAAGTCGGTGCCTATGCCGCTGGCAAGGTCGACGCGCTGTATGCCGTCGGGACGAACATGGCCCACGCGGTCAACGCCTTCGGCGCCGGCGCGCGGCACTTCGCGACCCAGGCCGAACTGATCCAGGCGCTGACTGCGGCCGAACAAGACAAACAAACCACTATTTTGATCAAGGGATCGCGCAGCGCGGTGATGGAAAACGTCGTCGCGGCCTTGTGTGGCTCAAGTACGGAGAAACATTAATGCTGCTGCTGCTGGCTGAGTATCTGCAACAGTTCCACAAAGGCTTCGCGGTCTTTCAGTACCTGACCCTGCGCGGGATCCTGGGTGTGCTGACCGCGCTGTCGCTGTCGCTGTTTCTGGGACCGTGGATGATCCGCACCCTGCAGAACCTGCAAATTGGTCAATCGGTTCGTAATGACGGCCCGCAGTCGCACCTGTCCAAATCCGGCACCCCGACCATGGGCGGCGCGCTGATCCTGTCGTCCATCGGCATCAGCACCTTGCTCTGGGCCGACCTGCACAACCGCTACGTGTGGACGGTGTTGCTGGTGACCCTGTTGTTCGGCGCCATCGGCTGGGTCGATGACTACCGCAAAGTGATCGAGAAGAACTCCAAGGGGCTGCCAAGCCGCTGGAAGTATTTCTGGCAGTCGGTGTTCGGCCTGGGCGCAGCGATTTTCCTGTTCATGACCGCGCCAAGTGCGGTGGAAACCACCCTGATCATCCCGATGCTCAAGGACGCCAGCATTCCCCTGGGCGTGGGCTTCGTGGTGCTGACCTATTTCGTGATCGTCGGCTCCAGCAACGCGGTGAACCTCACCGACGGCCTCGACGGCCTGGCGATCATGCCGACGGTGATGGTGGGCGGCGCGCTCGGTATCTTCTGCTACCTGTCGGGTAACGTGAAATTCGCTGAATACCTGCTGATCCCTTATGTACCGGGCGCAGGTGAACTGATCGTGTTCTGCGGCGCGCTGATCGGTGCCGGCCTGGGTTTCCTGTGGTTCAACACCTACCCGGCGCAAGTGTTCATGGGCGACGTCGGCGCACTGGCGCTCGGCGCAGCCCTGGGCACCATCGCCGTGATCGTGCGCCAGGAAATCGTGCTGTTCATCATGGGCGGTGTGTTCGTGATGGAAACCCTGTCGGTGGTCATCCAGGTGGCCTCCTTCAAGTTGACCGGGCGCCGCGTGTTTCGCATGGCGCCGATTCACCACCACTTTGAACTCAAGGGCTGGCCTGAGCCGCGTGTGATCGTCCGTTTCTGGATCATCACCGTGATTCTCGTGCTGGTCGGCCTTGCCACCCTGAAACTGAGGTAGAAACGAGTGTCCCTGATCGCTTCAGACCACTTCCGCATCGTTGTCGGCCTCGGCAAGAGCGGCATGTCCCTGGTTCGCTTCCTGGCGAACCGGGGCACGTCGTTTGCCGTGGCCGATACGCGGGAAAATCCACCGGAGCTGGTCACGCTGCGCCGTGACTACCCGCACGTGGAAGTGCGTTGTGGCGAGTTGGATGTCGAGTTTCTGTGCCGTGCCGATGAGCTCTACGTGAGCCCCGGCCTGGCCCTGGCGACACCGGCCCTGCAAGCCGCCGCCGCCCGTGGCGTGAAGCTGTCCGGCGACATCGACCTGTTCGCGCGTCACGCGAAGGCGCCGATCGTGGCCATCAGCGGTTCCAACGCAAAAAGCACCGTGACCACCCTGGTCGGCGAGATGGCGGCTGCGGCCGGCAAGCGCGTCGCCGTGGGCGGCAACCTCGGTGTGCCGGCGCTGGACCTGCTCAGCGACGACGTCGAGTTGTACGTGATGGAACTGTCGAGCTTCCAGCTGGAAACCACTCACGACCTCGGCGCCGAAGTGGCTACCGTGTTGAACGTGAGTGAAGACCACATGGACCGCTACAGCGGCCTGCCGGCCTATCACCTGGCCAAGCACCGGATCTTCCGTGGCGCCAAGCAGTTTGTGGTCAACCGCCAGGACGCCCTGAGCCGTCCGCTGATGGGCGAGGGCATGCCTTGCTGGACCTTCGGCCTCGGCAAACCCGACTTCAAAGCCTTCGGCATTCGTGAAGAGAACGGCGAGAAATACCTGGCCTTCGAATTCCAGAACCTGATGCCGGTGCGCGAGCTGAAGATCCGTGGCGCCCATAACCAATCCAACGCCCTCGCGGCGTTGGCACTCGGGCATGCCGTGGGCTTGCCGTTCGATGCCATGTTGTCGGCCCTGCGCAGCTTCGGCGGCCTTGAGCATCGCTGCCAATGGGTGCGCGAGCTCGACGGCGTCAACTACTACAACGATTCCAAGGCCACCAACGTCGGCGCGGCATTGGCTGCCATCGAGGGCCTGGGTGCCGATATCGACGGCAAGCTGCTGCTGATCGCCGGTGGCGATGGCAAGGGCGCCGACTTCAAGGACCTCAAAGGCCCGGTCGCCGCACATTGCCGCGCCGTGGTGCTGATGGGCCGCGACTCCGACCTGATCGCCGCCGCCCTCGGTGACGCGGTGCCGCAAGTGCGCGCCACGTCCCTGGACGACGCGATTGCCCAGTGCAAGGCCCTGGCCCAGCCGGGCGATGCGGTGTTGCTGTCGCCGGCGTGCGCCAGCTTCGACATGTTCAAGAACTACGAAGAGCGCGGCCAGTTGTTCGCCCGCGCCGTGGAGGCGTTGGTATGAGCCTCGGTCTGAGAAACATCATCAAGCCGTACCCGTCGCCGATCATCACCGGGCGCGGCATCGACCTTGATTTCCCGATGCTCGCCGGTTGCCTCGCGCTGCTGGGCCTGGGCCTGGTGATGATCACGTCGGCGTCGTCCGAAGTGGCCGCCGTGCAGTCGGGCAACACCCTGTACATGATGATCCGTCACCTGGTGTATCTGCTGCTCGGCCTCGGCGCCTGCATCGTCACTATGATGATTCCCATCGCCACCTGGCAGCGCCTGGGTTGGCTGATGCTGATCGGCGCGTTTGGCTTGCTGATCATGGTGATCCTGCCCGGCATCGGCCGCGAGGTGAACGGTTCGATGCGCTGGATCGGCTTCGGTGCGTTCAACGTGCAGCCGTCGGAAATCGCCAAGGTGTTCGTGGTGATTTACCTCGCCGGTTACCTGGTGCGTCGCCAGAAAGAAGTGCGTGAAAGCTGGATGGGCTTCTTCAAGCCGTTCATCGTGCTGCTGCCCATGGCCGGCCTGTTGCTGATGGAGCCCGACTTCGGTGCCACCGTCGTGATGATGGGCGCCGCAGCGGCGATGCTATTCCTCGGCGGCGTCGGCCTGTTCCGCTTCACCTTGATGGTGGTACTGGCCGTCGCGGCCGTGACCATCCTGGTGCAGGCGCAACCCTACCGGATGGCCCGTCTGATTACCTTTACCGACCCGTGGTCCGACCAGTTCGGCTCCGGCTACCAGTTGACCCAGGCGCTGATTGCCTTTGGTCGCGGCGAGTGGCTGGGCGTGGGCCTGGGCAACAGCGTGCAGAAGCAGTTCTACCTGCCTGAAGCCCACACCGACTTCGTGTTCTCGGTACTCGCCGAAGAGCTCGGCGTGGTGGGTTCGCTGTGCACCGTCGCGCTGTTCGTGTTCGTGTGTGTGCGCGGCATGTACATCGGCTTGTGGGCCGAGAAGGCCAAACAGTATTTCGCCGCGTATGTGGCGTACGGCTTGTCGTTCCTGTGGATCGGCCAGTTCCTGATCAACATCGGCGTGAACGTCGGCCTGCTGCCGACCAAGGGCCTGACCTTGCCGTTCCTCAGTTACGGCGGCAGTTCGTTGGTGATTTGCTGCGCCTGTCTGGGCTTGTTGCTGCGCATCGAGTGGGAGAGTCGAACCCACTTGGGCAGCGAAGAGATGGAATTCAGTGAGAGCGATTTTGCCGAGGAGCCAACCCATGGGCGCTAACGTGCTGATCATGGCGGGCGGCACCGGGGGCCATGTGTTCCCGGCCTTGGCCTGTGCGCGTGAATTCCAGGCCCGTGGCTACACCGTGCACTGGTTGGGTACGCCGCGCGGTATCGAAAACGACCTGGTGCCGAATGCCGGTTTGCCGCTGCACCTGATCAACGTCACCGGCCTGCGTGGCAAGGGCAAGTTGTCCCTGCTCAAGGCGCCGTTCGTGTTGCTCAAGGCGGTGTGGCAGGCGCGCAAGGTGATTCGCGAAGTGCAGCCGGTGTGTGTGCTGGGCTTTGGTGGTTATGTGACCGGCCCGGGTGGCGTCGCCGCCAGGCTCGCCGGCGTGCCGGTGATCGTGCACGAGCAGAACGCCGTGGCCGGGACTGCCAACCGCCTGTTGGTGCCTTTGGCCGCACGGGTGTGCGAGGCCTTCCCGAAGACGTTCGATGCATCGGCCAAACTGCGCACCACCGGCAACCCGGTGCGCACCGAACTGTTCATGGACATTGCTCGCGAAGCACTGAGCGGGCGCAAGGCGCACCTGCTGATCATGGGCGGAAGCCTGGGCTCCGAGCCGTTGAACAAACTGCTGCCGGAAGCCCTGGCGCAACTCCCTGTGGAATTGCGTCCCGAGGTCTTCCATCAGGCTGGCAAGGATCACGGTGAAGTCACCGCCACGCGCTATCGCGAAGCCGGTGTCGAGGCGAACGTGCAGCCCTTCATCAAAGACATGGCCCAAGCCTATGGCTGGGCCGACCTGGTGGTCTGCCGCTCCGGCGCGTTGACCGTCAGTGAACTGGCCGCTGCCGGTCTGCCGTCCTTGCTGGTGCCTTTGCCCCACGCCATCGACGATCACCAGACCCGCAACGCCGAATATTTGGCCGGGGAGGGCGCTGCCTTCCTGCTGCCGCAAAGAACGACTGGCGCCGCCGATTTGGCCGCACGCCTGACCGAGGTTTTGATGCAACCGGAACGACTCAACAGCATGGCGAGCACCGCAAGCCGCCTGGCCAAACCTGACGCAACCCGCACCGTGGTCGATATCTGCCTGGAGGTGGCCCATGGTTGAGAATCAGAAAGCCATGCCACAACCGGAAATGCGCCGCATCCGTCGCATCCACTTCGTCGGTATCGGCGGCGTGGGCATGTGCGGCATTGCCGAAGTGTTGCTGAACCTGGGCTACCAGGTGTCCGGCTCGGACTTGAAAGAGTCGCCGGTCACCGATCGCCTGAAAAGCTTCGGCGCCCAGATCTTTATCGGCCACCGTGCCGAGAACGCCGCCGAAGCCGATGTGCTGGTGGTGTCCAGCGCCGTGAACACCTCCAACCCGGAAGTCGCCACCGCCCTTGAGCGCCGTATTCCGGTGGTGCCACGTGCCGAGATGCTGGCCGAGCTGATGCGTTATCGCCACGGCATCGCCGTCGCCGGTACCCACGGCAAGACCACCACCACCAGCCTGATCGCCTCGGTGTTCGCCGCCGGTGGCCTGGACCCGACCTTTGTGATCGGTGGCCGCCTGAATGCAGCCGGCACCAATGCACAACTGGGCACCAGCCGTTACCTGATCGCCGAAGCCGATGAAAGTGACGCGAGCTTCCTGCACCTGCAACCGCTGGTCGCCGTCGTCACCAATATCGACGAAGACCACATGGCCACCTACGACGGCGACTTCAACAAGTTGAAGAAAACCTTCGTCGAGTTCCTGCACAACCTGCCGTTCTACGGTTTGGCGGTGGTGTGCCTGGACGATCCGGTGGTGCGTGAGATCCTGCCGCAGGTCAAGCGCCCGACCGTGACCTACGGTTTCAGCGAAGACGCCGACGTGCGTGCGATCAATGTGCGTCAGGAAGGCATGCAAACCTTCTTCACCGTGCTGCGTCCTGATCGCGAGCCGCTGGATGTGTCGGTGAACATGCCGGGCAACCACAACGTATTGAACTCCCTGGCGACCATCTGCATCGCCAGCGACGAGGGCGTCAGCGATGAAGCCATCGTCGAAGGCCTGTCGCGTTTTGCCGGCGTGGGCCGACGCTTCCAGGTGTACGGCCAACTGCCGGTTGAAGGCGGCGACGTGATGCTGGTGGACGACTACGGTCACCACCCGACCGAAGTCGCGGCCGTGATCAAGGCCGTACGCGGTGGCTGGCCGGAGCGCCGCCTGGTGATGGTCTACCAGCCGCACCGCTACAGCCGTACCCGCGATCTGTACGACGACTTCGTCAATGTATTGGCCGATGCCAACGTGCTGCTGCTGATGGAGGTGTACCCGGCCGGTGAAGAACCGATCCCGGGCGCCGACAGCCGCAAGCTGTGCAACAGCATCCGTCAGCGCGGTCAACTGGACCCGATCTATATCGAGCGTGGTGTGGACCTGGCGCCAATCGTCAAGCCGCTGCTGCGTGCCGGCGACATCCTGCTGTGCCAGGGCGCCGGTGACATTGGTGGCCTTGCCCCGAAATTGCTGGCGAGCCCGTTGTTTGCCGCCGCCGAGAAGGTGAAGTCGAAATGATCACTGACTACGCCTCTTTGTTCTCCAAAATTGCCCCTGCCGACTTCGGTCGCGTAGCGGTGTTGTTCGGCGGCAAAAGCGCTGAACGCGAAGTCTCGCTCAAGTCCGGCAATGCCGTGCTCGAAGCCCTGCAAAGTGCTGGCGTGAACGCGTTCGGCATCGATGTGGGCGATGACTTCCTCGCCCGCTTGCAGGCCGAGAAGATCGACCGCGCCTTCATCATCCTCCACGGCCGTGGCGGTGAAGACGGCAGCATGCAAGGCCTGCTGGAATGCGCCGGCATCCCGTACACCGGCAGCGGCATCTTTGCTTCCGCGCTGGCCATGGACAAGCTGCGCACCAAGCAGGTGTGGCACAGCCTGGGCATTCCAACGCCGCGTCACAGCGTTTTGTGCAGCGAAGACGATTGTATTTCTGCAGCCAAGGAACTGGGCCTGCCTTTGATCGTCAAACCTGCCCATGAAGGCTCCAGTATCGGCATGGCCAAAGTGAACTCGGCCGCCGAATTGATCGACGCATGGAAAGCGGCAAGTACCTACGACTCACAAGTGTTGGTGGAACAGTGGATCCAGGGTCCCGAGTTCACCATCGCCACCCTGCGTGGCCAGGTGTTGCCGCCTATCGCATTGGGCACGCCCCACACCTTTTACGACTACGACGCCAAGTACGTGGCTTCCGATACCCAGTACCGGATCCCGTGCGGCCTCGACGCAACCAAGGAACAGGAATTGATGGACCTCACGGCGAAAGCCTGTGAGGCGCTGGGTATCGCCGGTTGGGCGCGGGCAGACGTGATGCAGGATGATCAAGGGAATTTCTGGTTCCTGGAAGTCAACACCGCACCGGGCATGACCGATCACAGCCTGGTACCCATGGCTGCTCGTGCAGCGGGTCTGGACTTCCAGCAGTTGGTGCTGGCGATCCTTGCAGCAAGCATTGAGCCTAGAGGCTAACGGACATGAACGGCGCATCGCTTCGACATCAGCAACCCCCAGCACCCGGCCGCAAGCCGGTGCCACGGGGTGCCAGCCGCATGGTGGCTAAAGAGCCGATGTCGGCGCGCCTGCCGAAAGCCAACTTTGGTTTTCTCAAGGCGCTGTTCTGGCCGGTGTTGCTGGTGGTGCTGGGCTTCGGCACTTATGAAGGCGCACAGCGTCTGTTGCCGTATGCCGACCGGCCGATCACCAAGATCAGCGTGCAGGGCGACTTGAGCTACATCAGCCAGCAGGCGGTACAGCAGCGCATCGGCCCGTACCTGGCGGCGAGCTTCTTTACCATCGACCTGGCCGGTATGCGCGGCGAGCTGGAACAGATGCCGTGGATCGCCCACGCCGAAGTCCGCCGCGTGTGGCCGGACCAGGTGACGATCCGCCTGGAAGAACAACTGCCCGTGGCCCGTTGGGGCGACGAAGCGCTGTTGAACAACCAGGGGCAGGCGTTTACCCCGCGTGAACTGGCCAACTACGAGCACCTGCCGCAGTTGTTCGGGCCGCAGCGGGCGCAGCAGCAAGTGATGCAGCAGTACCAGGCCTTGAGCCAGATGCTGCGGCCCATGGGCTTCTCCATTGCACGCCTGGAATTGCGTGAACGGGGCAGCTGGTTTTTGACCACCGGGGCCGGCAGTTCCGGCCCGGGCATCCAGTTGTTGCTCGGACGCGACCGCTTGGTGGAAAAGATGCGCCGCTTTATTGCCATCTATGACAAGACCTTGAAAGAACAGATTACGAACATTGCGAGCGTCGACCTGCGTTACGCCAACGGCCTTGCCGTCGGCTGGCGTGAACCGGCTGCGCCCACGGCAGCGCAACCCGCTGTCGCGAAGAATTAAGAAGAGGCAGGACCCATGGCAAACGTGCAAAGCGGCAAAATGATCGTCGGTCTCGATATCGGCACCTCCAAGGTGGTGGCGCTGGTCGGCGAGGTCGGAGAAGACGGCGTAATCGAGATCGTCGGTATCGGCACGCATCCGTCCCGGGGCCTGAAGAAGGGCGTGGTGGTGAACATCGAGTCCACCGTGCAATCGATCCAGCGCGCCATCGAAGAAGCGCAGCTGATGGCCGGTTGCCGGATCCACTCGGCGTTCGTTGGCGTGGCGGGCAACCATATCCGCAGCCTGAACTCCCACGGCATCGTGGCGATCCGCGACCGTGAAGTCAGCGCCGCCGACCTTGAGCGTGTACTCGACGCAGCCCAGGCCGTGGCGATCCCGGCTGACCAGCGCGTGCTGCACACCCTGCCGCAGGACTACGTGATCGATAACCAGGAAGGCGTTCGCGAGCCCCTGGGCATGTCGGGCGTACGTCTGGAAGCCAAGGTCCACGTGGTGACCTGCGCCGTCAACGCCGCACAGAACATTGAAAAATGCGTGCGCCGCTGCGGCCTGGAAATCGACGACATCATTCTGGAGCAGCTGGCATCGGCTTACTCCGTGTTGACCGACGACGAAAAAGAACTGGGCGTGTGCCTGGTGGACATCGGCGGCGGCACCACCGACATCGCGATCTTCACCGAAGGTGCGATCCGTCACACCGCCGTGATCCCGATTGCCGGTGACCAGGTGACCAACGACATCGCCATGGCGCTGCGCACACCGACCCAGTACGCCGAAGAAATCAAGATCCGCTACGCCTGCGCCCTGGCCAAGCTGGCGGGCGCCGGCGAGACCATCAAGGTGCCAAGCGTGGGCGACCGTCCACCGCGCGAACTGTCGCGCCAGGCCCTGGCCGAAGTGGTCGAACCGCGCTACGACGAGCTGTTCACCCTGATCCAGGCGGAGCTGCGTCGCAGCGGCTACGAAGATTTGATCCCGGCCGGCATCGTGCTGACCGGTGGCACCTCGAAGATGGAGGGCGCGGTCGAACTGGCCGAGGAAATCTTCCACATGCCGGTACGCCTGGGCGTGCCCCATGGCGTCAAAGGTCTCGGCGACGTAGTGCGCAACCCGATTTATTCGACTGGCGTGGGCTTGCTGTTGTACGGCCTGCAAAAGCAGACCGACGGCATTTCCCTGTCGGGTCCGAGCATCCGCGACAGCTACCGCAGTGACGACGAGGCGAAAGCGCCGTTGTTCGAGCGGTTGCAAGCGTGGGTCAAAGGCAATTTTTAAAGCTTTACCGCAACACCGCTGGAAGCAGTAGGCGAAAAAACTAGAGAAAACGAAAGGAGAGGGAACATGTTCGAACTCGTAGACAACATCCCCGCAAGCCCGGTCATCAAAGTGATCGGTGTCGGCGGTGGCGGCGGCAACGCTGTCAACCATATGGTCAAGAGCAACATTGAAGGCGTTGAATTCATCTGCGCCAACACTGATGCCCAGGCGCTGAAAAGCATCGGCGCGCGGACCATCCTGCAATTGGGCACCGCGGTGACCAAAGGCCTCGGCGCTGGCGCCAACCCGGAAGTCGGCCGTCAAGCCGCCCTGGAAGACCGCGAGCGTATTGCCGAAGTGCTGCAAGGCACCAACATGGTGTTCATCACCACGGGCATGGGCGGCGGTACCGGTACCGGTGCTGCACCGATCATTGCCGAAGTGGCCAAGGAAATGGGCATTCTGACGGTTGCTGTCGTGACCCGTCCGTTCCCGTTCGAAGGCCGCAAGCGCATGCAGATCGCCGACGAAGGCATCCGTCTGCTGTCTGAAAGCGTCGACTCGTTGATCACCATTCCCAACGAGAAGCTGCTGACCATCCTGGGCAAGGACGCGAGCCTGCTGTCCGCTTTCGCCAAGGCTGACGATGTACTGGCCGGTGCCGTTCGCGGTATCTCCGACATCATCAAGCGCCCGGGCATGATCAACGTCGACTTTGCCGACGTACGTACCGTGATGAGCGAAATGGGCATGGCGATGATGGGCACTGGCTGCGCCAGCGGTCCGAACCGTGCGCGTGAAGCCACTGAAGCGGCCATCCGCAACCCGTTGCTGGAAGACGTGAACCTGCAAGGCGCTCGCGGCATCCTGGTGAACATCACCGCCGGTCCTGACCTGTCCCTGGGTGAGTACTCCGACGTGGGTAGCATCATCGAAGCCTTCGCGTCCGAGCACGCCATGGTCAAGGTCGGTACCGTTATCGATCCGGACATGCGCGACGAGCTGCACGTGACCGTGGTTGCCACCGGCCTGGGTGCCAAGATCGAGAAGCCTGTGAAGGTCATCGACAACACCCTGCACACCAGCCAGGTGAGCCAGGCGGCTGCTGCTCCAGCGCCTTCGCGCCAGGAACTGCCGTCGGTGAACTACCGTGACCTGGACCGTCCGACCGTGATGCGCAACCAGGCTCAGGCCGGTGCTGCGGCGTCCCGTAGCCCGAATCCGCAAGATGATCTGGACTACCTGGACATCCCGGCATTCCTGCGTCGTCAGGCCGATTGATGGAATGTATCAGGGCTATGAAGGTGATTGGTGTTCAGCAAAGGTCTGGTCTGCTATTATCGCCAGCCTTTGTTGATACCAGTTCGCAATTTGCGCTCAAGCGGTCCAAGCCATGATTAAACAACGCACCCTGAAGAATATTATCCGTGCCACAGGTGTAGGTCTGCACTCCGGGGAGAAGGTATACCTGACCCTCAAACCTGCACCTGTCGACACCGGCATCGTGTTTGTTCGTGCCGACCTGGACCCTGTGGTGCAGATTCCTGCTCGCGCGGAAAACGTTGGCGAAACCACCATGTCGACCACATTGGTCAACGGTGACGTCAAAGTGGACACGGTGGAGCACTTGCTCTCGGCCATGGCTGGCCTGGGCATCGATAACGCCTACGTCGAGCTCTCCGCGTCTGAAGTCCCGATCATGGATGGTAGCGCTGGACCTTTCGTATTCCTGATTCAATCTGCCGGCCTGGAAGAACAGGACGCAGCCAAGAAGTTCATTCGCATTCTGCGGGAAGTGACAGTAGAAGACGGCGACAAGCGCGCCACCTTCGTCCCGTTCGAAGGCTTTAAAGTGAGCTTTGAGATCGATTTCGATCACCCGGTATTCCGTGACCGCACCCAAAGTGCAAGCGTGGATTTTTCCAGCACTTCGTTCGTAAAAGAAGTCAGCCGCGCCCGTACCTTTGGTTTCATGAGTGACATCGAGTACCTGCGCAAGCACAACCTCGCACTCGGCGGCAGCGTTGAAAACGCCATTGTGGTCGACGCGGATGGTGTACTGAACGAAGACGGCCTTCGCTATGAAGACGAATTCGTGAAGCACAAGATCCTCGATGCAATCGGTGACCTCTACCTGCTGGGCAATAGCCTGATAGGCGAGTTCAAAGGCTTCAAGTCGGGCCACGCCCTTAACAACCAGCTGCTGCGCAAGTTGATTGAGCAGACAGACGCTTGGGAAGTCGTGACCTTCGAAGATGCCAGCACCGCACCGATCTCTTACATGCGTCCCGTTGCGGCGGTGTAAGTAACAACTCTCTTTCTTTAGTTTTGAAAGGCTGCCTTCGGGTGGCCTTTTTTTATGCCTGCGGTTTCCGATAACGGCATTGCTCAAATCTGTGGGAGCTGGCTTGCCTGCGATTGCATCACCGCAGTGTGACTGACACACCCAGGTGCCTGCATCGCAGGCAAGCCAGCTCCCACATTGATCGGGTTCACAGATCCTGTAGCGCCGACGCATCCACGATCCGGTTGCGCCCGGTGTGCTTGGCTTCATACAGCGCCTGGTCCGCACTCAACAACAGCGCCTCCAGCGACACGCGGCTGCGCTTGTCCCACGTGCTCAGCCCAATGCTCACCGTGATCGGCCGCTCGTCCCCCGCCACCCGCGGCAAATGTTCGATGCTGCTGCGGATGTGTTCGGCGATCACCTCGGCGCCCCTGGCATCGGTGTGCGGCAACACCACCGCAAACTCTTCGCCGCCATAACGTGCCGCCAGGTCGGCAGGGCGGCGGATATTGGTGCCGATCACCTGGGCCACGGTGCGCAACGCTTCGTCGCCACCGTGATGGCCGTGGCGGTCGTTGAAGGCCTTGAAGTGGTCCACGTCGATCATCAGCAGCGTCAGCGGCTCGGCCGAGCGTTGCGCCCGGTCCCATTCCAGGCGCAGGCGCTCATCGAGGATACGGCGGTTGGCCAGGCCGGTGAGGGCGTCGGTGGCTGCCAGTTCTGACAGCACCCGCTCGGTGCGATAACGGCGGCGCAGTTCCCGGCGCAGCATCCAGGTCAGCCACAACAAACCAATGCACAGCACGCCGGTGGCACCGGCGGTCAGCAGCGCGGCGCGTTCCCAGGGTGCGAACACGTCTTCGCTGGACAGGGCCACCACCACGATCAGCGGCAATTCACCGACGTTGCTGAAGGTGTACAAGCGTTCTTTACCGCTCATGGAGGAGATCGCCCGGAAACTGCCTTCACCTTCACGCAGCATGCGTTTGAAGTTGGGCCGATCGCTGAGGTCCTTGTCGATCATTTCGCGTTCCAGCAACGGCTGCTGGGCGAGGAGAATGCCTTGGGTATTCATCAGGTTCACGGTGCTGCCATTGCCGATGGTCAGGCGATTGAACAATTGGTCGAAATAAGCGAGGCGCATGGTTGCCACGGCTACCCCGGCAAATTCCCCGTCCGGTCCCGATACCCGCCGGCTGAACGCGATACGCCAGACTTGATCGCAGGCGCAGCGGATCTTGAACGGGCGGCTGATAAACAGGCCTGCCTGGGCGTTGTTCTGATGAACTTGAAAGTAATCGCGGTGGGCGAAGTTGCGCGGCGACGGCCACAACGTCGAAGAGTCGGCAACCACCGCGCCGTTGGCGTCCAGCAACAACACTTCGCCTTTGAAGGGCGCCGCCGTGGATTGATCAAACTGCACCAGGTGCTGGATATCCGCGGGCACTTGCGCGAGGTCCTTGCGCGTGGTGGCAGCGATCAGCCCTTGCAGTGCCAGGTCGTAGAGTTCGACGTTACGCAGCACGTCGGCATTGATCAGTTGGGTAATGTTGGTGGTGGCGCGCTTGGCCGCCTGCAGGGTGCTGGCGTGTTCGCGGATCAGCAGTGCCGCGACGATGACCATGATAAGCACGACCGTGAGGCCACTGCCCAGCAGCAGCAATAGCTCTGGGCGTAAAGGCAGGGTACGACCACGGTCTTGGCTCATCGGGCAGACTTCAGCACTTGGGATGCTGGCAGTTTAGTGCTACCCGATGAAAATTAAATAGTTGGTTAAGAAAGAAAGTTCGCGGCTTAGAACACGTTGATCGGGTAGTCGACGATCACGCGGTATTCGTCCACGTCATTGTCCACGGCCGAGTAACCATTGCTGCCACGGTTGGTCGCCCACTGCAGGCGCACGGCCAAGTCCTTGGCCTTGCCGCCTTGCACCACGTATTTGAGGTCAATGTCCCGTTCCCAATGCTTGGCGTCCTTGCCATCGGCGCTGTACCAGCGGCTGTAGCCACGGCTTTGCGGGTCGACCTTGGTCAGGTCGGTCTTGCCGCTGATGTAGGACACGGCCGAGGTCAGGCCTGGCAGGCCGAGGCCGGCGAAGTCATAGGCGTACTTGAGCTTCCACGAGCGTTCGTTGGGGCCGTTGAAGTCCGAGTATTGCTGGGAGTTGTCCAGGTACACGCTGTCGCCCTGGGTGATGTAGTCAAATGGGGTGTTGCCGTTGACTCGCTGGTAGGCGGCGGTAACGCTGTGATGACCCACGCCGACGGTGAAGTGCAGGCTGTAGGTGTTGTTGTCGATATCCCCCAGCAGCGACTGGCCGGTGTCCTGGGTGTGGTAGTAGTGCAGGCCCGGGTTGAGGCTGACCAGGTCGTTCAGGGCGTAGGTGTAGTCAAGGTCATAGTAGTACTGGTTCCACACATCCTTGAGTTCGGAGGCGTAGAGGTTGCTGGTCAGCCCGGGGATACCGCTGAACGATACACCGGCCCAGTTGATGTGCTGGGCGTCGGTATGGCTGGGCAGGGCGCCGTAGCTGGTGCCGATGCGCTGGTGGCCGCTCTGGTTGTAGAGCTTGGTGAAGCTGGCCTGGCCGCCTTCGAACATCCAGCCGTCGAAGCTGTGGTTGTTCAGGCTGACGCCGCGAAAGGTCTGCGGCAGCATGCGTGTCATGCCGCCGGCGATCACCGGGTTGTTGAGGAACAGGTCGCCGGCCTTCAGTTCAGTGTCGAATGCGCGCATCTTCAAGGTGCCGCCAGCGGTGGAGAACGAGCCGGGCGCCTTGCCGTTGCCACCGCCGTAGGGAAGGATGCTGGAGCCGTCGGTGCCGCCACCGCCGTCGAGCTTGAGGCCGAGCATGGCGTGGGCGTCCAGGCCAAAGCCGACGGTGCCTTGGGTGTAGCCGGATTCAAAGGTGCCGAGAAAGCCTTGGCCCCATTCCTTGCTGTCATCGGTGTGAATATCGCGACGGTCGCGGTTCATGTAGTAGTTGCGGGTGTTGATCGTGAGGTGGGCGCCTTCGACGAAACCGTCGGCGGGGGTGGTGTCTGCCGCGTGGGCGAGCGGGGCGATCGTTGCTGCAATCGCCAGGAATAGCGGGGTGAACGTCAGCGAGTTCTTCACCGGTGGAGCTCCTTTGGTCAATCGAAAGCGGCCATGTCGTGGGGGTGTTCCTGGCCTTTTTTACGGCAAAAAAAAGCCGCTGAAATCAGCGGCTTTAAAACAGATTCCCAGTGTAGAGCCCTGGAAATAAGTCGAGGGAAATTCGGGTAAGCGGATAACTGTCTTTGCCGTCGCGCTCATCGGTGCGTCAAATTAACGCAGGCGAGCGGTGCGATACAGAGTGTAACAAGATAATGACTGTTGCCCAAATCGCAACAGTTAGCGCAACAGTCATCGCAATGGAGATCCAATGTGGGAGCTGGCTTGCCTGCGATGGCGGTGGGTCAGTGATAAATGGGTCAACTGACGCACCGCCATCGCAGGCAAGCCAGCTCCCACATGTTAACCGAGGTGTTCAGACGGGCAGGGTGATGCCAAAGGTATTGCCGCCGTCTTCGCTGCGCACGAACACATCACCGCCGTGCATCAACGCGATGGCCTTGACGATGGCCAGCCCCAGGCCGTGATTGCCGCCGCTGTTGCTGCGCGAGGCGTCCACTCGATAGAAGCGCTCGAACAGCCGTGGCAAGTGCTCGCTGGCGATCACCTCACCCGGGTTGGTCACCGCGATTGCTACCCGGTTCGCCTGCACGTCTATTTTCACGTCGATCACCTGCCCCGGCGCGGTGTGCTGCACCGCATTGCTCAGCAAGTTGATCAAGGCCCGGCGCAGGTGGGCCCGTTCGATGTGTACCGTGGCGTCACCGCGTACGCGCACCTGCACCTGGGCGTCTTCCAGGATGAAGTCCAGGTAGTCGAGGGTGGTTGCCACTTCATTGGCCAGTGAGCTTTCAATCAACGTGGTGGCCTTGCTGCCCTGGTCGGCGCTGGCGAGGAACAGCATGTCGTTGATGATCGAACGCAGGCGCTCCAGCTCTTCGAGGTTGGATTGCAGGACTTCGAAGTAATGCTCCGCCGAGCGCCCGCGCGTCAGCGCCACCTGGGTCTGGCCGATCAGGTTGGTCAGCGGCGAGCGCAGTTCATGGGCCACATCGGCGTTGAACGATTCCAGGCGCGAATAGGCGAGCTCCACACGATCCAGCGTGGCGTTGAACGAGTTGACGAACTGGCTCAGCTCCGGTGGCAGCGGTGACAACTGCAGGCGCCCGGAGAGTTTGGGCGGTGCCAGTTTTTGCGCTTCATCCGAGAGTTTGCCCAGTGGCTTGAGGCCGATTCGCGACACCCAGAACCCCAGCAGCGCGGCCAGCACCACGCCAACAAATGCCAGGCCGATCAGGGCCATCAGCAAATGATGCTGGGTGGCGTGGAAGTTCTCCGTGTCGATGGCAATGATGAAGCGCAAGGGTGGCCGCTGGTCCTTGGCCGGGAACTGGCTTAACAGGGCCTTGAAGGGATGGTCGTGCCCCGGCATCAGCAAATCGCGCTTTCCGCTACTGCCCTCGGCAAAGGCGCGGACCTGCGCATCCGGGTTGCCATATTCGTAAGCCGGATCGCTGCTCACCACCCAGAATCGGATGCGCTTGTCTTCTTCACTGAGCAGCTTGAGCTTGGTGGTGATCTTGGCCCAGTGGTCGGGCGTGCCGAAGCGGCCCACCGACGACTCCAGCACGCTGTAGCGCGCATCCAGTTCCGCCTCTGGCAACAGGCCCAGGCCTCGATCTACCTGTTGGTACAGCGCACCGCCGATCAACATGAAAATCAGCAGCGCCACCAGGGTGAACATGCCACTCAGGCGCAAGGCGATGGAGTTAGCCGACACTGCGACTCTCCAGCACATAACCCATGCCACGGATGGTGTGCAGCAGTTTTTGCTCGAACGGCCCGTCGAGCTTGGCACGCAGGCGCTTGATCGCGACCTCCACCACATTGGCGTCGCTGTCGAAATTGATGTCCCAGACCATCTCCGCAATCGCCGTCTTGGACAGGATCTCGCCCTGGCGCCGCGCGAGCACGCTGAGCAGCGAGAATTCCTTGGCAGTCAGGTCCAGGCGCAGGCCGTTGCGACTGGCCTTGCGGCTGATCAGGTCGATCCACAAGTCGGCGACCGTCACCTGCACCGGTTCATGGCCGCCGCTGCGGCGGGTCAGGGCTTGCAGGCGCGCCACCAGCTCCAGGAAGGAAAACGGCTTGCCCAGGTAATCATCGGCGCCTTCACGCAGGCCGCGAATGCGGTCTTCCACGCGTTCGCGGGCGGTGAGCATGATCACCGGCGTCTGCTTGCGGGCGCGCAACGCCCGCAAGACGCCAAAACCGTCCAGGCCTGGCAGCATCACATCGAGCACGATCACCGCGTAGTCGTTTTCCAGCGCCAGGTGCAGACCCTCGACGCCTTCGCGTGCCACATCGACGGTGTAGCCTTGCTCCGTCAGGCCGCGATGCAGGTAGTCCGCGGTTTTTTCTTCATCTTCAATAATCAGGACGCGCATGAGCCTTTGTTCCAGGACGGGGCCTAGGCCTTAATGTGTGGTCGCCAGCTCAAGCGCTGGTTTGGGCCTGTGGAAGAGCTTCTCGAGGTACAAGTATATGACCGGAGTGGTAAACAGCGTCAGCGCCTGGCTCACCAGCAGGCCGCCGACCACCGCGATACCCAGGGGCTGGCGCAGCTCGGCACCGGCGCCGTAGCCTAGCATCAGCGGCAAGGCGCCGAGCAGGGCGGCCAGGGTCGTCATGATGATGGGACGAAAGCGTGTAATGCAGGCTTCGAAGATCGCGTCCTGTGGCGATAACCCGCGCGTGCGCTGGGCCTCCAGGGCGAAGTCGATCAGCAGGATGCCGTTTTTCTTGACGATGCCGATCAGCAGCACCAGGCCGATCAGGGCCATGATCGAAAAGTCCTGGCCCAGCAGCCACAACATGACCAGCGCCCCCAGGCCCGCCGAGGGCAGCGTCGAGATAATGGTCAACGGGTGCACAAAGCTTTCGTACAGCACGCCGAGGATGATGTAGACCGCCACCAGCGCTGCTAGGATCAGCCACGGCTGGCTGGCCAGCGAGCTCTGGAACGCCTGTGCCGCACCCTGGAAGTTGCCGATGATCGAGGCGGGCATGCCGATCTCGTTCTTCGCCTGGTTGAGCAGGATCACCGCATCCCCCAATGCCACGCCGGGCGCCAGGTTGAACGACAGGTTGGCCGCCGGGAACATGCCGTCATGGCTGATGGACAGTGGCCCGACCGTCGGCGCATCCACCGTGGCCACAGCTGACAGCGGCACCATTTCATTGGTCAGCGGCGAGCGCAGATAGAAGTAGTTCAGGCTTTCGGCCCGGCCGCGTTGCTGGGTGTCCAGTTCCAGCACCACCTGGTACTGGTTGATCTCGGTCTGGAATTCATTGACCTGGCGTTGGCCGAAGGCGTCGTACAGTGCCTGGTCGATATCGGTGGCCGTCAGGCCGAAACGCGCGGCGGCGCGGCGGTCGATGCTGATGTGGGTGATGCTGCCGCCCAGTTGCAGGTCGTTGGAGACATCACGAAAGGCCGGGATGCCACGGAGTTTCTCGGTGAGGCGCTGGGTCCAGGTGTTCAACGTGGCCCCGTCGTTGCTTTTGAGCACGTACTGGTACTGGCTGCGGCTGGGGCCGGAACTGAGGTTGATGTCCTGGCCGGCGCGCAGGTACAGGACAATCCCCGGTACCCTGGCAAGCTTTGGCCGAATGCGGTCGATGAACTCGCTGGCGGAGACGTCGCGGTCACCACGATCCTTGAGGGAAATCCAGAAACGGCCATTGGCGATGGTCTGGTTGCTGCCGGTCACCCCCACCGCGTGGGAGAAGGCCTGGATCGCCGGATCGGCCTTGAGGATTTCCGCGAGGGCCTTGTGTTTGGCGACCATGTCCGGATACGACACGTCCGCAGCGGCTTCGCTGGTACCCAGGATAAAGCCGGTGTCCTGCAGTGGGAAAAAGCCCTTGGGGATCAATACGTACCCGGCGACAGCCATGCCCAGCGTCAGCCCGAAGATGCCAAGCATGGTGCGCTGATGGGCGAGGGCCTTGCGCAGGTACTTTTCATAGCCCGCCAGCAGGCGCTCGCCAAAACCGGGTTTTTCCTGGGGGCGATGGGCCGGCGCTTTCATGAACAGCGCCGCCAAGGTGGGGGCAAGTGTCAGGGAGACCACCACGGAAATGAGGATGGTCGAGGTGGCCGTCAACGCAAATTCCTTGAACAGCCGCCCGACGACGCCGCCCATGAACAACAGCGGAATGAACGCCGCCACCAGGGATACGCTGATGGACACCACGGTAAAGCCGATCTCGCTGGCACCCTTGATTGCCGCGTCGCGCTTGTCCAGTCCGGCCTCAAGGTGACGATGGATGTTCTCCACCACCACAATCGCATCGTCCACCACAAACCCCACGGCGATCACAATGGCCACCAGAGTGAGGTTGTTGAGGCTGAATCCCATCACGTACATCAGGGCGAAGCTGGCGATCAGCGACACCCCCAGCACGCTCGACACAATCAGCGTCGCCGACCACTGGCGCAGGAAAATCGCCATGACCCCGATCACCAGCAGTACGGCGATCAGCAGGGTCAGTTCAACTTCGTGCAGGGAGGCACGGATGGTGGTGGTACGGTCGATCAGGACGCTCAGCTCGACCGACGCCGGCAGCATCGCTTGCAGGCGAGGCAGTTCGGCCTGGATCCGTTCAACGGTCTCGACGATGTTCGCGCCGGGCTGGCGGGTAATCACCAGGTTGACACCAGGTACATCGCCAGCCCACGCCTGCACGTAGGCGTTTTCCGAGGCTTCGACCACCTTGGCCACGTCGCGCAATTGCACGGGGGCGCCGTTCTTGTAGGTGATGATCAGGTCACCGTATTCCTCGGCATGAAACAGCTGATCGTTGGTCGAAAGGGTGGACACGCTGTTTGCGCCGTACAGCGCGCCTTTGGCCAGGTTCAGGCTCGACTGCTGGATCGCCAGGCGGATATCGGCCAGGGTCAGGCCGATGGCGGCCAGCCTGTCCGGCGAGGCCTGCACACGGATCGCCGGGCGTTGCTGGCCGGTGATATTGATTTGGCCAACACCGTCGATCTGGCTGATTTGCCGGGCCAACAGGGTTTCGACCAGGTCGCTCAGCTGGGTGCCAGGCAAGTCGTGGGAATTGATACTGATGACCAGCACCGGGCTGTCGGCCGGGTTGACCTTTCTCCAGGTCGGCAGGCTTGGCATGTCACTGGGCAACTTGCCGGAGGCGGTGTTGATCGCCGCCTGTACTTCCTGCGCGGCGGTGTCGATGCTTTTGTCGAGGGTGAATTGCAGGGTCAACACGCTCGTGCCAAGGGCACTGCTGGACGTCATCTGGGACATGCCGGGGATGGCGCTGAATTGCACCTCCAGCGGGGTGGCCACCGATGACGCCATGGTGTCCGGGCTGGCGCCGGGCAATTGCGCGGAGACCTGGATCGTAGGGAATTCCGCTTGCGGCAGTGGGGCGATGGGCAGTTTCGGGAAGGCGATCAGCCCGAGCAGCACCATGGCGAAGGTCAGCAACAGGGTGGCGACCGGGCGATCGATGCACCAGGCGGAGATAGAGCCCCGCGACGTCATGGCAGCACCTTGGCGTCAGCGGTCTGGATCACGTGGGATGGCTCCTTGAGGATCTCGACCTGGACGCCAGCCTTGAGCCGCGACTGGCCATCGCTGACCAGCACATCACCGACCTGGATGCCCTTGAGGATCGTGCGGTCGCTGTCTTGGTACACCACCTGCACCGGCACGATTTCTACCTTGGCGTCGTTGACGCGGTACACGAAGTGCGAGTCCAGGCCGCGTTGCACCACGCTTGGCGGCACGGCGAGGGCATTGCGGTCGAGGGCGGTCTGGATCTTGACGGTCACCAATTGGCCTGGCCAGAGTGTTTGCGTGCTATTGCGGAACTCGGCCTTGGCGCGAATGGTGCCGGTGGTACTGTTGATCTGGTTGTCGATCAGGCTCAGTCGGCCCTGGCCGAGCAGTTCGCTGTTTTCACCGTCGGTATTGGCGCCCAGGTAGGCGCCGACGAAGGCCGGGTAGCTGGCGGCAATCAGGCCCTGCAGTGTCGGCAGCATCTGCTGCGGCAGGGAAAACTCGATGGCAATCGGGTCGATCTGGGTGACCGAGAACAGCCCTTGGGCATCGCTCATCCGCAGGAAATTACCTTCATCGACGGTGCGAATACCGACGCGACCCGTGACAGGTGAGCGTATCTGGGTGTAGGAGAGTTGTACCTGAGCCGAATCGATTGCGGCCTGATTGCCTTGCACCGTCGCCTTCAATTGGTTCACCAGCGCTTGCTGCTGGTCGTAGGTCTGCTTGGACACGCCGTCATCGACGCTCAGATCCTTGTAGCGCTTGAGATTGACCAGCGCCACTTGCAGCTGCGCCTGGCTTTGCCCCAGTTGCGCGCGCGCCTGGTCGAGGCTGGCGCGGATCGAGCGGTCGTCGATAGTCGCCAGCAGGTCGCCCACCTTCACCCATTGACCTTCCTTGACCAGCAATTGCGTGAGGATGCCGTCGATCTGCGGGCGGATCACCACACTGTGCAGCGACAGCACCGAACCCAGGCCCGTGACGTAGCGTGGCAAATCCTGTTCCACGACTTTCATCACCCGTACCGGCACGGCGACGGAGGCCACCAGCCTGGTCTTGGCCGGTCGGGTCAGTGCCCAGGCTGCGACAACCAGCACCACGAGGACTCCCACGATCACGACAGTTTTTCTTCTGATGATGTTCATGCTGTAAGGCGCCAGTACCGGGGATGGAGAGAAGGGAGGGTATTTATAGCCTGCAGACCCGGTCAGTAAAGTGACCGCTATCTGACAGCCACGACAGTTAGCTCCTGACCATTCGTACGACGCTGGTCAAAGATCAGAGGCGCGCAGGTATACTTCCTACCACTGTGGCTCGCAATTGGGGTCCGCAACATTTTCTGCATGCTTCGGAGCGCTCATGACTTCCCCGACACAATCCCCCGCCGAGACGGCTGACCTCGTCGATTCGACCAGCGCCGACGGCGTTGAAAAAGCCGAGATTCCGGCATTCAAGTTTCCGTTTAAACCGGGCGAACTCGCAGGGGCCAAGAATGCTGCCCAGCCTTGGTACAAAAACGGTGCGAAGAACGGCCATACCAAGTCCCCAGGCATGGCACCCCCTGGCACTCGCCGCTCCATGGGTAAACGCTAAGAGTAAAGATCACGTGCTGTGGTTGCTAATGCCTACAGCGAGCGCTGACTTTTCTGATTGTGGGTTCATGTCCTTTTTTTGAAAGCTTTCACGCCACTTGCTTCGCCCCACTGTTCCAGTGGGGGCTGGAGGCGGTTGACGCTGGTCTTTCTGGAAAAGGATATTCCGCATGGCACCCATCTCCCTACGCGTTTCCCTCGGCTTGCTGTTGTGGGTTGTGTCCGCCAGTGTTGCAGCATATGAACCGGCACGGCACGAAATCCGCTTCGCCGTCGTCGCGCAGTTCCCTCCTTTCCAAAGCCGTGACCCGCAAGGGCAGATGGTGGGGTTGAACATCGACTTGGGCAACGCGTTGTGCCAGCAGCTCAATGTGCGTTGCATCTGGGTCGATCAGGTCCTGATGGAGAATTTTCCGGCACTTGAAGCCCGGCAGTTCGACGCGATAATGGGCATGGCCGCTACGTCCAGACGGCGCCGCTGGGTCAGTTTTACCGAAGACCTCTATCCATTCACCACGCGTCTGGTGGCGCGCAAGGCATCCGGCTTGCTGCCGACCAAGCAGTCACTCAAAGGCAAGCGTGTCGGGGTGTTGCTGAAGAGTAATCGCGAGGCCTTTGCCCTGTCGAAGTGGGCGCCTGCGGGGGTGATCGTCAAGAGTTTCTGGCTCAACGACGAACTGGTGCGTAGCCTGGTGGCAGGCGAGATAGATGCAACGTTGCAAGGCACCGTGGAAATCCGCGAGGCCCTGCTCGACACCGCCGATGGCGAGGATTTCGACTTTCTCGGCCCCGAAGTCTCGGCGCAGCTGTTGGGCAACGGCGTGGCGATAGCGGTGCGCAAGTCCGATATGACGTTGCGTACCGACCTCAATCGCGCCCTCGAGCAACTGATGTACAACGGCGAGTACCAGCGGATCATCCAGCCCTATCGCCTGGATATCAGCCCTCCTGCCATACAATGATGGCGAACTAATTGCGCAGAACATGCGCTGGATCAGTATTTGCCCCCTCCGTGCGCTTAGAGTCGGTCGCCCTGCCGACTCCTTCAATAATCACGAGCGCGCTTATCCATGAAAATCAATCTGCCGGTCACCGGTCGAAGTGTGGACTTTGCCCCTGACGCCAATATCCTCTCGACCACCGACCTGACCAGCGCGATTACCTACGCCAACGAGGACTTTATCAACGTCAGCGGCTACGACCGTGAGGAGCTGATCGGCGCGTCGCACAACCTCCTGCGCCATCCCGACATGCCGGCCGCGGCGTTTGCGCACATGTGGAAAACCTTGAAAAGCGGGCGCTCGTGGATGGGCATGGTGAAAAACCGCTGCAAGAACGGTGACCACTATTGGGTCAGCGCCTACGCCACGCCGGTGACCCGTGATGGCGTGACGGTGGAGTATCAATCGGTGCGCACCAAGCCCGATGCGCGCAGGGTGGCAGCAGCAGAACGTGCCTACGCGCGGCTGCGGGCGGGCAAGCGCCGGCGCTTGCCGAGGCTCGGCCTGGGGGTAAAGTTAACGGCCTGGGTGGCCACCACCAGCAGCGTGACCTGGGCCCTGGGGCTGGGCTTGGCGACCTATTCGCTGGCCTGGCAACTGCTGGCGTTGGTGGCCGGCTGCGCGGTCGGCGCGGTGGGGGTCAAAGCCATCCTGCGGCCCTTGGCCCAATTGGATCAACGCGCGCGCGCTATCGCCGACAACCCCTTGAGCCAGGCGATCTACACCGGGCGCGAGGATGAATGCGGACAGATCGAGTTCGCCCTGCACATGCTCGAAGCCCAAGCGGGCGCAGTGGTCGGGCGGATCGGCGACGCGTCCCAACGTTTGTCTGGGCATGCGGCGCAACTGGTCGAGCATTTGGGCAGCAGCCACACCAGCAGCCTGGGCCAGCAGACCCAGACCGACCAGGTCGCGGCGGCGATCCACCAGATGGCGGCGAGTGTGGCCGAGGTGGCCAACCATGCCGTCGAGGCTTCAAAGGCGGCGGACCAGGCAGGTAATGAAACCCGTGAGGGCCACCTGCGGGTGGATGAAAGTCGCGACGCGGTATTGCGCCTGTCCCGGGAACTGGCCCGGGCGACCGAGGTGATTCATCAACTGGAAAGCCACAGCGGGGAAATCAGCGGTGTGCTGGAGGTGATCCGCACCATTGCCGAACAAACCAACCTGCTGGCCCTCAACGCCGCCATCGAAGCGGCGCGGGCGGGTGAGCAGGGCCGTGGTTTTGCCGTGGTCGCCGATGAAGTGCGCGGCCTGGCGCAACGCACCCAGCAATCGACCAACGAAATCCAGCGCATGATCAGCACCCTGCAAGGTGGCGCACGGGATGCGGTGCAGGCCATGGCGCAAAGCAGCGAGCATGTCGACGCCAGTGTCGAGCAGGCGCAGCGGGCGGCAGCGGCCCTGGACGGGATCAGCCAGCGTGTTGGCCAGATCACCGCCATGAGCCAGCAGATCGCGGCGGCGGTGGAGGAGCAAAGCGCGGTAAGTGAAGACATCAATCGCAACATCGTCGGCATTCGCAATGCCGGGGAGGCCACTGTCAGTGCGGGGCAGCAGAGCCAGCTCAGTTCCGGGGATGTGGCGGCGTTGGCGGAGGATTTGCGGCAGTTGGCGCAGGAGTTTTGGGGGAAGCGGCACTAGCTGGGATGTGTAGTGAATGGGCGGGCCTCATCGCGGGCAAGCCCGCTCCCACAGGGAATCGCATTCCAACTGTGGGAGCGGGCTTGCCCGCGATGAGGCCGGTATTGCCTACGCCGCCCTCAACGAAATAAACGCATAATTCGCCGGCACCTCAGTGGCAATCTGCGCCCCCGCGTCCAACAGCTGTCCGGCAATATCCACCCCAGACACATGAAACACCCACTCATTGGCTACCGACGGCCGCTCGACCGCCAATTCAATCGCCTGGGCAAATGCCCCCATGTCCGGCAGGTACGCGGTAAACCCGTCGCCCTTGAGCGCCGTGGTCCGGATACCCAGCAAGGCACACACGGTTTCCTTGGTCTGCACGTCGTCGCGGTCGGCCTGGCGTGAGCGGCTGATCAACGCCGCCAGCTGCGGGTCTGCCAGCTCGCCGCCGACGATCAACGCCGGGCCTTGTTCCCAGGACTCCGGCGGGCAGTCCTTGGCGCCAGGGTTCAAGGGAATGTGCGGGTTGATTTCCATCGGATAGATCCGGCACACCAACGGCCGCCGCTCGTAGATGCGACACAGGTTGTCTTCGTCAAGATTCCGGCAGCGCCCGGCGTTGTAGGCGGCAAAGGTGATTGCCACAAAGGCCTCGGTGTTGCCGCTGGGCACCACCACCGAACGGCGCTCGGCATGCTCGCGTTGTTGCACGGGCAGGCCCAGGCCGTTGGCCAGGAAACCTTCTACCAGAACGATGACATTGCCGCCGTCCGCCGCCCACATGCGGGCTTCGTCGAGGGTCAGGGGGACGTGGTGGTCGGTGCAGCACTTGCCGCAACCGACGCAGGAAAAGTGGGTGTTCATGGCGGATCTGTCACCAGGCTAGGTCAGAGGGCTCGCTTGAACGGTGACGGGTTTTTACCTCTGTTCACCGTATTGCCACTCTGGAAGCAAGTTGTGCGCCAGTGCCTGTCAGTCTTCTGCGACTGCATCACGTAATACAAACTTCATGTCTGCACTTTCGTAGAGCTTGCGCGCCCGCAGGTTGCTCTCCAGCACCTTGAGGTCCACATAGGGTTCGCCGCGCTGCTTGAACACCTGGAAGCTGTGCAGCAACAACGCGCGGCCCAGCCCCTGGCCCTGGGCGCATGGGTGTACGGAGAGGTTCTTGATAAAGGCGCTGGTCCAGCATTGCGCCACGCCAAGAATACCCTCGGCGTTGCTGGCGACCAGGCACAGCGTGGGGTCGAACTCGGCATCGCTGACGAACTGCTGGCGCCATTCCTCCAGGCTTGGCACGCGGCCGCCGCCCTGGTCCTGGGTCATGCGCAACACGGCATGAATGGCCGGGGCCAGCTCGTCGCGGTAATGATCCAACTGCGTGCCCGCCGGCCATTGCGGCGCGGGCAGGCTGGCGGTGAGATCGCGGCGCAGCAGTTGGAAGTATTCGCTCACAGGCCTTTTTGCGCCACCGTTTGCGCGGCCACCACCAGGCACTTGGTCAACTCGGGCGACGAGAATTTCGTCAGCACCGAATCGGCACCGGCCAGGCGGGCCTTTTCGCTGTTCATCGCGCTGTCCAGGGAGGTGTGCAGCAGCACGTAGAGGTCCTTGAAGTCCGGGGTTTCGCGCAGGGTGCGGGTGAGGGCATAGCCGTCCATCTCGGACATCTCGATATCCGACACCACCACGTTGATCTGCTCGGCCGTGCCTTGCAGCTCCAGCAGCACGTCGATGGCTTCCTTGGCGCTGCGCGCGGTGTGGCAGGTGAGGCCGAGGTTGCGCAAGGTATGCACCGATTGCTGCAACGCCACCTGGCTGTCGTCCACCACCAGAATGCGCGCATTGCCCAGCACTTCGGCTTCTTCCATGGTCAGGTCGGTCGGCGCGGCTTCGATCGGCGCCGGGGCGATGCCGTGGATGACTTTCTCGATATCCAGCACCTGCACCAGGGCGCCTTCCACCTCGGTCACCCCGGTGATAAACGCGCGGTTGCCGCCAGAGCCATAGGGCGGCGGGCGGATGTCGGTGGTCAGGCAATGCACGATCTTGCTCACCGCCTGCACATGCAGGCCCTGCTTGGAACGGCTCACATCGGTGACGATCAGGCAGCCACCGTTCGGGTCCTGCAGGGGCATTTCGCCGAGGGCACGGCTGAGGTCGATCACCGACAGCGAAGCACCGCGCAGAATGGCGATGCCTTTGACGTGGGGGTGCGACTCCGGCAGCTTGGTCAGCGGCGGGCAGGGGATGATTTCGCTGACTTTCAGCAGGTTGATCGCCATCAGCTTGCCACTGCGCAAGGTAAAGAGCAGAAGCGAGAGTGAATCTGCGCGGGCTTTGGTGGTGGACATAAAAACCTTCTGTGGATCAGGGATGACATCTATGGAAGGTTATCGACTTGAGGACGCCAGGCTTTAACCGGGTTTTGTGTCGGACTCGGTCTAATGTGGGAGCTGGCTTGCCTGCGATGGCATCACCTCGGTGCAACTGTAAGACCGAGTCGCCTGCATCGCAGGCAAGCCAGCTCCCACAGAAGCACCAGCCCACCTTGGTGAGATGTCAGCCCTTCCAGACTTGTGGGTTCACCAGATCCTGTGGACGCTGGCCCAGTAGGGCACTGCGCAAGTTTTCCAGGGCCCGATTGGCCATGGCTTCACGGGTTTCATGGGTCGCCGAGCCGATATGCGGCAAGGTCACCGCATTGCTCAGCTGGAACAACGGCGACTCCGCCAACGGCTCCTGCTCATACACATCCAACCCCGCCCCGCGAATCTTCTGGCTTTGCAGCGCTTCGATCAGCGCCGGTTCATCCACCACCGGGCCACGGGAGATGTTGATCAGGATCGCGCTAGGTTTCATCAGCCCCAGCTCGCGGGTGCTGATCAGGTGGCGGGTCTTGTCGCTCAATGGCACCACCAGGCACACAAAGTCTGCTTCGGCGAGCAATTGGTCGAGGCTGCGGAACTGTGCGCCCAGCTCCTGTTCCAGCGCCGGCTTGCGGCTGTTGCCGCTGTAGAGGATCGGCATGTTGAACCCCAGGCGGCCACGGCGGGCCACGGCCGCGCCGATATTGCCCATGCCGACGATGCCCAGGGTCTTGCCGTGTACGTCGCAGCCAAACAACGGCGCGCCGACGCTGGCTTTCCACTGGCCGGCCTTGGTCCAGGCGTCGAGTTCGGCGACGCGGCGGGCGCTGCTCATCAGCAGGGCGAACGCCAGGTCGGCGGTGCTTTCGGTGAGCACATCAGGGGTGTTGGTGAGCATGATCCCGCGCTCAGTGAAGTAGGGCACGTCGTAGTTGTCGTAGCCCACCGACACACTGGACACCACTTCCAGCTCTCTCGCGCCTTCGAGTTGCGCGCGGCCCAGCTTGCGACCCACGCCGATCAAACCGTGGGCGTGGGGCAGGGCTTCATTGAACTGCGCGTTGATGTCACCCAGCTTGGGGTTGGGCGCGATCACCTCGAAGTCCTGTTGCAGGCGTTCGATCATGGGCGGGGTGATGCGGCTGAAGGCGAGGACAGTCTTTTTCATTGCAGGCGGGCTCATCGACTACGGAAGAATGCCAAGCACGCTAACATTCCTGCCCAGACTTGTCAGGACACCACCCAGCTAAAGTGAGCAGCGGACCCCTGTGGGAGCTGGCTTGCCTGCGATAGCGGTTTGCCTGATACACCGCTATCGCAGGCAAGCCAACTCCCACAGTTGATCTCGGGTGTCTGGCAGGAATCAGTTCGCCAGGCGCACGCCGCCAACGCTTCCGCTCAATTCATACGCCGCCAACTCCGCCTGATGCGCCGCGAGAATCTCCGGCAACGACCCGCGCAGGTATTCCACCCACGTCTTGATCTTCGCATCCAGGTACTGGCGTGACGGGTAGATGGCGTACAGGTTCAGCTCCTGCGAGCGGTACGTCGGCATCACCCGCACCAGGGTGCCGTTGCGCAGGCCTTCAATCGCGGCATACACCGGCAACAGGCCGACACCCATGCCGCTGGTGATCGCGGTTTTCATCGCGTCGGCCGAGTTGACCAGGAACGGCGAACTGTTGATGGCCACGCTTTCCTGGCCTTCGGGGCCGTTGAAGGTCCACTTGTCCAGCTGGATCACCGGGCTGACCAGGCGCAGGCAGGCGTGGTTGAGCAAATCAGTGGGGCGTTGCGCGCAGCCCTTGGCCTTGACGTAATCCGGCGAGGCGCAGGCGATGCTGTAGGTGATGCCCAGGCGTTGGGAGACGAAACCCGAATCCGGCAGCTCGCTGGCCAGCACGATGGACACGTCGTAGCCCTCGTCGAGCAGGTCCGGCACGCGGTTGGCCAGGGTCAGGTCGAAGGTCACGTCCGGGTGGGTGCGGCGGTAGCGGGCGATGGCGTCAATCACGAAATGCTGGCCGATGCCGGTCATGGTGTGCACTTTCAACTGCCCGGCGGGGCGCGCGTGGGCGTCGCTGGCTTCGGCTTCGGCTTCTTCGACGTAGGCCAGGATCTGTTCGCAGCGCAGCAAATAGCGTTTACCGGCTTCGGTCAGCGCGATGCGGCGGGTGGTGCGGTTGAGCAAGCGGGTTTGCAGGTGGGCCTCAAGGTTCGAGACCGCGCGCGAGACGTTGGCTGTGGTGGTGTCCAGTTGCGCGGCGGCGGCGGTGAAGCTGCCGGCTTCGGCCACGCAACTGAACGCGCGCATGTTTTGCAAAGTGTCCATGGGGTGTTCTCAAGGGAGATGGCAAATTGTGACAGAAAGTTACGCCGTCCAGTGATCCCTACCAACGGATTATCGCTTGAACGGTAACAAAGATTCACAGGAATGCCAGCTTATCGTCCTTCATGCCGCCGCCTAGAATTGCGCCACCTACCCCGCAACACCACCTCAGGAATTCGTTCGCCGTGCCGCGTCGCATCAGCAGAGAGCTGAAGACTCTCAGTGTTTGGGCTTTATCGTTAGCAATCAGCGGCTGCATCGGAACCGGAGGAATTGCCCCCCAAGGCCAGGCCCTCAGCGCCAATACCCTGGCCACCGACGAAGCGATCCAGAGCGCCGCCCAGGACGCCCATTGGCCCACCGCCCAATGGTGGCAAGCCTACGGCGACCCGCAACTCAACCATTGGGTGGCCCTCGCCACGCAAAACAGCCCGAGCATGGCCATGGCCGCCGCGCGTGTGCGTGAAGCACGGGCCATGGCCGGGATTGCCGAATCGACCGAGTCGTTGCAGATCAACAGCGACACCACCCTCAAGCGCCACAACTGGCCGAAGGATCAGTTCTACGGCCCCGGCGAGTTGAGCGGTGCCAACACCTGGGACAACAATTCATCCCTGGGCCTGAGCTATGCCCTCGACCTGTGGGGCCGCGAAAGCAACACCAGCGAACGTGCCGTGGACCTGGCCCATATGAGCGCCGCCGAAGCCCGCCAGGCCCAGCTCGAACTGCAAAACAACGTGGTCCGCGCCTATATCCAGCTGTCGTTGCACTACGCCAACCGCGACATCGTTGCGGCCACCCTGGCCCAGCAACAGCAGATCCTGGACCTGGCCAACAAACGCCTGGATGCCGGGATCGGCACGCACTTCGACGTCAGCCAGGCCGAAACCCCGTTGCCGGAAACCCATCGCCAACTGGACGCCCTCGACGAAGAAATCGCCCTGAGCCGCAACCAGCTCGCGGCCTTGGCGGGCAAAGGCCCGGGGGAGGGCGCGCAGTTGCAACGGCCGAGCCTGGCGCTGGCCGCGCCGCTGAAGTTGCCGTCGAGCCTGCCCGCCCAATTGCTCGGCCAGCGCCCGGACGTGGTTGCCAGTCGCTGGCAGGTCGCGGCCCAGGCCCGTGGCATCGATGTGGCCCACGCCGGCTTTTACCCCAACGTCGACCTGGTCGGCAGCCTCGGCTACATGGCCACCGGCGGCGGCATGCTGGAGTTTCTCGCCGGCAAGAAATTCAACTACAACGTCGGCCCGGCGATCACCTTGCCGATCTTCGATGGCGGGCGTTTGCGTGCCGAGTTGGGCGAAGCCAGCGCGGGCTACGACATCGCCGTGGCCCGGTACAACCAGACCCTGGTCAATGCACTCAAGGGCATCAGCGACCAATTGATCCGCCGCGAGTCCATGGACAAGCAACAAGGCTTCGCCGCGCAATCGGTGGCCTCGGCGCAGAAAACCTACGACATCGCGATGATCGCCTACCAGCGCGGCCTCACCGATTACCTCAATGTGCTCAACGCGCAGACCTTGCTGTTTCACCAGCAGCAGATCGCGCAACAAGTCCAGGCCGCGCGCCTGACGGCCCATGCCGAACTGGTCACTGCCTTGGGTGGCGGCCTCGGTGCCGGCGACGATGTGCCCGAGGATGCCAAGACCCTCCCGAGCAAGACCCCGGCGGCCCTCGCCGTGTTTGATCACTGAGTAGGATTGAATGACTCCCTTGCCTGCACCGCTGCGCTGGTTGCACGCCCTTGAGTGGCGCCGCGGTTTCTTCGACTGGGCACGCAGCGACGGCGTGACCTGGGTGTATATCTTCAAGGTGCTGATCGCCGCGTTCCTCACGCTGTGGCTGGCCATGCGCCTGGAACTGCCGCAACCGCGCACCGCGATGATCACCGTGTTTATCGTGATGCAACCACAGAGCGGCCAGGTGTTTGCCAAGAGCTTCTATCGCTTCCTCGGCACCCTGGCAGGGTCGGCGGTGATGGTGTTGTTGATCGCCTTGTTTGCGCAGAACACCGAGTTGTTCCTCGGCGCCTTGGCGATCTGGGTGGGCGTCTGCACGGCGGGCGCGACCCGCAACCGCAACTTCCGCGCCTATGGTTTTGTGTTGGCCGGCTACACCGCGGCGATGGTGGGATTACCCGCGCTGGCACACCCGGACGGCGCCTTCATGGCGGCGGTCTGGCGGGTGCTGGAAATCTCCCTGGGGATTCTGTGCTCCACCTTGGTCAGCGCCGCGATCCTGCCGCAGACCTCCAGCGCCGCCATGCGCAACGCCTTGTACCAGCGCTTCGGCGTGTTCGCGCTGTTTGTCACCGATGGTTTGCGTGGGCGCAGCCAGCGGGACGGGTTCGAGGCCAGCAACGTGCGCTTTATCGCCGAAGCCGTGGGCCTGGAAGGGCTGCGCAGCCTCACCGTGTTCGAAGACCCGCACATGCGTCGGCGCAATGGCCGGCTCAGTCGCCTCAACAGCGAATTCATGAGCATCACCACGCGCTTCAATGCCCTGCACCAGTTGCTCGAACGGCTGCGTACGGATGCGGCCGATCACGTGGTCGCGGCGATCAAACCGGGCCTGGCCGACCTCGCCGAAGTGCTCGACGGTTTCTCCGGCCGCGCCCTCACCAGCCCGGACGCGGCACGCTTGGTGGCGCAACTCGCCGCCTACAAGGACGACTTGCCCGCCAAGGTGCGCAGCCTGCGGGCGGCATTCCAGGAAGGTGAACCCACCGAGGCCGAGCAGCTGGATTTCCACACCGCCTACGAGCTGCTCTACCGCTTCGTCGACGACCTGCACAACTACGCGCTCACCCATGCGTCCCTGGCCGACCACAGCCACGCCCGCGAAGACTGGGACGAGCCCTATACGCCGAAAACCAACTGGCTGGCCTGCGCCGCCTCGGGGATTCGTGCTTCATTCATCCTGATCGTGCTCGGCAGCTACTGGGTCGCCACCGCCTGGCCGAGCGGCGCGACCATGACCCTGATCGCTGCGGCCACGGTCGGCCTGTCCGCCGCCACGCCCAACCCCAAGCGCATGGCGTTCCAGATGGCCTGCGGCACCTTGATCGGTGCGCTGGTGGGCTTTGTCGAGATGTTCTTCGTGTTCCCGTGGATCGACGGCTTCCCGCTGCTGTGCGTGATGCTCGCACCGGTGATCATCCTTGGCGCCTTCCTCGCCTCACGTCCGCAATACGCCGGGGTGGGCGTCGGCCTGCTGATCTTCTTCAGCACCGGCTCGGTACCGGACAACCTCACGGTCTACAACCCCTACACCTTTATCAACGACTACATCGCGATGATCATCGGCATGCTCGTCTGCGCGGCGGCGGGGGCGATCATCCTGCCGCCCAATAGCCGCTGGTTGTGGCGCCGCCTGGAGCAGGACCTGCGCGAGCAAGTGGTGTATGCCATCAGCGGCAAGCTCAAGGGCCTGGCGTCGAGTTTCGAAAGCCGCACCCGCGACCTGCTGCACCAGGCCTATGGCCTCGCCGTCGGCCAGCCGCAAGTGCAGCGCGACCTGCTGCGCTGGATGTTCGTGGTGCTGGAAGTCGGCCACGCGATCATCGAGTTGCGCAAGGAACAGGCGATTTTGCCGGTGCACCCGGCCTACGCCGAATCACAGCCATGGCGCCAGGCGATCCGTGTGATGGGCCGCTCGCTGGTGCGCCTGTTTTTGCAACCGAGCGCGAGCAACCTGGAGCGCGGCCTGATCGCCGTGGACCATGCCATCAGCCGCGTACAGGCCACCGATGAACCCTTCGCCCCGCACTTCGATACCTCGGCTCTGCGCCGGGTGAAAAGCTACCTGCACTTTATCCGCACCTCGCTGCTGGACCCGCAATCGCCCCTCGCTGCCTTGAAAGGAGCCGCGCATGCCGCGTGAAATCGCGTTCCACGGTATCTACATGCCGACCATGACCCTGATGTTCCTGATCGCGGCCGTCCTGGCCTGGGCCCTGGACCGCTTCCTGGCCGGGTTCGACCTGTACCGTTTTTTCTGGCACCCGGCGTTGCTGCGCCTGAGCCTGTTCGTTTGCCTGTTCGGCGCCCTGGCGCTGACCGTCTACCGTTGAGAATGCCCTGATGAAAAAGTTTTTCAGCCTGCTTGCGACCTTGCTGGTACTGGCCTTGGCGATGTGGATTGGCCGCACGTTGTGGGTGCACTACATGCAAACCCCGTGGACCCGCGACGGCCGCGTGCGCGCCGACATCATCAACGTCGCCGCCGACGTCACCGGCGAAGTGGTGGACGTGCCGGTGCGCGACAACCAGTTGGTGAAGAAGGGCGACCTGCTGATGCAGATCGACCCCGAGCACTACCGCATCGCGGTCAAACAGGCGCAATCGCTGGTGGCGTCACGCAAAGCCACCTGGGAAATGCGCAAGGTCAACGCCCACCGCCGCGCCGACCTCGACGCCCTGGTGATCTCCAAGGAAAACCGCGACGACGCCAGCAACATCGCCGACTCCGCCCTGGCCGATTACCAGCACGCGCTGGCGCAACTGGAAGCGGCTGAACTGAACCTCAAGCGCACCCAGGTGCTGGCGGCGGTGGACGGCTACGTCACCAACCTCAACGTGCATCGCGGCGACTATGCGCGCATCGGCGAGGCGAAGATGGCCGTGGTGGATATGAATTCGTTCTGGGTCTACGGCTTCTTTGAAGAAACCAAGCTGCCCCATGTGAAGGTGGGCGATAAAGCTGACATGCAGCTCATGAGCGGCGAGACGTTAAAGGGCCATGTGGAAAGCATCTCGCGGGGCATCTACGACCGTGACAACCCCGAGAGCCGCGAGTTGGTGGCGGATGTGAACCCGACGTTCAACTGGGTGCGGCTGGCGCAGCGGGTGCCGGTGCGGATTCATATTGATGAAGTACCGGAGGGGGTGCTGTTGGCGGCCGGTATTACCTGCACCGTTATCGTGAACCAAACACAGTACTAACTGTGGCGCTTGTGTGGCGAGGGAGCTTGCTCCCGCTCGACTGCGTAGCAGTCGCCGGCTGTTGGGGTTGGGGGCGCTTCGCACCCCAGCGGGAGCAAGCTCCCTCGCCACACTGAGTCAATCATTTCAGTGAATGAGCGACTCGGCGGCTCTGGTTTTTCGTCGACGCTTGACCCTCAGCATGCTGGTGTAGCGACGGTGGTTTTTGGAGTTTAGAACCAAGATGTAGAGCAGGGATGTCAGCAACGCAGACAAGTTGAGCAGCGTCGGAGAGTAATTGCCAAGATAGGCTACCGAGAGCAGGAGGTTTGCGATTGCTACGAGGATGAGTATTCGAGGCGCATGCCGGAATCCTTCACATAGACCAATTTGGCCTACGTTATAAATCAGGCACAGCACCATTCCGGTTCCGAAAGCGGTTTCATCCGGCAGGCCTAAAATTTGTGCGTAATACGAAAGACTTGTCGACGTGTTGATTGCGATACTGCTTAGGCTAAGCAGCATCGCCCCTCCAAATGAGGGTAAAAAACGGTAGGCATAACGACGCCAAATTAGATATTCCCGAACGGGATCAATACCGAAATTCATGGTCGTCGAACTCCTCGTACAGTGCGATAACTAACGCGTTGATATTTCCGAAAAGTACGCTGCCTGTGATAGCTAAAGTCGCGCTAACTTGATCCCTTATTTGCGTGATTATGCGCAGTCGTAACTCGGGGTTGCTGTAGCGTCTGGGCAATTGTCCAGCCAACTGCTTCAGGCGAATTATTTCGCGGGGATGGCGGGGATTGCTCAGCCGAAGAACTTCGTCCGTTAATTTGGCGCGTTCTTGACGGCTCATGGGTCTCAATATGTCCGTCATCTCGCGCCCGGTCGAACGTTTGATAGCCATCACGGTTCTGACCGTTGCAACGGTGGAGGCCCCTGCGCCGACCAATGAAATACCATCCAGAGCAACGGTCATTGCTTGATACCAAGCCAGGGTGTCGTAGTAATCGTTCTTGGCAGGGTCAGTTAACTCGTTACGGGTCCTCCATACACCGTTAAAGCACTGTGCGCCGCTGGCGGCCAGGCCTGCGTATGACACATAGGTCAAGGCGAGGCTTGCGCCGCCACTAAACGGCGCTGCGGCTATGCCTGCCTTTGCGACAACGAAACTAATCACTGCCCCGCCGCAGGAAAGGGCCATTCCCGATGCCTCACGCCACAGCTGAGACTCACGAGGTGAACTTGCCACCTGCTGTGCATAGTCTTCAGTAGTAACTGCCTGCTCTACTGTTTCCCGCAAAATCACGCGCTTGGGCCTGACACTGCACAGCGGTACAAACTCCCTCAGCACCGTCACCTGATAATCACTGCCAATATGCACCACCCCAGCCCCGACGATGGCCGGGTCGGCGTCTATGGTTTGATAGAGTTTTGGCAGGTCCAGCAGACTGGTCAGGCGCTGGCGCGTGGTGGTGTGCGCGGTTGGCACGCCGCTTTGCAGGAAATCCCTTGGCATCCTTTCACCTGTGGGTAGACAGAGGTGAAAGAGCCTGAGGATTGGTTCCTTGAAATGATGTCAGGCCGTTCGCTGTTTCTTGTAGTACCTGGCCCTATGGACCAAACACAAAACTAACCTGTGGGAGCTGGCTTGCCTGCGATAGCGGACTATCAGTTGAAGCATTAGCAGCTGACCCACCGCTATCGCAGGCAAGCCAGCTCCCACATGTTTAACCGCATCAGGCCTTGATGAAGGTCTCGTGCAGATGGCGCCACAGCAGCGCGCCGCTGGCCTGTTTCTCGAACACCACGGTGGCGCGGCGATCAGTCTGCGTGCCGCTGTCATCCACCTGATGTTCACGGTAAGTCACCGTTGCCCCGCGTGCATGCCGGTCAATCCCGGCCATTTCACTCAAGGTGATCTTCAACCCCGGCCGCATCCCGCCCAGGCGCGTGAACAACGCGTTGACCCCTGCCGCATTGACCCGCGTGCCGGTGGCCGGGGCAACCATGCTGAACTCCGGGGAGAAGCGCGCGAGCAGGCTTTGCAAGGTGCCTTCCGGCGCGACGCCGGCGAACCATTGCTCGATCTCGACGTGGGTCTGGATCACTTCTTCAAAAAAATCGCTGTAGTCGATCATTACAAACTCCGTTCCAAGCCAAAGCGCTTCTTCAAGACACTCTCCAATAAACCTTTGGGCAACAACGCCGCCATCAACGGCAACGCGCGGCTGCCATTCCCTGCGCGCAACAGGCGCGGTGGCGTTGGTTGTTGCACGCCCTTGAGCACCTGCGCGGCAAACCGGCTGGCCGGCGTCGGGTTGTTTTGTGAAGCCTGGGAGCGCGCGCGGATGCCTTCGCGCAGCGGCCACCAGGGGGATTGTTCGTTGATCAACAGCTCGGCCTGGGCGCCGGCGTTTTTCGCGAAGCTTGTGTCGATGGCCCCCGGCTGTACTTCCATCACGCGAATGCCAAACGGTGCCAGTTCCATGCGCAGGGCATCGCTCAGGGCATGCACGGCGGCTTTCGACGCGCAGTAGGCACCGGCAAATGGCGTGACCAATACGCCAGAAACACTGCCGATGTTCACCACCAGGCCTTTGCTGCGGCGCAGGGCCGGGAACAGCGCCTGGGTCACGCCGACGATGGAAAACACATTGGTCTCGAACTGGCGCTGCATGGCCTCGGTGCCGCCATCGAGCAACGGGCCCATGGCGCCGTAACCGGCGTTGTTGACCAGCACATCCAGCTCGCCCAGCTGTTCAGCCAGGTGCTGCAGGGCGGCGCTGTCGTTGACGTCCAACTCCACCGCATTGAAGCCAGCGGCGGCTAGGGCAGCGACATCCTCCGGGCGGCGGGCGCTGGCCCACACGCTGTAGCCGGCGGCCTTGAACGCGTCAGCCAGGGCGCGGCCGATGCCGCTGGAGCAGCCGGTGATGAGTACGTTGGGCATTGCTCAGTCCTTGGGCGGTGTGGGTGTGGATAGGCACACTACAGCAGCAGCGTTGTAAATATAAACAGCCAGGGCCAAGCCGTGCATTTCGCAAGAAGCAGGCGCCAACCTGTCAAGGTTCACAGGTTCACTATCGCGTAAATAGGTTTAGGTTTTCTCAGGCGTACCCGGACAACCTTGGTGAATTGGACGTGAACGCCAAAAAAGTGAGTCCCATGTCCTTGAATTGAGTTAACAAAAGCAGCATAAGGGAGCAGATGCCATGCCCGTCTTACATGCGCACACGCCGACACTCTCCGTGCTGGACGCAAGAGCGTTGCCAGTGCGGACGGTTTCGTATTGGCGGGCCGATGCCGGCGAGACGGTGCGCGCCTGCATCAATCGCACCGTTCATGACGTGGCAGGTAGAGCGGTTGCTCAATGGGACCCCCGTCTGCATGACTTGCATACAGCCAACCCGACAGTACCGCCCAATCTGGCGACGGTTTACTCCCTGAGCGGGCAGATCTTAAGTACTCAAAGCGTCGATGCAGGTCTACGTGTCCAACTGTTTGGCGAGACCGGACTAGGTGTGCATGCCTGGGATGGCCGAGGTACGCACCGCGAGGTTCAGTTTGATTTGTTGCTGCGCCCCCTGGCAGTGTTCGAGCAAGACCTGTGCACGGAGCGATTCAGCTATGGGGGCTTCTCTGCTGGCCATAACCAGTGCGGGCAGATCATCCGTCACGACGACCCTGCGGGCACGCGTCATTTCGGTGAATACTCCATGGGCGGCGCAGTTCTGGATCAGGTGCAGCATTTTCTGCAAAGACTGGACATGCCGAACTGGCCAGCGTCGCCGGATCAGCGTGATGACCTGCTCGAACCTGGCGACGGGGCACGCACGTTGTTGCTGCTCAATGCGTTGGGTGAGGTGCTGCAACAGACCGATACGGCGGGCAATCAGCAAGGTACCCACTACACCGTTGACGGCCAACGGTCTGAAACATGGGTGCAACTCAACGGGTCTCCAGTGCGCAAGACTCTGTCAAGCGCGATTACCTACAGTGCGCAGGGGCGAATCGAGCGCAAGACCTTGGGCAACGGCGTGGTGACCCAGCTTGATTACGGCCCTCAAGACGGTCGCCTGCTAACGCTTTACAGCAGTCGCGGCAGCAGTAGGCCGTTGCAGGATCTGCAATTTGACTACGACCCGGTGGGGAATATTGTCAGTATCAAAGACAGGACTCTGCCGGTGCGGTTTTTTGCCAACCAGCAGATTGACCCGATCAGTCGATACACCTACGACAGTTTAGATCAACTGTCCGAAGCCAGCGGCTTTGAAGCTGGCAGTGCGCGCCAAGGGCCGAATCACTGGGCCGATTCCCATGCGGTTGCCAACTTCCGCCAGACCTATCGTTATGATTTGGGCGGCAATTTGCTTGAACTGATTCATCACGGCCCACAGAGCCACGGGCGGGTGTTGAGGGTGGCCCAATACAGCAATCGCTGTTTACCTGAGGGTGATGTACCGCCGACCGAGGCTGACATTGCTGCGGCGTTTGACGCCAATGGCAATCTGTTGCAACTGCGAATGGGCGGGGCTCTCTCTTGGAATCCACGCAATCAATTGGCTCAGACCCGGTCCGTGGAGCGTAAGGCAGCGCTCGACGACACTGAGCGCTACCTCTATGGAGCCGACGGTATGCGCCAGCGCAAGATTCGCACCGCGCATACCAACGTGCGCGCGGTGATGAGCGAAACACGCTATTTGCCTGGGCTGGAGATCCGCAATGTCGATGGTCATGTGCTGCATGTCATCAGCATCGGTGAGGTGCAGGTGCTGCATTGGGAAACACCACCGCCAAAGGGTATGGCGAATAATCAGTACCGCTACAACCTGGAAGATCACCTGGGTTCATGGTCGTTGGAGATGGACGGCCTGGGGAGGGTGGTCTGCTGGGAAAACTATCACCCGTTTGGCAGCACGGCGTTTTGGGCACGAGGGGAGTCGAGTGAAGAGAGCTATCGTACGTTGGGGTATTCGGGCAAGGAACGGGATGCGTCGGGGCTCTATTACCATGGGCACCGGTATTTCATACCGTGGTTGCAGCGCTGGTTGAGCCCGGACCCAGGATTGATGATTGATGGCCCCAATCTCTATGCCATGGTCAGGAATAATCCGACGAACTTGGTTGATGATGATGGGCTTGTTGGAAAACGTAAGTACGAAAGCACTCTGCTCGGGCCTTCGAGCAGCAAACAGTTCAGGTATACCGATAATGTTCAAGAGGCGCCCAAACCGAGAGTGACGTCTCCAAGAGTCAGGGCTAGGGACCCAGAGTCCGAAGGTGAGTCGGAAAGTGAAGACCCCAACGTCCTCTATCGGGCTTTGAGAGCTGATGAGACAAAGCTGGAAACCCGTGGGCTTCGTCCCCCTATCGGGCATGACCGTTTTACCAGCGCATATGACCATGTCCATAAAGGCTCCAGCAGCAAGGTCAAGTCCAGATGGATTTCAGCTTCGCGTTCAATCAAGGTGGCCGGCGTATGGGCGGCGGAGAAAGAGTTGAAAGTGGTGAAGTTCTCTAAGCCAAAGAACGCCGTCTCGTTTGACTTAACCACTGACGCGGGATGGAACGCTTTGCTGGATGAGCATCGGGCGTCAATCAATGCGAAGTCGATTGAAAAAACAGAGCAAATGGTCAGGAATTCCGCCAAAAGCTCACAAGAAGTGGTTACCGAATCTTATGTGCCACCGGAAGGTATTCTGGAAGTCTTTCAAGCGAGTGTTATCAATGCACAACAGCGTTTGGAGTTGATGAAGACAGATCCAACGGCCAAGGTTTTCAAAACCCGGTCACGTACAAATGAACGACCGAAGTTAGTCGCTTTGAAACGCCTTTCCTTCTCAGCATCTAGGTGAGTGATCAGTCCGAGAAACTGCCTTGCAGGTGCTCGGCACGAAATTCCAGGGTTTGCGGGCGATAACCGGGGCGCAGCGGTGGGGCGGGCAGGCAATCGTCCCAGGTCGCGCCGGCCTGCAACTCGCCGGGGCCGCGGTAGCGGGGGGCGGCGTAGACGTTGTCGGCCAGGTTGACGGTGTCGCCTGGCGCATAGGCGGCGACGCGCCAGCGCAGTTCGGTGAGGGGCACGTCGTTGCCGTTGTTGAGGATCAGTTTCAGTGGGCGGTCGGCCGGGCATTCCTCGGGCGCGTAGGTGATGCGCAGCTCCAGGCGTGCCAGTTGCGAGGCTTCGCGGTTGTCCAGCCAGACGACCCAGATGGCGACGAAACCCAGGCCCACGGCGGCGGCAAGGGACACCGGCAAGGCCTTGGCGGGGTAGCGCAGCAGCAGGATCAGCCAGGTGATGATCAGGAGAACGCCGAAGAACATGGAGACCACCTCGAATAGGGAACGAGCATCCTAACTTAAGCGTAGGTGGGATTGGGCGGCTTGAGACAAGTGTTGCTTGGGCGGGCGCCATCGCAGGCAAGCCAGCTCCCACATTCGACTGCATTCCAAAGGATGTACGCGGTTGACTGTGGGAGCTGGCTTGCCTGCGATGAGGCCTTTGGCATCACCACAACGCCCAAAGAAAAAGCCCCCACCCAACCCACTGCGGATAGGGGACGCAATGGGCTGGGCGAGGGCTTTTTGTACGGCGGTATTACTGCGCGATGGTTTTCACCGACACGCCACGCTCCACCGGCGTCGAACGCCCGTAGATATCCTCAAAGCGCTCGATATCGTCCTCGCCCAGGTAGCTGCCCGATTGCACTTCGATGATCTCCAACGGGATCTTGCCCGGGTTGCGCAGGCGGTGCACCGAGGCAATCGGGATGTAGGTCGACTGGTTCTCGCACAGCAGGAACACGTTCTCGTCGCAGGTCACTTCGGCCGTGCCGCTGACCACGATCCAGTGCTCGGCCCGGTGGTGGTGCATTTGCAGCGACAGGCACGCGCCCGGCTTGACCGAGATGTGCTTGACCTGGAACCGCCCGCCCATGTCCACCGAGTCGTAGGAGCCCCACGGACGATAGACTTCGCAGTGGTTCTGGGTCTCGCTGCGCCCCTGTTCGTTGAGGGTATTGACCATCTGCTTGACGCCCTGGACCTTGTCCTTGTGGGCAATCATCATCGCATCCTTGGTTTCCACCACCACGATGTTTTCCAGGCCGATCACCGACACCAGCTTGCCGTTGCCGTGGATCATGCAGTTCTTGCTGTCCTGGATCACCACGTCGCCCTTGGTCACGTTGCCGTTGGCGTCTTTATCGTTGACCGCCCACAGCGAGGCCCAGCAACCCACGTCGCTCCAACCGGCGCTCAGCGGTACCACGCAGGCGCGCTGGGTTTTTTCCATTACGGCGTAGTCGATGGAGTTGTCCGGGCAGCAGGCGAAGGTGGCTTCGTCGAAGGACACGGTGTCGGCGTCCTGCTCGCTGCGTTCAAGGGTCAGCAGGCAAGTGTCGTAGATGTCCGGGTCGTGCTTTTTCAGCTCTTCGAGGAAGCGGCTGGCGCGGAACAGGAACATGCCGCTGTTCCAGAAATAACCGCCGCTTTTGACGAACTCGACGGCGCGTTTTTCGTTCGGTTTTTCGACGAACTGCTCGACGCGGCTCACACCCTCGGGCAACAGGGAGTCAGCGGTGGACTTGATATAGCCATAGCCGGTTTCCGGACGGGTCGCCGGCACGCCGAACAGCACCATCTCACCGCGCTCGGCGGCCACGGTGGCCAGGGCCAGCGCGCGTTGCAGGGCTTTCTGGTCGTCGATCACGTGGTCGGCGGGCAGCACCAGCATCAGCTCATCGCGGCCTTCGTTGACCAGCATCATCGCGGTCAGGGCCACGGCCGGCGCGGTGTTGCGGCCGAACGGTTCCATCAGGATGCGCTGGCAGTCGAGTTTGCGGTTGCTCAGTTGTTCGTTGACGATGAAGCGGTGGTCCTTGTTGCAGACCACAATCGGCGAGTCCATGCCTTCGAACACCAGGCGCTCCAGGGTTTGCTGGAACAGCGTGTGCTCGCCGGTCAGGGCCAGGAATTGTTTAGGAAACTGTTTGCGGGAAAGCGGCCAAAGACGTGAGCCGCTACCACCGGAAAGGATTACTGGGATCATGTGTTTCTCCTTGAATCAATTTGGGTCAGAGCTACGAAGGTTTGTCGTTTCACTCTTGTTTTTGTCTCGGTTCGAACTGACCTGCTCGGTCCCTGTGGGAGCCGGGCTTGAGGTCAGTTCGAAAAATTGATTAGCGGGTCGATACCGGGCGTTTCACCCAGACTGGCGAGATGCTCGACCCAGAACCGGTGACGTAAAGCACTGCTGCTTCTCCGCGCTCAAGTGCAACCGGCTTCACATCACCGACTTTCTTGTCACCGTCATACAACGCCAGGCTCACTTTCACCGGGTTGATTTCACGCTCGCCACGGCCCTTGGCAGCCACCGACTTGACCACATCGGTCTTGCCATCGGCGGTCTTCAAGGTCAGGGCCTTGTCACTCAGGTTTTGCACACGCACCAGGGATTTCTGCTTGTTCTTGAACGGCGGCTCTTCGATCAGTTGTGGCTGGCCGCTGCCGCTGTTGACCAGGGTGTAGTAGTGGTCGGACGCGAGTTTGACCGGCACGGTCTGGCTGCCGATCTTGGCGCTGTAGTCACCGCCCGGCATGAAGCTGAAGTCGCTGCTGGCCAGCGGCGCGACTTCGCTCAGGTTGGTGCTGCCAACCGTCGCGCTGACTTCCTGGTTCGAGGCGTTGTAGACCCGCACGAAGCTGGAACCTTTTGGCGCGACAGGGCCGTACAAGGCCGCATCACCGGCCAAGGCCGACAGGGAAACCACGCTCAGGCCGGCGGCGAGCGCCAGGGTTTTAGCGAGACGACGAGGAGTTGTAGTGAAAGTCATGTGAGTTACCTCTCTTTCAGTTTTGCGCCCGGTCGGGCGTCTCGGATTTAGTGTTCAAAGCCATGTTCTGTTGGCGCGAACCGGCTTGTTTAAGCTGCGCAACCCACGACGGGTCGGCATCACCGATTTCGTTGTTCACAGGCAGATAACGTTCAGGAAATTCCCAGATCAGCACTTGCGGTGGGTTGTTCTTGAAGTCGTCGCTTTTCAGGTAGCTGAGCATCGGCAGGATCGGGCCGTGGCCGTCTTCCGAATAGTTGATGACGTCGCTGTGCAGGGCTTGCTTGAGTGCACCGACGAAGTTCCAGTTGGGGTTGGCGCTGTAGCTGGTACCGACCAGCGCCACCGGGGTTTCGCTGTTGCTGAACAGCGCGTCGTCGCCACCGGTTTCGGCCAGGTGGGTGACGCGTTTTTCCAGCGGTTCTTTGGGGGGCATCAGGTTTTCGAACAGCGGGTCCAGGGGCAGGAACAGACGCAGGTCGCCTTTATGCGGTGCGGTGTTCTCGGCCTCGGTGACAAAGCGCTGCGGCTCGCCGCTTAGCGGGGTTTTCTCGGCAATGCCCTTGGCCAACTGCTTGGCCGCGATCTCGGCACCGTCCGGCGTCCAGTGGGTGTCGGTGCGCAGGAACACTTGCTTGCCGGCCAGCTTGGCCTGTTGCAGCGGGCCGAGCAGGTCGGGTGCCGGGATCTTGTCGGCGGCGACGCGGGCGTGGAAGTCCTGGTACAGGTTGGCGTGGATGCTCGCCGGCTTCACGTCACCGACATGTTCCGGGTACAGGCGCACCTTGGCCGGCACGATGGCCATGACCAACTGGATGCCTTGGGCCTTGAGCTTCTGGCGCACGCCTTCGACCAGCGCGTAGTTGCCTTGCAGGTTCTGGTCTTCGTTGACGATGGGGTTGAACTCTTCGTCGCTGTACAACCAGTGATCGCGGCCCAGCACCACGCCGGGGCGGCCTTCGTTGAACAGCTTGTAGTCCAGCGCCGCCCAGAGGTTGGTGCCGATGCGCTTGATCGGGAACTCGTCGTCGTAGTGGGTCTCGACGGCCTTGGTCCAGCGACCGTTAAGCACCGTCGCGTCGGCGTTGGTGCTGAAGCCCAGGAAACTGCGGGTCGACCACAGCCCCAGCAGCAACAGCATGGCCAGGAACAGGGCGATATAGAGCACGCGGAATGAACGGGTCATGTCGGCTCCCTCAGAATTGGAAGTAAAGGAACGGCGAGAAACTCTGCGCCGACAGTTTCAGGATCGACGCCGCGAACAGCAGCAGCACACAGGCCCGCATGGCGTAGCCCGGAACGGTGCGCGCCGGGTTCGGCGTGGCCGGATGGTCGCGGTAGAAGTCCCGCAGGCCGAAGAACGCCAGGGTTGCGTACGCCACCACCAGGGTCGCCACTTGCAGGCCGGTGAGGCTGGCGCGGTTGAGTTCCGACAGCGACCACTCGTTGAAGCTGAACATCGCGCCATACATGCGGCCGGCGACGTGCAGGTTCTCGGCACGGAAGATCACCCAGCCGACCACCACCAGCAGGAAGGTGAACGCCCAACGCACCGGGTTGAAGCTGCGCGGCGAGGTGTTCAGGCCGATGGCTTTTTCAATCGCCAGCCACATGCCGTGCCAGGCACCCCAGAGGATGTAGGTGATGTTCGCGCCGTGCCACAGGCCACCGAGAAGCATGGTCAGGAACAGGTTGCGGTAGGTGGTCAGCGTGCCTTTACGGTTGCCGCCCAACGTGATGTACAGGTAGTCACGCAGCCAGGTGGACAGGCTGATGTGCCAGCGCCGCCAGAACTCGGTGATCGACTGGCTGATGTACGGCTGCTTGAAGTTTTCCATGAAGCGGAAACCCATCATCAGGCCCAGGCCGATGGCCATGTCGCTGTAGCCGGAGAAGTCGAAGTACAGCTGTGCGGTGTAGGCCAGCGCGCCGAGCCAGGCATCGCCCGTGGTCGGGTTTTGCAGGGCGAAGCAATGGTCGGCCACCACCGCGAGGGTGTCGGCAATGAAGACCTTCTTGATGAAACCCTGCATGAACCGCGTGCAGCCCTCGGAGAACTTGTCGAGGGTGTGGGTGCGGTTGTTGAACTGGTCGGCCAGGTCGCGAAAGCGCAGGACCGGGCCGGCAATCAGGTGCGGGAAGATCGCCACGAACGCCGCAAAGTCGATGAGGTTGCGTGTGGCCGGGGTGTCGCCGCGATACACGTCGATGATGTAGCTGATGGACTCGAAGATGTAGAACGAGATCCCGATCGGCAACAGCACGTGGGTGAGGATAAACGGCTCCAGGCCCGCCGACTTCATCATCAGGTTGATGCTGTCGACGCCGAAGTTGGCGTACTTGAAGTAGCCGAGGATGCACAGGTCGACGGCCACGCCGAGCAGCAGCCAGCGCTGGGCCGGCTTGGTGCGTACGCCTGCTGCACCGACCTTGAGGCCGATCCAGTAGTTCCACAGCGTGACGGCGGCGAACAGCGCCAGGAAGTCCACTCGCCACCAGGCGTAGAACACATAGCTGGCAATCAGCAGCAGCAGGTTGCGATAGCGTTGCCCGCTCAAGTAGTACAAGCCGAGGAAGATCGGCAAGAACAGAAACAGGAACACATTGGACGAGAAAACCATCCCGATCTCTCCATGTTTAACCAACAGTCAAGGGCAGAGCCCCCCCAAACCCCCCCGGCGAATCTGGAGGGGTGTACGCATTCAGTGTGGGAGCTGGCTTGCCTGCGATGACGGTGTGTCAGTCGACATCAATGCTGAATGTCAGACCGCTATCGCAGGCAAGCCAGCTCCCACATTGGACCGAGTCCAATCGGGAGCTGTGTAATCAGCTGCCTTTGTTGCCTTTTTCATGCGCCGGGTCGTAGACCTTGGTCAGGTCACCCCCCAGGCGGAAGGTCTTGAACGGCTGCATGCCGTGCTTGCGCTCGAGCACATCCGGGGCACAGGTGTAGAGGTTGCAGAAGGGTTCAAGCCAGGCATATTTCATGTCTTCCTTGAGGTCCTTCATGTCCTGTTCCTTGCCGTTCTTCTGCTCGAAGATGTCCGGGTCTTTCACCCCGGCCAGCACTTTTTCACCCAGGCGCTTGAGCGCACTGTTGTTTTCCTGGCGCAGGTCCACACCGTTGACCAGCGCGAAACTGGCGATCATCGACAGCGGCGGTAGGGCGTAGTTGTGGTACGACAATGCCCGTTGCTGACGCTTCAATTCGTTGGGCAAGAAGCCCTGGTCATCGACCTGGTTCACGCCGACCTTGTATTCCTTCACCGCCCAATCAAACAGGTCGCGACGGTTGGTGGCGATGGACGTTGCCATCACCGACCACGCGGCCCAGTAGGAATGGTTGTTGGTTTTTTCCAGCGGCAGGTTGTCCCAGTCGCTGACCACTTGGTCGGCGAGTTTGTTGAACCACGCCTCGATCAACTGCGATTCCTGCTGGTGGTTGGCCAGCGGGTGCGAGTCGGAAAACTTCAAGCGCACATAGGCCGAGGCCATGCTGCCCAGCGCCCATTTGCGCATGGACTTGCCGGTGTGGTTGAAGTCCTTGGACATCAGCGCGTCAGCCTTGGCCCAGCTGGTAAGCCAGTTGAGCGTGCATTCCAGCTGCTCCGGGCGCCCGTCGCGCATGAACTGCATCACGCGCTTGCTGGTGTCTTTTTCCAGCTTGGTGATATCGGCGGTGCTGTCGCGGAAGGCTTTTTCCGATTGCACGTTCAGCGTGGAACGGGCCTTGTCCGAGCCTTCGTACTTGCTGCGAAATTGCAGCGAGCCGGTGTACGGCGCCGGCATGGCGTCGCAGTCATTCTTGAAGTCGCCGGTCTTGAACGCTTCCACCGGGGCGAAATAACCCTGGGGCGGACGCAGTGGCGCGGCGGCGTTGACTGAGCCGGCGAAGATCGCCAGGCCCAGCAACGTGGGGATCAATAACTTCTGCATAGGTAACCTCATTGCCCGGCTGAGGCGGTCTGTTGACCACCGGCAGGGAATACGTTGCGTGTGCAAATTTTCGCTTCAACCTTCTGCGCGCCCTTTTCTGGACCCTGCACTTCCACGGCCAGCAGGTTCTGCGCGGCCCAGTCTTCATCGGTGCGCAGTTCGAAGGCGAAACGCCCGTCTGTGTCGGATGTCTCGGGTTTTTCGATCTTGATGTCCTCGTGGCGCCCGTTCATGTACCAGAGGGTGGCTTGCAGGGTTTTCACCGACGGGTCGGCGAAGCGGATATCAACCTGGTGATTGGCGTTACGCAGGTCTTTGTTCGAACTGTTGACCATCAATTCGTTCTTGCCGGGTTTCAACGACGTGCTGGCGCTCATCTGTGCCGGCTTGCCTTCGCAGCCGTTGTCCAGCAGCGACATCATCTGGCGGTAGATGGTCTCCTGGTCCAGGCGGTACAGCGGCGAGAATTCCCAGATAAGGATTTTCGGCGGGCTCTTCTGGAATTCATCGCTGCCCAGGTACTGGATCATCGAGCCTTCCAGGCCACCGCCGGGGAAGGCGACGTTGAGGATGTCGGCACCGATTTCCTGTTCGAGGAAGCCGGCAAAGTTGTAGTTCTTGCCGCTGTGGCTGGTGCCGACGAGGGTGATCTGCGGGTTGCCCGAATCGCCGAACAGGTCGCCGTCGCCCGCTTCGCCCTTGGGCTCGGTGGTGAACTGGTCCATGTACTGGATCGCGTAGCTGGTGCCGCACAGTTGCCCGGCCATGTTGTGCAGGGTGCCGGTCTTGCCCATGCGCCCGGAGCGGGTGGTTTCGAATTCGCGCTTGGGAATGTCGGCGAACTCGGGCATGGCGCGCACTTTCGCGCCGACGATTTTTGCCGTGCGTTGGGCGCCGTAGGGCGTCCAGTGTTGGTCGCCACGGAAGTAGAAATCGTGGGCCGGCAGTTCATCCGGCAGTTGCTCATTGGTCAACGGCGACAGGTCCGGCACCACGTAGCCCATCTTGGCGAAACGGCCGAGCATGGTCTTGTAGTTGCCCAGGGCCTTGTCGAAATCGAACTTGGCTTTCTCTTCGGGGTTGAGCTTGTTGCGGTTCACCAGGCCACGGGTCGGCTGGTAGACCACCACCAGTTCCACACCCTTGGCCTTGAACGCATCGTGCAGCTGTTGCATGCGCTTGTAGCCGGCGGGGGTGGTGTCGAATTCGGTGCGCAAATCTTCCTGGGTACGGAACAGCCAGTCGCCCTGGGCTTGCACCAGGGTGGTGAAGTTCTGCTGGTAGCGCGTGGTGTAGTTCTTCGCGTCATGGGCCGCCGGGCACAGGCTGCAGCACGGTTCGGCAGTAAAGCTCGGCGCCTGCACTTCATCGGCGCGCACGCCCTGGCTGGCCGCGAGCAGGCCGAGGGTCAGACCCGAGAGGCTCAGCAGTTTGATCATGTGTGGGTGCATAAGGGTCATCCTCAGTCCTGCATTTCGGTCTGGCGTTCGACAGGGTCGATCAGCACGGCTTTCTGCTGGCGTACCAGCAGGTCGAGAATCTCTTCCTGGCGATCACCCAGCACACCGTTGAAGCTGATGCCGCTGGATTTGGTCGGTGCCAGCATCGATACGCGGTACAGCTCCACGCTCAATGGCGAGTCGATGGACAGCGGCCCGCTACCGTTGCCCGCGAGTTCGCCGCCGACCACGATCAGCGAGACTTTCGCGTCAAACGGGTCGAGGGCGATGTCGCGGTCGGTGTCGGTCAGGTCCTTGATATGGCCGTAGAGGCCGGTCAGGCCGTTGGCCATCGAGGTGTTTTCGTACAGCTTGATGTTCACGCTGTTGCGCACGCGGATGCCGTGGCGACGGTTGGCGATCACCTTGTTGCCCCACAGCAGGTTGTCGCCGCTCTCATAGAGGGTGATGCCGTCGGTGTGGTTGCGGTAGAACTCGTTGTCGGCCACGAAGTTGTTGACGCTGTTACGGTCGAGCACCAGGCCCGAGAGCTTGTTGTCGTAGCTGCGGTTGTTGAAGATGAAGCTGTCGTTCACTTCCCGGGAAATGATGATGCCGTGCTTCTTCTTCGTGCCGTAGACCGTGTTGTCGGCGATGATCAGGCCGTGGGAACGGTCGTGGGGGTCGATGCCGTAGACGATGTTGTCTTTGTAGGTGTTGCCCTTGATCACAAAGCCTTCGGTCTCGTAGCAGTAGAAGCCGTACCACATGTCCGAGAACTCGGAGTCGATGATCCAGCCGGTCGGCTCGGAGCGCTTGAGCACCTTGGCCATGTTTGGCGTGTACTGGGAAATACTCACGCCGTAGGACTTGCTGTTGGCGTAGCCAAAGCTGGCCATCTCTGTCTTGGAGATATAGGTCTCGGTGCCGCCCCAGGCCAGCAGGAACGGGCGGAACTCCTTGGGCGACTTGAACAGCGCCGGGCCGTTGGCCTTCTCGCTCCAGCCGGTGACCTTGGTATCACGCACAAACAGTTGGCCGTCGTTGATCAGGAACGAACCGGCTTCCTGGGACAGGCGCAACTCCTGGGTCTTGCCGTCGATATCGAGGATGCCCTTGCGCCCCACCACAATCGGCAGCTTGGCGAGGAACACACCCGGCGAGGTCTCGCTGAAGTACTGCTTGGGCACCTTGCCCAGCAAGTCCTTGAGGTTCATGTAGCCGTCGTCGACAAAGATCGCCTGGGGAATGCCGTGTTGGCGCACCACCCATTCGGCCATCTTGTTGTCACCGCCGATAAAGTCCTTGAGGGCGTCTTCCTGCATCATGCGGCGGATGCTGGTCTTGCCCTGTTTGCTGCGCACGATCTTCTTTTCCATCGCCGCCGCGGTGTAGCCCGACAGGTCAGGCAAGGCCGGCTTGGCCATTTCCAGCGGCGCCGTCGGCGGGCTGGAGATGGTGTAGGTCTTGGCCTGTTGCAGCCCTTTGGCGATGGTCGGCGCCTTGGCCTGCTGCGTGGTGTCGGCGAAGGCTGTGGCGTTGGCCATCAGCATCGCAGCGACCAGCAACGTATGAGGTTTCATCGCGCAGGCTCCCATCAGAATTTCCACACAACGTCGACAAACGCACGGTGCATGTACGAGTCGACCTTGCTGCCGTAGGCGTCGCCCGGCTTGAACACGCCGGCACGGAAGCGCACCAGGGCCGAAGGCTCGTCAATGGACTGGCTCAGGGCTGCTGGCAGCAAGCCTTTCTTGAAGTACTTGGTGACCACCAGGTCCATTTCCTGGCCCAGGTCTTTCTTGCCATCGGCCAGTGGCAGCGAGGTGCTCGATACGATGTCGCCGGCAGCGTTGGTGGTGTTGTCCAGCGCCGCGATACCGCTGCTGCTGACCGGCTTGTTGCCGTCCACGCGCCAGAACTTGTGGTACACCAGGCTGGCGTCGTAGTCCTCGCGCAGCTGCCACGAACCAAACAGGCTCATGGACTGCATGTTGTTCATCTCGCCGCGAAACGCTTCGCCGAAGCGATGCACGCGGGACTGGGTGCCGGTCCAGTTCGAACGGTTGCTTTGCAGGCCGTTCTGCTCGTAGTCGGCGCTGGCGCGGGCATAGGCCGCACCCACTTGCCACTGCGGGTCGAGGCGCAGGCGCACGCCGATGTCGGTGGCCCAGCCACTGAGGTCGTCGCTGTTCTTGGCTTGCGCCGGACGTTCACCGTCGGCGGTCAGGGCGTTGACCTTGTCACGGTCGCCGCGCATGCCGGTGATGCTGGCCCAGTAGTTGACGGTGTTGGTGTTGCGCCAGTTATAGGCGTCACTGTTGGCTTCGATGCCGAGCCAGGTCAGGTCGCCGTTCTCGCGCTTGTCCAGCGAGTCGGTGGCCACACCGGGTTCTGGGTAGTCGAGCTTGCCGTTGTCATGGGTGTGGTGGCCGCGCAGGCCGATCCACTGGCCGGGCGTCCACTGGTAGGCGGCGTCGGCGTAGAGGTGCTGGCGGTCTTTGTCGACCGGGGACAGTTCCTTGAGGTCGGTGCGGTATTCGCTGAAGCGTTCGGCGACGCCCACATTGGCTTTGAGCAGGGTGGTGTCGAACGTCCAGTTCAGCGCTTCGATATTGGTGTCGCGCCATTGGCCGTCGTCATTGCGCAGGCGTTGGCGACCGAGCTTGAGGATCTCGCCAGGGTAGGGCGTGAAGCCGCTGTAGCCGACCCAGAACTCGCGCATGGCGAGGTAGTTTTTCTTGGCCTTGCGATCGTTGTTGGTGGTCTGCTGGTTTTGATCATCGGCGGACGCTTGCAGGGTGTCGGTTTCGATGATGTCGCTGGACACCACCGCCTGACCCATTGCATAGGCGCTCCACGCGCCGCTTTCACCGTAGATCCATGGGCGCACATCCAGGCCGATGCCGTTGACGTCGCCGCCTTTTTGCGTGCCCAGGTCGCGGTCGTCTTCGGATTGGGCGGTCGCTTTGACTTCCAGGCCGAAGTTCTTGGCTTCGGTCAGCGCCGCCAGGGTCGGACACGACCACAGCAGGGCGAAGGTCAGGCCAATACCGGCCTTGACGAATGGGTTGAGCTTCATAGGGATTCCTCGCCGTCGTCTTCTTCCAGGGCGTGCAGTTGCAACGTGCTCTGGGCCAGGGTGCCGCGGGTGGCCAGCTCTTGTTGCACCAGGCGTTGGCCCTGGGCGCGTTGCTCCGCTGTCAGCGGCGCTTCAAGTTGCGTGGCCAGGTCGTTGGCTTCCGGCGTGTCCTGGGCTTTGGCCAACTGGCTGAAGACATAGGCGTTCAATGGGTCGGGCTTGGTGCCCTTGCCTTGGGAAAACAATTGGGCGATGGCGAAGTCGGCGCTGTTCTGGCCGTTGCGCGCAGCGGTCAGCAGGTGGTCGAGGGCCTTTTGCGAGTAGACCTGGCCGAGGTAGCCACGGCGGTAGATCTGGCCGAGGTAGTAATCGGCGGCGACTTCCTTGCCCTGGGCTTTCTGGAAGTGCGCTTCGGCAGCCTTGGCGTCGGCCGGCACCCACTTGCCTTCGTAGTAGAGCTTGCCCAGCAACAGCTCAGCGCGCGGCTGGTCGGCGGCGCGGCCGTTGTCCAGGTACTTCATCATCTGGTCCACGTCGCCCAGTTCGGGGAAGTCGTAGAGCAGTTGCGCCAGGCTGACCCACGACGCCGGGTAGCCGGGGGCGATTTTTTCCAGCAGGGCCTGGGCGGTTTTTTCGTCCGGGGTGCCGAGGCTGGCGTCGCCGAGTACGCGGGCGACACTGTCGACACGCTGGGCGGTGACGGTGCCACGGCTGTAACCGGCTTCCATCTGCTTGAGCAGCTCGGTCTGTTTCTCGGGCGCGGCTTGTTTCTGGTAGACCGTGGCCAGCTCGACGTAGCAGATGTCGGTGGTGTTCAGCGCGGCTTTGCAGATGCGCTCCACATCATCCAAGTGCTGGTCGTAAGTGCCTTGGGTGCGATACAGCAGCACCTGGGCCAGACCGGCTTCCGGGTAACCGGAGGCTTGCCATTTACTGATCTGTTGCTGGGCGTTTACGTTCGGGAAACTATGCGGGTATTGCAGATAGAGCATCGCCAGCGGAATCAGGGTGTTGCCTTCGCCATTGGCAAAGGCTTTTTTCAACAGGCCTTCGGCTTCGTGGTGCTCGGCTTCGGTGCTGCCGGGCTTGGCCACCAGCAGGCGACCGAGACGGGCCTGGGCGCGCGGCGAGGTATCGGCGGCTGCGCGGTAGGTGGCTTCGGCCTGTTTGATCTGCGCCGGGTCGCGGGTGCCCACCTGGATATCGGCGAGGCCGACTTGGGCCTCGCTGTAGCCCAGGTCTGCCAGTTGCTGGTAGTTCTGCTGGGCGGTGACGGTGTCGCCGCGTTTCAGGGCTTCGTTGGCCAGGCGTTGGTCGGGCAGGCCGGCGCAGCCGGTCAAAGAGATTGCCAGTGCCAGCGCACAGTAGGCGGCTGCATGCGATCTGCCTTGTGTGGGAGCTGGCTTGCCTGCGATGGCGGTGTCGAATTCACCACCGCCATCGCGGGCAAGCCCGGCTCCCACATTGGCCGGTGTTGTTGTTGAAATAGGGTTCACAGGCATGTCCTCTGCTTACAGACCGTTGGCCATGGCTTTGTCGATCAGCCAGTTCAGCGACGGGCCACGGTCGCTGGTCACTTCCACCGGGCGGCCGGCGTAGGTGCTGTCCAGCGGCGCGTCAGGCTTGATCTGTACGCGGATGTCGGAGGACAGGTCGGCGCTGTTCAGGCTGGTGCTGCTGACGATGGTGCCGGTGCGGGTCTGTTCTTCGTCGGCGACCTGGAAGCTCACCTGGGTGCCTGGACGCACGTCGGCGAACTGGCGATAGGTGAAGCGCGCTTCCACATTGGCCTGGCTGCCACGTGGCACCAGTTGGAAGATCACGTCGCCTTTGTTGGCGTATTGGCCATCGGCGACCATTTGCTGGGCGACTACGCAGTCGCACGGCGAGGTCAGGGTGCCGGTCATTTGCTTGCCGAATAGCTCTTCAACCTTGGCCGGTTGCAGTTGGTCTTCGTCCAGGTGGCCCTTGAGCACATCCAGCATGCTGGTGCTGAAGGTCGCCAGCGGCGCGCCTTTGGCGGCAACCCCGTCACCTTTGAGCAGGCTTTGCACGGTGCCGTCGCGGGGCATGGTCACGTTCATGCCGGGCACGCTGACCAGGCCGGCCTGGGCGTGGCTGACGAAGTACATGCCGTACACCGACTTGAAGACGAAGCCGAAGGCGGCGAGGCCGACGATGAAGATGCCGGCGCTGAACACCACGGCACGCAGGCGACCGAAGGCGGTCATGCCGCTGCCGCTGTCCTTGACCTTGCGCGCCTTGGTGAAGTTGTCGCGTTGCAGGGTGGCGAGCACCTCGCCCATCGACACAATGTCACCGGACAAGTGCGAGGTGATCAGGTGGCGCAGGGTGGAAATATCCTGCTGCTCCAGGTTCTGGAACTGGCAACCGGTGCGGCCGCTCTGGCGGTCGTGGGAGCGGATCTGCAGCTCCACGTCCATCGCCAGGCCAAGGTTGTCGATCACGAATTGCAGGCGGCCCTTGTGCACTTCACCGACGTTCAGCGGCTGGGTGGCGGTGAACGCCAGGCCACCGGCAGACAGGTCGATCACCCGCGCTTCGGTGGGTTTGCCGTCATTGCCGAAGAAGCGCAGCTTGGCCGGGATTTTGACCCGCGCATGTTGGCGCTGGGCTTCGGATTCGTGGACAATGTTGACGTTTGCTTGGCTATTCATGGTGTGTAGTTCCTAGTTAATTCAGGCTTGGCTGGGTCAGACCATCATCAGCAACACGGCGACGAAAATGCTGCCGGCGGAGAAGGTCATGGTCCGAGACGACCAGGTGTTGAACCAACGTTGAAAGCTGGCCAAATCGCGGGTCAGTTTGGTGTCCTGGCGGGTCCAGGACTGTTGATCAAGGCGGAAGAACACGTAGATCTTCACCAGCGCGCCCATGATCTGGTTGTAATAGAGAATCACCGGGTACGCCGGGCCGATGGTGTGGCCGGAGCACGACAGCAACAGGGTGAGGATCAGGCGGGTGATGCCGATCCACAGCAGGTACGCGAGGATGAAGGCGCCGCCGTATTTGAAGGTGGCGATGATCGCCACGGTCAGGCCAAGCAGGGAGGTCCACATCGATACGCGCTGGTCGAACAAGACCACGCTGGTGAACAGGCCCAGGCGACGCACACCCAGACCGAGGGCGCGGGAGTTCTGGCGCAGGTTGTTGCCGTACCAGCGGAACATCAGTTTGCGGCTGGCCTTGATAAAGCTCTTTTCCGGCGGGTGTTCCACGGTGTTGATCGCGGCGTCGGGCACGTAGAAGGTGTCGTAACCGAGGCGCATCAGGCTGAACCAGCTGGACTTGTCGTCGCCGGTGAGGAACTTGAAGCGGCCCAGGCGCCAGTGTTGCAGCGAGTCGCTTTCGACGTCGGCGATGAAGTCCGGGTTGGTCACCACACTGGCGCGGAACACCGACATGCGCCCGGTCATGGTCAGCACGCGCTTGGACAGGGCCATGGAGCACATGTTGATGTGGCGTTGGGCGAAGCGCAGCTTGTGCCACTCGCTCATGATGTAGCCGCCGCGCACTTCGCAGAATTCGTTGGTGGTCAGGCCGCCGACATTGCCGAACAGCTGGAACCACGGCACGGTCTTGCGCACGACGCCTTCGGCGAGCACGGTGTCGCCATCGATCACGGCCACCACGGCGCGGTCATCCGGCAAGTGGCGGGAGATCGCACGGAAGCCGAAGGCCAGGCCGTCGCGCTTGCCGGTACCGGCGATGCGCACGAAGTCGAGCTTGACGTGCTCGGGCGGGTTCATGCGTTCCCAGAGGCTTTTCACCAGCAGCTCATCGGACATTTCCACCAGCGAGCAGACCACGGTGGTGGGGAAGCCGCATTCGATGGCTTCGCGGATCACCGAGCTGTAGACCTGCGCGGTGGTCAGCGCATCGATACGGAAACTGGTGACCATCAGGAACACGTGGGACGGGTCGGCGGCCTTGCCCAGCTTGCGCACTTTGCGGCGCAGGTGCGGGTAGACCACGTACAGGAACAGCATGCCGCGAAAGAAATGCGTAGCACCCATCGAGTAGCGCCAGATGCCGACGGCGCCAATCAGGAAAATAAAATTCTTCGACTCCGAGTCGAACGTACTCGCCGGCAACAGCAGGGCGAGTCCCATCAGCAGGCTGAGAAAGAACAGCCAGCCGGCAGATTGCAGCAGTACATGTTTTAACTTGGACATAAGCGTCATCCGAAGGTGATGAAGGCTCCAGGCGGCGCGCGCTGGGGATGGAAACGCGCGCCGCCGGGAACTTGCCGTTGCTGTTACCAGCAAATGCCTTCGGTGCGGCCGGTGGTGCAGGTGGCCTTGGACATGAAGCCCACCAGGTCGATCACTTGCTTGCCGTGCGGGGCGTTCTGCGCCAGGGCGCGGAATTTCTCGTCACGGTTGCCAAGGATGATCACGTCGGAGTTGTTGATCACATCATCGAAGTCCGAGTTGAGCAGGGACGACACATGGGGGATCTTGCCTTCGATGTAGTCCTTGTTCGCGCCGTGGACACGGGCGTACTCGACGTTGCTGTCGTAGATGCTCAGGTCGAAGCCCTTGCCGATCAGCATCTCTGCCAGTTCCACCAGCGGACTTTCGCGCAGGTCGTCGGTGCCGGCCTTGAAGCTCAGGCCCAGCAGGGCGACTTTGCGCTTGTCGTGGCTGTTGACGATGTCAAAGGCGTTTTGCACCTGGGACTCGTTGCTGCGCATCAGCGAGTTGAGCAGCGGCGCTTCCACGTCCAGGGAGCTGGCGCGGTAGGTGAGGGCGCGCACGTCTTTGGGCAGGCACGAACCGCCAAAGGCGAAGCCTGGGCGCATGTAGTACTGGGACAGGTTGAGGGTCTTGTCCTGGCACACCACTTCCATCACTTCACGGCCATCGACGCCGACGGCCTTGGCGATGTTGCCGATTTCGTTGGCGAAGGTGACCTTGGTGGCGTGCCACACGTTGCAGGTGTACTTGATCATTTCGGCGACGGCGATGTCCTTGCGGATGATCGGCGCGTCGAGTTCTTCGTACAGCGACTGCAGGACATCGCCGGAGGCCTTGTCGAATTCGCCGATGACGGTCATCGGTGGCAGGTCGTAGTCGGCGATGGCGGTGGATTCACGCAGGAATTCCGGGTTGACCGCGACGCCGAAGTCGACGCCGGCTTTCTTGCCGGAGCAGTCTTCGAGGATCGGGATCACCACGTTGGCCACGGTGCCGGGCAGCACGGTGCTGCGCACCACGACGGTGTGGCGGGTGGCCTTGTCACGCAGGACAAAACCGATCTCGCGGCACACGGCTTCGATGTAGTCGAGTTCCAGGTCGCCGTTTTTCTTGCTCGGCGTACCGACGCAGATCATCGACAGGTCGGTGTCGCGAATGGCGTCGGCGAAGTTGGTGGTGCCACGCAGTCGGCCGGTTGCAATACCCTGGCTCAACAGTTCACCCAGACCTGGTTCAACGATCGGCGATTTGCCTGCATTGATCAGGTCGATCTTGTCCTTGGAGATGTCTACGCCGACCACTTCGTGGCCGCGGGCAGACAGGCAACCGGCACAGACTGCGCCAACGTAACCGAGACCAAATATGCTGATGCGCATCGCATTTACCTCTTTAATATTCATGCCAATAATTGGCCGGAGTTCATGTTTGCAAGCGTCACTGATGCCACGAAAGTTGGGCGAATAGACGCCGACTTACCGTGTACAGGCATGTTGAATAACGAGTGACTAACTATTGCACTCAAGTTGTGCGCAACTTGGCCTTGTTATTGGGGCTTGCCCTCAAATGCAGCCGGCCTTCCTGGGGGAAGGGCCCGGCGCCAGTGCCGCAGGGTCTTGATAGAGGCGTTAAGACCTTTAATATCAATGCCTTGGGTGTCATCACCGACACATTTGGGTAAGCGCTGCCTTGGCCTATAGGGGTTAGCAATTGATCCTTATCGCTGCCCTCAACTCACTATCAGTTGATGATGTGACCCATGAGTCAAAGTTGTTGGGCAACTTTGCTACTTCCTTGGATCGCTGTGTAAGTTATCTCCTACAGAAACAGAGAATTTCGTTACCGGTGGTATGAGCCGCCCATTTTGACGAAGTTCCAGCCCGCTCATCCTGTTTCCAGAAATTTCTTGAAATATTAGTAAAGATGGCACTGGTACTATATTGATAGCACTTGCGATTTGGGCCAGTAGTTATAGGGAGTTGGTGCGCGGGGATAGTTTTGTGCCACTAGTGTTTGAAAAAAGTGGTGCCACTACGAAAAAAAATGACGAATGTCGAGTGAAAGAATTGTTAGGAGTACGTCAAAATGTTTTTTGACGTCAAATAAATAGCGATTCTGGCAGTGGAGTGCAATAAAAAATGTGGGAGCTGGCTTGCCTGCGATAGCGGTGGGTCAGTCAAAAGTATGTTTGCTGAACCACCGCTATCGCGGGCAAGCCCGCTCCCACAGTTGAATCGGGTTAAAACGCCAATTTATAACCAATGGCCATCAACATCACCGCCAGGCACGGCCGCAGCACGCCGTCCGGCAGCTTGCCGGTCATATGGCTGCCGATGTAGATCCCGGGCAGCGAGCCCATCAGCAGAAAGCCCAGCAAGTGCCAATCCATATTGCCCATGCTTGCATGACCCAGGCCTGCCACCAGGGTCAGCGGCACGGCGTGGGCGATCTCGGTGCCGACCAGGCGGCGCGTGGCGAGGAACGGATAGAGGATAAACAACGCCACGGTGCCCAGGGCGCCGGCGCCGATGGAGGTCAGCGCGACCATGGTGCCCAGGATGGCGCCGGTGACCACCGTCAGCACGTTCAAGTTGCGCGGGCTCATGTGGTAGTCGTCACCGGCATGGCGCTGGGCGAAGGCCAGGAGCTGTTTCTTGAACAGGATCGCCAGGGCGGTCAGCAACAGCACCACGCCGAGGGCTTGCTTGATCACCGCGTTCATCGCGCTGGGGTCGGTGTGCAGGCTGGCGAGGAACCACAGGGTCAACAGCACGGCGGGCACGCTGCCGAGGGTCAGCCAACCGGTGATGGTCCAGTCGATGTTCTTGTTCTTGCTGTGCACCAGCACGCCACCGGACTTGGTGATCGCCGCGTACAACAGGTCAGTGCCCACGGCGGTGGCCGGGTTGATACCGAACCACAACAGGATCGGCGTCATCAGCGACCCCCCGCCCACACCGGTCATGCCCACGATAAAACCAACAATCAGGCCAGCAACGACGAAACCAACATTACCCACATCCATTACAACTACCTGCGGCCTTATAAATTTCTGGCGGCAGGATAGCGATTTTTCTTATAACGACTTATATCAATATGATCTGACTTTAGATCGTTTTGTTTTTTCTTTGATTTATTTATCGATGCCTGCATCCATTTGCCGTGCCCATGGGTAGTACCTGCAGCAACCCTGCTGTTCTACTCAATGGAGAAACACCCATGAACGCCAAAGCATTGCTCTGCCTGACTGCCCTGCTCGCCGCCCCGGCCGCTTTCGCCCAGACCGGCTTGCCCGACAGCATCAAGGTGCCGGATGGCCATAAGGTCGCCATGGAAACCACCGGTGTCGGCGAAATCACCTACGAGTGCCGCGACAAAGCCAACGCCGCCGGCCAGACCGAATGGACCTTCGTCGGCCCTAAAGCGGTGCTCAATGATCGCAGCGGCAAGCAAGTGGGCACCTACTTTGGCCCACCGGCGACCTGGCAGGCCAAGGACGGTTCGAAGATCACCGGCACCCAGCTGGCCGTGGCCCCGTCGAGCCCGGGCAACCTGCCGTATCAACTGGTCAAGGCCAACCCGGCCGAAGGCAAGGGCGCGATGAGCGGCGTGAGTTACGTCCAGCGTGTGGCCCTCAAGGGTGGCGTGGCGCCGAGCAGCGAGTGCACCACGGCCAACAAAGGCAAGCAGGAAGTGGTGAAGTACCAGGCCGACTACATTTTCTGGGCGGCCAACTGAGCAAACTCGGCTACGCTGCCCCCGGTGCAGATGAATTCGTTGTTCTGCCATTGGGGGTAGCCATACGTGTTTGATTACGAAGCCTGTCTGCTGGCCTGTGCCCGTGGCGACCAGCGCGCGTTGCGCCAACTCTACGAACAGGACAGCAGCCACTTGCTCGGCGTGGCCTTGCGCATCACGCGGGACAAGGCCCTGGCCGAAGATGTCGTGCATGACGCGTTTATCAAGATCTGGCGCGGCGCCGGCAGTTTCGACCCGGCGCGCGGCGCCGCCCGTGGCTGGGTATTCAGTGTGACCCGCCACCTGGCCCTCAATGCCATGCGCAACAGCTACCGCGAAGTGCCGTTGAGCGACGAACACGAGCCCATCGCCAGCCCTGAATTCCCGACACACTCCGGGCAGATCCACACCTGCCTGGAACAGCTCGACCCGGCCCGTCGCTCGTGCATCCTGCACGCCTATGTCGACGGTTATTCCCACAGCGAAATCGCCCGGAAACTGGACACCCCGTTGGGAACCGTCAAAGCCTGGATCAAACGTAGCCTCGCCGCGCTGCGGGAGTGCATGGCATGAGCAACCCCCTGGACGAACTGGCCAGTGAATACGTGCTGGGCACCCTGCCCGGCGAACAGCGCGCCGAGGTGGAACAACGCCTCCCGCACGACCCCGAGCTGCGCGCGGCCGTCGACGCCTGGGAGCAGCGCCTGCTGCCCCTGACCGCCTTGGCCGCACCGGTAACGCCCCCACCGCAGCTGTGGCAGCGCATCGAGCGCAACCTCAGTGGCGTGCGCACCCCGTGGTGGGACCTGCTGGCCCTCTGGCGCGCCTTGGCCGGCGCCGGGCTGGTGGCGACGCTGGCCCTGGCCGCGCTATTGCTGACCCGCCCAACGAGCCTTGAACCGACCTTTGTGGTGGTGCTGGTCGCCCCGCAGAACCAGGCGCCGGGCTGGGTAATCCAGGCCAGCAACAACCAGCAGATTCAGCTGATCCCGCTGGGGGTGATGGAAGTGCCGGCGGACAAGGCCCTGCAGTTCTGGACCAAGGGCGATGGCTGGCAGGGCCCGGTGTCGCTGGGGCTGGTCAAGCCGGGGCAGACGCTGTCGGTGCCGCTGGACAAGCTGCCGCCGCTGTCGCCCAACCAGCTGTTCGAACTGACGCTGGAAGACCCGCGCGGCTCGCCGACCGGCAAACCGACGGGGCCGATCCAGGCGATTGGCCGCGCGGTCAAGGTGCTCTGATCAGGCCACGCTGGGCAACCACACGCGAAACCGCGCGCCGCCCAAGGGCGAGGCTTGGGCGACCAAGGTGCCGCCCTGGGCTTCCATGGCGCGCCGGCTGATCGCCAACCCCAGGCCGAATCCACCGGTGGCGCGGTCGCGACTGCGGTCGAGGCGGTAGAACGGTTCGAAGATGCGCTCCCGCTGGTCCAGCGGGATGCCGATGCCATCGTCATCCACCCAGATCTCGCAGCCGTCGGGGCCGACCCTGACGCCCACCTGAATGCGTTTATCGCAGTAACGCGTGGCGTTGCGCAGCAGGTTCTGCAACACGCGGGCAGTAAGACGCGGGTCGAGGTTGAAACGCTCGACGGCGCAGTCGAGGGCCACATCGATGACGATCTCGGGGTTTTCCAGCTCGTCATCGACGCTGCCCAGCACGCTGTCGATAAACTCATCGAGCACCACTTCGACCCGCTCAGGCAGTTGCGCCGGGTTTTGCAGGCGGCTGTAGGACAGCAGTTCCAACACCAGTTCATCCAGCTCGCGGATATGCGCAACAAGGCCTTGCAGGCGTTCGCGGCTGGCCTGGGGCAAGTCGTCGGACAGCGCCAGGGCCAGGCCGAAATCCAGGCGCGTGAGCGGCGTGCGCAGTTCATGGGACACGGCGTTGAGCAGGTCGCGCTGCTGGTTGAGCAGCTGTTCGACATCATCGGCCATGGTGTCGAACACCGCCGCCAGGCTGCCGATGTTGGAGCTGGGGGGGATGCGCGTGCGCTCCGCCAGGTTGCCCCGGCCCAATTGCGCGGCGGTGCTTTTCAGGCGTTCCAGGTCTCGCCAATGGGGGCGCAACCAGACCAGAAGGCAGGCCAGCAGCGCGGCGCCGATCAGCACGTTCATCGACCAGTACAGCAGGTTCATGTCCAACGGGTCCGGCGGAATGGTCAGCTTGACCACGAACTGTTCGTTGATCGGCGAGCTGATGTCTTCCATCCAGCCCCACTCGCCCAGGCGGATCACCGGCTTGCCCTCGGCCAGCCGTTGCGCCTCGGCGGGGGTATAGCTGGCGTCCTGGCGCAGCAACAGTTGCACCTTGAGCGGCGCAAAGTCGGCGCTCAGCTGTTCGGTCAACTGCGACCAACGCTCCACCGGCGCCCGCAGGTACTGCTTGACGATGAGCTTCTGCATGCCGCGGGACTGCTCGACGTTGTAGTCCATGTAGCGGTGTTCGAAGAGCTGGATCACCAGCTTGGGAATCAGGAAGATCGCCGCGCTGTAGGTGACGATGGTGATCAGGTACAGCCGCAGGAGTACGCGAAACATCGGTCAGCATTCCCACTCGGAACGGCTGAACAGGTAGCCCTTGCCCCACACGGTCTTGATCTTGCGCGCTTCGCCGGCGTGGTCGTCGAACTTGCGCCGCAGCTTGGAGATGGCCACGTCCACCGAGCGGTCGGTGCCGTTGAACTCGATGCCGCGCAGGCGTTGCAGGATCTGGTCGCGGCTGAGCACTTCGCCCGCGTGCCGGGCCAGCACCACCAGCAGGTTGTATTCGCCGCTGGACAGCTCCACCACCTGCTCGCGCCAGGTCACGGTGCGTTCCGACAGGTCGATGCACAGGTTGCCCATGAGGATCTGGTCGTTGGCCACCTGCGGTTCGGACAGGCTGCTGCGCCGCAGCAAGGTGCGCACCCGCGCCAGCAAGACGCGGGGTTCGCAGGGTTTGGTCACGTAGTCGTCAGCGCCCATTTCCAGGCCGAGCACCTGGTCGTGGCTGTCGTCGCGGGCAGTGAGCATCAGGATCGGCAGGCCCGCCGAATCGGCGCGCAGCAGGCGGCACACTTGCAGGCCGTCGAGGCCGGGCAGCATCAGGTCGAGGATCACCAGGTCCGGCGGGTTGAGGCGCGCGCGTTCACGTACGTGGTCGCCACGGCTGAGCACGCTGACGTGGTAGCCATTGCGCTCCAGGTAGCTGGCAATCAGCTCGGAGAGTGCGGCGTCGTCTTCCACCAGGAGGATGTTGGGCATGTAAGGTGTTTCCATCGAATACAGTTATGGGTCTTACACAAATCCAATGTGGGAGCGGGCTTGCCCGCGATAGCGGTGTATCAGCAGAAATATTCTAGGCTGACCCACCGCTATCGCGGGCAAGCCCGCTCCCACATTGGATCTTTGGTGTTTGCAGGATTGTGCAAGGATATACGCCCGCAGCCCAGCGTGGGCTTTGCCTTACATTTCTTCACAGACGACCTACACAGCTTCACAGCACCCTGGCCCCACTGGCCTTAGGATGCACCGGTCATTATTGGGATAAGAGCATGTCGAAGAATCTGTTTGCGCCGTTTTGCCTGCTGGCCCTGACCCTTGCCCTGAGCGCGTGTGATCAGTCCGCCGCCGAGGCACCGCAGATGCCCCTGGCCAAAGTGCGTATCGAAACCCTTGAGGCCAAGCCGCTGTCCATCAGCAGCGAGCTGAGCGGGCGGATCGCTGCGCCGCGCATCGCCGAAGTGCGGGCACGGGTGGCGGGCGTGGTGATGCAGCGGGTGTTCAAGGAGGGCCATGACGTCAAACAGGGCGACGTGCTGTTTCGCATCGACCCAGCGCCGTTCAAGGCCGACCTCGACAGTGCCCAGGCCAACCTGAGCAAGGCCGAGGCCAACGCGTTCCAGGCGCGCCTGCAAGAGCAGCGCTACAGCCAACTGGTGGCCGACAAGGCCATCAGCGGCCAGGACTACGACAACGCCCGCGCAGCACTGCGCCAGACCAACGCCGAAGTCGCCGCCAACAAGGCCGCCGTGGAGCGCGCCAAATTGAACCTGGGCTACGCCACCGTGACCGCGCCGATTTCCGGGCGTATCGGCCGTGCCCTGGTGACCGAAGGCGCGCTGGTGGGCCAGAACGAGGCGACGCCGCTGGCGATCATCCAGCAACTGGACCCGATCCACGCCGACCTGACCCAGTCCACCCGCGAGCTGAATGACCTGCGCCGCGCCTTTCGCGCCGGCAGCTTGAAGCAGGTCGGCCAGGACCAGGCCAAGGCCACGCTGATCGAGGACGACGGCAGCCTCTACCCGCTGCCGGGCAAGTTGCTGTTCGCCGAGATCAGCGTCGACCCGGGCACCGGGCAGATCATCCTGCGCAGCGAGTTCCCCAACCCGGACCTCGACCTGCTGCCCGGCAGTTTTGTGCGGGTGCGCCTGGAACAGGCCGTCGACAGGCAAGGCATCAGCGTGCCGCAACGCGCCATTACCCGTGACAGCGCGGGTATCCCGATGGTGTTGCTGCTGGACGCCGAGCAGACCGTCAGCCAGCAACCGGTGGAATTGGGCGCGGTGATCGACGACCGCTGGGTGGTCAGCCACGGCCTCAAGCCCGGCGACCGCATCATCGTCGAAGGCCTGCAACACGCCCGCCCCGGGGAAAAAGTCGAGGTGGACAACAGCCCCACCTCCGGCCAGCTCGCAAAGGAATAATCCGACATGCCGCAGTTCTTTATCGACCGCCCGATCTTCGCCTGGGTGGTGGCCCTGTTTATCCTGTTGGCCGGCCTGCTGGCCATCCCGCAGTTGCCGGTGGCGCAGTACCCCAACGTCGCACCGCCGAAAGTCGAAATCTATGCGGTGTACCCTGGCGCGTCGGCGCAGACCCTGGATGAAAGCGTGGTCAGCCTGATCGAGCAGGAGCTCAACGGTGCCGACCACCTGCTGTATTTCGAGTCCCAGAGCAGCCTCGGTTCGGCCACCATCACCGCCACCTTCCAGCCGGGCACCGACCCGGAGATGGCCCAGGTGGACGTGCAGAACCGCCTCAAGGCCGTCGAGCCACGCCTGCCGCAGGCGGTGACCCAGCAAGGTTTGCAGGTGGAGAAGGTCTCCGCCGGCTTCCTGTTGCTGGTCACGCTGACGTCCAACGACGGCAAGCTGGATGACGTCGCGCTCAGCGACTACCTGGCGCGCAACGTGATGAACGAGCTCAAGCGCCTGGACGGTGTGGGCAAGGCGCAGCTGTATGGCGCCGAGCGCGCGATGCGCATCTGGATCGACCCGCAGAAGCTGATCGGCTTCAACCTCACGCCCGCCGATGTGAACGCGGCGATCAGTGCGCAGAACGCCCAGGTCTCGGCCGGCAGCATCGGTGATTTGCCGGGCACCAAAACCCAGGAAATCACGGCGGCGATCCTGGTCAAAGGCCAGCTGTCGACGCCGGCGGAATTCGCCGACATCGTGCTCAAGGCCAACCCGGACGGCTCCACCGTGCGCGTCGGCGATGTGGCGCGGGTGGAAATCGGCAGCCAGGAATACCAGTTCTCCACGCGCCTGAATGGCAAGCCGTCCACCGCCGTCAGCGTGCAGTTGGCGCCCGGCGCCAACGCGCTGAACACCGCGACCCTGGTGCGGGCGAAGATGGACGAGCTGTCGCGCTACTTCCCGGCGAACGTGGACTACAAGATTCCGTACGACACCTCGCCCTTCGTCAAGGTCTCGATCACCAAGGTGGTCTACACCTTGCTGGAGGCCATGGCGCTGGTGTTTGCGGTGATGTTCCTGTTCCTGCAGAACGTGCGCTACACGCTGATCCCGACGCTGGTGGTGCCGATCGCGCTGATGGGCACCTTTGCCACCATGCTGTTGCTGGGCTTCTCGATCAACGTGCTGACCATGTTTGGCATGGTGCTGGCCATCGGCATCCTGGTGGACGACGCGATTGTGGTGGTGGAGAACGTCGAGCGCATCATGGTCACCGAGGGCCTGTCGCCCAAGGAAGCCACGCGCAAGGCCATGGGCCAGATCACTGGCGCCATCGTCGGCATCACCCTGGTGCTGGTGGCGGTGTTCCTGCCGATGGCGTTCATGGCCGGCTCCGTGGGGGTGATCTACCAGCAGTTCTCGCTGTCGATGGCCACTTCGATCCTGTTCTCGGCGTTCCTGGCCCTGACCTTGACTCCAGCGCTGTGCGCCACCTTGCTCAAGCCGATTGCCAAGGGCGAGCACCATGCCAAGGGCGGCTTCTTCGGCTGGTTCAACCGGCGTTTCGAGCAGCTCACCGACCGTTATGAAGGCTGGGTGGCCTACGCCCTCAAGCGCAGCGGCCGTTACCTGCTGATTTACCTGGTGCTGCTGGTGGGCCTGGGCTGGATGTTCACGCGCCTGCCCTCCTCGTTCCTGCCGGTGGAAGACCAGGGCTACACCATCACCGACATCCAGCTGCCGCCCGGCGCCAGCAAGAACCGCACGGTGCAGGTGGCCGAGCAGATCGAAGCGCACAACGCCGGCGAGCCGGGGGTGGGCGACACCACCATGATCATGGGCTTCAGCTTCTCCGGTTCGGGGCAGAACGCCGCGCTGGCGTTTACCACGCTCAAGGATTGGTCGGCGCGTGGCAGCGCGGATTCGGCGATGGCGATTGCCGACCGCGCCAACGCCGCGTTCAGCGAGCTCAAGGATGCGATTGCCTACGCCATCCTGCCGCCGCCGGTCGACGGCCTGGGCACCTCCAGCGGCTTTGAGTTCCGCTTGCAGGACCGTGGCGGCGTCGGCCATGCCGCACTGATGGCGGCGCGTACCGAGTTGCTCGCGGCGGCGGAAAAGAGCCCGATCCTCGCCAACGTGCGCGAAAGCGCCCTGGCCGAAGCGCCGCAGGTGCAGTTGGAGGTGGACCGCAAACAGGCCAACGCACTGGGGGTGTCCTTCGCGGATGTGGGCAACGTGCTGTCCTCGGCGATTGGTTCGGCCTATATCAACGACTTCCCCAACCAGGGCCGCATGCAGCGGGTGGTGGTGCAGGCAGAAGGCGACCAGCGCAGCCAGGTGGCCGATCTGATGAAGATCCATGTGCGCAACAACGCCGGGAAGATGGTGCCGCTGTCGGCGTTTGTCGAAGCCAAGTGGACCCAGGGCCCGGCGCAGTTGACGCGCTACAACGGCTACCCGGCCATCGCCATCAGCGGCGAAGCGGCACCGGGCCACAGCACCGGCGAGGCGATGGATGAAATCCAGCGCCTGGTCAACCAGTTGCCAGCGGGTTTGGGCCAGGAATGGACCGGGCTGTCGTTGCAGGAACGTTTGTCCGGTGCCCAGGCGCCGCTGCTGTTGGGCCTGTCGTTGCTGATCGTGTTCCTCTGCCTGGCCGCGTTGTATGAAAGCTGGTCGATCCCGACCTCGGTGTTACTGGTGGTGCCCCTGGGCGTGCTCGGCGCGGTGTTGGCGGTGAGCTTGCGCGGCATGCCCAACGATGTGTTCTTCAAGGTGGGCTTGATCACCATCATTGGCCTGTCGGCGAAGAACGCGATCCTGATCATCGAGTTTGCCAAGGACCTGTATGACCAGGGTGAAGACCTGATCAGCGCCACATTGAAAGCGGCACGCCTGCGCTTGCGGCCGATCATCATGACCTCGCTGGCGTTCATCCTTGGCGTGGTGCCGTTGGCGATTGCCACCGGGGCCAGCTCGGCGAGCCAGCAGGGGATTGGTACGGGGGTGATTGGCGGGATGATCACCGCGACGCTGGCGGTGGTGTTTGTGCCGGTGTTTTTCGTGGTGGTCATGAAACTGGTCAGGAAGAACACCCGATAACCTGTGGGAGCTGGCTTGTGTGGGAGCTGGCTTGCCTGCGATGCAGGCGACTCGGTACATCTGGGATAGCGAGTCGATGCTATCGCAGGCAAGCCAGCTCCCACAGGGATCGGGTACAGTCTGCTCACACACGGTTATTTGTGAGCCCTCATGCCCTTTCTCGTCCGCACGCATCCACGCCTTTCCACCGCCGCCGTGCTGGGCCTTGCTGTCGGCATCCTGGCACCCGCCGACGGTCTCATCAGCAAAACCCTCATCGGCTGGAACGCCGGGGTCTGGACCTACCTGGTACTGATGCTGTGGCTGACCATCCGCGCCAAGGCCCCCGACGTCAAACGCATCGCCGAAATCGAAGATGAAAACGCCGGGCTGGTGCTGTTCATGGTGTGCATCGCGGCCATCGCCAGCCTGGCGACGATCACCTTCGAACTGGTCGGCAGCAAGGACCTGCCCACCACCGCGCGCCTGCTGCACTACGGTTTTACCGGGTTGACGGTGATCGGTTCGTGGTTGCTGATCGGGGTGATTTTCAGCGTGCACTACGCGCGCCTTTATTACACCTGGGGCGGCAAGGAACCGGCGCTGCGTTTTGCCGAGGGCCTGACGACGCCCAATTACTGGGACTTCCTGTACTTCTCGTTCACCATCGGCGTGGCGGTGCAGACTTCGGATGTGGGTGTGGCCACGCGGGGCATGCGCAAGGTGGTGTTGGGGCAGTCGTTGATCGGGTTTCTGTTCAATACAGCGATTCTGGGGTTCTCGATCAATATCGCCGCCGGGTTGTTCGGCTGAAACAAAAAAAGGGCAAGCCGAAGCTTCCCCTTTCAAATGACCGCGCTTCTTAGAAATCGTAGCGCACGCCGAAGTTGACACCCCACGGCTGGTCGATCTGCTTGCCTTTGCTGGTTTCGACGTCGGCATGCAGCTTGACGTTCTTCGATACCGACATGGCGACACCGGCGGCCAGTTCGACACGCGAACCAAACACGTCGTTGTTGAAGGTCTGATCGTTGATCTTGACCTGGTTGCTGTGGTTGAACTCATGGGCAACCGCAGTGCGCAGGTACGGCTGCAACACGCCGCCGCTGTCCAGCTGGATGTCCTTGCCCACCGTCACGCCCACTTTGCCGACAACCGACGCCGAACGGTCACCCTTGGCGTGCAGACCGTTGTCCAGGTCGTAGCTCTGGGCCTGGATGATGGTCGCCGACAGCTGCGAGTACGGTTCGACAAAGAAGCCGTCATCCAGCTTGATATGACGACCCACTTCAACCGAGGCACCGACAGCGTTCTGCGCATAGTTGCCTTTGGCTTTCTTGCCATCGCTCATGGTCACGTCGACGTTGTTGTGCAAGCGGTTGAGCTTGGCGACACCATCGAAGTACAGACCGCTTTCATCATCCAACCAGGTGGCGTAGGCACCCAGGTAGTAGCTCTTGACGTCGGCTTTGCTGCCACGGTTCAGGTCCAGGTCCGAGGTGCTGTGACCGGCCATCACACCCGCCATCCACTGCCCGTCACCGCCGGACAACGGCGCATCGGCACCGATGGTGAAGCCCTTCTGGGTTTGTGCATAACCGGCGCCGTTCTTGTTGGCGGCCACTTCATACTTGTTGCCGTAGCTGCGCATCCACAGGCCGTTGTCCTTGTGTTCGCTGAAGCGCAGTTCACCCATGCGAGTACGCAGGATGGACGACTCACCGTACAACACGGTCGGCGCGCTGTTGAACAACGCCAGTACCGAACGGGCGCTGGTGCTGGCACCACGGCGCGTCGGGTCGAGCAGCCAGTCGGTGCCGTCCTTCTGCAAGCCGTAGGCAAAGGCGCCGATGTCCACGGTGTCGCCCAGCAGGGAGAAGTGCGCGTCGCCGCCTTCGGTGTGAACCACCTTGATCGGTTCGCCACGGGCCAGCTCCGAGCCGGTGGCAGCCAACAGCAGGCTGTGATTGCCCTCGGCCTTGCCTTCCACGTTGAGGAAGTCGGTCTGGTGCGTGGAGAAGTCGGTGTGCATGACGAAGGTGCCTTCGCCTTCCAGGCTCTTCACGTCCAGTTGGTAGAACTCGTCTGCACCACCAAAATGCACGGCACCACCGCCCATCTTCAAGGCTTCGACATTGCTGTCGCCCACCAATACCCAGTTGGATGCCTCGTTAACGCTCAACTCGGCGACGTTTTTCAACTGGCCAGTCAGCCAGGAGCCGTTGTTAAGTTGTACTTTGGCGGTGCTGCCCTCTTCGGCGACAATGTCGCCCTCCAGGAAACTCCGGTCGACGTTCATGTTGGCCGAGGAGCCGCCGGTGACTTCAAGGATATTGCCGTTACCGCCCTTGAGGGTCGAACCGTTGCGAATCTGAATATCGGCATCAACCAGCTCGCCGGCCTTTGAACTTTCGACCAGGATGGCAGCACCGGTTTTGCCCTCTACATGCGAACCATTGAGTACCAGCGTATTGGGCACATCGGTGCTGCGGTCCATATCCATCCGCACGCCATTCTGACCGCCTGTGATCAGGCTATTGTTCGCGACGGCCTGGCCAAACAGATACAAGCCAACGCCATTGACAGCAGTGCCTTCAAGTTCGGCTCCGTTGAGTTCCAGCGTGCTGTTGCCACTGACACTGGCGCCACGCGTAGTGCCTTTGATAAGGCTATTGAATACGGAGGCGGTTGCGCCTTCATCAACGCCGACTCCGCGGGAAACAACCAAGCCGATGCCATTACTGTGAGTGAGCGTGCTGTTTTGTATGGAAAGCGTACCGCCACTCATGAAGACCGCTGCGGGCTGCGTGGCGCGCGCGGTAACCTCGGCGCCACTGAGACTTACGTTTGAATCGAATGCAGTGATGTCTTGAGTCTTGCTGCCCGCGGTAACCGTCAACGTCGCAGACTGCGCGCGAATTTGCTTGGTGGTTGCCCCTTCTACCGTCAGGCCGGAGCCAGACCGCAGTTCGAAGCTGTCTGGCGGAGGGCCAGGGCGAACCGTTTCATTTGGGCCGGTTACCACACGGGCTTCAGCAACACCCGCCATAAGGACCAGCAAAGAGACTGCGTTTGCCTTCAAGGCAACACTTAAAGGGCTGAGTTTAAAATTGAAAATTGACGACATTGGACGAACCTCTGGGTTTGGCATTCCTTGAAGGAAGAAATTGGCCGGTACCGAAGAGCGTGGGACCTTGCCAATCAAGCGGCGCCAAGTTACCCAGAGTCGTTCCCTGTTTATGTAGGATTAATCTTAAGCACTAGTGCTAATAGTCGATGGAGAACGTGTGAGTGAGGATATTGATTCGACTTCGCCTGTCACACCACGAAACCAGGGAGCAGCGTGGCTGCTCCTTGGCCGTTTTTTCAAAACAACTCAGGGTGCCGGAGGTACCGGCGTGTTATCGCAGTAGGTGGGAGAAACACCGGCTTTGATCGCACGCATCACGTGGAAGGCTTCACTGGATGTCAAAGGCCCCGTCGGCAATTGAATCGTGTAGTTGATCCGTGCCGACCCCATCAACCGTACTCCATAGTTAGGCTGGACAACCTTCATGATGGTGGAGAACGGTCCCAGGTCCACCTCAAACCCCAGCGCAATCATGGACGCTGTCAGCGGAGGGGAATTCGTGAAGCTGGCGGCTGCCGTTACTTCAGTCGTGCCGGTGTTGTCGCTGTAGCCTTTCCAGTCCACCCGGACCACCATAAACGGCTCGAACAAGCTCGATGGCGGGATATACACCCTGATGTTACCGTCCGTATTCAACGGCCTCACCGTAGAGCAGAGGATGATGCCCGGTGGACCGCCAGCCAGCTCAAGGTTGCGCACCTCTGGCTGCGCGAGAGACTGAACATTGGCCTGTACATCCACCAGTGTGAAAACGGACTCCTGCCGATTCGTGCCGGTTGCCGCGCTGATGGTGTAATACACCTGCTTCAGAGGCGGCGCATTACCATGCTTGGCAATCAGTGCCCATTGAATCTGCAGCGCTGGCACGACAGGCTGGCCGGCCATTCCCCCCGTAATGGTACGCGTGGCTGCCAGTTCCCCCTCGTAGAAAAGTCGGATGACAAAATCTTCGGCGTCAGGGGTCGGCGTTGCGTCCCATAGCGTGATATGGGCATTCGCTGGCCGGTTGGCGTGGATTGGCAATAACTCATTGTCATCACCCTCGACCCCGCTCGCATCCACCCCTTTGATCACGACGGGGTACAGATCGGTGTTCACCAGGTCAGGTGGGTCCGTTGGGTCGGGGCCGACCACTTTCAGATTCAAATTGATCAGCGTCGGCGGCGCAGGCGGATACGTAACGGATCGACGTTTGATGACGTACGTAACCGTCAACGGCAGGTCCCCCGTCGAGGCACCATAGAGGCTGACCAATGTATGGAAGGGAACCGGAATAGGGACTGGAAAGCTGGTGCTTCCTAGTGGGGTGCTCTTGATGGTTTCAGTACCGACACTCGTCGAAAGCGTGATATCAAAGTAATCCCCGTCATCGCCCCGCTGAAAATCATCATAGGCCGGGATCCGCACAATCATCCCGAAGTCAATGGACGCGTCGACCCGGTCAAACAGGCCGTCACCCGGAAACGCCCTGTTGATCAATGGCGCTTTGAGGTTTCGTGGGCCCGGCATCAATGCCACGTCGAACGAGAGCGTTGAGGAGAGCCGACTCACGTTACGTGCTGCATCCAGCAGTTCATACCGGAGAGTATTGAAGCCGTCCGGCCCCGCCTCTACGACGCTTTTTGGCAATGGGAACCTCAAATCTGTAACCGGCCAATCCACATCGGTAGAGGGTGGATTAGGTGCATAAGGAGTATCAGAACCATTGTAATACAGCCTCAGGGTGTCCCCTGGTGCGCGCCCATGGGCAACATAGTCAGGAATCGAGAAAAACAGTCGATCATTGGGCGGGGCCGGGAAGTCAGCCAAGTCAATCGGCAGTGTCACACCGGCCGGTAGAATGGCCGCGGGAGGGTTACTCGGAGAAGATGCATAAGGCGCTTCGGTATCGACAATCAGCCGCGTCGGATCCGACTCACTCAAGTTCGGAATACGGACGATAAACACCTCGTACTTTATGTCCCAGAAGCCCGGGGGCCGCCTGCCTCGGACGATATTCGTGGTGGCAAAGGCTTGGGGAAGCGTCGCATCAAAACTAAATTGGAACGTGATGAACGGGTCACCGTATTCAGCATCATCCGCAGGTTTTATATACACACGTGCAGTATCAGGGTTGCTAGGATCGGTGCTGAAGTCTTCCCAGCGCGGCAAACGCAGCTCCATATTTTCGGCCAAGGCCTGCTCCCGGTAAATCAAACCCGGAAAACCTGGAACAAAATCAAACTCCGGCGCCTCCAATTCCGCCAACACCGCCGGCGGCGGATTTTTTGCCGCATTGAGTTTGGCAAAATAGTCTCGCGTTTTTTTGTTCATCATTAATCTCCATTGAGTGACCTATCTGGAATGACGAACAACAGCAATAATACTATTCGATTAGCCCAGATCATTTTTTACAACTGTTTACCCGACTAAAAACGGCACTTCCCGATTTCAGATCTCGTAAAGTCGCTTTATCCCAAGCACTTCATCGTCACGTTATTACTTATGTCCCATCAGCATCGGCACACCGTCACTCGAACAGTTGATGACATCGCCCGCCTGGCAAAAACCACCGGAGGGGTAAGCCAAATCAACCCTGAACCGTCGAATGACCGATTGACCAATCTTCGATGGGCCGCGCCACACCTCATACCAGGCTTGTGCAGTGCCTCTAAGGCGCAACGAATACACCACAGGGTCGTACGGGGAGACGATAAATTTCAGCCCATTCGCCAAGTCCATAGGGGTGCTAAAAGACTGACGCTCGGCGAACCGGCTTTCCTCCACAACCGGATCATTCCAACCGTTATTGTTATAGCCGTGGGTAAAAAACCGGATTTCATCGTTCAGTGCAAAATCTGTGTGAGGTACCACTTCCCAAGTGACGCCGAAAAAAATTTCCGGGGAGGAACAGCAGGTGAGGAAGGTCCCTGTCCCCCCGATAAGCGTGTGACGAATAACTGGTGCAGGAAAACTGGCCACAGCGCCCGTATTGACATTGACCAGGGTGTTTGCCGACTGCTGCTGGTTAACGCCATTATCGGTGGTGTAATACACGCGCAACGCGGGGTTGATGATGCCCTCCACGACCGCCCAAGGAATAACGCTGGAAAATACTAATTGGCCCCCCACTTCCCCCGGCTGCACCGTTTTGGTTGCAACGGGGCCGATATCATTCCAAAAGAACCGCAGCACTTGCCCTGGCTGTGGATCGTCATAAAGAAACACACGGGCACGGGCCCCCACGTCTTGGTCCCGATGATCGACTACATTGGGTTCGTTTAACACCAAGCCGCGCACTTCAGCCAACGGGAGGTCGGGGTTGAGCAGCGCGGGCGCTCCCGCATGATCCTGCCCGGCAACCGTGAAATCCTGCTGGATACGTCGTGTAAATGAAGGAAAGGTCGAGAGGCCACGAATGATCTCGTAACGAACTCGCACCTCCTCCGCTACCAGATCTGCCAACGGGCCACGCATGGTTAACCAGGGGATCAGCACCTCGGTCACCACGCCATTGAGCACCGGTACATCGGCGACCGGCCGATCATCCCAGAACACCCTGGCGCGATCATTTGAGGCCCAGTTCAGGTAAGGATCAATCAGCACCACAACCCCTGCCCTCGCATCATCACGCTTGATGAGGTTGTCATCGTAGGCAGGTGGCCGGATACGAGGCGCTGCAAGCGGTACTCCCGGACTCGCGATCAGGTTCAACACAAACGGCAAACCGGCACTGCGTGTACTAAAGTTACCGGCCCTATCGAACACCCGATAAAAGATAAAAGCTGGCCCATTGTTCAGCCTACGAAACGCGTCAGCTGCCAGCTCAACCACCAGCGGGTCTGAAATATTTTCAAGTATGTGAACGCCATCAGGCCCGTCCGCTGGCGGGTTTGGACTATTGGATAGGAACATTTCAACACGGTCTTCGCCACTTCGCCTCAGATAAGGCGGCACGTTGAACCTTACCGGGTCATTGCTCGCGAGATAGGGCTCATCGATACCTGTAACAGGTGGCGTCACGAAGCTCAGTTGATCATCTGGTCGAAGCAGTTCCGGCCCTTCCATATCGATGGTCAAGGTGAGCTTCGGGTCAAGCTCACTCATCTGCCCTTCCGAATCGACCACTCGATAAAACAAATCCACGGTGCCTGAACGCTCTCTCAGCATCAGCAACGGCACATGCACTTCAATAAAGGGCGGTAACGGAGGGGGGGGCGCATTGACGAGTTCAAAATCGGCCTGCCTTTCGATACCGTCCCGCAGCCAGATGAGGTACAGTCTGTGGGGGGTGTCTGCAGGCTCCGGCGCAGGTAGCCACATGGGCACCCTCACCAACAAGTCCGCCAGCAACAGGTGGACGGGCACCAAACCTTCGGGGTCGAGAGGATCAACACCCGGGATTTCCATCGGCCCAAGTGCCAGGACCGTTCCACTGTGTGTTAGTTGAGGCTGAGCAGGTGTGGATACAGACATTTTCTTTCTCCTGATGCGTGGCCGGTCGTAAACGCCTGGCAGCTATTCGCCTATGAGGAAAGTAAATGCCAAACCAGTCGACTCGACTACTGTCAGAACTAACAGGCTAACGACCCGTTCGTCGGCTTGGCGGGATAACTGCGACTATAAAAAACCGAAGATTAACTTGACGATTGCGTGTAGCTGATGTCTTCTGAAACCGGTTTCAGCGCAATCCCAGCGCATACAATAAGAAAGGCTCTGCCATGACTTCATTTTCCGCCGCCCAGCGTAGCCGCGTAACCATGCTTGATGTGGCAGAGCGAGCCGGCGTGTCGAAAGCCAGCGTCTCGCGTTTTATCGGCGACGACCGCGCCCTGCTCTCCGACGCCATCGCCCTGCGCATCGAGCAAGCCATCGAGCAACTTGGCTACCGCCCCAACCAAATGGCTCGTGGCCTGAAACGTGGGCGCACACGCCTGATCGGCATGCTCGTCGCCGATATCCGCAACCCCTATTCCATTGCCGTGATGCACGGCGTCGAAACCGCCTGCCGCCAGCACGGCTACAGCCTGGTGGTGTGCAACACCGACCGCGATGACGAACAGGAGCGCCAGCACCTCGCTGCGCTGCGTTCGTACAACATCGAAGGGCTGATCGTGAACACCCTCGGCCATCACCTCGACCAACTGCTGGAACTGCAACGGGAAATGCCCCTGGTGCTGGTGGACCGCAAGGTCGAGACACTGCACAGCGACCTGGTGGGCTTGGACAACCCGGCGGCGGTGCGCATGGCCGTTGAGCATCTTGAGCAACAGGGTTATCGCGACGTGCTGCTGGTGAGCGAAGCCACCGATGGCACCAGTTCGCGGTTGGAGCGCTTGGACAGCTTCAAGGCTGAGATTGCGGGCCGCCCGCAGCTGACCGGTGCGGTAGTGGAACTGGACGGCGAACTGGAACAGCACCTGCAAACCTTCCTCGTCAAACCCGGCCCCAAGGCGCTGTTCTGCGCCAACGGCGTCGCCGCGCTGGCCTGCACCCGCGCGCTCAAGAACCTGGGCTGCAACTTGTTCGACGATGTCGGCCTGATCGCCCTGGATGACCTGGACTGGTACCCGCTGGTAGGGAATGGCATTACCGCCCTCGCCCAACCCACCGAAGCCATCGGCGCCAGCGCATTCGAGTGCCTGCTCAAGCGCCTGCGCGGCGATACCGAACCGACGCGCACCCTGGATTTCCTGCCCGAACTCATCATCCGAGGCTCAACACAATCCGTTGTGGGAGCTGGCTTGCCTGCGATAGCGGTGGGTCAGCCAAGCATGGATTGACTGACCCACCGCTATCGCAGGCAAGCCAGCTCCCACCATTTGATTTTCGCTTAAAAATGAAACCGGTTTCAGAGGTAAACAACAATGCATAAATACCCCGTCTCCATCAGCCTTTCCAGCTACGGCGCCGACCTGGTCCGCCAGCAAGGCCAATTGAGTTTTGTCGAACTGCTCGCCGCTGCCGGTGCCCAGCGCATCGAATGGCGTGAAGAGCTGCTCACCCACGAACAGCCCGCCGAACTGGCCCAGGCCGCCGCGCAGCATGACTTGCAATCGGTCTTCTCTTCGCCTCTGGAACTGTGGGTCGCCGGCCGCGCCCAGCCCAGCGGCGAACTCGCTGCCACCCTCGACCGCGCCCAGGCGTTCGGCGCGCGCTGGCTGAAAGTCTCCCTCGGCTACTTCACCGACACCAACGACCTCGACAGCCTGCACGCCCTGCTCAACCGCCACCCGGTCCGGTTGCTGGTGGAAAATGACCAGACCCTGCACGGCGGGCGCATCGAGCCGATGCAGCGTTTCTTTACCGAAGTCGAACGCCTGGGCCTGCCGGTGAAGATGACCTTCGACATCGGCAACTGGCAGTGGCAGGACCAATCCGCCCTCACCGCCGCGCGCCTGCTCGGCCGGCATGTGGATTACCTGCACTGCAAGGCGGTGGCCCGCCGCGCCGACGGCAAACTCGTGGCCCAACCGCCCGGCGCCACCGACCTGCACCTGTGGGAACAATTGCTCAAGCACATGACTCAAGGGATTACCCGGGCGGTGGAATTCCCGCTGCAAGGCGCTGACCTGATCGCGGTCACCGCGCAGCAGGTCGCTGCCCTCGCCCACCTTGGCCAACCGTGTGCGGAGAACGCCCATGTCTGAGATCGATATTCTGTCGTTTGGTGAAACCATGGCGATGTTTGTCGCCGAGCAAACGGGCGATCTGGCCCAGGTCGCGCAGTTCCACAAGCGCATTGCCGGGGCCGACAGCAATGTCGCCATCGGCCTGTCACGCCTGGGTTTCAACGTGGCGTGGCTGAGCCGCGTGGGCAATGACTCACTCGGGCGCTTTGTGGTGGATACGTTGCAAAACGAAGGGCTGGATTGCACGCACGTCGCCGTTGATCCCCTGCATCCGACCGGCTTCCAGTTCAAGTCCCGCGAAGAAGCCGGTGCCGACCCGCAGGTGGAATACTTCCGCAAGGGCTCGGCGGCCAGTCACCTGTCGGTTGCGGCGATCAGTCCGACCTTGCTCAACGCTCGCCACTTGCATGCCACCGGGATTCCGCCGGCGTTGTCCGAGGCGACCCGCGAGCTGTCGGTGGAACTGATGACACAAATGCGCAGCGCCGGGCGCAGCGTGTCGTTCGACCCCAACCTGCGCCCGTCGCTGTGGGCCAGCCAGGCGCAGATGATCCGCGAGATCAACGCCCTCGCCAGCCTCGCCGACTGGGTCTTGCCGGGCCTGGGCGAAGGCCGCCTGCTCACCGGCTTCGATGACCCGGCGGATATCGCCGCGTTCTACCTCGACCGTGGCGCCGAAGCCGTGGCGATCAAGCTCGGTGCCGACGGCGCTTACTACCGCACGCACATGGACCAGGGTTTTATCGCCGCCGTGCCCGTGGCCAAGGTCGTCGACACCGTGGGCGCCGGCGACGGTTTTGCCGTGGGCATGGTCAGCGCCCTCCTGGAAAACCTCAGCTTCCCCGCGGCCGTGCAGCGCGGCAACTGGATCGGCAGCCGCGCCGTGCAAAGCCGCGGCGATATGGAAGGTTTGCCTACCCGCACAGAGTTACCCGTTCAAGCCGTTGCCTAACCCACTACCTGTTGCCACAACTACAACAAGCTCAGGAGCAACCCCATGGAAACCGTGAAACTCGCCACCCGCCGTTGGTGGTACATCATGCCCATCGTATTTATCACCTACAGCCTGGCCTACCTGGACCGCGCCAACTACGGCTTCGCCGCCGCCTCCGGGATGGCCGAAGACCTGATGATCACCCCCGGCATGTCGTCGTTGCTGGGGGCGCTGTTTTTTCTCGGTTACTTTTTCTTCCAGGTGCCGGGGGCGATCTACGCGCAAAAGCGCAGCGTGAAGAAGCTGATCTTTGTCAGCCTGATCCTCTGGGGCGGCTTGGCCACGCTGACTGGCGTGGTGTCCAACGCCTACATGCTGATCGTCATTCGCTTCATGCTCGGCGTGGTCGAAGCCGCCGTGATGCCGGCGATGCTGGTGTACCTGTGCCACTGGTTCACCCGTGCCGAACGCTCGCGGGCCAACACCTTCCTGATCCTCGGCAACCCGGTGACCATGCTGTGGATGTCGGTGGTGTCGGGCTACCTGGTGCAGCATTTCAGCTGGCGCTGGATGTTTATCATTGAAGGTCTGCCGGCCGTGCTGTGGGCGTTTATCTGGTGGAAGCTGGCCGATGAGCGTCCAAAGGATGCCAAGTGGCTGAGCGCCACTGAGAAACAGGACCTGGAAACCGCGCTGGCCGCCGAGCAAGTCGGGATCAAGGCGGTGAAGAACTACGCTGAAGCATTCCGCTCACCCAAAGTGATCATCCTGGCCCTGCAATTCTTCTGCTGGAGCATTGGCGTGTACGGCTTTGTGCTCTGGCTGCCGTCGATCCTCAAGCAAGGCTTGCAGATGGACATGGTCGAGGCCGGCTGGCTGTCGGCGCTGCCCTACCTGGCGGCGGTGATTGGCATGCTGGTGGTGTCGTGGGGCTCGGACAAGCTGCAAAAACGTAAACGTTTTGTATGGCCGCCGCTGCTGATCGCCTCCATCGCCTTCTACGGTTCCTACGCACTCGGCGCCGAACACTTCTGGTGGTCCTACACCCTGCTGGTGATCGCCGGGGCCTGCATGTATGCGCCCTACGGCCCATTTTTTGCCATTGTCCCGGAGATCCTGCCGGCCAACGTTGCCGGGGGCGCCATGGCGCTGATCAACAGCATGGGCGCCCTCGGCTCGTTCGGCGGTTCGTACCTGGTGGGTTACCTCAATAGCAGCACCGGCTCGCCCGGCGCCTCGTACCTGCTGATGAGCGGCGCACTGCTGCTGTCGGTGGTGTTGACGATTTTCCTCAAGCCCGGCGCCATCGACCGCGCTCCGGTGCAAACCCTCGAATTGAAGGCCAAGACCGCATGAAAAAGTCTGTCGTGTTGTACAAAAAACTCTCCGCGCCCTTGATGGCCCGCCTGCATGAACAGGTCGACGTCACGCTGATCGAAGCGCTGGACGCCAGCGGCCTGGCCAAGCTGCGCGACGCTCTGCCCGGTGCCCACGGCCTGCTCGGCGCCAGCCTGCGCCTGGACGCACAACTGCTGGATCTTGCGCCGCAGCTGGAAGCGGTGGCCAGCGTATCGGTAGGCGTCGATAACTACGACCTCGACTACCTGACCGCACGCGGCATCCTGCTCAGCAACACCCCCGACGTGCTCACCGAAACCACCGCCGACACCGGCTTCGCATTGATCCTCGCCACCGCCCGGCGTGTGGTCGAACTGGCCGACATGGTGCGCGCCGGCCAATGGAACAAAAACATCGGCCCCGCGCACTTTGGCAGCGATGTACACGGCAAGACCCTGGGCATCATCGGCATGGGCCGCATCGGCGAAGCCCTGGCCCAGCGCGGGCATTTTGGCTTTGGCATGCCGGTGATCTACCACAGCCACTCGCCCAAGCCGCTGGTGGAACAGCGCTTTGGCGCACAGTACCGCAGCCTCGCGGATTTGCTGCAACAAGCGGACTTTGTCTGCCTGACATTGCCGCTGACGGCAGAAACGGAAAAGCTCATCGGCACCAAAGAGTTCGCGCAGATGGGACCGGACACGATCTTCATCAACATCTCGCGGGGCAAGGTGGTCGACGAAGCCGCGCTGGTGGAAGCCCTGCAACAACGCACGATTCGTGCGGCGGGGCTGGATGTGTTCGAGCGTGAGCCGCTGAGTCACGACTCACCGTTGCTGCGCTTGAACAACGTGGTGGCAACGCCGCATATCGGCTCGGCGACGCATGAGACGCGGGAGGCGATGGCCAAGTGTGCGGTGGATAACCTGCTGCAAGCGTTGGCCGGGGAAAGGCCGAAAAACCTGGTGAACGGCGCAGCCTGGAAGCAATAACCACTGACACACTGCTGAAAAACTGTGGGAGCTGGCTTGCCTGCGATGGCGGTGGTTCAGTCAGCGATGTACTGACTGACAGATTGCTATCGCAGCGGTGCGGCGACCCGACAAGCCAGCTCCCACAAGATTATGCGGCGCTACACCTACTGTGCAGAGCTGACAAGCTGTGAGAACTGACAGTAGCGAGGCCTGGTAAACCTCGCTTCAATTGGCATTGACATCCCTTTGAACAGGAGCGAGATGACATGCCCACTTCAAAAAAGGCCGCAAAGGCACCCACGCTGGAAACACCGGTCAAGGTCATACTTCCCGAGGGTATTCCGCAGATTGGCGTGACCAATGAATACCTCAGACAGCATAAAAACACCTTGCCGGTGACCATCCCCGTTTATGCAGGGCAAACCCCCGGCGATACCATTGGCCTGTGCATCGGCGGCCCCGATGAAAAGCCGCTGATTGTGGTCACCGTCACCCACGCCGACCAAGAGACCGTGATTCCGGTTCCCGCAGCGCTATTGCACCTGTTCGCCGACACCGTGCACCTGATCTATTACAAAATCTGCACGCCGAACTCGAAAGGCGAATTTCTGCGGTTGCACCTGAACCCACGGATGCACTGACACACCCCTGTAAAAACTGTGGGAGCTGGCTTGCCTGCGATAGCGGTGGTTCAGTCAATGATGCATTGACTGACAGGTTGCTATCGCAGGCAAGCCAGCTCCCACAAGGGTTATGCAGTGGCGGTTAGATCACGAACCTGGCCACCATCCCATTCAGATCCACCGCCAGGCGCGACAGCTCATGGCTCGCCGCGCTGGTCTGGTTGGCACCCGCCGCCGACTGGGTCGCCAGGTCGCGGATGTTCACCAGGTTGCGGTCCACTTCGCGGGACACCTGGGCCTGTTCTTCCGAAGCGCTGGCGATCACCAGGTTGCGCTCGTTGATCAGGCTGATGGACTGGGTGATCTGCTCCAGCGCGACACCGGCGGCGCGGGCCATTTCCAGGGTGGTTTGCGTGCGCTGATTGCTTTGCTGCATCGATTGCACGGCCTCACCGGTGCCGTTCTGGATACCGGCGACCATCTTCTCGATCTCCTGGGTCGACTGCGCCGTGCGATGGGCCAGGGCCCGCACTTCGTCGGCCACCACCGCAAAACCGCGCCCGGCCTCACCGGCACGCGCCGCTTCGATGGCGGCGTTGAGCGCCAGCAGGTTGGTCTGTTCGGCAATCGCGCGGATCACGTCGAGCACCTTGCCGATATCACGGCCTTGGGTGGCCAGGCCTTCGATCAACACGGAGGTGTTTTGCACATCCTGGGTCATGGTCTGGATCGCGCCGACGGTTTCCACCACACGGTCGCGGCCTTCACGCGCCGCCTGGTTGGACTGGCTGGAGGCCTCGGAGGTGGACACCGCATTGCGCGCCACTTCTTCCACCGCCGCCGTCATCTCGTTGACCGCCGTGGCGGCCTGGTCGATTTCGTTGTTCTGTTGTTGCAGGCCTTTGGACGCCTCTTCGGTGACCGCGCTCAGTTCTTCTGCCGCAGAGGCCAGCTGGGTGGCCGAGCCGGCGATGTGCTGGATGGTCTGGCGCAGGTTGGCCTGCATGGTGCCCAGGGCGCTGAGCAGGCGCGCCGGCTCGTCCTTGCCATCGTCTTCGATGACTTTGCTCAGGTTGCCACTGGCGATGGTTTCGGCCACTTCCACGGCTTTGCGCAAGGGCGTGACGATGCTGCGGGTCAGCAGCCAGGCCAGCAACACCGTGAGCACGGCGGCAACCACCGACACGGCAATCACCCCGGTGATAGCGCCCTGATAACTGTGCTCGGCTTCAGCGTCAGCCTCCTTGGCGTCGGCCGCGTTGATAGCGATCAGTTTGTTCAACTGCTCGCCCATCAGGTCAGTGCCGTCCTTGATCCGCGTATTGATCAACAGGCGCACGTCCTCGACCTTGCCTTGCTTGGACAAAACCAGCATTTCGGCCTGGGCCTTGAAGTAGTTGTCCAGGGTGGTGACGAAGGTTTTGTACAGCGCGGCTTCCTCGGGGCCGGCGGGCAGCGCCGCGTAGCTGGCCTGGGCCGCCTTGACCTTGTCGCCCAGCGCGCTCATGCGGGTTTCAGCTTCTTGCAAAGCGGCCGGCTCGCGGTTGACCAGCACGCGAAACGACAGGATGCGCAGGCGCAGCACGTTTTCCGTGATGATGCCCAGGGACGTGACGCTGGGTAGCTGCGTGGCGCTCATGTCCACCGAAGACTGGCGTATCTGCGTCATGCGGTTGACCGCAAACACCCCTAATAAAATCACTAGCAACGCAATGAAGGCGAAACCGAGAAACGCGCGTGGGGCGATATTCAGCTGACGAAGTGACATAGGGGGGGGTGCTCTCAGAAGTAGTGTTTGCGAGCGTCCCTGCCGCGAAACGATCAGCCAGCGTCAACGCGCCGTACGGACCTTTGGTCACCACTGTTATGGTTGGAATGTGGGCCTATACGAGGTATCGGCAGGCTCGGCAGATTTATGCAGGGTGTTTATAAATATTTTTTTACACTTCTGACGCTAGGCAGTTTCTGGCATCCTGCGCCTCCATTTTCTGACCCGAGCCCGCATTTTGTCTGACGCTCAAGCCCCCCGCCCCCGTTATAAATCCGACCTGATCTACGGCCTGGAAGACCGCCCGCACTTTGCCGCCGCGATTTTTGCCGCGTTGCAGCACGTGCTGGCCAGTTTTGTCGGCATCATCACGCCCACCCTGATCGTCGGCGGTGTGCTGGGCCTGGAAAGCGAAGTGCCCTACCTGGTGAGCATGGCGCTGTTTGTGTCGGGGCTGGGCACCTTTGTGCAGGCGCGCAAGTTCGGGCCGATTGGTTCGGGGCTGTTGTGCCTGCAAGGCACCAGTTTTTCGTTTATCAGCGTGATCCTCAGCGCCGGGTTCATGGTCAAGGCCCGGGGCGGGGGCACCGATGAGATCCTGTCGACGATCTTTGGCATCTGCTTTTTCGCCGCGTTTATCGAAGTGGTGCTGAGCCAGTTCATCGGCAAGCTGCGCATGCTGATCACCCCGGTGGTCACCGGCACCATCATTACCCTGATGGGCTTGTCACTGATCAAGGTCGCGGTCACCGACATGGCCGGCGGCTATGGCGCCAGCGACCTGGGTGCGGCCGGCAACATGGGCCTCGCGGCCCTGGTGCTGCTGACCATCGTGGTCCTCAACCGCTTCAGCAACCCGTTCCTGCGCCTGGGCTCCATCGTCATCGGCCTGACCCTGGGCTTTGTGGTGGCCTGGATGATGGGCCGCGTGGACATGGCGGCATTGCCGCACGTGCCGTTGATCAGCGTGCCGGTGCCGTTCAAGTACGGGTTTTCGTTCGACTGGGTAGCGTTTATCCCGGTGGCAGTGATCTTCCTGATTTCGCCGTTGGAAGCGGCCGGTGACCTGACGGCCAACTCGATGATTTCCCAGCAGCCGGTCAAGGGCCCGCTGTATATCAAGCGCATCAAGTCGGGCCTGTTGGCCGACGGTCTGAACTCGGCGATGGCCGCCACCTTCAACAGTTTGCCGATGGTGACCTTCGCGCAGAACAACGGCGTGATCCAGCTGACCGGCGTGGCCAGCCGCTACGTCGCCTACTTTATCGCCGGCCTGCTGGTGCTGCTGGGGCTGTTCCCGGTGATTGGTGCCGTGCTGCAATTGATGCCCAAGCCGGTACTCGGTGGCGCCACCCTGATCATGTTCGGCACCGTCGCGGTGGCCGGGATCAAGATCCTCGCCGAAGCCGGCCTGCACCGGCGCAACGTGCTGATCGTGGCGATCTCCCTGGGCATGGGCCTGGGCGTCGCCGCCGTGCCGGAAGTGCTGCGCGACCTGCCCAAGGCGCTGCACAACATCTTCGAATCGCCGATCACCGTGGGCGCATTCTGTGCAATCCTGCTGAACATTTTCCTGCCGGAAGAGTTCATAGAACTGCACGAAGATGAATTTGATCCAGAGTCCTCTACCCTCAAAGTGATGCAGGACCCGGACGCCACGAAATAAGGAACAGGTTTTATGCGCAAGCTCATGGTTCTATCGTTACTGCTGCTGACCCTGAGCGCCTGCGCGCTGTTCCCCAACCGTGACCCGGTGAATATCAATGTGGTGGGCATCGAGCCCCTGCAAAGCCAGGACCTGGAAGTGCGCTTTGCCGTGAAATTGCGGGTACAGAACCCCAATGAAACGGCAATCGACTACAACGGCGTGGCCCTGGACCTGGAGGTCAACGGGCGCCCGCTGGCGTCGGGCGTGAGTGACCAGACCGGGAGCATCGCGCGTTTTTCCGAAACCGTCCTGCTGGTTCCTGTCAGCGTTTCCGCATTTTCCGTGTTGCGCCAGACCCTGGGCCTGAGCCAGACCCAAAGCCTGAACAACCTGCCCTACGTGCTGCGGGGCAAACTGGCGGGCGGCCTGTTTGGCACCCTGCGCTTTGTCGACCGTGGCACCCTGGACCTGCCGAACACCGCCACCTGGTAACTGCCATGCAACCCACCTTGTTCACCGAACGCCTGATCCTGCGCCCGCTGACCCTGGACGACGCCGCGGGCATCCAGCAGCAGTTCCCCCACTGGGAAGTGGTGCGTTACCTCAACGCCCTGGTGCCCTGGCCCTACCCGGCCGACGGCGCCCTCGACTACCTGCAACACGTCGCCCTGCCCGCCATGGCCCGGGGCGAGGAATGGCACTGGTCGATCCGCCTGAAAAGCGCGCCGGAGCAGTTGATCGGCAATGTCAGCCTGATGGATGAAGTGGATAACCATCGCGGCTTCTGGCTTGGCCCGCAGTGGCAGGGGCAAGGCCTGATGAGCGAAGCCAGTGCGGCGGTGACCGACTATTGGTTTGGCGTGCTGGAGCGGCCGCTGTTGCGGGTGCCGAAGGCGGCGCCGAACCTGGGATCGCGGCGGATTTCCGAGCGTGAGGGAATGCGATTGATCAGGACCGATGAAGGCGAGTTTGTGGAAGGAACATTCCCACGGGACATTTGGGAAATGACCCGCGAGCAATGGCTGAAATCCCAATCCCCCAGCCAATAAAAATCCAATGTGGGAGCTGGCTTGCCTGCGATAGCGGTGTGTCAGCTTGCACATCCTTGGCTGATACACCGCTATCGCAGGCAAGCCAGCTCCCACTTTTTTAATCTCTGTTTCAGTCAGTGATATAGCGCACGCCCGGTTTGGCGCGTTCATCTACAACCAACTCGAACACATCCGGCCGGGCGTAGTGCCCCACCACGTCATAGTCATACCGCGCGCGCACCAACTCGTCGGTGTCGATCTGTGCCGTCAACAACCCCGCCTCGCCCACCAATGGCCCCGCCAGAATATCGCCCATCGGCCCGACAATCACGCTGCCACCGGCAATCAACGGACGCTGCGCCGGCCAGTTGGCGATCTCCACTCCCAACGCCGCAGGAGACGCCTGCACCTGGCACGCGCTCACCACAAAACAGCGCCCTTCATGGGCCACATGGCGCATGCTCACCTGCCACATCTCGCGCTCGTCCACCGTGGGTGCACACCACACCTCGACGCCCTTGGCGTACATCGCCGTGCGCAGCAGCGGCATCATGTTTTCCCAGCACACCGCGCCGCCGATGCGCCCAACTGCGCTGTCGAGCACGGGCAAGGTCGAGCCGTCGCCCTTGCCCCAGATCAGACGTTCGGTGCCGGTGGGCATGAGTTTGCGGTGCTTGGCCACCAGGCCGCCCGTGGGCTCGAAATACAACACGGTGCAATACAGCGTGCTGCCACTGCGCTCGATCACGCCAATCACCAGGCTGGCACCGGTGCGCGCCGCCAGGCCGGCCAAGGCCTCAGTCTCGGCGCCCGGCACATCGATGGCGTTGGCGAAATACCGCGCAAAGGCTTCACGACCTTCCGGCAGGCGATAACCCAGTTGTGTGCCAAACCCTTCGCCTTTGGGATAACCACCGAGCAACGCCTCGGGCATCACCACCAGTTGCGCGCCGCTGCGCAGGATCTCGTCTTCATAGCCGAGGATTTGCGCCAGGGTTTCAGCCTTGCCGCCGGGCAAGGCTCCGATTTGCAGGGCCGCTACTGTGGAAACAGGCATCTCGATCACTCCGGATAGTGGGGGTTGCCCATTCTCCCGCTCACCGCGATCATGAATAAAGCCCACTTCAGTGCTGAATGATATGAGCCAAATGAATATCGACAAGATCGATCTCAACCTGCTGAAAACCTTCGAAGCCCTGCACGATGAATCCAGCGCCAGCCGCGCGGCGTTGCGCCTGGGGGTGACGCAATCGGCCATCAGCGCAGGGCTGCGGCGCTTGCGCGTGGTATATGGCGACCCGTTGTTCGTGCGCACCGGGCGCGGCTTGGCGCCCACCGTGCGGGCCAACCAGTTGAGACCGGTGATCAGTGAGGCGCTGGCCCGTTGCCGGCAGAGCCTGGCCATGGTCAATCCGGATAACCAGCAATACGAGGGACGGTCGGTGGTGCTGGGCCTGTCCGATGACTTCGAGATCGCCTACGGGCGCCGGCTGATGGCGGCCATCGCACAGCGGGCCCCCAAGCTGCGGGTGATCTTCCGCCAGACCCACAGCCAGATCGTCGCTGCCGCCCTGCTCGACCGCAGCCTGGACCTGGCAATTACGGCGGGCGGTTTTGCCCAGGGTCGGTTAAGCCGCCAGGTGCTGGGTGAAGGGGATTATCGTTGCCTGCTGGACTCGGACCAGGCAAGCATTGACCTGGACGAGTTCGTCACGCGCGAGCATGTGCTGGTGTCGTCCGGCGGCTTTATCGGGATTACCGATGAGGGGCTGGCAGCGCAAGGGTTGAGCCGGCACGTCTGCGCCTCCACCAGCCACTTCGCCGCGTTGCCGTTTCTGCTCAAGGGCAGCCAGGCCGTGGCGACCATTCCCGGGCATGCGGCCCAGGCCATCGCCGAAATGACCGGCCTGCGGGTATTGCCCTGCCCGCTGGCGCTGCCGCGTTACCCGGTGGAGTTGGGCTGGCGCACCCAGGCGCAGTTGGACCCGCTGTTGCGCAAGGTGCGTGAGGCGATCGTGGCGAGCTTTACTTGGCCGCCGCCATCAACTTGTTGACTTCACTGCGCACCATGTTGGAGAACTCCGGCGGCGACATGCCGTCGAGTTCCGCGCGCACCCACTCGGCCCACTTGCCCTTGCGCTTGGCGCGCTCGCCGAACAACCGCGCCGCTTCGCCCTTGGCCTTGCCCAGGTTGGTTTGCCACAGGTCATAGAGGCGGGACTTTTCATCTTCCAGCTCGGCGCGTTCGGCGAGGGTCTTGTTGGCCAGATTGAAGCTCATGTTGAATTACCTGCTGCACAAATAGGCGACATCTTACACTGTAGGTCGAATTTTCCTGATTCGGATTTAGCGCAAAAGCGCCGGCCGGGAAAAAAACTGCAACTTTTGCCGACGCCCGACACTCCATTGTTCACTGTCACATTCACTTGCAAGGAGTCACCCCATGGCCCGCAAAACTGCCGCCCAAGCTGTCGAGGAACAAATCAAGGATCAAGCCTTCAGTGAACTGACGGCGTTGATCGAAGAGTCGGACAAACTGCTGAAAAGCAGCGCCGCGCTGGTGGGTGAAGAAGGTGAAACCCTGCGCGAACAGGTCGCCATCAAGCTCAAGCAAGCCCTGGACTCGGTGTCCAGCGTGCGCGAGCGCAGCAAGCCGGTGGTGGATGCCACCGAAACCTACATCGGTGGCCACCCTTGGCAGACCGTGGCGATTTCCGCAGGCTTCGGCCTGGTGGTCGGCCTGCTGCTGGGCCGTCGCAACTGAGTACAACCGGCTGTGCCCTGGGCGCAGCCTTTTTTTAGCCGCTTGCCAGCGCCCGCAGGCGGTGCAAGTCGTCGGCATCCACCACAATCCCCTCTTGCTCGGACTTCGCCCGCGTGCGATGACGCCGATCCCCCGGCAGCCTCCGCAACCCCGCCGCATGCATCTGCCGCACCAGTTCCTGGCTGCGCTCGGCGAACACCTGGCCACTGGTCTTGCTGGGGTCGATCACGATCAGCAATTGCCCGGTCCAGGGCGTACGCGCGCCGGGATGATCCGACCAATCGAATTCGAACGAGAAATTGCCCCCCGTCAACGCCGCCGCCAGCAACTCGACCATCATCGACAGCGCCGAGCCCTTGTGCCCGCCAAACGGTAACAAGGCACCGCCTTCGAGGATCGCCTTAGGGTCTTGCGTCGGTTGGCCCAGGCCATCGACGCCCATGCCCGGTGGCAGGCGCTCGCCTTTGCGCGCGGCGATTTGCACATCCCCGTGGGCGATGGCACTGGTCGCCAGGTCAAATACGATCGGCAAGCCATCGGCACGGGGCGCGGCGAAAGCAATCGGGTTGGTGCCGAATAGCGGCCGGTCGGCGCCATGGGGCACCACGCACGTCATGCTGTTGACCACGCTCAATGCCACCAGGCCTTGTTCGGCGAAGGGTTCGACATCCGGCCACAAGGCGGCGAAATGATGGGAGTTGTGGATCGCCAACAGCGCGATACCGGCGCTGCGGGCCTTTTCCACCAATAACGGGCGGGCAGCCTCAAGCGCCACCTGGGCAAAACCGTTGCCGGCATCTACCCGCACAAATCCTGAGGCCACATCCGTGACCTGGGGCACTGCCCGACCATTCACCCAGCCGCTGGCCAGGGTGCTGATATAGCCGGGAATACGAAAAATGCCATGGCTGTGGGCGCCGTCGCGCTCGGCGCTGGCGCAGTTGTGGGCGAGGATTGCGGCCACCTCGGGCGAAGTGCCGTGGTGCACAAACACCTGTTGCAGCAACTGCGCCAACTCAGTGAACGCGATGGACAGACGAGAACCCTCGATTATCTTGGACGGCGTAGACATCTGAAGCTCCGATTTTATGATTGGAAGGCGCGACAAGACGAGAAACCCAGGCCCGTGATTAAACAACGCGCCCGCCGCCTGCTGTCAATCGACGTTTGCCAGCCCGGTGGTTTTGGCAGCAGTTATCTACCCCCGCACCGCCATCCCTCCCGCCTAACCTGCCGCTCAACCCAGTGCCACTTTGGCCCAGACGGAGAGCAGCCCATGACCAGCCTGAACCCCCCGTATTTTTTTGATGAGTACCAACGCCCGATTACCAGAAAGCAACCGACCGAACGGGAGCGCGCACTGGGGTTGGCCCTCGAAGATATCAACTGGCTGGACACGGTCTATACCGCAAGCCATGAAGGACGCAGCGACCGCACCGTACCGATGGTCGTCGAGACACTGAATATAAGTCGGCCGGGCACGCCGGAAATACCCTTGGCCGGCGCTTTCATGATGAGCCCTACCCCTGGCGACAAGAAGGCGGTCCTCTATACGCCTTACGCCGGTCTGGAGGTTTTCCTCAACCGGGCCGAATGCCTTTCAAACATTACAGAACGCTTGAAAATACCATCGCAAAATACTGAATTAATTAGATTTTTATCAATAGAACAGCGCAACACGTTTGACCACGGCAGCCCCTTCACCCTGACCACAGCAACCATCAAAGGCGGGGTATTCGAAGACCAGGAAACCACCCTTGAGGCCAACCAGGCGGACAACGTGCAACGCATGCTAGACGAGTTGCGCACGATCCCGACACTGCCGGAAATGATGGAGGGAGTGCTTGATGTGTTCAGGCTCGCCGACTTCCCCGACCTTGACCATCGAGACACCCGGGTCAACAGTTTCATACCGACGACGAATCACAATGGTAACGGTGTCATGCGCTGGGTTGAGTCGGCAAGCCTGGGGGAAACCGTGCTGCAGTACTACGTGAACCAGGCATGGCCGGCCAACCGCACGCGCACCTTCAGCAACCCGAAACATGACAAAAGCCGGTTTACCGAGGCCCAGCATAAAACAGACGTGGCGCGCTGGGAGGGCCTGGTCCAGCAAACCGCCGGAATCCTCTCCAAACTGCTCAACGCCTTGTTGCAGACCTGGTGGAACGAACCCCTCGGCCGAAACAAGTCGCCTTCGGGGCAGTCGCGCATGGACCTGTTTACCCAAGTCATGAGCGATAAGTTTCGCAAGGATCTGCTGCTCAAGCGTCAGAGCCGCGAAGGGATTGTCTCGGCCACGGAAGCCCGCAACCTGCTGGCCATCTTCCTCCCCAGCCAGGCTGAGCGCAGCGCGTGGCATGACACCTTGCGTATCGAAAAAGTCAGTCTTTCCGCGCCTTATCAGCACTCTGTGGAACTGGCCGCAACCCTCTTGATCAGCGACCAGCACGCGTACCTCTACACCCAATCGCGGGGGTTGCAGGTACTCAAAGACGTCGACGACCTGAACAAAACCTTGTTGAGCATGCTTGACGCTGCCCACTACCAGGACGAGTTGCTCAATTACCTGTCATTGGACGAGCGCAGCCTGTACCTCGCCATGAAAAACCTGCATATCCGCGGGCTGCCGTTTGAGGGCAGTGTGTTTGGCGAGATGGTCAGCGACATTCACGCCAAGCAACTGAGCAACCTGGAGCACGCACTCGCGCTCTATCGCCGCAGCAATGGCACGGTGGACCTGACGGCGTTGCTCGACTGTTCGCTGGACATCCGCCACATGCTCGACAGCCGCCTGCTCAAGCTTGACACCGCCGGGCGCTGGAGCCTGCACCCGGTCACCAGCGGCAATGGCCGGCCATCCACCGTGCAGGCCGAGCGCGCCAAACTGCACCTGGCCGCACTGCACCCGCACGAAGAGCGCATGGTCGCGCAACGGGCCGGGCACCCGACCCTGCGCAGCATGGCCACAAAAGCCTTGAACGAAGAAATAAAGGCGCAGTTCTTGTACCAGGATGCCAGTGACGTCCACGTCAACACCTACGCTACCGAGGCGCGAGACCTTGAGGATCGTGCTCCGCAGTCGTCGCTGAACATGGTCGAGTATTTCATCCAGCACCTGGCCGACGCCGACGGGGCGATCCGCAAAACGCCGCACATCGGCTATTACCGCGCCCCCCAAAAAGGCGTTTCCGTGCGCTGGCACAATCTGGACGACCGCGTCTTCGAAGCCATCATCGGCAAGGTCCGCCGCGACTTCTTGAAACACGATGTGCGTGCGCTGCCCCGTCGGTTTCTGGACAGTCATGGCGCGGACATGATCAACGCCCTGATGCAAGGACTGCGCAGCGAAGCCGAACTGCGCCTGCTCAACCACACCCTGAGCCCGCACCACTTTGCGATTCTGGACACCGTGCTGCGCCCCGACAGCATGACGCGCGACAAGCGCCACGGTTATCAAGGCTTCCTGCCGGACGCCTTCGAGTTGACACTGACCGTCAACGCGGACCCAACCCCCGAGCCCCTGGCCAACTGTTTTGTACTAACTGAACGCGGCGGCCTCGATCCCCAGCTCTCGGGCGCGGTCGTGCTGTGGACCCCTCAATCCGGCTATGAACCGTTCGCCTCGTTGACCGACCTGCTTGAATCGCTCAAGCAGCGCCTGAACCACGGTGAACGGCGCATGGCCCTGTTGCAGAACTTGCCCATCAGCCTCGGCGCCCCCCATCAGACCTACCACCTGGGGCCGCTGCAACGCATCGACGGGCATTTCCTCGAACACTGCCTGCACAGCAACTTCCGGCGTGACCTGGATGCCATCGACCACTGGCTCTCGATGTCGCTGGCGCCGACGCAACTGCAGGAGCGCCTGGATGACGTGTTGCGGCGAATGGCACCGTCAAATATCGGCAGGGCAAAAGCCATCGCCAGCGCCATTGTCCAGCAACATACGCTACCGGTGTGGCTGGGGATGGCCTCGATCGGGGACCAGTTGCTGCACGCCGAACTGCTTGAGCAGTACCGCCTCAGCGCGCCGGACAACCAGGACTACCTGCATGGCCTGCCAAACTTGCGCGAACACGTGGCAGGCACGCTGACGGCGCTGCTCAAGGCGCGCTACCCGGATGATGCGCTGGACCCGGAAGACATCCTGATCCCTGCACGGGTGGTCCTCAATGGGCACCCGCAAAGCCTGACCGATTTCGCCATGCGCCACCTGCCAGACCTGCGGCCCGCTGACCTCACCCCCAAAGCGCGCGGCAGCAGGCCCTTACCCACATCATTGGATGGCAGTGCGGTGGTGCAACTGGTGCGTCAGTTGGATATCAGCACAACCTTCAGTGCGCTGCTCACCACCCACTTGACCGCCGACACCGACGACGCCCGCAAGCGCCGCGATCTGTTTTGCCAGCAATTGCCCTGGCAGGTGCTACGCCACGCCCATGAAGAAAAACTCGAAGAACGCCTGAGCGTGTCGGCCTGGGGGTTTATCCAGCAGATCTTCGACATGCCCGACGCCGTTGCCCGGGACGCCGTCAGCGGTGCCACGGCGATGATCCGCCCCCTGGAACTGATGATCACGGCCGGAGCGACGCCCTCGAAGGTGCTCGGCGTCTACTTAATAGGCCCGAAGGACGGTGCGACGGGCCCGTTGGTACTCTACGCGCCGTACTCCCCGATGAACGTTCTAAAGGAGTACGGCACGCCGGAAAAACTCCTGGAAGACATCAGCAGCGACGGCCCGTTGCAGGACTGGGTCATCAGCCAGATGGGCGATCCCGATCAGGCAACCTTCCGCCATTTTTTCCAGGCATCGGCAAGCGGCGCTGCAGACAAAGAGGATGCCGCCGAACGCATCGGCCTGGCCTCGAATCCGATCAGGGGCCACCTCTTGCGACAGGTGTTCCACGACAATGCCGAGCAGTTGATCAGGATGCTTGCCTGCCAGTTCGAAAAAGCCGGCAAGCACCAGTGGCATGGCATCATCAGCCTGTTTCGCGAAGGCATTCCCGTGTCGCTGCAGTTCATTGCAGGCAAGCTCATGTACCCGTTGGTGGTGTGGCGCAGCTACAAACTGTTCCAAACCTCTGCCGAGCAATTGCAAGAGCAGCACTTTGGCGAAGGCCTGCGCCTGTTTATCCAGGGTGTCGCGTCGCTGGCGTCACTGCGAAAGCAGCTCGATGAGTCGATGTCCCCTGATCCTGTGCCCGACACACCCGCCGCTGCGGAAGGCCCCGCACCGGCCATCACGGCTGACCGCCTGGACATGACAGATCCCCTGCGCACGCAGCTGCGCCGGTTTGAGGATGTGGCAGTGGCGCTCACAGACCTGCCGTTGGACCCGCACACCCAGGTGTACACCCAACCGGTCAACCACCGTACTTATGTGCCCGTGGCGGGCAGGGTCTACCCGGTCGCAAGAAGCGGCAGGTACTGGCGGGTGAGCCTTGCCCGGGAGTTGGGGCCCTATGTCGAACGCAACGCACAGGGCCAATGGGTGCTGGACCTGTCCCTGCGTGAGCCGCGTTTCGGGCCGACGCTGTCGCGCTTGCACCAGCAGGCCGTTACCCGGCGAGTCCTGGGGGCGTCCATCAATATCGAAGCGCAAGGGCTGCCGGCCATTCGCGGGTTGGACCTGGACAAAGGGCTGCACATCGACCGGGCACTCAACATCGCGCTGTATTACACCATTACCTGCGGGCGCAACCTCGCCGCTTTTGCACCCCGACGCGACCCCAATTCGAGGGTTGGGCGCATTCTGAACGAGATGTTCGGGATTCTCATGTTCAGCCCTGATCAAGTGGAAAAAATACGTGCACGTGTCAGGGAAATCGAGAACGGGCTGAGTGCCGACGATCTGCTGAGGATGGATTCGGGCCGATTCGTGTGTGGCGAAGCCCGCTGGAGCGCCAATAAAACCCTGGCTTTTGTAATACCTGATGATGCCGAGCGGAATATCTATTTGCTGAACCTGTTCTTCGATCCGGGCATGAACCGCTACTACGCGGGAAACCTGAACGCCCCTTTCGACATCGATGACCACGTACGAGCCACCACCCTGATTCATGAGATGAGCCATCTGGTCTCGCAGACCGAAGACATTGCCTACATGGACGCTCCGCACCCCTTTCTGGATCTGATCAGCCGCGGCACTCCAGACAGCCTGAAAAAGTACACGACCCTCAGCAACGTCCAGAGCACAGCGCTGTCCGTACTGACACCTGCAACCATGCTGTTCAAGTCCTGGGATGATTTATCCCAGCGCTGGGAGGACCTTGGCCAGACCGGCTCGGCCAAAGTCCGTGACAAGGTACTGCACCTCACAGGCGCAAGGACACTCGACGATGCCCGGCAAACGTTCATGAGCGATCCGGACCGCCGGCTGGACATCATCCTGGCGAATGCGGACTCGGTGACATACCTGATTACCCACGTGGGCAGGCAGTTGGACTGACCCTGCCCCGTGGGGTCTATCAGTCTTTCTGGTCGCGCAGGATATTGCCGGAGGCACCATCGATACGGGCTTCGTACACGGTGCCATCGGCTTTGCGCCCTTTGACTTCCCAATAGCCATTGTCGTCCGCTTCGGCCGCATAGACCTCAACGTAACCGGCCTTGGTCTTGGCCACTTCAATGGCTTTTTCGATGGTGATCCAGCCCGCCCCCGGCTTATCGGCCAGGGCCGCACCAGCGCTGAGCAGCGCGGAAGTTGCACACAGGGCGACTAAGGTTTTCTTCAGCATTTTCGTACTCCATTGTGGGAATGTCCTAAACGCTTAGGTGCATTCAAACGAGAATAAGTTCCAATTGTCGTGCAATCACGGTGATGGCAGTTCTCGCCCCCTCCTCGGGAGGTTAGAATGTGGGAAATCAGGACGTTTAAATGACAGAAAAGTCTCTTTCAGAAGCCGAATATGACGCCATCACCGACGCCGCCGCGCATTGGTGTATGCGCTTGCATGCGCACGACTGTACACCCGTCGAGCGTCAGGCTTTTGAACAGTGGCATGATTCCCATCCACTGCACGCCTTTGAATACGCGGCGATGCTGGAGATCTGGGACGTTGCCGACCACCTGCCACGCCACGAACCCGCGTCGGTCGTCGTGCCCTTCGCTCCCCGCCACCGCCTGCGCAATTACGCGGTAGCGGCGGCAATCTGCCTGGCGGCCTTGCCACTGGCGGCGTTTACCGGCTGGGAAGCGGGTTGGTTGCCGAGCTCCTATGAGCGCTTCGAGGCACCCGCCGGGTTGCGCCAAGTGACCTTGGACGACGGCAGCCAAGTGGAACTGAACCTCGGCACCGAGCTGGTCTACAGTAACTACAAGGACCAGCGTCGGGTCACCCTGAAAAAAGGCGAGGCCTTCTTCAAGGTCAGCCATGACAGCGCCCATCCGTTTATCGTGCAGGCCGGCGACGGTCAGGTACGGGTGACGGGCACGCAGTTCAACGTCTGGAAGTATGAAGACCAGGTCCGCGTGATGTTGCTTGAAGGTTCGGTACAGATCGCCAGCGACCGGGTGCACGGCAGCGTGCCGCTGACTCCGGGAATGCAGGCCAGTTACCGCCAGGGCGATGCGACCCCGCGGATCAACGCGTTCAACCCCAATGACACGGCCCTGGCCTGGCGCCAGGGCAAGCTGGTGCTCGACAACCTGGCGCTCGCCGACGCACTGCCATTAATCAACCGCTACCTGAAAAAAGCGGTGATGCTGGCCGATGCCAATACCGGCACGATCCGTATTGGCGGTATCTACAACATCAATGAGGTCAACAACCTCGTCCCCTCGCTGCCCAAGGTTTTGCCGGTGTACCTGACGCAGAACCAGGATGGCAATCCTGTGCTGAATTCCATTCCGCGTAAAACGCCGAAAGGCTGAAGCCCTGCCGGCAGGCCAGGGCTTTTTTGTGCCTGCGGTGTCCATTTTTGAAACACACCCCTCCTCTGTGCCGCCCACGCTGGGCGGATTCATCATTTTGTCATCGGCAGTGTTACGCCACTGATACAGCCAGGTGAAGCGCTTCAGTCATGGCCGGGTATGCCCGGCTGAACGGCGACTGTCTCAGCGCTGAAACAGCACGGCCGCGATTTTTTCGCGCACCAACTACAACTCATTGAATAAAAACAATAATTAAAAAGCGGCACGGCTTCTGCTCTATCCCTTACAGCGCTGTTTAGGGTCAGCGCGAAGAATAAGGAATGCCGCCGTGATCACATTCACTCAAGGTTCGATGAACGTACTGCTGATCAGCTGTGTACTCAGCGTTGGCATCAGTGCTCCGACCCTGGCAGGCGACGGCATTATCGTGACCGGGCGCAATGTGCAAGCGCACATGGCGGGTCGCGCATCGTTCGGTCCTGATCCTTATCCCCAAACCGCCAACGTCAATCCCAGCCGCGAAATCCATGACGCCCTTTCCGGCGAACTGAGCGACCGCGACTTCGGCAACGTCAGCAGCGGCTTGAGCATCACCCGCTCCCTCCAGCCCAACGGCAACCTCTCCGGCTTGAGTGCCACGCAAAACAGCATGTCCACGCTCGGCGCTGGCGCAGCCGCCAGCCGCAGTGGCGCCAGCAGTGGCGGCATGGGTGGGCAGATCAGCGACTCGATCCAGCGTGGCTTGGCGCCCCTGAACAACCTTGGCGGCATGATGGGGGGCAAACAATGAAACGCTCCCTGCTCATCCTAGCCCTGCTGGGCAGCGCCTCGGCGATGGCCGACAACACCGCCGTCATCAACAACAGCGGCAAAGACTATAGCGGCAACGTAATGATCAACCAGGCCGCGGGCAACCAGCAGCAAACGGCCAACAACCGCGCCGTTGCGCTCGGTGGCCAGGCCACCACGAGCAATATCCAGAACATGGACGGCAAGGTCGATCCCTCTCTGAACGCCAAGGCAACGATCGAGGGCAACTCTTTTACCAATGGCAACGGCATGTTGGGTATCAACCAGTCCGCCGGGGCCAATAACCAATCAGTCAATGCGGTGCGGATCAGCGTCAACCCTGGCCCGCAAAGCATCGACGACAGCGTCCTGTTGCAACAGAACACGACGACGCTGGCAACCGACTCAGGGCTCACCCCCACCACTGGCAGCCGCCAGGTCGTGACAAGCGACCAGGCCTTCACAGGCAGCCGAGGAGTGATTCAGGTGAACCAGAGTGCAGGGGTGGGGAACCGAGTGGCTAACACCCTGGGCATCACTATCAAGTAACTGCTTGGTAGCACTAGTTAGACCGTACCAACACTTAACCAACTAATTAGAAGCAAGGAGAAACACCATGAAACCTCAAATGGCTCTGAAACCAATGGTTTTCGCTCTCGCCGCACTCATGGCTGCTGCTGCTCAAGCAGGTGGTGGCTGGCACCCTGCGCCTCAACCAACCGGTGTAGTTGCCTCGGTGGTGACCGATGTGCAAAACAGTGGTGGCAACAAATTCGACGACACCAACACCGAAAATAACGCCTCTGCCGATGGCTCGGTGAGCGGCAACAGCGGTAACGTCGGGGTCAACAACCAAGCCGGCACTGGCCTCCAAGCAGACAACTCTGCCGCCATCTCCAGCGCCAAAGGTGACTTTGCAACTGTGTTCGCCGTGGTCGACGTCAATCAAAACAGCGCGCTGAACAACTTCGTCAACAAAGGCACCCAAAACAACGCATCGCTGGATAACTCCCTCAACGGCAACTCCGGCAACTTGGGTTACAACGGTCAGGCCGGTCAAGGCAGCCAGGGTAAAAACAACCTGGCAATCACCACGGCTGATGGCAAAAACATCGCAGCGGCCGCCAACACCGAGCAAAACTCGCTTGGCAACAGCTACCTCAACACCGCAGTCAGCGGGTATGGCCATCACGGCAAACCTCAGTACGTGTCGAACAACTCCAGCCTCGACAACGCGGTTAACCGCAACTCCGGTAACGTAGGTGTGAACCTGCAATCCGGTGCCGGCAACCAAGGCAGCAACAGCCTGTCTGTAGGCCAAGGTTGCAGCGTTTGCCAAAGCGGCGTTCGCTTCTGATGCAACAAGGGGCCTTGGCAACAAGGCCCCTTTTTCTTATTCAAGTGTCCAACAGGTCATACGATCATGCGCCTCGCGACCCTCACCCTCTTGATGCTGCTCACCGGCCCGACCTGGGCAGGCACCATGGCGATCTCCGCCATGCCTGGCGGTGCAGTCATCTACAAGAAGGTCGAGAGTATCCGGGAACGCAAGTTCGCCAACCTGGTGGAACAGAAAACCGATTTCAGCTGCGGTGCTGCGGCACTCGCCACCATCCTGCGCCAGGGCTATTGGCTCGACGTAGACGAAGAACACGTGATCAAAGGCATGCTGGTCAACGCCGACCAGGACCTGGTGCGTACCCAGGGTTTTTCCATGCTGGACATGAAGCGCTACCTCGAAAGCATCAACATGCGCGCCCGGGGCTACAAGATCGGGCCAGATACCCTGGCGACCTTGAAGATCCCTGTGGTGGTGCTGCTGGAGATTCGTGGCTACAAGCACTTCGTGGTACTGCAGCGTTCTGACAAGGACTGGGTCTATATCGGCGACCCGGTGCTGGGCCATAAACGCTACTCACACGATGATTTCGTCAAAGGTTGGAATGGCATCGTCTTCGCCGTGCTGGGTGAGGGTTACGACAAGGCCAACGCTCTGCTCGACCCGCCCCTGCCGTTGACCGCCAAGAACCAGTTGAATGAGTTCAGGCCCATAGGCGATGCCGAGCTGATGGACTTCGGTTTCATCCAAAGCGACTTCTTCTAAGAAGCGCAATAAGGGGCAGGACGCTCCAGGAGCAAAAGATGAACACTTACCGTTGGCTGACGGTCATGTGCCTGGCAGCCTCAATGCCCGCTTATGCTTCATCGGCGTTCAAACCGATTGAACTCAAGGATTCGGAAATGGCCGAGCTGCGCGGCCGTTATGTGATGCCGGGGCGAATCATCAGCTTTGGCATTGTCATGAGCAGCACCTTCAAAGATGCCGCCGGAAACATCATCACCGGCACGGCCAACATGCAGGTCGACTCCTCCACTGTCACCCCGCAATTTTATGTACACACCTACGGCTCTTCGGGTACGGGCACTGGCCAAGGCCCCGGCACCGGCACGGTGACCGGGGGCGCTGGTTTGGGCAGCGGCCAGGGCGTGACGCAAAGCGTACGCGCCGCCGGCGATGGCAACACGGCCTACAACAATGTCGGTATCAGCGTGACTGAAAATGGCTTCGCTCCCGCCAATGTCGTGCAATCCGGGGAAGTCCTCCTCGCAGGCGGAGTCGTCAGGAGCACAAGCGCGGCAGGTGATATCGCCGTTTCGGCGAAAAACGGCGGCCTGCAAATGGCGATTCAAGCCAAGAACAACCAAGGCAACAGCCTCCAGCAGATTGGCGGCGGCAATGTGGGCCAGGCGATTCTGCTGACCGGCAACGGCAACTTGGTCAACAACATGACCCAGCTCAGTGTGGTGATGGGCAATAACGCACTGAACAACCCAGCGCTGAACTGCAACCTGGATCAACTCAAAGGCCTACGCGCACTCGGTTATTGAACTACGCTGACCCTCGACACTTTCGCATTAGAAAAGGACGGCTTATTTCATGCATCGATCGTTATCGCTACGTGCGGTGGTCTGTTTAAGTACGCTCTTGCCCGCATCCATGTTGTATGCCGCGCCAGACGCTGATATCGAGACCCTCAAACAGGAACTTTTGCAACTCAAGCAGCGGTACGAAGTGCAGCAAAAAGCCTTGGCCGTGTTGGAGCAGCGAGTGCGCCAGGTTGAGGATCAGCCGGCAACGCCGGCGCCGAAACGCCTGGCCAAATCCCCGGCAGACTTCCAGAAGGCCAGCGGCGCCACCGTTGCCGGTACGGGGGCGGCAGCAGCATCCGGCGGTGCGGGGGGCGGCGGCAGTTCCTACGGCCAGGCGCTCAAGGACGATTCGGCGCCCGCGCAAAGTGTGAGCAACCTCTATAACGAAGCCAGCGGCTTTTTCGGCAACGGCAACTTCAGCTTTGAAACCGGCATCACCTACGCGCGTTATGACGCGCGCCAATTGACCCTCAACGGTTTCCTGGCGCTAGACTCGATCTTCCTCGGCAATATCAACCTGGACCGCATCAAGTCCGACAACTGGACCCTGGACCTGACCGGCCGCTACAACGTCGACAACCGTTGGCAGTTCGACGTCAACGTGCCGGTGGTGTACCGCGAATCGACCTACCAGTCCGGCGGCGCCAACGGCGGCAGCGGCACCTCGACGTCCGAGGAGTCGGTGTCTCGCGACCCGACCATTGGTGATGTCAACTTTGGTGTGTCCTACAAGTTCCTCGACGAAACCCCTTCGCTGCCGGATGCGGTAGTGTCGGTGCGGGTCAAGGCGCCGACGGGCAAGGAGCCGTTCGGGATCAAGCTGGTGCAATCGGCAAACAACACCAACCTTTATGTACCCGAGAATTTGCCTACGGGTAACGGCGTCTGGTCGATTACACCGGGCATCTCCCTGGTCAAGACCTTCGATCCGGCCGTCCTGTTTGGTTCGCTTTCCTACACCCACAACTTTGAAGGTTCGTTCGACGACATCAGCAGCGACGTCAACCAGAAAGTCGGCGGCAAGGTCGCCCTCGGCGACAGCTTCCAACTCGGCGTCGGCGTGGCGTTTGCACTGAACGAGAAGATGAGTATGTCGTTCTCGGTCTCCGACCTGATCCAGCGCAAGAGCAAACTCAAGCCTGACGGCGGCGACTGGCAATCGGTGGTCTCCAGCGATGCCAACGCCGGCTACTTCAACGTCGGCATGACCATTGCCGCCACGCCGAACCTGACGATCGTGCCCAACCTGGCCATCGGCATGACCGACGATGCGCCGGACTTTACCTTCAGCCTTAAATTCCCTTACTACTTCTGATCGCCACACAGGGAAAAGCCCCGCAACGATAAGGGTCGTTGCGGGGCTTTTCGGTTTACCCGCCCTAGCGGATCTGGTGTTTGTGCAGCAACCGGTAGAACGTCGGCCGGGAAACTCCCAGTACACGGGCAGCAACACTCAGGTTGTCGCTGTGTCGGTTGAGCACATCGCACAGCGCCTGGTGTTCGGCGCGGTGCTTGTAATCCTCCAGTGTAGCCATCGGCGTAACAATTGCCTGCTCGCCCTGCAAGCCCAGATCAACGGCTTCGATCTGTCGTCCTTCGGCCAGTACCAGGCCACGGCGCACGCGGTTGGCCAGCTCACGGACGTTGCCCGGCCAAGGGTGTTTGCCCATCGCGACCAGTGCGCTTTCGCTGAAACTGCGCGGGCGTCGCCCGGTTTCCTGGCTGTAGAAGCGCGAGAAATGGTTGGCCAGCATGGCGACGTCGCCGTGACGCTCGCGCAGGGGCGCGGTGATCACTTGCAGGACATTGAGGCGGTAATACAGGTCTTCGCGAAAAGTGCCCTTTTCGACCGCCGCTTCCAGGTCGACGTGGGTCGCCGCCAACACCCGCACATCCACGGGAATCGGCTGGCTGCCGCCGACGCGCTCGATCTGTTTTTCCTGGAGGAAGCGCAGCAGGTTGGCTTGCAGCTCCATGGGCAAATCACCGATTTCATCGAGAAACAGCGTGCCACCGTGGGCCGCTTCGATCCGCCCGACCTTGCGCTGATGCGCGCCGGTGAACGCGCCTTTTTCATGGCCGAACAATTCGGACTGGATCAGGTGCTCCGGGATCGCGCCACAGTTGATTGCGACAAACGGCCTGGCATGGCGTTGGGATTGGCGGTGCAGGGTCTTGGCCACCAGTTCTTTACCGGTGCCGCTGTCGCCACGAATCAGTACGGGGGATTCCGTCGGTGCCAGCTTGGCCAGCAACTTGCGCAGTTCACGGATGGGACGGCTGTCCCCCAGCAATTCATGCTCGGGCTCGTCTACCGGGGGATTGGCCTGGCCACGCAGGCGCGCCATGCCAAAGGCACGGCCCAGGGTAACCTGTACCCGGGAGACGTCGAACGGCAAGGTGTGGAAGTCGAAGAACCATTCACAGACAAAATCGCCGACGTTTTGCAGGCGCAATACGTCGTGGCTGAGCACGGCAATCCATTCGGTGCCACTGCGGCCAATCAACTCCTTGACCGCCTCGGGGCGCTCCAGGTGATAAGGCTGCAACCGCAGCAAGCCGACATCGCACGAGCGGTCTCCGACCGCTTCCAGGGCGCAACTGTCTACCTCCCAGCCGGCCGTACGTAAACCCGGCAACAACCCATGACAGTCGTCACAGGGGTCAACCACCAGCAAGCGGCGCTGCACAGGTGTAACAACCATGACTATTCCTTGGCGTCAAAATTGTTAAATTTATTTAGAAACAACGGTTTGTGATGCCTGATCGTTACAGTAGCAAGGTATTGACGCGTGTCTTGTACCGTTTCGCTATAAGTGTTGGCAAAAAGCCACGTCCTCCGCCGGCGATCAAAAAGTTGCGGCGCAGGGAAACTTTCATTCAGCTTTCAAAACAGCCGCTTACATGACGCCCATCACGAAAGTTTGATTTTTCTTGTTCTAACATGTGACCCGTACCCCGCCATCGTGCATCAGTACAAGTAACTCACCGTACGGCCCGCCCAACCGACGGTACTCACTTGATTGGGCATTTAGAGAGAAGACCCACATGAACGCCCCGCTCCGCATCAACGAAGCTCTTTTGATCGCAGACCGTGCCTTCCAGCCCTTTCAGTGCGTGGCCTGGCATGACGGCAATGGCGCCCTCAGCCTGAGCGTCATCGACCGCACCAATAACCGTATCGGCCGCAAACAACTGTCTTCGAGCGCCTACACCGACCCGGCGCAACTGGAAGACTTGCTGTTGCAGGCGCGCGCCGAACTCGATAAAGGTGGCTACCAGTTGCAGTCCTGGGCAATGCCGAAGTAACTCGGCAGAGTAACTTGCGCGCAGTGCTTGATTGCCAAGCGATGCGCGCAAGTTGCCGTGTTAGAACCTGGGACGGTTATCGCGCAGTCAGAATAAACCGCTCGATTGCTTCTGCCGCCCCATCCTCGATATGACTCCCCGTAACAACACTGGCGTGGCGCTTGACCGCCTCTTCAGCCTGCCCCATGGCAATCGACAACCCCGCCACCGCAAACATCGCCGGGTCGTTGCCCCCATCGCCAATCACCGCCGTTTGCTCCAACGGCACGCCAAGGTGCTGGGCCAGCGTCTTCAACGCCTCGCCCTTGTTGGCCAGCATCGCCGTCACATCCAGGTAAACCGGCTGCGAACGCGAGACTTGCGCCAAGCCTTGCACCTTGGGCTGCAACAGCGCTTCCAGCTCAATCAGCCGTTGCGTGTCGAGGCTGGCGGCAACGATTTTGTCGATGCGGTCCAGGTAGGGTTCGAAGCTCTCCACGACCACCGGCCCGTAGCCCAAGCCATCGGCTTCGCGCTGCACCATCGGCCCGGGCGGGTCGCGGCGCAACCAGTCACCGTCGGCAAACACCCAGACCTCGACGTCAGGCTCGGGTGAAAACAGCGCCAACGTAACCAGCGCCGCTTCGGCGGGCAGGTGATGGGCCACCAGCACGCTGCCGTCGGGATTGATCAGCGTGCCGCCATTGAACCCCGCCACCGGGATATCGATGCCAAAGGCCTCGACCAAGTGCAACATGGCCCTGGGCGGACGCCCGCTGGCCAGGCTGAAAAACACCCCGGCCGCACGCAAGGCGTGAACCGTGTCCAGCGTGCGCTGGCTGAACCGGTGATCGGGATGCAGCAACGTACCGTCCACATCACTGAGGACAAATCGGATGGGATGAATCGCCGCATCACTCATCCGAGGGTGTGCCAAGTGCGGCCATCACGGGCCAGCAACGCGTCCGCCGCCGCCGGGCCATCTTCACCGGCCTTGTAGGCCTCGATCCCGTCATCCTGCTGCCACGCATCGAGAAACGGCTGCACTGCGCGCCAGCCGTTTTCGATGTTGTCGGCACGCTGGAACAAGGTCTGGTCGCCGGTCATGCAGTCGTAGATCAGGGTTTCATACCCCGTCGATGGCTGCATTTCGAAGAAGTCCTTGTAGGCAAAACCCAGCTGGATGTTGGCCATGTCCAGGGTCGGCCCAGGCTTTTTCGCCAGCAGGTCGAACCACATGCCTTCGTTGGGCTGGATCTGGATTTTCAAGTAGGTGGGCTTGAGTTCATCGACGTCGGTATCGCGGAACTGCGCATAGGGCGCCGGCTTGAAGCAGATGACGATTTCGGTGTCACGCACGCTCATGCGCTTGCCGGTGCGCAGATAAAACGGCACGCCGACCCAGCGCCAGTTGTCGATCATCACCTTGAGGGCGACGAACGTTTCGGTGCTGCTGTCCGGCGCGACATTCGCCTCTTCGCGGTAACCCGGCACTGGCTTGCCGCCCATCTCACCGGCGGTGTATTGCCCACGTACCGAGTTGGCCCGCGCATCCTCCAACGACCAGGGACGCACCGCGCCAATTACCTTGGCCTTCTCACCGCGTACGGCGTCGGCACCAAAGGCCGCCGGCGGCTCCATGGCCACCATCGCCAGCAACTGGAACAGGTGGTTGGGCACCATGTCCCGCAGGGTGCCGGTCTTTTCGAAAAAATTGCCCCGTGTCTCGACGCCGACGGTTTCGGCGGCGGTGATCTGCACGTGGTCAATGTAGTGATTGTTCCAGAACGCTTCGAACAGCACGTTGGAAAAACGGCTGATCAGGATGTTCTGCACGGTTTCCTTGCCCAGGTAATGGTCGATGCGATAGATCTGCTTCTCGCTCATCACCTTGAGCAGGCTGGCGTTCAACGCTTCGGCGGTGACCAGGTCGGAGCCGAAGGGTTTTTCGATCACCACGCGACGGAAACCCTCATCGGTTTCCGTCAACAAACCGGCACTGCCCAGGCGCTGCACCACTTCACTGAAGAAGCGCGGCGCAGTGGCCAGGTAGAACACCGCGTTGCCGGTGCCGCTGTCGGCGATCTTCTGGCCGATGGCGGCATAGGTGCCGTCGTCGAGGAAGTCGCCCTCGACGTAGCTGATGCCTTTGGCCAGCTGGGCCCACAAGTGTGGGTCCAGCGCATTGTCGGCATTGCCCTTGACCTTGCTCGCGGCCTCGGTGCGGATGAAGTCCTCGAGCTTCTTGGCAAAGTCCGCGTCACTGATGGCGTTGTGATCAACGCCGACAATACGCAGGCCATCCCCCAGCAACCCATCGCGACTGAGGTTGTACAGCGCCGGCATCAGCAGGCGCTTGACCAGGTCGCCATGGGCGCCAAACAGAAACAGCGTGGTGGCTGGAGCGGGTTCGGCCTTGGACTTCTTGCCGTTGGCGGTCATTTTTTGGAAGTCTCCACGTGGCCACCAAAGCCGAAACGCATGGCGGACAGCATTTTGTCACCGTAGGTGCTCTGCTGGCGCGAGCGGAAACGGGCGAACAGCGAAGTGGACAGCACAGGCACCGGCACGGCTTGTTCCATGGCGGCTTCGATGGTCCAGCGGCCTTCGCCACTGTCGGCCACGGAGCCGGAGTAACCGTCGAGTTTCGGGTCGGTGGCCAACGCATCGGCGGTCAGGTCCAGCAGCCAGGAGGACACCACGCTGCCACGGCGCCAGACTTCGGCGATGTCGGCAACGTTGAGGTCAAAGCGCTGGTCTTCAGGCAGGTTGTCCGAGTTCTTGGTCTTGAGGATGTCAAACCCTTCGGCAAACGCCTGCATCATTCCGTACTCGATGCCGTTGTGGATCATCTTGACGAAGTGCCCGGAACCCGCAGGGCCGGCGTGGATGTAGCCCTGTTCGGCGCGCGGGTCAGCGCTGTCTTTGCGGTCCTTGGTGCGCGGGATATTGCCCAGGCCTGGGGCCAGGGTCTTGAAGATCGGGTCAAGGCGCTGCACGGTGGCGGTGTCGCCGCCGATCATCATGCAATAGCCACGCTCCAGGCCCCAGACGCCGCCGGACGTGCCGACATCGACATAGTGCAGGCCTTTTTCCGCCAGCGCCTTGCCGCGACGTACGTCGTCCTTGTAGTTGGTGTTGCCGCCGTCGATGATCACATCACCGGCTTCCAGCAGCTCGCTCAGTTCATTGATGGTGTCTTCGGTGGGCGCGCCAGCTGGCAGCATCACCCACACGGCGCGGGGCGTTTGCAGCCCGGCGACCAGGGCCTTGAGATCGGCAACGCCAGTGGCGCCCTCTTCGCTCAAGGTTTTGACAAATGCTTCGTTACGGTCGAAAACAACGGTGGTATGCCCATTGAGCATCAGGCGCCGTGCAATATTCCCGCCCATGCGGCCTAGTCCGATAATCCCCAGTTGCATGTGCTGATGCTCCTAACTACTAAAAAATGTGTGACATAGTTTATAGCGCAATGAGGCTAATGAGGATGAGAACTGTGCAGATCCATTCAGTTTCATGACAAAAAAGTGGCCATCGTTTCACCATCACGGCGGCGAAAGTCACACGACCATCAAAAATAAAAAAGTTCCCTTGCTGCAAAAAAGAATTCAGACTTGCTCCCGACTGATGCCGAGAACCTCGAATCAAGCGTTCTGGCACCGCGATCTACCGGCTATTTGCGAGGCAAGCAATGAGCACAGCACAGATGACCCGCCCTCCACAGACCCTCTACGTCACTGTCCGTCGCGATGAGTTGCGCCAGCTGAAGAATGAGCGTGAGCAATTGCAGCAGGAAGTCCTGCGCCTGCGCTCGCACCTGCAAGCCCAGCTCGATCAGGCTTCAACTCCGGCGTTAAGCGCCCTGTAAGGCAATCCTTACAAAAAACTCACGAAGTTTTCACACCCCCTTCCCGATACTCCAGCCCCCAAGGGCCACCCCATGCAAGGGTGGCCTCTGTTGCGTGCATTCCTGCACGCGACTGAAAAATCACCGGGTTGGAGCGCTGGATGGCGATGTTCAAACGCAGCACTAAGTCTGCGAAAGGCTTTGATTGGGCCGGCCTTGGCTGGCTGTTCCTGTTTTTCTGGTACTTCTCGGGTATTACCCAGCTTCTGATCCTGGCGACCGGCACTTCCGGTTTCGCGGGCTTTCGCCAGGCATTCTTCATGAGTGCGCTGTGGCTGGCGCCCCTGTTGATATTCCCACGCTACACCCGTTCGCTCGCCGCCTTGATCGGCGTGGTGCTGTGGGCCTGTTCCATGGCCAGCCTCGGTTATTTCTTCATCTACCAGCAGGAATTTTCCCAAAGCGTCATCTTCATCATGTTCGAATCGAACATCTCTGAAGCCGGGGAATATGCCACCCAATACTTCGCCTGGTGGATCGTGCTGGCGTTCATTGCCCACACCGCCCTGGCCGTTTTCCTCTGGTCCCGTGTACGCCCGGTCTACCTGCCACGTGGCCAGGCGCTGGTGGCGGCTACCGCCATCGTGATTGCAATTGTCGGCTACCCGCTGGTCAAGCAGATTGCCCGCAGTGACACCATGGAAGACGCCATTGACCGCTTCGAAGCACGTATCGAGCCGGCCGTGCCATGGCAGATGATCGTCGCCTACCACCGCTACACCCAGCAGCTGGACAACATGCAGGGCATGCTCGACAGTGCCAGCCAGATCCCGCCACTGCGTAACCTCAAAGACACCATGGCCGGCCAACCCTCGACCCTGGTCCTGGTGATCGGTGAGTCCACCAACCGCCAACGCATGAGCCTCTACGGCTACCCGCGCAACACCACGCCGGAACTGGACAAACTACGCGACCAGCTGGCGGTGTTCGACAACGTCATCACCCCACGGCCCTACACCATTGAAGCGCTGCAACAGGTGCTCACCTTCGCCGACGAAGAGAACCCGGACCTGTACCTCAAGACCCCGTCCATTGTCAGCGTGATGAAACAAGCCGGCTACAAGACCTACTGGATCACCAACCAGCAGACCATGACCAAGCGCAACACCATGCTCACCACGTTCTCGGAACAGGCCGACGAGCAGGTCTACCTGAACAACAACCGCAACCAGAATGCCCGCCAGTACGACGGCGATGTGTTGCCGCCCTTCGCCAAGGCCCTGGCCGACCCGGCCGAGCGCAAATTCATCGTGATTCACCTGCTGGGCACGCACATGAGCTACCAGTACCGTTACCCGCCGACCTTCGACAAGTTCACCGACCGCCAGGGCGTGCCGGCCGGGGTCAGCGACGATCAGTTGCCGACCTACAACAGCTACGACAATGCGGTGCTGTACAACGATTTCGTGGTGTCGAGCCTGATCAAGGATTACGCCAAGACCGACCCCAACGGCTTCCTGCTGTACTTGTCAGACCACGGTGAAGACGTATTCGACTCTGCCGGCCACACCACCCTGGGACGCAACGAAGGCAAGCCGACGGCGCCGATGTACACCATTCCCTTCATGGCCTACGCCTCGCCGAAATGGCGCGAGAGCCACGACTGGAGCTTTGCCGGCGACTTGCAGCGCCCTTACAGCAGCTCGCAGCTGATCCACACCTGGGCGGACCTCGCCGGTCTGAGCTTCGACGAACTGGACCGCAGCAAAAGCCTGGTCAGCGACAGCTTCAAGGCGCGCCCGCAGATGATCGGCAACCCGTACCTGCGCCAGCAGAAGCCGTTGATTGATTTCAGCTTGATCAAGCCGAAGAAGGCCGAACCCACTGATGTGGTGGTCAAGTAATCGCAGGCTTGTAACAAAAAGATAACAATCATTCTCATCCAGCTCTAAAGTTTCCCCGCTCCTTTCGTCTTTGAGCCATGGCCTTTTCTTACCGAGAAGGCCACAAAGACGACAAGGAGTCTTCCGCGATGTTCGCGCCTTTCACCCGTTCCATGACCTTCACCCTTGGCCTGTTCAGCGTCGTGCTGAGCCCTGACCTGCTGGCTGAAACCGAGCCCGAACCCGCACCGGCCAAGGCCCTGGAGCTGGGCAGCACCCGCATCACCGCCGAAGGCCTGGGCGCCACTACCGAGCACACCGGCGCCTATACCACCGGCTCGATGAGCACCGCCACGCGCCTGAACCTGTCCATCAAGGAAACGCCGCAATCCATCTCGGTGGTGACGCGCCAGCAGATGGATGATTTCAATCTCAATACATTGACTGACGTACTGCGCCAGACCACCGGCGTCACCGTGCAGCATCTGGATTCGGATCGCGCGGGCTACTCGTCCCGCGGCTACGGGATCGATAACTTCCAGATCGACGGCATGCTCAACACCTTCGGGCGCATGAAGTCAGACGCCGACACCATCATCTACGACCGCATTGAAGTGGTCCGTGGCGCCACCGGCCTGACCACCGGCGCCGGCAACCCTTCGGCCACGGTCAACATGATTCGCAAGCGCCCCACCGCCCAGTGGCAAGCCCAGACCGGCGTCAGCGGCGCCAGCCATGACAATTACTACAGCTACCTGGATGTGGGTGGCCCGCTGGCATTGGACGGCCGGCTGCGCGGGCGCACGGTGCTGGCCTACCGTGACAGCAAGTCCTTCCGCGACAACTACGCGCTGCAACGAGAAGTTGGCTACGGCATTCTCGAAGGCGACCTGACGGACGACACCGTGGTCGCCGTAGGCTTTGATTACCAGAACAAGCACGTGCAGGGCAGCTCCTGGGGCACCCTGCCCTATTGGAACAGCGATGGCAGCAAGGCGCGGCTCTCACGCTCCGCCAACCTGGCAGCCGATTGGAGCTCCTGGCCGCTCAAGGACAAGACCACCTTCGCCTCCATCGACCACAAACTGTCTGAGGATTGGCGCGTGAAGGCCGCCTACACCCACCGGCAAAGTGACACCGACGGTAAGGTGTATTACGGCGGCTCGGGCTTTCCCAACCCCGATGGCAGCGGCATGACCGCGTGGACCAACCAGATGGTGGGCACGTCGAAGATGGATGTGGTCGATCTGAATCTCAATGGCACCTATGCACTGCTGGGTCGTGAACATGAGTTGATGGTGGGTTACGGCGAGTCCGAGCAGCGCGACTCGTCGCCTTACCAGCGTTTTGAAACACCGGATGGGTACGAGAACATCGCCGACTGGAAACACATGGGCGGCATCGCCAAGTTCCCCGACCGCACCACCAACCTGCAAGGCGAACACTCGCGCAAGAAACAAAAAGCCGGCTACCTGGCCACGCGCTTGAGCCTCACCGAAAAACTGCATGCGGTTCTGGGCAGCCGATATGGCAGTTGGGACATCGAAAGCGTTTCGCCGGAGTATGACGCCAACTTCCAGTTGACCCGCGCGCCGAAAACCCGCCAGACCCACAACGACATGTGGACCCCCTACGCCGGCCTGCTGTACGACATCACGCCGGAGTACACCGTGTATGCCAGCTACACCGACATCTTCAACCCGCAAAGCGTGCGTGACGTCAGCAGGAAGTACCTGGAACCCGTGGTCGGCAGCAACTATGAATTCGGCCTCAAAGGCAGCCTGTTGAACGAGCGCCTGAACCTGGCGGCCGCGTATTTCTGGAGCACCCAGGACAACGTCGCCGAACTGGATAACGCCGCCAAACCGGACCCCGTCACTCGCGAGCAGTTCTACACCTCCGGGGGCAAAGGCAGCAAAGTACAGGGGTTTGAAGCCGAAGTGTCAGGTGAGGTCATGCAGGACTGGAACCTCACGGCGGGGTACAGCTACACCCACTCGCTGAACGGTGATAAACAGCGCAGCAATACCAACGTGCCGTTGAACATGCTCAAGGTGTCGACATCCTACCGGCTGCCCGGCGAATGGCGCGGATTGACCGTGGGTGGCGCGGTGAACTGGCAGAGCGACTTCTACCAGTTCGCCGATCGCCCAAGCGGCGGTCGTGACACGGAAGGCTACCTGAACACCGAGCGCGCCAAGATCACCCAACAGGCCTACACCGTGGTCAACCTGATGTCGCGCTACCAGTTCGACGAGCACGTTTCGGCATCCCTTAACGTAAACAATCTATTTGATAAAAAATATTACGAACGCGTCGGCTTCTACAACGGCGTGTATTGGGGCGACCCGCGCTCTATTACGCTGGCTCTGGACTGGAAACTCTAAACCCTGCACCTGAGGGCGCCGCGAAACTTAACAACCGCGTTAAGTTTCGCGGCCAATCAGTTAAGCCTGACTTAATAAAGCCTGCACATAATCGCCCCCACGAGTCTGATCAAGCGAACAGACGCCGATCAAAAACTTATGGGAATACCGACGATGAAACTCTCTACTTTGATGCTTGCCGGCCTGATGACCCTGACCTCTGCCGCTGCCTTTGCTGAAGGTGGCGCCGAGCGTTCGCGGGAGTTCTATGCCAATTTCAAATTCATGCAAGAACAATCGAATGATAAGGCCGAACAAACGGCTGCTGCGAATGTGAAAAATCCAAAAGCCGTGCGTGCTGCCCAGAACGGCGACGAGCAACAACCTAAAAGTTGATTAACGCATAACCCCCTTGTCATTCCGCTCCTTTGACCAGGGTAACTTGGCGCCATATTCTGGCGCCTTTTTTTTGCACTTTCGGCAACTAATTACCTACAGCGTCTTATGCCAAAACAACATGCGCCCGTGTGCCGGGTCAAACTTTGAATCATCGAATCCAAACTTACGGTATGCCGACTGAGCCACTGCATTCCCTTCGAGCACTTCCAGGGTGATTTTGCAGCAACCGCGCTGACGGGCGATCTCTTCGACCTTCTGCAGCATTTTCTGGCTCAAGCCCAAGCCACGAAACGCATTCATCACCGCCACATCGTGGACGTTGACCAACGGACGACAAGCAAAGGTCGAGAACCCTTCGAAGCAATTGACCAGCCCCGCCGGCTCGCCGCCGACAAACGCCAGAACGCTGAACGCATGCGGGCGCTTGGCCAGCTCGCCTGGCAGTTGCTGCAACAGGTCGGCAGGCAGGCTGTGACCACCACCCATCGGGTCTTCGGCGTAATGGTTGAGTACCAGGCTGATTGCCTCGGCGTGCACGGGATTGGTATAGCTGGCTTGCAGCACCAGGATGTCTGGGGTGTCCATTTCCTTCCTCGATAGCGGCTACACGGGAATCATCTCCCTATGAGGCGGACGATTGTAAGCGCGGTGCAGGCGATAGATGAAGGAGATTAACTACAAATGCCCGCCTGAAAATACGGTGCTTCTGCGCATGTACACGGGTGAACAGCGTAGGGTCGAGGATTTTTCCTACACCCCAAAACGCTGCAATTGCATCTCCTGCAAGCGACTCAGCGTGCGGCGAAACGCAAACTCCAGGTAACCCTCGGTGTACAGGTGCTCCAATGGCACCTCGGCCTCGATGAATAACGGCACTTTGCGGTCGTAGCATTCATCCACGAGGGCAATGAAGCGCCGCACACTGTCATCGTGTACCGATAACTCGGGCAACTCGCGATCCCCCGCCTCGACACGCTGGGCACCATCTTCGGTGCCGCGCGCAATGCGCCCGGGGCGTTTTTGCGCGCTCAGGTTAGGGACTTCACCGAGTAGAATCGCGCTGAAACGATCGCACACCTGCATGAAATCCATCGCAGCCAGAGGTTGTTCACACAGATCGGCGTAGCGGCACCAGAGCACGCTATCACTGGACTGCACGGCAGCAATCGAGCGGTAGCCGACACTGACCGGCCCACTGCGCACGGCCTGCCCCTCAGTCAATTGCTTGAACACCTCGCCCAACGCATCGGGCTGCTTCACCCAGTAACGCTGCACGCCCAGGCCCGGGTGCAAACGATGATCCTCAGCGCCGTCCACCGCCACCACCTGCATGTGCTGCTTGATGGCTTCGATCCCCGGCAGGAAACGCTCGCGGTTGAAGCCGTCCGCATACAACTGGTCGGGCGGCTGGTTCGACGTGCACACCATCACCACGCCTTCCTCGAACATCACCTGGAACAGGCGCCCCAGGATGATCGCATCACCGATGTCATTGACGAACAACTCGTCAAAGCACAGCACGCGCACGTCCTGGGCCAGCTCGCGGGCCAGCGCCTGCAAGGGGTCCTGGGTGCCGGTGAGCTGAAAGGAACGCTGGTGTACCCAGCCCATGAAGTGATGAAAGTGCTGGCGCCGCGCAGGCACCCGCAGGCTTTGGTAAAACTGGTCCATCAGCCAGGTTTTGCCACGGCCCACCGGCCCCCACAGGTAAACCCCGGTGATCGGCGAGCGGCCTTGATGCAGGGCTTCATGGCAGGCTTGCAGCGCATCCACCGCCCGACGCTGGGCTTCGTCGGCGACGAAACCCTGCTGGGCGATGGCGTGTTGGTAGGCCGCGCGGGGTGAGTCAAACGCCATGGGTGTTACGCAAGGCTCTTGCTGACCACCTCGAACACATCACTGGACAGCTCACCGGAGGCACGGATGCGCTCCAGCTCTGCCTTCATCAGCGCCTGGCGCGCGCTGTCGTATTTGCGCCAGCGGGTCAGCGGCGCCAATTGACGCGAGGCGATCTGCGGGTTGAAGCCATTCAGCTGGATCACCAGGTCCGCCAGGAAGCGATAACCCGAGCCATCCGCCGCATGGAAGTTGATCAGGTTCTGCCCGGCAAATGCGCCGATCAGGGCGCGCACCTTGTTCGGGTTCTTGAGCGTGAACGCCGGGTGCTCCATCAGCGCCTTGACCCGCTCCAGCCCGCCCGGCAACGTGCTGCCGGCCTGGACGCTGAACCACTGGTCCATGACCAATGGGTTGTCCTTGAAGTTCTCGGCAAACACCGCCAGCGCCTGAGCCTTCTCAGCTTCAAACGGCGAATTCACCAGGACCGCCAGCGCGGTAAGGCGCTCGGTCATGTTGTCGCTGGCATCGAACTGCTCCAGCGCCGCCGCCAACACCTGCGGCTTGCCGCTGAGCATCAGGTACGACAGCGCAATATTCTGCAAGGCGCGACGGGCAAAGTGCTCGGCGGCTGCCACGTAAGGGGTTTTCTTCGACAGCTCGCGATTGGCCTGGTAACGCGACCACAAGTCGTCAAACAACTGCTCAGCCAGTTGCTGACGGGCAAACTCACGGGCCGCATGGATGGCATCGACATCCGCCACTTCGCTGATTTCAGTCAGGTAGGCTTCGCCCGGCAACGACAGCATTTCGGCAACCATCGCCTGATCCAGCGTCTCGTCGCGCAGCACGGTACGCAACGCGTCGACAAGGCGTTGATCCAGCGCCAGCGGCTGGCCCGCCTGGTGCTGGCCGATCAACTCCTGCAACACCTGCACCGCCAGTTGCTGGCCCGCATCCCAGCGGTTGAAACCGTCGCTGTCGTGTTGCATCAGGAACATCAGTTGGTCACGGCTGTACGGGAAGCTCAGCTTCACCGGCGCCGAGAAACCGCGCAGCAGCGACGGCAATGGCTGCTCGGCGATATCAACGAAGGTGAAGGTTTGCTCGGCTTCGGTCACCGAGATCACGCGGGAGGTGTCGCCCGCAGTGGCTTCACCGGCCAGGCGCAAGGCGATGCCGGCGCCCTTCCCGTCCAGCAGGCCCAAGGCCACTGGGATCACGAACGGCAGTTTTTCAACTTTATCCGGGGTGGCCGGGCAGCTTTGGCGGAAGGTCAGGCTGTAGGTTTTTGCCACAGCATCGTAGGACTCACTCACCGCCAGGCGTGGTGTGCCAGCCTGGCTGTACCAACGCTTGAACTGAGTCAGGTCGGCGCCGTTGGCGTCTTCCATGGCCTTGATAAAGTCGTCGCAGGTCACGGCCTGGCCGTCATGGCGTTCGAAGTACAGGTCGCTGCCTTTGCGGAAACCTTCGGCGCCGAGCAAAGTGTGGATCATGCCGACCACTTCCGAGCCCTTTTCGTACACGGTCAGGGTGTAGAAGTTGGAGATCTCGATAAAGCTGTCCGGGCGCACCGCGTGGGCCATCGGGCCGGCGTCCTCGGCGAACTGGTGAGTGCGCAGGTAAGCCACGTCCTGGATGCGCTTGACCGTGGCCGAGTTCATGTCGGCAGAGAATTGCGAATCGCGGTAGACGGTGAAGCCTTCCTTGAGCGACAGCTGGAACCAGTCGCGGCAGGTCACGCGGTTGCCCGACCAGTTGTGGAAGTATTCGTGGGCGACAATGGCTTCGACGCGCTGGTGCGCGGCGTCGGTGGCGGTTTCGGCGCGGGCCAGCACGGCGCTGGAGTTGAAGATATTGAGGCCCTTGTTTTCCATGGCGCCCATGTTGAAGTCGTTCACGGCAACGATCATGAAGATGTCGAGATCGTACTCACGGCCGTAGGTTTCTTCGTCCCAGCGCATGGATTTTTTCAGGCTGGTCATGGCGTGCTGGCACTTGTCGATGTTTTCCGGCTCGACATAGATGCGCAGCGCGACTTCACGGTTGGTCATGGTGGTGAAGCTGTCTTCCACGCACCACAAGTCACCGGCCACCAGCGCGAACAGGTACGCCGGCTTCTTGAACGGGTCTTCCCAGGTCGCCCAGTGGCGGCCGTCTTCGCCAGGCCCGCTGGCAATCGGGTTGCCGTTGGACAGGAGCACCGGGTAGCTGTGCTGCTCGGCGATCACCGTGGTGGTGAAGGTGCTCATCACGTCCGGGCGGTCGAGGTAGTAGGTGATCTTGCGGAAACCTTCGGCTTCGCACTGGGTGCAGAACATGCCGCTGGACTTGTACAGGCCTTCCAGGGCGGTGTTGGTTTCCGGGTGGATCTTGACCGTGGTGTCGAGGGTAAAGGTTGCACTCTTGGGCTGCAGGGTCAGGTGGCTGTCGGTCAACTGGTAATCAGCGGCCGTCAATTCCTGGTCAGCCAGGTTCACGCTCAACAGCTCAAGCTGCTGGCCATCCAGCACCAACGGCGGCAAACCGGCGCCGCGCTCAGGGTTGCGGCGCATCACCAGCTGCGCGTGGACCAGGCTGTGGTCCTCGAACAACTCGAAGGTCAGGTGGGTCTCGTCGATCAGGTAGTCCGGCGCCTGATAGTCCTTGAGGTAAATCATCTTCGGTTGTTCGGTGCGCATGCTTGCAATCCTTCTACTGATGCACGGCGAGCTGGTAGGCCGTGTATTTGCGAATATTGATAACGCCGGTGTCGAAGATCAGGTATTGGCCCTTGATCCCCAGCAGCGTGCCTTCGGCAATCGGGTTCTTGTCCAGATTAAAGCTGACAATCTTGGCGGGATATTGCTCCACCGGGTAGCGGATTTCTATCGGCTCGATGTCGGTCACGGGTTGGATGGCTTGTAGGCCAAAGCGCTCCTGCAACGCGCTGATGCCTTCGGCGCAGGACGCGAACAGCTCATCGCGCACGTGCTTGAGGTCCACCGCTGCGGCATCGCCCTTGAGCAGCGCGCGCCAGTTGGTCTTGTCGGCCACCTGGCTGCGAAACACATCTTCGACGAAACCGGACTGTTGGCGCGTGGCCACGCGCATGATTGGCAACGCCTGGCTGGCGCCTTGGTCCAGCCAGCGGGTCGGCAGTTGGGTGGCACGGGTGATGCCGACCTTGATCCCCGACGAATTGGCCAGGTAGACCACGTGGTCGGTCATGCAGAACTTCTCGCCCCAGCTCGGCTCACGGCAGGTGCCGGCGTCGTAATGGCAACGTTCGGGGCTCATGATGCACAGGTCGCACTGGGCCAGCTTGGTCATGCAGGGGTAGCAATAGCCCTGGCTGAAGCTGGTCTTGGTCTTGCGGCCGCAATGGCTGCAATGGATGGCGCCAAGGTATTCCAGGCGGATATGGCTGCCGATCAACGGGTTGACCGGCACCTCGATATCGCCCAGGCGAAACGCGTATTGAACGGTCGGCTCACCGAGTTGCGCCGACATTTTGCTGACTGCACCGCGACCAATTTCAATCAATGGATCGCATCCGACTTGAACAGGATGTTCGGCACGGTGGTCGATTTCGACTGGCATTCCTGTGGGCCCATGTAACCGGTGCGCTGGTCTTCCGGCAGGTTCTGGATTTCCCAGGCGATCATCGCCTGCAACGACAGTTCACGCTGCTCGGCGCTGAGCTTGCGGCCGTCGGACCATTTGCCGATTTCCACGGCGAGCTTGAGGCTCTCGTAGATGTCCGGGGTGATGTTTTCGATCATTTCAGCAAAAGAGGACATAAGCTCTTCCTTATCAAATAGAAGCTTTGCGACGGTTGTACAAACCGCCGAGCAAACCGGTGAGGCAACCGATAGCCAGGCCGCCGACATGGGCCGCGTTGGCGATTTCACCGAAGCCGATCATCGAGACCAGGCCCGACAGGCACAGCACCAGCCACACCAGCATCATCACCAGCACCCCACGGGGCAGGCGGTAGGCCGGGTTTGGCGAGAGCAATTGAAAGATCCAGCAATGCCCGAGCAAGCCATACAACACGCCGGACAAACCGCCGAACAGGCCGGGGCCGCCGTAAGCGTACTGAGCGTAGTTGGAGACCAGGCTGAACAACAGGGTCAGGCCCAGCAGGTTGATACTGCCCTGGCGCACTTCGATGCGCCGGCCCAGCTCCCAGTACCACATGCCGTTCATGGCCAGGTGCAGGATGCCGAAGTGGATCAGCATCGGCGTGACCAGCCGCCACCACTGCCCGGACGCCAGGGTGTCGGCCAGCGGCGTGAACTGGATGTACTCGCCCATGATGCGAAACGGCAGGAAGGTCAGCCAGGCCATGGCTTGCAGGTTGTCGCCGAGCAAGGTCACGGCGCCGACGATGATGCTCGCCAGCAACACCAGCGCCGTCACCGGGTTGTGGCGCACCTGCTGCACAAAGCTTGGGCGGGTCGCCGGCGCTTGCGGCTGCGCGGGAATGTCCAGCTGCTGGTCCGGGTCGCCGGCGGGAAAGCGCTGGTACAACACGCGCACGTCGTCGCTGATGGTTTCGGGCACCCACAGCACTTGCTCGCCCGCTTCCTCGCTGACGCGATGGGGCACTTGCATGCGTTGCAACAGTTGGACGAAACCGCCCAGGTCGACGCTCAGGGGCAAGCGCAATACAGCCACGGTAGTCATTGGATAACCTCGGGGCGTTCAACGTCGACCCAGACAAATTTGTGCGGATCCAGGCGGGTTTCCTGATCCAGGCGATAAGCCACCAGCTTGCCGTACAGCACGGCGCTGTAGTCCAGGCAGGCCAGGTTCTCGCGGATCGGGGCCGGTTTGCCGCTGCGCCAGTAATGGCCGACGAACAACAAGGGTTCATCGACGCCGTAGCGCAACAAGGAATTCTTTTCAGTGGATGACAGCGGCGTACGTGCCACCGGATCAGGCAGCGCGTCGGGCTGGAACACGATGTCGCCGTAGGTTTTCGGGTCGTCTTCCCAGAATTTGGTGCGGAAGAACGAACGCGTCAGCCCATCGCCGCCGGTCAGCGTCAAGCCATCCGGCAGGCGCATATCGGTACCGCGCAGCAGGCGGTCAAAGGCGTTGCAGGCAAAACTGCCGGGCACGGCGGCGGCCTGCAGGAAATGCGGGTCAATACAGCCGTCCGGGAACGTCGCGCGCAGCGGCGCGATAAAGCCGTCATCCCAGCACGCATGCACCACGCGGAAACGTCCGGCATCGACAAACAATGGCATGTCGTAGAACCAGCCGAGGAAGTCGTGCCAGTCGGCCGGGTGGTGCTCGAACTGGGTCAGGGTTTCGTGGATCAACCGCGCATGCCGTGGGTTGTGCTCACGCACAAATTGCTTGCCACTGCCGGGGGGCGCGAGGGTAGTCCAGCCGAGGGCGTTGAACTCGTGGTTGCCCATGATGCACAGCGCCTGCCCGGCCTCGGTCATGTCGTGGACGATATGCAGCGCCTCACGGATGCGTGGGCCACGGTCGATGATATCGCCGAGGAACACCGCCATCCGCGACTTATGCCGCCAGACACCGCCGATCTTCTGGTAGCCCAACTGGTCGAGCAAGTGCTCAAGGGTATGAGCGCAACCGTGCACGTCACCAATCAGGTCGTAGCTACGCGCGGGATCGAGCATCAGTCGCCTCCACCCCCCAAGCGGCTGCCCCAGCCCAGCTTGGTGCGGCACACTTCGTAGTAGTTGTGGTCCAGCGGATGGATCAGCCGCAGTTTCTGCGCCTTTTTGCTCACGGTGATGGTGTCACCGGGGGCGCAGGTGAAATGGTTCTGCCCGTCACAGGACACCTGCGGGTAGATCTGCATGTCTTTGGACACCACGATTTTCAGCTCACTGTTGCCATCGACCACGATAGGCCGGCTGGACAACATATGGGGGTACATCGGCACGATCACAATGGCATCCAGCTTGGGATGCATGATCGGCCCGCCGGCCGACAGCGCATAGGCGGTGGAGCCGGTCGGCGTGGCGACGATCAGGCCGTCGGCCTTCTGGCTGCACACGAACTGGCCGTCGATATACAGCTCGAACTCGATCATCCGCGTGGACTTGCCAGGGTGCAGCACCACATCATTGAGGGCGTCGCCCTGGCCGATGGCTTCACCGTGGCGGCGCACTTCGGCTTGCAGCAGGAAGCGGTTTTCCACCAGGTAATGGCCGTCGAGCACCTTGGCCACTTCGACTTCCAGCTCATCGGGGCGGATATCGGTGAGGAAACCCAGGCTGCCACGGTTGATCCCCAGCACCGGCACGTTATGCCGCGCCAACGCACGGGCGGCGCCGAGCAAGCTGCCGTCGCCGCCGACCACGATGACCATGTCGCAGACTTCGCCGAGCATCTTGCGCGACGAGGTTTGCAGGCCATGGCCCGGGAGGATTTCGGCGATGGTGTCTTCGAGGATCACATGCAGGTGGCGTTCCAGCAGGAATTTTTTCAGCCGGCGGACGGTGTCCAACACCTGGGTACTGCCCAGGCGACCGATAATGCCGATATTGCGAAATTGCTCCATGGGGCTCCTGCGGGATGTGCGGTGTGGCGGAAAACCGCGATTATGGGCGAAAGGCCGCCCCAGGCAAAACCCTTTGTCGCCGCGAAGCCTTGATGACAATGGTTCTCAGCCACCCGTGCGACACTTAAGCGGCTATGCTCGGACCATGACTGTGTTCCCGGATCTGCACAACCTGCCCCGCCAGTTGCGCCACCCTGAGGTGCGCGATCTCGCGTGGGTGATGCTCGCCCCGCCGATGCTCGCGCAGACACCGTGGCCGCAACGCCATCCGTTGGCCGGTAGCGATTGGGTACAAGCGCCCGATTTGCTTGAGCGCTGGCTGCGTAACCTCGATCAAGACAGCCACGCCTTGCAACACTGGCTGAGCCTGTCCCGCTCCCGGCGCCTAGGCCTGTATTACGAGCGATTATGGCAATTCGCCGTACAACATGCGCCGGGCGTGGAACTGCTGGCCGCCAACCTGCCCATCCGCCGTGCCGGCCACACCCTCGGCGAACTGGATATGCTCCTGCGCGATCGCGATGGCGTGCATCACCTGGAACTGGCCATCAAACTCTACCTCGGGCCGCAGGACGGGAACGGCCAGGACAGCGCCTTGTGGCTGGGGCCTGGGTGCCACGACCGGCTGGACCGAAAATTGGCCCACTTGGCCCAGCATCAACTGCCCATCTCCGCACGCCCGGAAAGCCGCGAAGTGCTCGCGGCACTGGATATCCAGCAATTCGACGCGCATCTATGGCTGGGCGGGTACTTGCTCTATCCCTGGCCCGGCCAGGCCCAAGCCCCGGTTGGCGCCAATCCGCAGCACCTGCGCGGCCGCTGGCTGCATCAACGGGATTGGCCAGACTTTGTCAGCACCAGCGCGCCAGGCCGCTGGCAACCCCTACCCCGCCATGCATGGCTGGCGCCGGCGCACTATGGTGCGAGTGATGTGTGGAGTGAAGCGCAGATGCAAGGCTGGCTGGCAGCACTTGATCCGATGGCGCCGGCGCAGTTGTTGGTGCGGATGGTGCAGGTGGGTGAGGATTGGGAAGAGGCGGAGCGGTTGTTTTTGGTGGCGGATCTTTGGCCGGATGTGCCGGGGGGTGGCTGACAACTCCGTGACGAGCTTTTTGGCCCCATCGCAGGCAAGCCAGCTCCCACCGTGGATCGGCGGCGTGGCCAAGGGTGGAAACCGGCTTGGCTGGGGCGGCGTCATCCTATCCATTAGGGAAACTCCACTTCGCGCAACGGGTGCATGCTTTCCGGGACCGGAAGGGTTAGTCCTTTGGCATCCGTCTTCCACTTGTTTATTCGGCCATCTTTACCGACCAATCGATAGTCATAGGTCGGCAACTTGTTCCCCCATTCGTCCACAATGAGGTACTGCCCGAAACCGGGTTTGTCCGGGACGGGGAGCCATTCGGGCAATAACTGTGGGCGGCGGTCTGGGCACTTGTGGTAGGTCCAGGGGGAAAGGCAATCGCCGGCGCGGCCGGTGCGTAGGCTTTGGAGTTTTAGGAAGTCGGGTTTGGAGCGGCCATCGGCTACGACACTGCCGTCGGGATAGGTGAACGCTGTGTAGTTACCTTCCTTTATCTCCTTTGGTTGTGCAGATAAAACGCGAAAGTCCGAATGCAGTATGGGCTCGAAATAGATATGGCGAGCCTGCAACGCTTGGTACTTCAGATATATACGGCCCTCCCCCGCCAGACTGATGTGTTTTTTATAACCGCCTATAAATGCTTCACTCAACCAAGGGTAATAATCCTTCCGGATTCTCAGATCCCCATCGACGATGAAGTCCGCCCCACCCCGTGGTGAATTATTGTGGTCGAATATCACAACGACACCGCCGCCGCCCCCCCAAATCACGTTCTCACCAAAACGGGTCAGGTCGGCATACTCCACGCCAAAGGTCACATTCGCCAGGTGCCAGCGGCACGCACCGCCCCCATCCTTTGGTAGCTCTACTTGGTAGAGATCGCTCTGTCCTTGACGTTCCAACTCCTTGTAAACCGAGTGATAGCCATCCCGCTCGGTGCGTTGGCCGCTGGCTCCAGTGCCGATGTGTTTACAGGTGGCCGAACGATACATGACCCACATGGTTTTATTTTTCAGTCCCTCAGGCAGCTTTACCGTCACGCTTATCTTTTCACTGTCGGCAGGCGGTGACAGGCTGTAGTCCTGACGGCAACCACCAAGGAATAAAAAAAATGCACATAACAAAACAGTCAACCGAGCGGTTCTGACTAGGCACTTAAGCGAGTTGATTTGCTTAACCATAGGTTTTCTCGTAATAGGCCCGTGGATCGGCGATGGCATCAAAACGCTCTAGTGCTTCGTTGCCTCCATCGGCTTGCTTTGTGACACGCAGGGCTTTATCCACCAGGCGTTGCAAGTCGAGAAACACACGATTGCGCGCCAACTCCTCTTCAGGAACACGCCCGTAGTAATCCTTGATCTGTTGTTCGAATTTGCGTCGTTGTATCTGGCGTTCCAGCAAGGGTTCACGCGCGGGGTTGATGGACTCCAGCAGTTGGTTGTGGATATAGGGTTGGTACTGCGACATGAAGTGGTCACCAATCCGCAACATGCGACCCACTGGGGTGTTGCTGTAGTGTGGAAAGTACCGGGCACGGTTTTCAGGACTCAGCGAAGCGTTAAAAAGCTGCGTGGCCTCCTCGGCCTCATGCTCATCGGTTTCACTGAGACTGGGCACCAGATACAGCTTGGCTTTTTCAGGTAATGCAGCAGTGATCGTGCCGCGAATGGGTGCGCCATCCGGCCTACGATAGGCAGGGTATGCCACGATCTCTTGGTAGTGGTGTTGTTCCGCCCTGAAGAACATGGCGATCTTGCCGTGATGGCTAAACGCATTTTCATGTTTGACCACCATCCCTTGTGCGGCTTTTTGTAGCGACCGGCCGAACCCTAGTGTCGTGCCAATTGGTCCGAAGGCGTTATAGAGATCGTTGTCCAGATCGGCTTCGGGGGGTACGCGTGGGATCAAATCAGTGTCGTTGACATGGCGGAAGTGCCAAAGGTCGCCCAGGTATTGCACGGCGAGAAGGGTGAAGGTGCGGGGCATGCCGTAGGTGTAAAGGAGGGGGTTGTGTTTCAGCAGCGAGGCCGCGTGGATTAGGCCGAGAGCACCGCCGAGGCTGTGGCCGCAGATGAATAGTTTTTTCTTACCAATCCCCTCAAGAATCGTCTTACCTAACTCCACAGTATAAATTCTTCTCGCCACTTCAAAGGCATCACGAAAACCAAGGTGTACACTGCCCAACGAAGTCAGGTCCGGACAAGGAACCTTGGGTTCACAAAGTGCTGAAATCTCCGGCCTTACTGGACGAAAAGTCGCATCGGTAATTAGGTCTGCGAGCCCCTCCATTTCAGTACCGCGCCAGGCCACCAAGACCTGCGATGCACTGACAGCATAAAACAGCTGAGTATGCCCTTCAGGCGGGACCGCCTTAGCAGTGTCCAGAGGTTCGACTTCTAAATAACGATCACGGAACGGAACATCCTCCACGACACAGGGCCACGCCTGACCACTATCCCAAACACGCGGCGTACGCGATAAATCCAGACATTGGCGTTCGAAAAGCTCCTTCACCGAACCCAGGTCGCCTTCACCCCGATTGCTATACGCCAAAATACTCATCAACCCCAGGTTGTAAGCATTCACCAGGCTGTACTCCTCCTGATGATGCAAAACCAGCGACCAAGCACGAAACGGGCAGACTTCCAGCACATGCCGACGGTCCAACTGATCCCCGCTCACAGTGAAACCACTGAACGTCTCATCAGGAAAGTGAAACGCAGGAAGCTGACTCGGATCAGCCAACGGTGGCTGGAAGATGGGCCGCCGATCGCATAACTGCCCGATTCTCAAATATTGGTAGTCGTGACCTTTCGCAAGCGCCGCCTTTTCAACCGGCGAAAAACCCGCGCGCTGTGGCCCATACAACGGCGTACGGTCACCTACTCCCGGACGGCGTGGCTCTGCACGTACAGCACGTAGGCGCCGGGTCTGCAGTTGCTCGGCCAGCAGGTCTGCTCCCACCCACAACGTAATGGGCAGGGGATGCAGACCCTCGAGACGAATCACGCCCTCGGCATCGGTATAGCCCGCGAATTCAGGCACATAGCCCCCACGCGAAGCCTCATTCGCCGCGCGATAAGGCAGACTCGCCAAAGGTTGGCCTAGTTCGTCCACCAACTGGAACTCGGCCCAATGCTGTATCTGCTTGCCGCAAATAACGTCCTTGAAGGGATTGAGCGTATCCGTGTAATGCAATGAGTCGTTCATACCAGTCCTTGATCGGAGAGTGGTACGCGCGAGGCAGTCGAGTTGCGAGTTGAACAGAGCGTCGTGCCTGCCAAGACGTGGCGAGAACAAACACCCTGTATTACGCAGGAAGTCATCCCTTTACCCCTGAGCGCGTGAAAGCCCAAAGAGTAAAGAGTCGCTATCAACGATGAATGTCAGAAGATTCGACTTTAAAAGACCGACCCTTCCCAATCACCCCTCAAAACCTACAAACCATCGATATGCCGGTAATCAATCCTCAACCCCGCAGCCAGCGCTTGCGCCCGCCCCAACCTGACCGGCCCGCGCTCGATATCCACCAGCAACCCAGGGCAGTCCAACAGCGGCAATCCGTCGATAGCCTTGAGTCGCCCATCGGTAATCACCAGCAACCGCTGCTGCTCCGCCGGATAGCGCTTGCGCCGTGCCACCAGCCAATGCCCGGCTTCGGTCAGCGCTGCGAGCAGCGGTGTGCCGCCGCCTGCCCCCAGTTGTTCCAGCCAGCCGGTCAGGCCTTTGGCCGCCTTGAGGCCTTGCACCTGCCATTTTGGCGATTGCCCACTGGCCGTCAGCAACGCCATGCGTGCGCGCTGGCGGTAGGCGTCGTCAAACAATTGGGCCAACAAGCCCTTCGCCTCGGTCAATGCGTGATAGCGGCGGGTGGAGGCCGAGGCGTCGACGATCACCAGCCACAATTCGTGGGCCGAGCGGCTGCGTAGGTGAAACAGCAAGTCGTCCCGCGTTTGCGGACGGCCGCCGAGCAAGGTGCCCGGCCAATTGATCGACCCCTGTTGCGCGCTGCGAGCCTTGCCGTGCCGGCCTTTCTCGACGCGTCCTGCCTTGGGTCGGGCATCCGCCCCCGCGTCAGGTCGAGGGCGAATGCCTAGGGCTTTTTTGGCCAGGCAGGGACTTCCCGGCGTGCGCCCGTGGGCAAGGCCGGTGCGGGCATGTCGCCCCATTGGCCTTGGCCGGGCGAAGTATCGGAGGGTTTGGGCGATTGCCCCTGGTTCGGTGGACTGGCCGGTGGAGAGTGCTCCTGGCGACGATGGCGCAAGGCAAACTCCGCGACGGCTTCGATATCTTCCTCGCTGATCGCGTCAGCACCGCGCCAAGCCGCGTGGGCCCGGGCGCCACGCAGCCAGACCAGGTCCGCGCGCAAGCCGTCGACACCGGCGGCAAAACAGCGCTCGGTGATCTGCGCCAAGGCCTGGTCATCCAACTCGATTACATCGAGCCGCGCCCGTGCCTCAGTGCAACGCGCCTGTAGAGCGGCTTGCTGCTCGGCCCACTGTGCGCAGAACGCCACCGGATCGCTGTCGAAGTCCAGGCGGCGACGGATGATCTGCCCCCGCTCCGCTGGCAAGGTCTGCCCGCTCAAGGCCACGTTGAATCCGAAGCGGTCGAGCAGTTGCGGACGCAACTCGCCCTCCTCCGGGTTCATCGTGCCAATCAGTACGAAACGTGCCGAATGGCGATGGGAAATACCGTCACGCTCAATCAGATTGGTGCCGCTGGCGGCCACGTCCAGCAGCAAGTCCACCAAGTGGTCGGCCAGTAGATTGACTTCATCGACATACAGCACGCCACCATCGGCCTTGGCCAGTACGCCCGGCGAAAACTGCGCCCGGCCCTCGCCCAGCGCAGCATCCAGATCCAAGGTGCCGACCAGGCGCTCTTCGGTCGCGCCCAGCGGCAAGGTGACAAACTGGCCGCTGGCCAACAGGTCAGCCAGGCCCCGCGCCAAGGTGGACTTGGCCATGCCGCGCGGGCCTTCGATCAGCACGCCGCCGATCTTCGGGTCGATGGCGGTCAGGCAAAGCGCCAGTTTCAATTCGTCGGCGCCGACCACGGCGGACAGCGGGAAATGGGGGATCTCAGTCATCAGCTGTCTTCTTCTATATCCAGCAACAGGTTTTCCAACGCTTCGCGGTAGGCCCCAGGCTCTTGCCACATGCCGCGTTGCTGGGCTTCAAGCATGCGTTCGGTCATGTCGCGCAGGGCATCGGGGTTGTGCTGTTGCACAAAGGCGCGGGTGGCGGGGTCGAGCAAATAGGCATCGGCGAGCAAGGCGTATTGGTGATCGTCGATCAGCGCGGTGGTGGCGTCGAAGGCGAACAGGTTGTCCACGGTCGCGGCCATTTCAAACGCACCCTTATAGCCGTGGCGCTTCACGCCTTCGATCCACTTGGGGTTGGCGGCGCGGGAACGGATCACCCGGTTCAGCTCTTCCTTCAAGGTGCGGATTCTCGGCAAGTCGGGCTGGCTATGGTCGCCATGGTAACTGGCGGCCTTTTCACCGCTCAGGGTTTCCACGGCGGCGAGCATGCCACCCTGGAACTGGTAATAGTCGTTGGAGTCGAGCAGGTCGTGCTCGCGGTTGTCCTGGTTCTGCAATACGGCCTGCACCTGGCTCAAGCGCTGGGCGAATTGTTCGCGGGCGGCGGTGCCTTCGTCGGTGCCGCCGTAGGCATAACCGCCCCAGTTCAGGTACACCTCGGCCAGGTCCTCGCGGCTTTGCCACAGGCGACCATCGACCGCGCCCTGCACGCCCGCGCCATAGGCACCGGGCTTGGCACCAAAGATGCGCCAGCCGGCCTGTTTCGCGGCGGCCTCTTCGTCCAGGCCGGACTGGATCAACGCTGCCCGCTCGCTGCGCACCTTGGCGGCCAGTGGATTCATGTCGTCCGGCTCATCCAACGCCGCCACCGCCTGCACCGCCGCATCAAACAGGCGGATCAGGTTGGCAAAGGCATCACGGAAGAACCCGGACACCCGCAGCGTCACGTCAACCCGTGGGCGATCCAGCAGGCTGATCGGCAGGATTTCAAAGTCATCCACCCGCTGGCTGCCGGTCGCCCACACCGGGCGCACGCCCATCAGCGCCATGGCCTGGGCAATATCGTCGCCACCGGTGCGCATGGTGGCCGTGCCCCATACCGACAAGCCGAGTTGGCGCAGATGGTCGCCGTGGTCCTGCAAGTGCCGCTCAAGAATCAGGTTGGCGGATTGAAAACCGATGCGCCAGGCCGTGGTGGTCGGCAGGTTGCGCACGTCCACGGTGAAGAAGTTACGCCCGGTGGGCAGCACATCCAGACGCCCGCGACTCGGCGCACCGCTTGGCCCCGCCGGCACGAAACGGCCGCCCAGGGCATCCAGCAAACCGCGCATTTCTGCGGGGCCGCAGGCATCCAGGCGTGGCGCGACGACGATGCGCAGGCTCTCAATGACGGCCTTCACGTCCTCCCAACCGGGCTCTTCAAGCTGTTCAAGCGGGCCTTCCAGTGCCTGCTCGATCAACCGCGCCGCATACAATTCCAGACGCTCACGGGTGTCCCCGGCTGTACGCCACAACTGCGGATCGATGTTTTGCAACACCTGCGGACGGCGGCCGGTCCAGGGTTCGGCGAGGGCACAATCCAACGGATCGAAACCCAGCTCGAACGCCTTGGCCAATACCCGCAGCACACTCGATTGCGCGCCACGCCCATCGCCACGGGGGATGCGCAACAACGCCAGTAATGTGTCGATGCGCAAACGGCCCTCGGGCGACTCGCCGAAGATATGCAGGCCGTCGCGGATCTGCGACTCCTTCAAGTCACACAGGTAGGTGTCGAGGCGCGGCAGCCAGATGGCGGCGTCGGCATCGTTGTCCAGCTCAAGCTCCTGGTCGATACGGGTTTCGCGCACCAGCTTGAGAATGTCTTTTTGCAGCTCAAGGGCGCGGCGCGGGTCCAGTAACTGCGCTTCGTAATATTCGTCGGCCAACAACTCCAGGTCGCGCAATGGGCCGTAGGTTTCGGCACGGGTCAGCGGCGGCATCAGGTGGTCGATGATCACCGCCTGGGTGCGCCGCTTGGCCTGGGCGCCCTCGCCGGGGTCGTTGACGATAAACGGGTAGATATTCGGCAATGGCCCCAGCAGCGCGTCGGGCCAGCAGTGCTGCGACAGGCCGACGCCCTTGCCCGGCAGCCATTCCAGGTTGCCGTGCTTGCCGACGTGGATCACGCCGTGGGCGCCGTAGGTGTGACGCAGCCAGAAATAGAACGCCAGGTAGGCGTGGGGCGGCACCAGGTCCGGGTCGTGATACACCGCGCTGGCGTCCACCTGGTAACCCCGCGCCGGCTGGATGCCGACGAAGGTCAGGCCCAGGCGCAGGCCGGCGATCATCATGCGGCCGTCGCGGCACATCGGGTCGTTATGGGGCGTGCCCCAGCGCGCCAATACCGCCTGCTGGTTGGCTTCAGGCAACCTTTTGAACATCGCCTCATAGTCGTCAAGCCCCAGGCTTTGGTGGCACGGGCGCAGATCGAGGCTGTCGAGGTCGTTGGTCACGCCGCCGAGCAAGTCATGGACCAGTGCCGTGCCGCTCGGTGGCAAGTCGGCAGGCAGCGGATACCCTTCGGCTTGCAAGGCGCGCAGGATATTCAACGCCGCTGCCGGTGTGTCCAGGCCCACGCCGTTGCCGATCCGGCCATCGCGGGTCGGGTAGTTGGCGAGGATCAGCGCGACGCGTTTTTCACTGTTGGGCACCCGCGCCAATTCGACCCAACGCCGCGCCAGCTCGGCGACAAAATCCATGCGTTCGGGCGCCGCGCGATAACACACAACGTCCGACTGGCTGCGCTCGCTGCGCCAGGCCAGGTCCTTGAAGCTGATCGGCCGGCTGATGATGCGTCCGTCCAGCTCCGGCAAGGCAATATGCATCGCCAAATCCCGCGGGCCGAGGCCTTGTTCGCTGGCCTGCCAGCCCGGTTCGTTGTCTTGGGCGCAAATCGCCTGGATCACCGGGATATTGCGGCGAAACGGCCGCAAGTGTGGGGCTTCAGGGCTGGACTGGGCAAAGCCGGTGGTGTTCAGGATCACCGTCGCGCCCACCTCATCCAGCAGGTCCTCGACCACCGTCAGGCAGCCAGGCTCTTTCAAACTGGCCACCGCCATCGGCAGCGGATTTAGGCCCGCCGCCTGCAAGCGCTGGCAGAACACATCGATAAAACCGGTATTGGCCGCCTGCAAATGGGAGCGGTAGAACAGCACCGCCGCCACTGGCCATTCGGCGTGCCAGTCCGCCTGCCAGTCATTCAGGCGGGCGTTGGCTTTGTGCGGGTGATAAATCGCCGTGCGCGGCAAGGTTTGCGGCTCGGCCCAGGCGTAGTCGCGGCCCAGGTAGGTACTGGCCAGGCAGCGATAGAAATCCAGCGCATTGTCCAAGCCACCCTGGCGCAGGAAGTGCCACAGGCGGTCGCGTTCTGGCACACCGACGGTGCTCAGGCTGCTGAGTTCCGGGTCCGGGCGATCATCCCCCGGCACCAGGATCAGTTGCACGCCGCGCTCGGCCAATTCCACCAGACGCTCGATGCCGTAACGCCAATAGCCGATGCCGCCATGCAACGAGATGAGGATGACCTTGGCATGGCGCAGCACTTCATCGACGTACAGGTCGACCGACGCGTGGTTCTGCACCTGCATCGGGTTGGCCAGGCGCAGGCTCGGGTAGTCGTCGGGCAACTGCTGGGCCGCTTCGGCCAGCAGTGCCAGGCTGGAATCACCGCTGCACAGGATCACCAGTTCAGCGGGGGTTTGGCCAAGGTCGGCAATATTGTCGTCCGAGACGAAACCACCGGGCTGGGTCCTGAGCAGGTGCATGGGTTAAACGCTGAGGGCAGCGCGCAATTGCGCTTCGAGGCCCGCCGCGTCGAGGTCTTGGCCGATCAACACCAGGCGGGTAATGCGTGCTTCGTCGGCTGCCCAGGCGCGGTCGAAATGTTTGTCGAAACGCGTGCCCACGCCCTGGATCAGCAGGCGCATAGGTTTGTTCGGGATCGCGGCGAAACCTTTGACACGCAGGATGCCGTGTTGCACCACCAGTTGGGTCAAGGCGTCGAGCAGCAGCGCTTCGTCGGCTTGTGGCAGGTCGATGGAGATCGAATCGAAGGCATCGTGATCGTGATCGTCTTCACCTTCGTGGTGATGATCGTGATGGCTGTGACGGCCGTCGATGTGTTCTTCGGAGCCGGCACCCAGGCCGATCAGCACGTCCAGCGGCAGGCGACCGCTGCTGGCTTCGATGATCTTGACCGCAGGCGGCAGCTCTTCGGCGACTTCCAGGCGTACGCGGGCCAGGTCTTCGGCGCTGATCAGGTCGGATTTGTTGAGGATCACCAGGTCGGCGCTGGCCAGTTGGTCGGCGAACAGCTCGTGCAGTGGCGATTCGTGGTCCAGGTTCGGGTCGAGTTTGCGCTGGGCGTCGACTTGGTCCGGGAATGCGGCGAAGGTGCCGGCGGCCACGGCCGGGCTGTCGACCACGGTGATCACCGCGTCAACCGTGCAGGCGCTGCGGATTTCCGGCCACTGGAAGGCTTGCACCAGCGGCTTTGGCAGGGCCAGGCCGGAGGTTTCGATGAGGATATGATCGAGGTCGCCGCGACGGGCGACCAATTCGCGCATCACCGGGAAGAACTCTTCCTGCACGGTGCAGCACAGGCAGCCGTTGGCCAGTTCATACACGCGGCCGTTGGCTTCTTCCTCGGTGCAACCGATGGAGCACTGCTTGAGGATTTCACCGTCAATGCCCAGCTCGCCGAACTCGTTGACGATCACGGCGATGCGACGGCCCTGGGCGTTGTCGAGCATATGGCGCAGCAAGGTGGTTTTGCCCGAGCCGAGGAAGCCGGTAACGATGGTGACGGGGAGTTTGGCCAGTGTTTTCATCGGATGCCCTTGGGGGCGGGCATACGGGACGATAGGCCCTGCGACGGCGCGCAGCAGCGGATTTCGTCACCGGATCACCCCGCCCGGTTGAATTGAAAAATCGGTTGCGAGGCAGGTCTCCTGGCTTGGGGCTTGCCGGTCTTGCGACCGGCGCTGATTGCGCCTTCCCGCCGGTTTGGCAGTGGCGTGGCAGTCAGATGAACCCTTTACAGTTGCGGGGGCAGCCGCGGCTTGGACCGCGTTCCCTTCTTAGCTTCGGCCTGGGCTGAAGAACCTCGAGGGTGCAAGGCTACGCAGTGCTTGGGGGATGGTCAATGATGGGGTTGGGTTGGTTTGGCTTGTGTACATATCCGTTGCTGCGGTAACGGCGGCTCAGGGTTCCGCCCTTACGGCGGGTCACTTTTGGAAAAGAGCCCCAATAGTAACCAAAAGGGCTCTTGCCCCAACACTCGGCACCTCGCCTAGGCTCGGTGTGCCCGTAATCCGACATGGATTTGGGGGGGCGCCTAAGATCAAAATCAAAAGCAAAAGCGAGGCGGCCTAGTAGCCGACCTGATCGATGAAGCGTACGCGTTCCCCTGTGGGAGCTGGCTTGCCTGCGATGGCATCAACTGGGTGTGCCTGATGTACCGAGTTGTCTGCATCGCAGGCAAGCCAGCTCCCACAGTTGCCGGTTCCCACAGTTGTTACTTTGGGGCTTTTCCAAAGTGACCCGCCGTAAGGGCGGACCCCAAGTGGCCGTTACCTAAAAAACGGATATGTACACCACCAAAGCCAAAACCCACATCCCAATTGACTCCCCTCCCACCCCCATGCTCTCCTACACATCTTGTTTCGGGTGCCCTGCAAAGGGTGAAACGGGAAACCGGTGCGTCATAGCGATATGACCAGTCCGGTGCTGCCCCCGCAACGGTAAGCGAGCGAAACGTCATATCCACTGTGCCAGACAGCATGGGAAGGCGACGTTTTCAGGCATTGAGCCCCTCGCAAGCCCGGAGACCGGCCCGAAAAAATCAGATAACAAACCCGCGGTGGGCGGGCGCTGTTCAGAACCCGCGTGCCTGGCTCGCGGGGTTTTCATGCGCTCGCTTCACCCTGACACCTGAAAGGGACGCGCCATGTCGATCATCAGCAGCACCTCGCACTCCACCAGCAGCACCTCTACCCTGAGCCAACGCCTGACCGCCGCCATCGGTGCGTCGATCCTCGGCGCGTGCCTGGTGTATTTCGCCGGTTTCTCCCATATCGAGGCCGTGCATAACGCCGCCCACGATACCCGCCACAGCGCCGCGTTCCCGTGCCACTGAGACCTGCCGACATGATCAAGCGTATTGCGCAAACCGCAGGTTTCACCGGCCTTGCGGCCGCCCTGCTGCTGACCCTGCTGCAAAGCTTCTGGGTCGCCCCGCTGATTTTGCAGGCGGAAACCTTTGAAAAAGCCCCGGCCGCCACCGAAGTGGCGCATGAACACGCCGCGGGGGCTGCCGCCCATACCCATGACGCCGAAGCCTGGGAGCCGGAAGACGGCTGGCAGCGCGTGCTGTCCACCACGGGTGGCAACCTGGTGGTCGCCGTCGGCTTTGCGCTGATGCTGGCCGGCCTGTACACCCTGCGTGCACCGACCCGCACGGCCCAGGGGCTGCTGTGGGGGCTGGCCGGTTATGCAACCTTCGTGCTGGCGCCGACCCTGGGCCTGCCACCTGAGTTGCCAGGCACGGCGGCCGCTGATCTCGCGCTGCGCCAGACCTGGTGGATCGGTACCGCCGCGTCCACCGCAGCCGGTATCGCGCTGATCGTATTCGGGCGCAACTGGCTGCTCAAGGCACTAGGCGCAGCGATCCTGGCAGTGCCCCATGTGATTGGCGCACCACAACCGGAAGTGCATTCGATGCTCGCACCGGAAGCCCTGGAAGCGCAGTTCAAGATCGCTTCGCAGCTGACCAACGTCGCCTTCTGGCTGGCTTTGGGCCTGATCAGCGCCTGGCTGTTCCGCCGCAACCGCAGCGATCAATACTCGGCATGACCCTGGTAGTCGGCCTGGGTTGCCAGCGGGGTTGTGAGGTTCAGACCCTGCTGGGCCTGCTTGACTCCGCCCTCGCCGAGGGCGGTATCGAGCGTCACCGCATCACCGCGTTGGCGAGTATCGACCGCAAAAGCGATGAGCCCGGATTGCTGGCCCTGGCCGCAGCGTTGAAGCTACCCCTGCACTGTTTCACCGCGCCGCAGTTGGCAATATATGCCGACCGCTTGAGCCACAAATCCGTCGTCGCCTTCACCCATACCGGTTGTTACGGCATTGCCGAAAGCGCCGCGCTGGCCGTGGCAGAACACCTCGCCGGCAGCCCTGCCCGCCTGCTGATCACCCGCCAAAAAACCACCCAGGCGACCTTTGCCTTGGCGTGCGCTGACTAAAAACCCGATAATTGCCCTTCTCGATCATGAGCAATCTTCATGCTCGCCCGCTTTTCAACAGGAATCTCCCATGACCGTCTACTTCATCGGCGCAGGCCCCGGCGACCCGGAATTGATCACCGTCAAAGGCCAGCGGCTGATCCGCAGATGCCCGGTGATCATCTATGCCGGCTCACTGGTGCCAGCGGCGGTACTGGAAGGCCATCAGGCAGAAACCCTGGTCAACAGCGCCGAACTGCACCTGGAACAGATCATCGATTTGATCAAGGCGGCCCATGCAAACGGCCAGGATGTGGCACGCGTGCACTCCGGCGATCCGAGCCTGTACGGGGCGATTGGCGAGCAGATCCGTCATTTGCGCGAGTTGGGCATCCCCTTTCAGATCATCCCCGGCGTAACGGCCATTGCCGCCTGCGCGGCGCTGCTGGAGGCAGAACTGACCCTGCCGGATATCGCCCAGAGCGTGATTCTGACCCGCTATCCCGACAAAACCAGCATGCCGGCCGGTGAGGATTTTGCCAGCCTGGCCCGCCACGGCACGACCATGGCGATTCACCTCGGGGTCAACCATCTGGAAAAAATCGTTGCCGAACTGCTGCCGCACTATGGCGCCGATTGCCCGATTGCCGTGGTGCATCGGGCGACGTGGCCGGATCAGGATTGGGCGGTTGGCACATTGAGCGATATTGCCGAGAAGGTAGCGGCCAAGGGGTTTCGGCGCACGGCGTTGATCGTGGTGGGCCGGGTGTTGGCCAGTGACAGCTTCAGTGAATCGTCGCTGTACCGGGCAGGCCACGCGCACCTTTACCGCCCCTGAGCCTATCCAGAGATCAATGCAAAACCCTGTGGGAGCCGGGCTTGCCCGCGATGGCGGTGTGCCAGGCAGTACATGTGTCTGCTGATGCACCGCTATCGCAGGCAAGCCAGCTCCCACAGTTGATCTTCTTCGTTAGGTAGATAGCGCAAGACATTGAAAAATAAACATAAAAAAACGGCGCTCACGGGGCGCCGTTTTTTCTTCGCAGTGAACGCCTTACTCAGTAGTAGGCGTTTTCTTTCTGCGTGTGGTCGGTCACGTCACGTACACCCTTGAGCTCTGGAATACGTTCCAGCAGCGTGCGCTCGATGCCTTCGCGCAGGGTCACGTCCGCCTGGCCGCAGCCCTGGCAGCCGCCGCCGAACTTGAGCACGGCAATGCCGTCGTCCACGACGTCGATCAGGCTGACCTGGCCGCCGTGGCTGGCCAAGCCCGGGTTGATCTCGGTTTGCAGGTAGTAGTTGATGCGCTCGTTCACCGGGCTGTCGGCGTTGACGTTTGGCACCTTGGCGTTGGGCGCCTTGATGGTCAACTGGCCGCCCATGCGATCGGTGGCGTAGTCAACCACGGCGTCGTCAAGGAAGGCTTCGCTGAAGGCGTCGATGTAGGCGGTGAAGCTTTTCAGCCCCAGCGCGGTGTCTTCAGGTTTCTCTTCCCCCGGCTTGCAGTAGGCAATGCACGTCTCGGCGTACTGGGTGCCAGGCTGGGTGATAAAGACGCGGATGCCGATACCCGGGGTGTTCTGCTTGGACAGCAGGTCAGCCAGGTAATCGTGGGCGGCGTCGGTAATGGTTATGGCAGTCATGGAAACTCCTCACAGGCTTGCCGGCAGTTTACGCCAAAATATTACGCAGGTACAAAGTCCTAGTATTTTTGTCGGGAAAGGGCAGTCGACTCATCGACACCCAGCCAGCGTTGGAACCCGCGATACGTGCGTTTCTCCAACCACTCGTAGCTCAAAAATGCGCCAAACGCCGTCACCAGGAGGCAAAACGGCAGGACCGCATAGGGATCTATGCCCGTGCGCTCAACGACCCACCGACCAGCGCACAACACCAGCACGTGGATCAAATACACTGAATAGGAGCAGTCCCCGAGCCGCTTCAAAAAGCGCAAATCCTTGAAGTAAGGCTCCAGCGTCACGCAACTGATGACCAATAACGCGCTTGGCACTCCCCACTCCAACGCACGCGGCACATTCGCTCCATGCCAAATCGCCACCAGTGCAACGACGATGCCCAACAAAGGCAACCATGCCTTGGCCCGACACAGGCCGCGCCGATACAGCATGCCAATCCCAATGCCCATCAGAAACTCAAAGACCATGTCATTGCTGTAGAACCCGTCAGCAAAGTCCAGGGCGGGGGCAACGATGTAACACACGAGATACAGCAGCGCTGCCACCACCCCCAATCGATAGGCCCCACGCACCAGCAAGGCACAGGCGAACAGCAGATAGAACAACATCTCGAAGTTCAGGGTCCAGCCCACATCCAGCAGCGGATAGACGCCAAAACCCGCGGGATTTTCGGCCGGGATAAACAGCATCGACAAGAGCATGTGACCCGGTTCGAATCGAACCTCTGGAATCAGCGAAGGCACCGCCACCGCCAGAAAGGCCATGAGCAGGGTATAGAACCAATACGCCGGGGCGATCCGTGCCACGCGCATGAGCATGAAACGCCAAGGTGTCAGCGCCTTGTCGGCGGTGGCGAGAAAAATCACCAGGCCGCTGATGACAAAGAATACATCCACCCCGATGCCGCCTTTGTCGGCGAACAGGTAGGCCAGCGGGTTATCGACCTCAAAATTGAAGAACACCTGGGTAAAGTGATGCCCCACCACCACCCACGCCGCCAAGGCCCGAAGCGCCTGCACTGAAATCAACATCATCGGCTTACCTTTTCCAAGTCCCGCGAGGTAGATATCCGACTGCTTCAGCGCCCGTTTAGAGAGATGACCGGATCACGTGCACCGTTATAGGTTCTCGTAGCGGTTCATGTCCAACACACCCTCTTCCACCGGCGTGGTTTCGCGAATGTACTGCGATAAATCGTGGAAGTACTGCCAGAACAACGGATGACTGCGGCGTACGCCCCAGCGATCGACAATTTTCTCAAAGCGCTTGGCATCCTTGGCCCGTTCCATTTCAGCGACAAACTCGGGCACATCCTGCGCCGGGATGTTGAACATGAAGTTCGGGTAGCTGCTCAGCACCCCAGGATAGATGGTCACCGTGTCCAGGCCCGGCTGATAGCGATAGGCCTCACCCAGCAGGAAGGCGACGTTACTGTGGGCGCGGTTGCGCAGCATGCTGTAGACCACACGCTTGCCGCTGGCGGTTTCGACCCGCAGCATGGTCGCTTCGGGCAGTTGGTCGATGACCTTGAGGCCCGCTGCCGGACGCGACGTCAGGCGGCTCAGCGCTTGTTCGGCGTCTTGCAAGGCCGGGTCGATGCCGTCACGCGAACAAAAGGCGCCCGCGCAACGGTTGATCGGGTCCGGGCTGGCGTCGAGGTCGCCGTAACGGGCCAGCAACTGGTTGGCAAAGTCGCGCTTCGGGTCCTTGGCGTCCAGGTGCAGGCCAGTGGGCTTGTCGTCGTCAATGGCTTCGTAGTCCAGCCATAGCTTGAGCTTGCCGCTGTTCTGGTACCAGTCATCGAGGAAGTCATCGCGGGAATTCGCCGGCATCAGCCGCAGGAAGTTCTGCTCGGCGCCGTTGCGGATCAGGTCGAAATACAGCCGCGTCTGGGCCTGGTGCGAAACGTTGCCGAACACGTCGAAATTCACCGCCAACTGATAATAGGTGCGCTCCAGCAGCGGGTAGTCGAACAGCCACATCGTTTGCGGGACTTCGCCGATCAAGCCCTTGTTCACCGAGGCGCTGTCGAAGTGGCGGAAGATGCTCAGCAACGCGTTGTCGTTACCGGCCCACAGGCTTGACCAGCTGGGCGGCGGCACATCGGCATAGCTGTCGCGGCGCAGGGCCTCGTATTCGTTGCGCTTGTCACGGTAGGCCAGCCACAGGCTCAGCACACTGCCCACATCGTCGTTCTGCCCCGGCATGGCCAGCAAGGGCGTGGCCTGGCCGCGATAGCGCGCATCGGTGATGTACAGGTCGTGGTCGGGGTCCTGGAACAGGGTCCAGAAGTTGTCGCGGATCACATCCGTGGCGATCTGCCCACGGCACACCGGCCCGCGAATGAACGTGCGCACGAAGTATTCGGCGTTATCCAGCATGAACTGGTAACGCGCCTTGGCCGGGATCGCTTCAAAGGTTTCGAACGGGTTGGCGCGACGGCCCGGCCCGTAACCCGGCAACGCGTTGACCTGCCAGTCGCCGGCGTAGAACAGCTCCTTGATACGCGCCATCTTCTCGGCACTGAAGGGGTACGTGATGTGGGTTTTATGCACGATCACGCCCTGCACTGGCCACAGGCGGTAGTACACGCGGGTGCCCGGGTCATCGTTCGGGCGACGGGTGGCGATCAGGTCGATCGGCTGGCCACTGGGCGTGCGCGAACGCACCCATTGGAAGAAATGCCCCGGCTCGCCGTTTTCAAAATAGATGTGCGCAAGGAACAGATGCTCGAACAACCAACGCGCCACCAGGCTTTCCCGGGCGCCGGGCTGGTTGAGCAGGTTTTCCCACTGCTGCACTTGCAGGGCTTCCTTGGCGCTGGGCGCCAGGCCTTGTTCGTCAATCGGCGCGTCGGACGCAAGCCAGCGTTGCAGGGTCTGGTACTGCTGGTCGGTCAGGCCGGTGACAGCCAACGGCATGCCTTCCTTGGGATGGGCACCGGCGTAGGCGTTGAACTCGCCGGGCGTGGCGCACATGTTTTCGCGGTTGAGCCCCAGCACGATCTCTTCGGGCAACTTGGCATTGGGTTGCAGCGGCGCGTTGTGGCCCAGCTCCAGCATGCGCGCCATCAGCGCCGCCTGGCTGCCCTGGGCGTCCAGCACTGAGTAGAAACCCTTTTGCTGCCAGGCTTGTTTGCCAAAGGCGTCGTAGAACAGGCGCGTCGTCGGCGTGGCCTGGCTGCGCTCGCCGTCGTACACCGGCATCTTGCTCGCGCCACGGGCCGCGCCCTCGGCACTGCCCAGGTTGAGTTGGCAGGCGGAGTCGTAGCAGGCGTGGCACGCCACGCACTTCTCGGTGAAGATCGGCTGCACATCGCGGGTGTAGGAAATCGCCGGGGCGGGAGCTGCTGCCTGGGCGGTGCTGGCGATCAAGGCCAGGACGGCGCTGACGATAAGACGAAATGACATGTACCCGGTCCCGATTCAATGCGTGCGCTGAAAATTTGCCGGTGATTCTACCGGGCCACACCCCCAAGCAACATGAACGATATTCATGCAAAACCTGCACGTGCTCCAAATCGGCACAGGTTTGCTATGATTCACGCCCTCCGTAATGCCTGACCTAGAGTAGTCCCATGTCCGATCGTAGCGTTCGTCTGCAAGCCCTTCATCAAGCCCTCAAGGAACGTATCCTGATCCTCGACGGTGGTATGGGCACGATGATCCAGAGCTACAAACTGGAAGAAGAAGACTACCGTGGCAAACGCTTCGCCGACTGGCCCAGCGACGTCAAGGGTAACAACGACCTGTTGGTGCTCACCCGTCCCGACGTGATCGGCGGCATCGAAAAGGCCTACCTGGATGCCGGTGCCGACATTCTTGAAACCAACACCTTCAACGCCACGCGCATCTCCATGGCCGACTACGGCATGGAAGAACTGGCCTATGAGCTGAACGTCGAAGGCGCACGCCTGGCACGCAAGATCGCCGACGCCAAGACCGCCGAAAACCCCGACAAGCCGCGCTTCGTCGCCGGCGTACTCGGCCCGACCAGCCGCACCTGCTCGCTGTCGCCAGACGTGAACAACCCCGGCTACCGCAACGTGACTTTCGATGAACTGGTGGAAAACTACACCGAGGCCACCCGAGGCCTGATCGAAGGCGGCGCCGACCTGATCCTGATCGAAACCATCTTCGACACCCTCAACGCCAAGGCGGCGATCTTCGCCGTGCAGGGCGTGTTCGAAGCGCTGAACATCGAACTGCCGATCATGATCTCCGGCACCATCACCGACGCCTCCGGCCGTACCCTGTCGGGCCAGACCACCGAAGCGTTCTGGAACTCCGTCGCCCACGCCAAGCCGATTTCCGTGGGCCTGAACTGCGCCCTGGGCGCCAGCGAACTGCGTCCCTACCTGGAAGAGTTGTCGAACAAGGCGAACACCCACGTATCCGCGCACCCCAATGCCGGCCTGCCCAACGAATTCGGCGAGTACGACGAACTGCCGTCGGAAACCGCCAAGGTCATCGAAGAATTCGCCCAGAGCGGCTTCCTCAATATCGTCGGCGGCTGCTGCGGCACCACGCCGGGGCACATCGAGGCCATCGCCAAGGCCGTGGCCGGTTATGCGCCGCGCCCGATCCCGGACATTCCCAAGGCTTGCCGCCTGTCGGGCCTGGAGCCGTTCACCATTGATCGCAGCTCGCTGTTCGTCAACGTCGGCGAACGCACCAACATTACCGGTTCCGCGCGTTTCGCCCGGCTGATCCGCGAAGACAACTACACCGAAGCCCTCGAAGTAGCCCTGCAGCAGGTGGAAGCCGGCGCCCAGATCATCGACATCAACATGGACGAGGGCATGCTCGATTCGAAGAAGGCCATGGTGACCTTCCTCAATCTGATCGCCGGCGAGCCGGATATCTCCCGCGTGCCGATCATGATCGACTCCTCCAAGTGGGAAGTGATCGAAGCCGGCCTGAAGTGCATCCAGGGCAAGGGCATCGTCAACTCCATCAGCATGAAGGAAGGCGTCGAGCAGTTCATCCACCACGCCAAGCTGTGCAAGCGCTACGGCGCGGCAGTGGTGGTGATGGCCTTCGACGAAGCCGGCCAGGCCGACACCGAAGCGCGCAAGAAAGAGATCTGCAAACGCTCCTACGACATCCTGGTCAATGAAGTCGGCTTCCCGCCGGAAGACATCATTTTCGACCCGAACATCTTCGCGGTCGCCACCGGTATCGAAGAGCACAACAACTACGCCGTCGATTTCATCAACGCCTGTGCCTATATCCGCGACGAACTGCCGTACGCGCTGACCTCCGGTGGCGTGTCCAACGTGTCGTTCTCGTTCCGCGGCAACAACCCGGTGCGTGAAGCGATCCACTCGGTGTTCCTGCTGTATGCGATCCGCAATGGCCTGACCATGGGTATCGTCAACGCTGGCCAACTGGAGATCTACGACCAGATCCCGGCCGAGCTGCGTGACGCCGTGGAAGACGTGGTGCTCAACCGCACGCCGGACGGCACCGACGCCCTCCTCGCCATCGCCGACAAGTACAAGGGCGACGGCAGCGTAAAAGAAGCCGAAACCGAGGAATGGCGCGGCTGGGAAGTCAACAAGCGCCTGGAACACGCACTGGTCAAGGGCATCACCACCCATATCGTTGAAGACACCGAAGAATCGCGGCAGTCGTTCGCACGCCCGATCGAAGTGATCGAAGGCCCGCTGATGTCCGGCATGAACATCGTTGGCGACCTGTTTGGCGCGGGCAAAATGTTCCTGCCGCAGGTGGTGAAATCCGCCCGCGTGATGAAGCAGGCCGTGGCCCACTTGATCCCGTTCATCGAGCTGGAAAAAGGCGACAAGCCGGAGGCCAAGGGCAAGATCCTGATGGCCACGGTCAAAGGCGATGTGCATGACATCGGCAAGAACATCGTCGGCGTGGTGTTGGGTTGCAACGGCTATGACATCGTCGACCTGGGTGTGATGGTGCCCGCCGAGAAGATCCTGCAAGTGGCCAAGGAGCAGAAGTGCGACATCATCGGGCTGTCCGGCCTGATCACGCCGTCGTTGGACGAGATGGTGCATGTGGCCCGCGAGATGCAGCGCCAGGACTTCCATCTGCCCTTGATGATTGGTGGCGCCACCACGTCCAAGGCGCACACGGCGGTGAAGATCGAGCCCAAGTACAGCAACGATGCCGTGATCTACGTGACCGACGCCTCCCGTGCGGTGGGCGTGGCCACGCAGTTGCTGTCCAAGGAATTGAAGGCCGGTTTCGTCGAGAAAACCCGCCTGGAGTATATCGACGTGCGTGAGCGCACTTCGAACCGCAGCGCCCGCACCGAGCGCCTGAGCTACCCGGCAGCCATCGCCAAGAAGCCGCAGTTCGACTGGAGCAGCTACACCCCGGTGACGCCGACCTTTACCGGCGCCAAGGTGTTGGACAACATCGACCTCAAGGTGCTGGCCGAATACATCGACTGGACTCCGTTCTTTATTTCCTGGGACCTGGCGGGCAAGTTCCCACGCATCCTCACCGACGAGGTTGTAGGCGAAGCGGCGACCGCGCTGTACGCCGATGCCCAGGAAATGCTCGCCAAGCTGATCGACGAAAAGCTCATCAGCGCCCGCGCGGTGTTTGGCTTCTGGCCGGCCAACCAGGTCAAGGACGATGACCTGGAAGTCTATGGCGATGATGGCCAGCCACTGGCGACCTTGCATCACCTGCGCCAGCAGATCATCAAGACCGACGGCAAGCCGAACTTCTCCCTGGCCGACTTCGTTGCGCCAAAAGACAGCGGCGTGACCGACTACGTGGGCGGCTTCATCACCACCGCCGGCATCGGCGCCGAGGAAGTGGCCAAGGCGTATCAGGACGCGGGCGACGATTACAACTCGATCATGGTCAAGGCCCTGGCCGATCGCCTGGCCGAAGCCTGCGCCGAGTGGCTGCACCAGCAGGTGCGTAAAGACTATTGGGGCTACGCCAAGGACGAGCAACTGGACAACGAGGCGCTGATCAAGGAGCAGTACAGCGGCATCCGCCCTGCCCCGGGCTACCCGGCGTGCCCGGATCACACCGAGAAAGGCACCTTGTTCCAACTGCTCGATCCCGAAGCGCGGGAAATGGAAGCCGGCCGCAGCGGCGTGTTCCTTACCGAGCACTACGCGATGTTCCCGGCAGCGGCGGTCAGCGGCTGGTACTTCGCGCACCCGCAGGCGCAGTACTTTGCCGTGGGCAAGATCGACAAGGACCAGGTGGCGAGCTACACCGCGCGTAAAGGCCAGGACCTGGCCGTGACCGAACGTTGGTTGGCGCCGAACCTGGGTTACGACAACTAAGCCCTGGTGGATTGTCTATGCTGTCCCTCACACACCTTGTGTCGAGGGATGTATGGACGATCCAGTCAACAACAAGCCCCCTACCTTCTGGCAGATGCTCCACAGCGTCATGGCCGCCGCGTTCGGCGTGCAGAGCGGCAAGAACCGCGCCCGCGACTTTACCCACGGCAAGCCCAGCCACTTTGTGATCCTGGGCATTCTGTTCACGGCGGTATTTGCCTTGACGCTGTTCGGGATCGTCAAGCTGGTGCTGCACCTCGCCGGGATTTAACGCAGCAGCAGTTGCAGGTTGAATGGGTAGCGGTAGGACGCCGGCTTGCCCTTCGCGGACAGTGCGCGGAAGTTCACCACCGGCAGCGGCCCCAGCAACCGTTGCGCCTGGGCGCCATCGATCAGCTGGAATAACGCCGCATGACGGTCGCGCCCGCCGTGTGCGGCTAAATCCACACCTGCGGCATCATCGCTGATCAACACCATCGCCCAGCCACCCAAGGTGAAATGCCCGGCCACCAACGTGCTCAGCCGCCCGTCGAGGCGTGCCTGCAATATTTGCGGCGAACTGTTGACCGCGCTGAACAGCACGTCCTTGCCCGGTGTTCGCCCGCTGTCTTGCAGGGCCTGCATGGCGCCCAGGGCCATTTGATCGTTGGCTGACCACACCAGCGCCGTCTGTGGATAGCGCTTGAACAATTGCGTCGCTTGCTCGAAGGCCCGTGCTCGCGTCCACTCACCGTAGACCAGCTGGCGCAGGCGCACGTGCGGGTGCTGCGCCAACGCACGGTGCAAGCCCTGTTCGCGCAATTGCGCAGATGGGGTGTTCTTGACCCCGGAAAACGCCAGCAGGTCGAGGAATTGGCCAGGGGCAACCGGACCGTGCTGGCGCAGCAGGTCGGTGAGCATCAGGTAGCCCGCCTCTTCGTCGTTGGGCACCAGGCTGCCGATCCATTGCGCGGCGTTGCGCCCGTTGAGCATCTGCACCTGATCGGGGGTTGGCAGGCTGTTCACAATCAACAGCTTGACCCCGCTGCCCTGGGCCATGCGCAGAATCTGCGGCGCCACGTATTGCTCGTTCACCAGCACCAGGTACTCGGGCCGCGCAGTGCCTTGCAGCACGTCCCTGGCCTGGACCAGGTAGTTCTGGGGATCACGTTCGGAATAGCGCACACGCAAATCCAGGCCGAGGTCCTTGGCCGCGGCCTGCATGAATTGCGTATAGCTGACCCAGAAGGTTTCCGTTGACAGGCCCGGGTTGAGAAACACCACGGACGTCGCGTGAGCCACAGCCCCGTACGCCGCCCCCAACAACCACACACACGTAATCAGAACCTTCAACATCGTCATTCAAGCCTTGAGCAATGCCCGCCATGATAGTGGCAATTAGCGGCTCAATCGAGGCTCAATCAACGTCGTTTATTGGTGACTCACCCAGAACACGGCGGTGCCCACCACGAGGATGATCAGAAACAGAATGGCCCAGGCATCAACGGTACTGTCGGGTTTACGGGCTTTGGTTGAATTGCTCATCGCATCGCCTCTTATCGGTTTTATTAGGTGACTGCACGAAGACTCGACCACAGTAAAGTTCAAGATTGCCCGCATGACAAATGTGGATATTGCGATAACCGTTCTCATTAGTCGATTTGGTTATTTGCATATACTCAAACATCACTTTTGCGCATAAACGCAAACTGGTATCGTGCGCCGGCTCCGTTGGGAGTGCGCGGCCGTGCGCGCAGATTTGCCGAGAACAGGACCTATATGTACGTATACGACGAATACGATCAGCGCATCATCGAGGACCGCGTCAAGCAGTTCCGTGATCAGACCCGACGCTACCTAGCAGGTGAACTGAGCGAAGAAGAGTTCCGCCCTCTGCGCCTGCAAAATGGCCTTTATGTTCAGCGCTTTGCGCCGATGCTGCGGGTAGCCGTGCCGTATGGCCAACTGACCTCGCGTCAGATGCGCATGATGGGCAAGATTGCCCGTGACTTCGACAAAGGCTACGCGCACATCAGCACGCGCCAGAACGTACAGTTCAACTGGCCAGCGCTGGAAGACGTGCCGGATATCCTGGCTGAACTGGCAACCGTGCAGATGCACGCCATTCAGACCAGCGGTAACTGCCTGCGCAACGTGACCACCGACCAATTCGCCGGCGTTGCCGCTGACGAACTGATCGACCCGCGCCCCTGGTGTGAAATCGTCCGCCAATGGACCACCTTCCACCCGGAATTCGCCTACCTGCCGCGCAAGTTCAAGATCGCCATCAATGGCTCGACCTCGGACCGCGCCGCCATCGAAGTACACGATATCGGCCTGGAGCCGGTGTACAACGCTGCGGGCGAGCTGGGTTTCCGTGTCCTGGTGGGTGGCGGCCTGGGCCGTACGCCAGTGGTCGGCGCCTTTATCAATGAGTTCCTGCCGTGGCAGGACCTGTTGAGCTACCTCGATGCCATCCTGCGGGTCTACAACCGCTATGGCCGTCGTGACAACAAGTACAAGGCCCGGATCAAGATCCTGGTAAAAGCGCTGACGCCTGAGGTGTTTGCGCAAAAAGTCGACGCCGAGATGGAACACCTGCGCGGCGGCCAGACCACCCTGACCGAAGCCGAAGTGCATCGCGTTGCCAAGCATTTCGTCGACCCTGAATACAAGGCCCTGAGCAATCAGGACGCTGAACTGGCAGCCCTCGACCTGGAACATCCAGGTTTCGCCCGCTGGCGTGGCCGCAACACCCTGGCGCACAAGAAGCCAGGCTACGTGGCCGTGACCCTGTCGCTGAAACCGACCGGCGTTGCCCCCGGCGACATCACCGACAAGCAGCTGGACGCCGTCGCCGACCTGGCCGACCGCTACAGTTATGGCCAACTGCGCACCTCCCACGAGCAGAACATCATTCTCGCGGACGTTGAGCAAAGCCAACTGTTCACCCTGTGGGGCGAGCTGCGCGAAGGCGGTTTCGCCACGCCGAACATCGGCCTGCTGACCGACATCATCTGCTGCCCGGGCGGCGACTTCTGCTCCCTGGCCAACGCCAAGTCGATCCCGATTGCCGAATCGATCCAGCGCCGTTTCGACGACCTGGACTACCTGTTCGACATCGGCGAGCTGGACCTGAACATCTCCGGTTGCATGAACGCCTGTGGTCACCACCACGTCGGCCACATCGGCATCCTGGGCGTGGACAAGAAAGGCGAAGAATTCTACCAAGTGTCCCTGGGTGGCAGCGCCAGCCGTGATGCGAGCCTGGGCAAGATCCTCGGCCCATCGTTCGCCCAGGAAGCCATGCCTGAGGTGATCGGCAAACTGATCGATGTGTACATCGAACAGCGCACCGAAGATGAGCGTTTCATCGACACCTACCAGCGCATCGGCATCGACCTGTTCAAGGAGCGCGTCTATGCAGCGAATCATTAAGAACAACGCAGTCCTCGACGAAACCTGGCACCTGTTGCCCAAGGACGCGAGCTTCGATGGCATTTCCAACTGCGACGACCTGATCGTGCCGCTGGCCTTGTGGCGCGAGCACGGTCACGCCCTCAAGGCCCGCGATGGCGGCCTGGGTGTGTGGCTGGACGCCGATGAAGAAGCCGAAGAGATCGGTGCCGACGTGGAACATTTCCAGGTCATCGCGCTGAATTTTCCGGCCTTCACCGATGGCCGCAACTACTCCAACGCGCGCCTGCTGCGTGACCGCTATGGTTACAAAGGCGAACTGCGCGCCATTGGCGATATCCTGCGCGACCAACTGTTCTACCTGCGCCGCTGCGGGTTCGATGCCTTCGCCTTGCGCGCCGACAAAGACCCGTACGAAGCCCTGGAAAGCCTCAAGGACTTCTCGGTGACGTACCAGGCTGCAACGGATGAGCCGCTACCGCTGTTCCGCCGCCGTTAAGGTGTAGCGCATGAAAAAGCCCTGGCGTGCCAGGGCTTTTTTTATCCGCTAAGTTTGATCGACGCCAGCACCTGCTTCTGCCCCATGGAACACGGCACACCTTCCGGCTGCGCCCGCACCGCCTCGATCACCCCCAGCAACTGCGCCTTGCTGTGAGCCAATTGCGCCTGCATCTCTTCGATCTGCACCACCTTGCGCTCCAGCGCCTCGATCAACTCCTCGCGCTTATGCTCACCCGGTGCCGGCATCAACGCCTTGAGTTCCTGCAAGGTAAAGCCGGCCTGTTGCGCACTCTGGATCAGCTGCAGCGTCTGCAACGCCTCCGCCGAGTAGCGCCGATAACCATTGGACTGGCGCCCCACCTGACTGATCAGGCCTTCCGCTTCATAAAAACGGATGCGCGATGCCGCCAGTCCGCTCTGTTTTGCCAGTTCGCCAATATTCATTGCCATCGCCTGCTTGACATTAAAGTTAACTTTAAGCTTAGCCTGAGGCCTCCCCCGCTCAGGAGTCAACCCATGTCACCCTTTGAAGCCTTGCAACTGCCCAATGGCCAAGTCATCTCCAACCGCATCGCCAAGGCCGCGATGGAAGAAAACATGGCCGATGGCAATCAGGCGCCGTCCCGTGAATTGAAGCAGCTCTACAAGGCGTGGGCCGAGGGTGAACCCGGCTTGCTGATCACCGGCAACGTGATGATCGACCGTCGCGCCATGACCGGCCCCGGTGGTGTCGCGCTGGAAGACGAGCAACAGCTGGACAGTTTTCGCGAATGGGCCGATGTCGCACGGAACAAAGGCGTGCACTTCTGGGTGCAACTCAGCCATCCGGGGCGCCAGACCCCGGCCAATCTGCGCCAGCAAGCCGTGGCGCCTTCCGCCGTTGCCCTCGACCTGGGAGGTTTCTCGAAGATGTTCGCCAAACCCAAGGCCATGACCGAGGACGACATCCAGGACGTGATCCAACGCTTCGCCACCAGCGCCCGCCTGGCCGAGAAAGCCGGCTTTACCGGCGTGCAGATCCACGGCGCCCACGGCTACCTGCTGAGCCAGTTCCTTTCGCCGCTGAGCAACCAACGCACCGACCGCTGGGGTGGCCCGCTGGAAAACCGTGCGCGCCTGTTGCTGGAAGTGATCCACGCCGTACGCGCCAGCGTGAGTCCATCCTTTTGTGTGGCGGTCAAACTCAACTCGGCAGACTTCCAGCGTGGCGGTTTTGCCGAGGCTGATGCCCGCGCCGTGGTCGAGATGCTCAACCCGCTGGCCATCGACCTGCTGGAGTTGTCCGGTGGCAGCTATGAAGCGCCGGCGATGCAGGGTGAAGCGCGGGACGGGCGCACCCTGGCCCGCGAAGCGTACTTCCTGGACATGGCCACCGAACTGGCGAGCATCGCCCAGATGCCGGTGATGGTCACCGGTGGCATCCGCCGCCTGCCTATCGTGCAGCAGGTACTCGACAGCGGCATCGCCATGGCCGGGATTGCCACCGCGTTGACCCTGGAACCGCAGCTGATCAAGCACTGGCGTGAGGGCCGCGATCCCAACCCGCAACTCAAGCCGATTGACTGGAAGCGCAAGCCCCTGGCGTCCCTGGCGATCCTCGCCGTCGTGCGCTACCAGATGCATCGCCTCAGCCGCGGCCACCAGCCCAAGGCCAACGTTGCACCGTGCATGGCGCTGGTGCGCGACCAGTGGTTTATCGCCCGGCGTACCCGCCAGTACCGTGCCGCCATGACGCAATCTTCACAATAAGGGCGGAGCATTCGCCATGATCGAACTGTCCCCTATTGATCAGCAGTTTTTAACCTCACTGACGATTGGAGTTCTTCATGGCGAAAATCAACCTGGCCCAACAGCTGGCGACCACCCTTGAACAGGCGGGTATCAAGCGCATCTGGGGCCTGACCGGCGACAGCCTCAACGGCCTCACCGACGCCTTGCGCACCATGGACAGCATCGAGTGGATGCACGTGCGCCACGAGGAAGTCGCCGCATTCGCCGCCGGTGCCGAAGCCGCGGCCACCGGTGAATTGACCGTGTGCGCCGGCAGTTGCGGGCCAGGCAACCTGCATTTGATCAACGGCCTGTTCGACTGCCATCGCAACCATGTGCCGGTGCTGGCAATTGCGGCGCAGATTCCGTCCACGGAGATCGGCCTCAATTACTTTCAGGAGACCCATCCCCAGGAACTGTTCAAGGAGTGCAGCCACTTTGTCGAGCTGGTGAGCAACCCCGAGCAAATGCCGCAGGTGCTGCACCGTGCCATGCGCGCGGCGATCCTCAATCGCGGCGTGGCGGTGGTGGTGATTCCAGGGGATGTGTCGTTGCTGGAAGTGGAGAACAAACTCAAGCCCTGGCCTGCCCTGCACACCCCGCGTACCTTGCCGGCGGAACAGGATCTGCAACGCCTCACCGACATCCTTGAACACAGCCAAAAAGTCACCCTACTGTGCGGCAGCGGGTGCGCCGGTGCCCATGACCAGGTCGTTGCCCTGGCCGACGCCTTGGGCGCGCCGGTGGTGCACGCCTTGCGCGGCAAGGAACATGTGGAATGGGACAACCCGTTCGATGTGGGCATGACCGGCTTGATCGGTTTCAGTTCCGGCTACCACGCCATGCTCGACTGCGACACGCTGATCATGCTCGGCACTGACTTTCCCTACCGCCAGTTCTACCCCACTGACGCACAGATCATCCAGATCGACCGCAACCCGCAGGCATTGGGGCGTCGCGCCACGCTGGACCTGGGCATTTGCGCCGACGTGAGTGAAACCATCGCCGCCCTGCTGCCGCGCCTGACGCGCAAAACCGATCGCAGCTTTCTCGACACCTCGCTCAAGCACTACGAAAAAGCCCGCCAGGGCTTGGACGACCTTGCGCAGCCCTCAAAGGCCAACCGGCCGATCCACCCGCAGTACGTCGCACGGTTGCTCAGTGAGTTGGCGGACGATGACGCGATCTTCACCGCTGACGTGGGTTCGCCCACCGTATGGGCGGCGCGCTACCTGAAGATGAATGGCAAGCGCCGGCTGATCGGCTCGTTCAACCACGGCTCCATGGCCAACGCCATGCCCCAGGCTATCGGTGCGCAGGCGGCATTTCCCGGGCGGCAGGTGATTTCGATGTCTGGCGACGGTGGCTTTGCCATGCTGATGGGGGATTTCATCTCGTTGGCGCAGTTGAAATTGCCGGTAAAGGTCATCGTCTTCGATAACTCTTCACTGGGGTTCGTGGCCATGGAGATGAAAGCAGCGGGCTATCTGGACGCTGGCACTGAACTGAAAAACCCGGACTTTGCGGCCATGTCGAACGCCATGGGTATTTTGGGCATTCGCGTGGAGCAGTCAGAAGAGCTGGAGCCGGCGCTGCGTCGCGCGCTGGCCCATGATGGGCCCGTGTTGGTGGATGTGGTGACAGCGACTCAGGAACTGGTGATGCCACCGACGATCAAGCTGGAACAGGCCAAGGGATTCAGCCTGTATATGCTCAAGGCGGTCATGAGCGGGCGTGGCGACGAGGTCATTGAGCTGGCACGCACCAACTGGCTCCGCTAAATCCCATGGGTGAGTGGGCTTGGCAGTGGACTCGGATGCCAGGCCTGCCACACATCCAAATGTGGGAGCGGGCTTGCCCGCGATGGCGGTGTGTCAGTCAAAGTCACCTTCACTGATCTACCGCAATCGCGGGCAAGCCCGCTCCCACATTTTGATCTCATTACCAAGTCAGGCTTTTTGCTTGGCAACCCACTGGCCATAGGCATCAATAAACGCCTGCAAGAACGGCCGGGTCTTTTCCGATAGCTTGCCAGCCTCGTCAAACACACTCCCCGCACCGCCCAGGTAGGCTTCCGGCTGCTGCATGCACGGCACATCGAGGAACACCAGGGACTGGCGCAGATGATGGTTGGCACCAAAGCCACCGATGGCGCCCGGCGACACGCTGATGATCGCGCCCGGCTTGCCGCTCCAGGCACTTTTGCCATACGGGCGCGAGCCCACATCAATCGCATTCTTCAGCGGTGCCGGCACGGAGCGGTTGTATTCCGGGGTCACGAACAACACCGCGTCGGATGAACTCACCTGTTGACGGAAACTACTGTAGGCTGCCGGCGGTGTCGCGCCGTCAATGTCTTCGTTGTAGAGCGGCAAGTCGCCAATTTCGACGATGTTCAACGTGAGGTTGGCAGGGGCCAGTGCGGCCAAGGCCAGGGCGACCTTGCGGTTGATCGACTCTTTTCTCAAGCTGCCAACCAGGACGGCAATCGTGTAGACCTTGCTCATGGAGGTTTTCCCGACGTCTAACTAAAGGAACTTGTAGTTATAGAGTCTTCGCGGCACGTTCACCAGAAGGTTTTGAGAATCCCCCAAGTGCCTTGCCTTGTAGGAATAGCCTTAAAACGACAGCGAATAGTATTTTTTTCACGTAGGTAAACTACACCGCTCCATGACGGTCTACAGAACCGCAAATGAGTGATTATCTCCAGAGGTTCTAAACAGATGGCAGCAGTACTAGTCGGACAGTTTCATGCCAGAGACGCAGAGGGACGTGTGTATTCGGTGCATGAGTTCCAGGAATCCAACCCGGCGCAAGGCGATGTGGCTGGCTCGGCGCCTACCACCACCTACAAGCTGGCCATTGGCGACCGTGTAGAAAAGCTGGAAGGCGATGAATTCAAATTGATTCAGTCGGGCATCATCATTGTGCGCGAATCGGAAACGACCCTCGCTTCATAAGACCGCGCCCTGTCTACCCGCTCAGTCCTGGCCATGCACGGCGTTGACTGGGCCGGGGTGATCACGGGCGACGGATCTGCGTGACCTCTATCCCCTGCTCACCCTCCACCTCCTTCAGCGCCACCAGCACCTTCCCCCGCTCGCCCTCTACGGCATACAGCGAACGCTTGTAGCCCGCCGCGTTATTGCTGGGGTGCGCGACCACTTGCCTGACCAGCGCAATGTCCAGCACCGCCCCCACCTGCTCGGTCACCTGCCCCTGTGAGCGGACAAACGCTTCCAGTGCCAGATTGTCCGGCGTGGTGTTGTCATTAAGGTCGAAGAGATAAGCAGCCACACACCCCACGGTCACCAGAACCAGGAGTTGCTTGGCCGTTACCCCGAAGAATGTCGAGGGTAGAGGCATATGGGACCAGACCTGTTTTTGTTGTAAGTGCCGGGAGCCGGCTTTGGTCGTTGTTGATCAGCGCAGCCATTCTATTGAATCCCCGGCGCGCTGCACATAGACTCCGCCGATGCGTTTACGTCATATCGAAGTGATTCAGGCCATCTTGCAGACCGGACACCTCGGCACGGCCGCCGAATGGTTGCAACTCCCCGTGGGCGATGTGGATGCCGCGCTCAAGGACGCCGAGCAACAATTGGGCTTCATGCTGTTCGCCAGCGTGCGCGGGCGCTTGCAGGCCACGCGCGAAACCCTGGAGCTGCAAGCCAGCATCGCCCAGGTGTACGAGGCGCTGGAACCGGTGCAACGCCTGGCCAGCCGCTTGAAACACCATCATGCCCCGCCCCTGCGCGCCTTGTGCACCCCGCCGCTGGCCAATCAACTGCTGCCGCAAAGCATTGCAGTGCTGCGCCGACGCTTCCAGGACACCCCGTGCAACCTGTCCAGCCAACCAACCCGTGAAATTGTCAGAAGCCTGTTGCTGCACGAAGCCGAGGTCGGCCTGAGCCTGCATGACCCGGAACACGCACAAATCCAGAGTACGGTGCTGGCCCAGGGCAAGCTGCAATTGCTCGCGCCCCACGGCTGGCTCAAGCCCAAGCAGAAGTACATCGCGCTGGCCGACCTGGCCGGGCAGGCGATGATCGGCCTGGAGGGCCAGGACCCGCTGAGCCGCCTGCTGGACGCCAAGCTGCAAGCCTTGCGCCCACTGCCGGTGGTGCAGACACGCGTGCAGACCTACCAGATGATGCGCAGCATGGTCGAAGCCGGCGAAGGCCTGGCGATCGTCGATCCGTTCACGGCTTTCGGCGCACGGGATGCCGGGCTGGATGCGTGCCCGCTGTCACCGCCGATCATGGTCAACCTCTATGCGCTGACCCTCAAGGACGGCGCAACCTCTCCAGCACTGAACGCGTTGCTGGAGATTGTCACGCAGAAGGCGCAAGACCTGTTGGCGGGCTAAGGCTTGGCGACTTCGCTCTTGAACAGCCGATACCAGAAAATCGCCACCTCACGGGTCTGCGGGTCGATGCCGCGATAGCGCAGGTGGTCGATACCGCCCATCACGTAGCCGCAACGCTCGTACAGGCGGCAGGCGCCGAGGTTGTTGTTCTGGGTTTCGAGCATCATGCCCGGCAGGTTTTTCTTGCGACTCCAGAATTGCGCCACGTCCAGCAGCGCCTTGGCCACACCATGACGCCGTGCGGGCAAGGCCACCGCCAGCTCATCGACGTGGGCAAAACCATTCCAGTTGGTGCTGACCACGATGTGGCCCACCGCCTGGTCGTCGAGGTAGGCCATGAAGACTGCGCTGTCGGGCGCGTCGCGGAAACTGGCGAACTCTTCCGGGTCAATCCCATAACACTTGCGGTACGGCAGGATGCGCTCCAAAGGCCATTGATCGACCCGCACACCCATCTCCGGTACAGCATAGGCGCTGACCTCAAAACTGAAGTCATTGCCCCACACGTAGGCATCGAAGCCCTCGTCGGCGACCCGCACACTGAGCCCTGGATACTTCGGGTTCATTACAGCTTGCATAAACATCCTTAACCCTTGATGCAATCGACGGTGTAACAACGACCACTGCCGTCGTCTTCGTGTTGCAACCCGTGAACATCCGCGACAAAGCCGGGGAAGCTGCTATCGAACGTACGGGCAAATGCCAGGTAGTCGATGATCGAGCGTGTCGACTCGGTAAAGCGCTCCCCTGGCATGATCAGCGGAATGCCCGGCGGATAAGGCACCAGCATCACCGCTGCGATGCGTCCTGGCAAGGCATCGATGGAAACCGCCTCCACTTCGCCCCTCACCAGTTGGTCATAGGCATCCGCCGGTTTCATCGCGATTTCCGGCAACACGGTGTACATGCGCTTGAGGTGTTTGGCCGTGGCGTTGCTGCGATAGCAGCTGTGCAATTGGTCGCACAGGTCGCGCAACCCCAGGCCCTGATAGCGCACGGTGCCTTGGGCATAGACCGAGGGCAAGCAACTGGCGAGGCTGATATTGGCGTCGTAGCTGCGTTTGAATTCAAGCAGCTCGGTGAGCAAGGTACTCCACTTGCCTTTGGTGATGCCCATGGAAAACAGCACAAGAAAGGAATACAGCCCGGTTTTCTCCACCACCAGCCCGCGCTCCCAGAGGAACTTGCTGACCACCGCTGCCGGAATCCCGCAATCGCTCAGCGCTCCGCCAGCATTCAGGCCGGGCATCACCAGCGTGACCTTGATCGGGTCCAGCAGGACGTAGTCCTCGGCCACGTCACCAAAGCCGTGCCAATCATCCTCGGGGTGCAACAACCAGTCGGCCGTCGCCACGCGGTCGATGCCGGCGACAGAGGGCGGCTGCCAGATGGAGAACCACCAGTCTTCGGCAGCGATATGCTGGCGCAGGTTGGCCAGGGCGCGGCGAAAACTCAGGGCCTCGTCGAACATTTCCTGCAACAGCGAGCGCCCGGCCGGGCCTTCCATCATGGCCGAGGCCACGTCGAGCGAGGCGATGATGCTGTACTGCGGCGAGGTGGAGATATGCATCATGAACGCTTCGTTGAAACGGTCGCGGTCCAGTTGGCGCGCGCCACCGTCCTGCACGTGGATCATCGAGGCCTGGCTGAACGCGGCCAGCAGCTTGTGCGTGGAATGCGTGGTGAACACCAGCGGGCTATCCGGCGTGCGCGAGGTGCCCATGCCGTAGCGCCCGGCGAAGAACTCGTGAAACGCCGCGTAGGCATACCAGGCTTCGTCAAAGTGCAGCACCTCGACACTGTTGCCCAATTGCTGCTTGATCAGTTCGGCGTTGTAGCACAGCCCGTCGTAGGTGGAATTGGTCACCACCGCCATCTTCACCTTCGGCGGCCGGCCACGGGTCAATGGGCTGGCGTCGATCTTGGCGCGAATCGACTCGGGGCTGAATTCACTCAATGGAATCGGGCCGATGATTCCCAGTTCGTTGCGCTCCGGGCACAGGTACAGCGGGATCGCGCCGGTCATGATGATCGAATGCAGCACCGACTTGTGGCAGTTGCGGTCCACCAGCACCAGGTCGTCGCGCCCGACCATGGAGTGCCAGACGATCTTGTTCGCGGTAGACGTGCCGTTGATCACGAAGAACGTATGGTCGGCACCGAAGTTGCGCGCGGCGCGGGCTTCCGCTTCGGCCAGCGGGCCGGTGTGGTCCAGCAGCGAACCCAGCTCCGGCACGGACACCGACAAGTCCGAACGCAAGGTGTTTTCCCCGAAGAACTGATGAAACGCCTGTCCCACCGGGCTCTTGCGATAGGCCACGCCGCCGCCATGGCCGGGGGTGTGCCAGGAATAGTTGGAGTCGGCGGTGTGTTGCACCAGCGCCTTGAAGAATGGCGGCAGCAGGCCATCCAGGTACGTGCGGGCGGCGCGGGCCACTTGGCGGGCGAGAAACGGTACGGTGTCTTCGAACAGATAGAGAATGCCGCGCAGTTGGTTGAGCTCGCTCATGGCATCGGCTGGCGCGTTTTCCAGGGTGACTTGCTCACCCAGGGCGAAGATCGGCAGGTTGGGCGCCCGCAGCCGCGCGAGGCGGATCAGCTCGACCATGTTTTGCAGCAGGTGGGTATTCTCGCCGGCGCCTTCGGCGGCGATCAGCATGCACGCCAAACCATGATGGGTGGACGCCACCAGCCGGCCTTCGGCGTAGTCCACGGCGGAAAAAATACTGAAGCCTTCTTGTTCCAACTCTCGGGCGATGCCGCGAACCCGGTCACCGGCGACGGTGTCGGCCTTGATGTCACGATGCACGATAAGCACTGGGAACTTCAGGTCTTTGTACATGAGTGCTTGCAGTCCTGAGGGCTATGCACTCAAGGGTAGAAGCTGGGGGGCGATGACGCGAATGAAGATTTTGAAAGCACTGCCATTCCACTGTAGGAACAGGCTTGTGTGGGAGCCAGCTTGCCTGCGATGCAGGCACCTCGGTCTTTCAGTGACACCTCAGTGAGGCTATCGCAGGCAAGCCAGCTCCCACATTTTGGATGGCATTCAGCCTGGCCTTACTGTTCGGTCAACTGAGTCCACAGTGCCGGCGCACCCGCCGACTTGGCGATCGCTTCCAGCCGCTGCGCATGCTCGAGCAAATCCTGCTCACTGGCACGGATGATGGTGATGGGCTTGCGATCCGCCGACAGGCGACGGATTTCCGAAGGGCGGTTACCCGAGCCTTCCGCCGAGCCGCTGCCGTCCGAGGCGTTACCGGCCAGGGACAGGCTGGTCTGCCCGCCGGTCATGGTCAGGTAGACGTCGGCAAGAATCTCGGAGTCGAGCAAGGCGCCGTGGAGTTCACGGCCGGAGTTGTCGACGCCATACCGTTTGCACAACGCATCGAGGCTGTTGCGCTGACCCGGGTGGCGCTCACGGGCCATCATCAGGGTATCGAGGATCGAGCAGTGCTTGGAAATGTCCGCGCGATCCGTCGCCCCCATCAGGGCAAATTCGTTATTGATAAAGCCGACGTCGAACGCCGCGTTATGGATGATCAGCTGGGCGCCGTTGATGAACTCGAAAAACTCATCGGCCACTTCGGCAAAGCGCGGCTTGCCTTTGAGGAATTCGTCGGTGATGCCGTGGACGCCAATCGCGCCTTCGTCACTGTCGCGATCAGGTTGCAGGTAGACGTGGAAGTGACGGCCGGTGAGGCGCCGCCCCATCAGTTCGACACAGCCGATTTCAATGATCCGGTGGCCATCGGTCACCGGCATGCCGGTGGTTTCGGTATCGAGTACTACGGATCGGATGGCCATCAGGGTTCAGCTCTCAACGGGTGGTGTATTTCAAAGGCCGGGATATTAGCACGTCATGCCCCAAGCAGCCCAAGGCTGGCCCAGGGCCTTGGCTTTTCGACAGTTTCTTACACTCTTTTGCAAAGCCGCCGCAGTTTGTCCGAGGCGCCCTTGCTAGCCTGCACGCCCCAGCCAGTCACGGATCACCGTAACCCATGAACCTTGCAAAAGCCCTATGCGCCCTGCTGCTGATGGGCAGCGCCTGCACGGCACACGCCACCAGTTTCGTCATGACCAGCGACTTTCTGGTCAGCCTGTCCATGAGTGCCACCAAGGGCACCAGCTCTTCATTCAAGGATGACAAGATTGTGCAGGCCGCCAGGGATGACGCCGAAGCCTTCGTCGCCAGCGATGGCGCGATCCGTGGTGTGCGCCTGGAGTCGGCGCTGGTGCACGTGCGTGAACGCCTGCCCGGGCAAACCTACAGTGATATGCAATTGGCCCAGGCCATCGCCGCGCTGTAGGCGTCAGCTCTGCTTGTAACCGCGCACTTCGTCCACACCCCGGTTGGCCAACTGGTCGGCGCGTTCGTTGCCAGGATGGCCGATGTGCCCGCGCACCCATTTCCAGGTGATGTCATGGCGATTGCACTGCTCGTCGAGCAGTTGCCACAGGTCGGCATTTTTGACCGGTTCCTTGGCGGCAGTCTTCCAGCCACGCTTCTTCCAGTTGACCATCCACTCGTTGATGCCCTTCATCACGTACTGCGAGTCGGTCACCAGCAGTACATTGCAGCGGCGCTTGAGCTCTTCCAGGCCACGAATCGCGCCCATCAGCTCCATGCGGTTGTTGGTGGTGTTGGCTTCGCCGCCCCACAGCTCCTTCTCCACGCCCTTGCACACCAGCAACGCGCCCCAGCCGCCAGGGCCCGGGTTGCCCTTGCAGGCGCCATCGGTGAAGAGTTCTACGGTATCGGTCATCGGTTACTCGGTTCGAAATCAAAAAGAAGTTTTACGGTTCGCTTTGCTTGCGGTTGACCTTGGCCATCGGCATCGGCACGAGCTTGCCCATGGGTTCGCGCCGCAGCTGGCGCACGGGCCGCAGGCCCACCACGATCTTGCGCGCCACCAATAAATAGAAGCCGCCACCGGACAGCTGCCAGGCGCCCGCGCGGCGTTCCCAGCCGGCCAGGCGGGCCTGCCACTTGGTCGAGGCAAGCGGCGGACGATAGCACCCGAAGCGGCGTTTCTCCAGCGCGAAGCCCAGCAGGTTCAGCCAGTCACCCACCCGTGACGGCGAGATACAGCGCGCCTGGCGCAGGCCGTCGTGGGCGAACACATGGCGCAGGCCCCAACTGCTCCAGGGGTTGATGCCGACAATCAGCAAGTGCCCACCCGGGCGCACGCTGCTCGCCGCTTCACGCAGCAGGCCGTGGGGCGACAGGCAGAAATCCAGGCCATGCTGCAACACCACCACATCGGCGGCGTGCTCGCTCAACGGCCACGCCTGTTCCTCGCAGACGATCTCCACCCCCGGCAGCGGCGCGCCGAGGCGCACATTGCGTTGCACCTGCGGTGCGGACGGCGGGGTCTGGGCCGAGGGGCCGTAATGCACGAGATAGCCACCAAAGAACCGGCCCAGCTCGTCTTCGAGCATGCGCCGCTCTTCATCCAGCAAAAATTGCCCGATCGGCCCCGACAGCCATTCGCGGGCGGCGCTGATCAGGGCCAGCCACTCAGGATCGGCCTGGGCGAACGCTTTATCAGTCATTGCATTCTCCAACTCGCCTAGACGTTCTAAGATGCACCAATGTGTTCAGCTTGGCGAATCGAAGAATGATACAGATCAGTGCCCTGCCCGCCTTCACCGATAACTACATCTGGTTGTTACAAGACCCTCGGACCCAGCGCTGCGCCGTGGTCGATCCTGGCGATGCCGCGCCTGTGCTGGCCTGGCTCGAACAGAACCCCGGCTGGACCCTCAGCGACATCCTGATCACCCACCATCACCATGATCATGTCGGCGGTGTCGAGCAACTGAAAAGTGTTACAGGCGCCAAGGTCTACGGCCCGGCGAACGAAAAAATCCCGGCGCGGGACGTCGCCCTCGACGACAACGACCGCATCACTGTGCTGGGCTGGGACTTCGACGTTTATAGCGTGCCAGGACACACCCTGGGCCATATCGCCTTCTACCACCAAGGCGTACTGTTCTCTGGCGACACCTTGTTCGCCGCCGGCTGTGGGCGCCTGTTCGAAGGGACACCGGAGCAGATGCACGCCTCCCTTGAGCATCTGGCGTCTCTGCCTGCCGACACCTTGGTGTACTGCACCCACGAATACACACAAAGCAACCTCAAGTTTGCCCAGGCGGTGGAACCGCACAACACCGACATCGCCGAACGGGTGGAAAACGTCCGCCAGCTGCGGGCCCGCGGCGAGATGACGCTGCCGTCCAACCTGGCCCTGGAGAAGCGTACCAACCCCTTCCTGCGCACCTCTGAAACATCCGTTAAACAAAAAGCGGACGAACGGAATGGCCGCGACAACCGCTCTGGGGCCGAGGTGTTTGCTAGCTTGAGGGCATGGAAAGATAAGTTCTAAGGCAACGCAATCTGATACGTAATTTCTGAATGGTTGACCGGAACCAAAGCGCTTTCTAGAATCGCCCGACATTTTTGCCCGGAACTTACTTCCAGCCAATGTCGTCATCTATTCGTAAATCCATCTCTTCAGACGCATTGACCCGCCTGGCTCAAGCCGTGGCGGTGGCTGTGTCCGCGACTCTGGCGGGCTGCCAATCGACAAATTACGCTGCACAATCCACCGTGCAACCCAAACCGAATCTTGCTGCCAAGATCAAGCAAAAACCCGTTATCTGGCTCTCAGAGAAGCCTGCCCCGGAAGTGCCCCAGGATGTCTGGGAACGCATGCGCCGGGGCTTTCAATTGCAGGACGGCGTCGGCGTCAACCCGCGCATCGAGCAACAGCGCCTGTGGTTCGCCAGCAACCCGTCCTTCCTGGAGAACGCCGGCGAACGCGGCAGCCTCTACATTCACTACATCGTCGAACGCCTTGAAGAACGCAACATGCCCCTGGAGCTGGCGCTGCTGCCAGTGATCGAAAGCGCCTACAACCCAATGGCCTATTCGCGCAGCGATGCGGTCGGCTTGTGGCAATTCATCCCCTCCACCGGGCGCTACTTCAACCTGCGCCAGACCCGTGCCTACGACGGTCGTCGCGATATCACCGCCTCCACCACCGCTGCCCTGGACTATCTGACCCGTCTGCACGATATGTTCAACGGCGACTGGTTGCTGGCCCTTGCCGCGTATAACGCCGGCGAAGGCACGGTGAGCCGGGCCATCGAGCGCAACGAAAAGCTCGGCCTGCCCACCGACTACTGGAACCTGCCGCTGCCCCAGGAAACCAAGGACTACGTGCCCAAGTTCCTGGCGCTGTCCCAGGTGGTGCTGGCGCCCGAAGCCTACGGCGTGAACCTGAACCCGATTGCCAACCAGCCGTACTTCGAAGTGGTTGAAGTCAAGCAAAGCATGGACCTGTCCCGGGTCGCCGCGCTGGCCGAGATCGACGAAGACGAACTGTTCCAGCTCAACCCGGCCCTGAAGCAACGCACCACCCTGGATGGCCCCCAGCACCTGCTGGTACCAACCTCCAAGGCGCAATTGCTGACCAGCACCCTTTCGACGATGAAGCCGGAAGAGCTGCTGAGCATGCGCCCGAAAAAGCCGGTGTTCGACGAAGTTGAAACCAAGGCCGTTGCCGGGCGCAGCCGCAGCTACAAGGTGCGCAGTGGCGACAACCTGACGCTGATCGCCAAGGCCAACAAGGTCGATGTGCATGACCTGCAACGCTGGAACAAGCTCAATGGCCAGCAGCTCAAGGTCGGCCAGACCCTGGTGATGCAGGACACGCGCAAGCTCGCGGCCAGCAAGAAACCCGTGCAATACAAGGTGCAGAAAGGCGACTCGCTGTACATCGTCGCCAAGCGTTTCAACGTCGAGATGCAACATCTCAAGCGCTGGAACCCGCGTACTGGCCAGGCCTTGAAGCCTGGGCAGATGCTGGTGGTTTCCGGGCCGCGTTAAACCTGCCTACTGACTCTGTGAACGCTGACTTGTGTGGGAGCTGGCTTGCCTGCGATGGCATCGACTCGGTGCTTCAGATATACCGAGGTGAAGCCATCGCAGGCAAGCCAGCTCCCACATTTGCTTTTCCCATGGTTCAAGCCCCTCGCCCTCCTTGCCAACAACCTTTTTCCAACCGGAACAAGCTGTTACTGTACCGATCATAAAGCCCAAGCCGCCTGGATCGGATCTCTGACTTGAAGCGTCCCCTCCTTCTACTAATAAGTCTGGCCTTGAGCTTTACCGCGAACGCGACCATTACCGAGAGCCACGGTTATACGCAGTTCGGCGTGCTCAAGTACCCGGCCAAATTCACCCACTTCGATTGGGTAAACCCTGCAGCGCCGAAAGGCGGGACCTTGCGGGTCATGGCATTTGGCACCTTCGACACGCTCAACCCCTACACCTTCAAGGGCTCCAGCCCGGTTTCCACGCCCAATTTCCTGCAATACGGCGTCAATGAGCTGAACGAGCCGTTGATGGTCGGTACTGGCCAGTACGCACCGTCCGGGGATGAACCCACGTCCAGCTATGGCCTGATCGCGCAGTCGGTGGAGTACAGCGAGGACCGCAGCTGGGTGGTGTTCAACCTGCGCCCGGAAGCGCGCTTCCATGATGGCAAGCCGATCACGGCCAATGACGTGGCCTTTTCCTATCGCACCCTGCTGACCGAGGGCCACCCGCAGTACCGCACCAACCTGCAAGAGGTGGCGCGGGTCGATGTGCTCAACCGGCACCGCATCCGCTTTGTCTTCAAGCGTGCCGGCAACCCGTTGCTGATCCTGCGCCTGGGCGAGTTGCCGGTGTTGCCCCAGCACTACTGGAAAGACCGCGACTTCAAGGCCACCACCTTCGAACCGCCACTGGGCAGTGGGCCGTACCGTGTGACCAAAGTCACCCCGGGTCGGCAACTGGTGTTCGAACGGGTCAAGGATTATTGGGGCAAGGACCTGCCGGTCAACCAGGGCTTCTATAACTACGACAAGGTCGAAGTGGAGTTCTACCGCGACAGCGATGTGGCCTTCGAGGCCTTCAAGGCCGGCGAATTCGACATCTATATCGAGCACCAGGCGAAGAACTGGGCGACCGGCTACAACTTCCCGGCGGTCAACCGTGGCGAGGTGATCAAGGCGCAAATCGCCCACCAGATCCCCACACAGAGCCAAGGCCTGTTCATGAACACGCGCCGGCCCACGTTTAGCCAGACCAAGGTGCGTGAAGCCCTGGGGCTGATGTTCGATTTTGAATGGACCAACCGCACCCTGTTCAGCAGCGCCTATAAACGCACCCTGAGCTATTACCCCAACAGCGAATTTTCGGCGACCGGCGTGCCGCTGGGCCATGAATGGCTGCTGCTTTCGCCGTACCGCGACCAGTTGCCGGTGAACCTGTTCACCCAGCCCTTCAGCCTGCCGCAGACCGACGGCCGTGGCATCCCGCGCGAGACGATGCGCCGCGCCCTGGCCCTGCTTGGCGAGGCCGGCTGGAAGCTGTCCGGCCAACGCCTGCTTAACAGTGACGGGCAACCGCTGCGCTTCGAGATCCTGCTGGTCAACCCGAACCTGGAGCGCATCCTGCAGCCCTATGTCGAGAACCTGATCAGCATCGGCATCGACGCGCGCCTGCGCACCGTTGACCGCGCCCAGTACAAGCAGCGCCTGGATCAATTCGACTACGACATGATCCTGATCACCCTCAACCAGACCCTGAGCCCCGGCCTTGAGCAGTGGCAGTACTTCCACTCCAGCCAGGCCGCGATCAAGGGCAGCAAGAACTACGCAGGCATCGCCAACCCGATTGTCGACCACCTGCTGGAACAACTGCTCGCGGCGCAGACCCGCGACGCCCAACTGGCCGCCGGCCGCGCCCTTGACCGGGTGCTGTTGTGGCAGCACTACAGCATTCCCAACTGGTACCTCAACTATCATCGCTTGGCGTACCGCAACCGGTTCGCCTTTGTCACCACGCCGCCCTACAGCCTGGGCCTGAGCGCATGGTGGCTGAAAGCTTCGGAGAAAGCCCAATGACGTATGTGCGCAACGCATTGATCGCCAGCCTTCTGCTGTGCAACCTGGCCCACGCCGCCCCGCAACATGCGCTGACGCTGTACAACGAACCGCCCAAATACCCCGCCAACTTCAAGCACACCGACTACGTCAACCCCGACGCACCCAAGGGCGGCACCTTCCGCGAATCCAGCCTGACCGGCTTTGACAGCTTCAACCCGTTTATCAGCAAAGGCGTGCCCGCCGACAATATCGGCCTGATCTACGACACCCTCGCCACCCAAAGCCTCGACGAACCCTTCACCGAATACGGCCTGGTGGCCGGCAAGATCGAAAAGGCCCCGGACAACAGCTGGGTGCGCTTCTACCTGCGCCCCGAAGCGCGTTTCCACGACGGCCACCCGATGCGCGCCGACGACGTGGTGTTCAGCTTCGAGACGCTGATCAAGGACGGCACCCCGCTCTATCGCACCTACTACGCCGATGTGGACGAAGTGATCGCCGAAGACCCGCTGCGCGTGCTGTTCAAGTTCAAGCGCACCAACAACCGCGAATTGCCGCTGATCCTCGGCCAATTGCCGGTATTGCCGAAACACTGGTGGGCCACGCGCGACTTCAACAAGGGCAACCTGGAATTCCCGCTGGGCAGCGGTCCCTACCAGGTGGCCGAGGTCAAGGCCGGGCGTTCGGTGCGGTACGAGCGGGTCAAGGACTATTGGGGCAAGGACCTGCCGATCAACAAGGGCCTCTACAACTTCGACCAGCGCATCACCGACTACTACCGCGACGCCACCGTGGCGCTGGAGGCGCTCAAGGCCGGCCAGTTCGACTACTGGGCCGAGTTCAGCGCGAAGAATTGGGCCAATGCCTATAACGTGCCGGCGGTGGCCGAAGGTCGCCTGGTTAAGGAAGAGATCCCGAACGGCAACCCCACGGGGATGCAGGGCTTTGTATTCAACGTGCGCAAGCCGATGTTCGAAGACGTGCGTGTGCGCAAGGCCATCAGCCTGTTGCTGGATTTTGAGTGGAGCAACAAGCAACTGTTCAACGGTGCCTACACCCGCACCCGCAGCTACTTCGAAAACTCCGACATGGCCGCCACCGGCCTGCCCGGCCCGGACGAGTTGGCAATCCTTGAACCGCTGCGCGAGAAGATCCCGCCGCAAGTCTTCACGGAAGCCTTCGCCCCGGCCAAGACCGACGGCAGCGGCATGATCCGCGCCCAGCAGCGCGAGGCCTACCAGTTGTTGCAGGAGGCCGGCTGGAAGATCGTCGACGACAAGATGGTCGATACCACCGGCAAACCCGTGACCATCGAGTTCCTGCTGGCCCAGACCGAGTTCGAACGTATCCTGCTGCCGTTCAAGCGCAACCTCGCCGACTTGGGCATCGACCTGGTGATTCGCCGGGTCGATGTGTCCCAGTTCATCAACCGCCTGCGCTCGCGGGACTTCGACATGGTGGTGGGCAGCTTCCCGCAATCGTCGTCGCCGGGTAACGAACAGCGCGAGTTCTGGAAGTCCACCAGCGCCGACAAGCCCGGCAGCCGCAACTATATGGGCCTCAAAGACCCGGCCGTCGATCAACTGGTGGAGCAACTGATCGATTCCGATACGCGTGTCAGCCTGATCGCCCACGCCAAGGCCCTGGACCGTGTACTGCAGTTTGGCTACTACGTGATCCCCAACTGGCACATCAAGACCTTCCGCGTGGCCTATTGGAACAACCTCGGCCATCCAAAGGTTTCGCCGTTGTACGACGTCGGCATCTCCACCTGGTGGAGCAAGCCGAATGTGCAACCGCCGGTTCCCCCCCAGACGAGCGCCGACCCGGCGAGCGGAGGCGATTAAATGCTGGCCTATATCTTTCGCCGCCTGTTGCTGATCATCCCCACGCTGTTCGGGATCTTGCTGATCAACTTCATCATCATCCAGGCCGCCCCCGGTGGCCCGGTGGAGCAGATGATCGCCAAGCTCGAAGGCTTCGACGGCGCCACCAGCCGCATCGCTGGCGGCGGTGCCGAAGTGGCGGTGGCCGGTTCCAGCTACCGTGGCGCCCAGGGCCTGGACCCGGCGCTGATCAAGGAAATCGAGAAGATGTACGGCTTCGACAAGTCGGCGCCGGAACGCTTGTGGATCATGGTCAAGAACTACGCCCGCCTGGATTTCGGCGACAGCTTCTTCCGTGACGCCAAGGTCATCGACCTGATCAAGGAAAAGATGCCGGTGTCCATCTCCCTCGGGTTATGGAGCACGCTGATCATGTACCTCGTGTCGATCCCCCTCGGCATCGCCAAGGCCACGCGCCATGGCAGCCACTTCGACGTGTGGACCAGTTCGGCAATCATCGTCGGTTATGCGATCCCGGCGTTCCTGTTCGCCATCCTGCTGATCGTGGTGTTTGCCGGCGGCAGTTATTTCGACTGGTTCCCGTTGCGCGGGCTCACCTCCAACAACTTCGACGAGCTGAGCTGGGGCGGCAAGATCCTCGATTACTTCTGGCACCTGGCGCTGCCTATCACCGCGTTGGTGATCGGCAACTTCGCCACCATGACCCTGTTGACCAAGAACAGCTTTCTCGACGAGATCAACAAGCAATACGTGGTCACCGCCAAGGCCAAGGGCCTGACCAACCACCGCGTGCTCTACGGCCATGTGTTTCGCAACGCGATGCTGCTGGTGATCGCCGGCTTCCCGTCGGCCTTTATCGGTATCTTCTTCACCGGCTCGCTGCTGGTGGAAGTGATCTTCTCCCTCGACGGCCTCGGCCTGATGAGCTTTGAAGCCGCGATCAACCGCGACTACCCGGTGGTGTTCGGCACGCTGTTTATCTTCACCCTGCTGGGGCTGATCGTGAAACTGATCGGCGACCTCACCTACACCCTGGTCGATCCGCGCATCGACTTCGCCAGCCGGGAGCATTGAGATGAATCTATCCCCCCTCAATCGCCGCCGGTTCGAGCGGTTCAAGGCCAACAAACGTGGCTGGTGGTCGCTGTGGCTGTTCCTGATCCTGTTCGTGCTCAGCCTGGGCGCGGAGTTGATCGCCAATGACAAGCCCCTGGCCGTGCACTTCGACGGCGACTGGTACTTCCCCGCGCTCAAGCGCTACCCGGAAACCACCTTTGGCGGCGAGTTCCCCCTGGAGGCCAACTACAAGAGCCCGTATATCCAGGAGCTGCTCAAGGCCAAGGACGCCTGGACCTTGTGGGCGCCCATCCCGTTCAGCTACCAGAGCATCAACTACGACCTGAAAGTACCGGCGCCCGCGCCGCCGTCCTCGGTCAACCTGCTGGGCACCGATGACCAGGGCCGCGACGTGCTCGCGCGGGTGATCTATGGCTTCCGCGTGTCGGTGCTGTTTGCCCTGACGCTCACCGTGCTCAGCTCGATCATCGGCGTGATCGCCGGCGCCTTGCAGGGCTTTTACGGCGGCTGGGTCGACCTGGCCGGGCAGCGCTTCCTGGAGATCTGGTCCGGCTTGCCGGTGTTGTACCTGTTGATCATCCTTGCCAGCTTCGTGCAGCCCAATTTCTGGTGGCTGCTGGGGATCATGCTGCTGTTCTCGTGGATGAGCCTGGTGGACGTGGTGCGCGCCGAGTTCCTGCGCGGGCGCAACCTCGAGTACGTGCGCGCGGCACGGGCGCTGGGCATGCAGAACGGCGCGATCATGTTCCGCCATATCCTGCCCAACGCGATGGTCTCGACCATGACCTTCATGCCCTTCATCCTCACCGGCGCCATCGGCACCCTCACCGCCCTGGATTTCCTCGGCTTTGGCTTGCCGGCCGGCTCGCCGTCCCTGGGCGAACTGGTGGCCCAGGGCAAATCCAACCTGCAAGCGCCGTGGCTGGGCATGAGTGCCTTTGCCGTGCTGGCGATCATGTTGAGCCTGCTGGTGTTTATCGGCGAGTCCGCTCGCGATGCCTTCGACCCGAGGAAATGAGATGAATCAGGACAATCTGATCGAAATCCGCGACCTCAGCGTCGAGTTTGTCACCGGCGAGCATTCCCACCGCGTGGTCAACAACGTCAGTTTCGATATCAAGCGCGGCGAAACCATCGCGCTGGTGGGCGAAAGCGGCTCGGGCAAGTCGGTGACCGCCCACTCGATCCTGCGCCTGCTGCCTTACCCGTTGGCGCGACACCCGTCCGGCACCATCGAATACGCCGGGCAAGACCTGCTGACCCTGAAAGAAAAGTCCCTGCGCCACATTCGCGGCAACCGCATTGCGATGATCTTCCAGGAGCCGATGACCTCGTTGAACCCGCTGCACTCCATCGAGAAGCAGATCAACGAAGTGCTCGGCCTGCACAAGGGCCTGCAAGGCAGGGCCGCCACCCAGCGCACCCTGGAATTGCTCGATCTGGTGGGCATCCCCGAACCCCACAAGCGCCTCAAGGCCCTGCCCCACGAATTGTCCGGCGGCCAGCGCCAGCGGGTGATGATTGCCATGGCCTTGGCCAATGAGCCGGAATTGTTGATTGCGGATGAGCCGACCACGGCCCTCGATGTCACCGTGCAATTGAAGATCCTGGAATTGCTCAAGGAATTGCAGGCGCGCCTGGGCATGGCCTTGCTGCTGATCAGCCATGACCTCAACCTGGTGCGGCGCATTGCCCATCGGGTGTGCGTGATGCAGAAAGGCTGCATCGTTGAGCAGGCAGAATGCGAAACCCTGTTCCAGGCGCCCCAGCATCCCTACACCCAGGAGCTGCTGGCGGCCGAGCCCAGCGGTGGCCCGGCGACCAATGTGGTGGGCCCGCCGTTGCTGGAAGTCGATGACTTGAAGGTCTGGTTCCCGATCAAGAAAGGCTTCCTGCGCAGCACCGTGGACTACGTCAAGGCCGTGGACGGCATCAATTTCAGCCTGCCCCAGGGGCAAACCCTGGGGATTGTCGGCGAGAGCGGCTCGGGCAAATCCACCCTGGGCCTGGCGATCCTGCGGCTGATCGGCAGCAAAGGCGGCATTCGTTTTGAAGGCCAGCAGCTGGACCAGCTCACCCAGCAACAGGTGCGCCCGCTGCGTCGGGAAATGCAGGTGGTGTTCCAGGACCCGTTTGGCAGCCTGAGCCCGCGCATGTGCGTCAGCGAGATCGTCGGCGAGGGCCTGCGCATTCACAAGATGGGCACGCCGGTGGAGCAGGAAGCGGCGATTATCGCGGCGCTCAAGGAAGTCGGCCTGGACCCGGAGTCCCGCCACCGCTACCCCCACGAATTTTCTGGCGGCCAGCGCCAACGCATCGCCATCGCCCGCGCCCTGGTGCTCAAGCCACGGCTGATCCTGCTGGATGAACCCACCTCGGCGCTGGACCGCACGGTGCAACGCCAGGTGGTGGAATTGCTGCGCAGCCTGCAGGCCAAGTACAACCTGACCTACCTGTTTATCAGCCATGATCTGGCGGTGGTGAAGGCGCTGAGTCATCAGTTGATGGTGGTGAAGCAGGGGCAGGTGGTGGAGCAAGGGGATGCGAAGGCGATCTTTGCCGACCCGCAACATCCCTACACCCGCCAACTATTGGAAGCCGCCTTCCTCGTGCCAGCCTGATACAACACAATTCAAAATGTGGGCACGGTCAATGGTGGGAGCGGGCTTGCCCGCGATTGCAGTGTGTCAGTCGATAGATTCGGCACTGACAGGACGCCATCGCGGGCAAGCCCGCTCCCACATTTGACCGTGACCGCCCAAGCCTCCCAATATCATTTGCGCGCACCCGCGCCCTTTGCTTTAATCGCGACCAATTCTTATTTACGCCAATCCTTTTTGCGCTGGATGGATATTGTGTCGACCTCTTTCACCCACCTCTACGGCACCCACCACAGCTGGCTGCTCGGCCTGTTGCGCCGGCGCCTGAATGACCGCTGGGATGCCGCCGACCTGGCCCATGACACCTTCATCCGCATCCTCAACCGCCCACCCAGCGAGACCGATCACCTGCGCCAGCGCTCCTACCTGGCCACCATCGCCCGGGGTTTGTGCATCGATCACTGGCGCCGTCGCCAACTGGAAAAAGCCTGGCTCGACAGCCTGGCCCTGCGCCCGCAAGACACGCAGCCGTCACCGGAACAGCGCGCGATCATCGTCGAGACCCTCTACGAAGTGGACGCCATGCTTGCGCGCCTGCCGAAGAATGTCAGAGAAGCCTTCCTGCTCGCCCAGCTCCACGGCCTGCGCTACCAGCAGATTGGCGAACAGCTGGGCGTGGGCGAGCGCATGGTCAAGAAATACATGGCCCAGGCCCTGCTGCACTGCGCGATCCTCGAAGCCGAACTGGACGGGATGCTGGTGCAATGACCACCCCCGGCACACTCAGCCATGCCAGCCTGGAACAGGCGGCGCAATGGTACGTGCGCTTGCAGGCCCCAGGCAGCGCCCAGGAACAGCTGCGCTGGCAGGCCTGGGTTGTGCAGAACCCCGAGCACTTGGCCGCCTGGCAGTATGTGGAGCGCGTCAGCCAACGCTTTGCGCCGCTGCTGGAGCAACCGCAAAGCGCCGGCCGGGCCTTGCGCAGTTCCCGTCGGCAAACCCTCAAGACTTTGCTCGTGCTGTGCGGCGGTTCGACACTGGCCTGGGGCGCCTGGCGCAACACCGCCCTGCCCCGGCGGGTGGGCGGTTGGAGCGCGGACTACGCCACCACCCGAGGCGAAACCCGCGATGCGTTGCTGGCCGACGGCAGCCATGTGTGGCTCAACGCGTTGACGGCGCTGGATGTGCGCTTCGATAGCGCCCAACGCCTGTTGCAGCTGCGCTTTGGCGAGGTGCTGATCGACACCGCGAAGGACGCCCACCGGCCGTTCCTGGTGGACACCGAACACGGTCGCCTGCAAGCGCTGGGCACGCGGTTCAGTGTGCTGCACACCGAACACCGCACCCAACTCAACGTCTTCGACGGCCGCGTGCAGGTCAGCACCCTCGACGGGCCAGTGCGTATTATCGAAGCCGGCCAGCAAGTGTGGTTTACCCGCGAACACATCGACAGTACCGCCACCGCGTCCCCCGCCCGTGAAGCCTGGAGCCACGGCGTGCTGCTGGCCGACAACCTGCCGCTGGGCCAACTGATCGCCGAACTCAACCGCTACAGCCCCGGCCACCTCGGCTGTGATCCGGCGGTGGCGCAGTTGCCGGTGATGGGTTCGTTCCCGCTCAAGGACAGCGACCACGCCTTGCACCTGCTGCAAGCCGCGCTGCCGATTCGCCTCGACAGCCCGCTCCCCTGGTGGATCACCGTCGTTCCCAAATAAAAAATCTGCACGCGCCAGTTCCCCTTTTGAACACTCGTCCGGTTAACCCTGCAGACGCTTTCAATTCGCCGTTCGATCTGATTCAAAGGGAACCCTTCATGTCGCAACCTGCTCGTTTCGCGCTGCGCCCCTTGGCGCTGGCCACCTCACTGTTTTGCCTCGGCGTCCCCACGGCGTACGCCGCCGAGCCGGACGTCACCCAGCACGCCACGCGCAACTACCGCATCGCCGGCGGCTCTCTGGTCAGTGTGTTGAACAGCTTCGCCGCGCAATCGGGCATTTTCATCGCCGGCCATAACAGCCTCGCCGCCGGCAAGACCAGCCCCGGCTTGAATGGCAATTACACCGCAGCCAGCGGCTTGCAGCGCCTGTTGCAAGGCAGCGGTTTGCAGGCGCTGCCCCAAGGCAACAACGGTTACGTGCTTGAACTGATCCCGGCCAACACTGGCGCGCTGGAGTTGGGCGCCACGACGATTTCCGGCGAGCAACTGGGCGCCATCACCGAAGACAGCCATTCCTACACCACCGGGTCCATGGCCTCGGCCACCGGCCTGCCGCTGTCGATGCGCGAAACCCCGCAGTCGGTCACCGTGATCACCCGCCAGCAAATGGATGACCAAGGCTCCAACAGCATCGCCGACACCCTGCGCCGTGCCCCCGGCATCAGCGTGCAGAACTACGACAGCGAGCGCTGGGAGTTTTCCGGGCGCGGCCTGCCGATCACCAACTTCCAGTACGACGGCGTCAACTCGACCTACGACGGCGTGTACGACTACGGCACCACCAGCACCGACATGGCGGTGTACGACCACCTGGAAATCATCAAGGGTTCCGCCGGTTTGCTCAGCGGCTCCGGCGACCCGTCGGCCACGGTCAACCTGATCCGCAAAAAACCCACCGCCGCCTTCAAGGCCTCGGTCACACAGACCTTTGGCTCGTGGGACAACTACCGCACCGAAGGCGATATCTCCGGACCGCTGACCGAGTCGGGCAATGTGCGCGGGCGGTTTGTCGGCGTGTATCAGGATCGCCAGTCCTACCTGGACCACTACCAGAACACCAAGGACATCGCCTACGGCATCCTCGAAGCGGACCTCACGCCCGACACCCTGCTGACCTTTGGCATCGACCAGCAAAACACCCGCTCCCGTGGCGCCACCTGGACCGGGTTCCCGATGTTTTTCAGCGACGGCTCGCGCACGAACTTCTCGCGCTCGTTCAACCCCGCCGCCGACTGGAGCCGCCGCGACTTCACCAACCAGACTATCTTTGCCTCCGTGCAACAGAAACTGGCCAACGACTGGTCGCTCAAAGTCAGCCTCGACCGCAAGCGCAGCCAGCATGACACCCTGCTCGCCTCCGCCAGCGGCGGCAACCCGGACCCAGTGACGGGCGACGGCATGTACATGTTCATGGGCAAGTACAAGGGCGACCAGGTGCAAAACACCCTGGACATCAACGTCAGCGGCCCCTTCAGCCTGCTGGGGCGCGAGCACGAGTTGATCATGGGCTTCATGGCCACCCGCTCGAAACAGGACGTGCCGGTGTACGGTTCGGTCTATCCACCGGTCGGCGGCAGCATCTTTGACTGGCACGGCGAGTACGCCAAGCCGGACATCCCCCGCAGCGGCCAGAACGACATCGTGCAGCGCCAGACCGGCGCGTACCTGGCCACGCGCCTGAAACCCACCGACGACCTGTCGGTGATCCTCGGCGCACGGGTCAACACTTTCAGCGGCACCGACACCACCGACTTCTACGACCCGACCCAGGCCGACAACCGCACCACCTATCAGCAGAGCGGCGTGGTCACGCCGTACGCCGGGCTGGTCTACGACCTCAACGACACCTGGTCGGCCTACACCAGCTACACCCAGATCTACCGCCCGCAAACCAGCAAGGACGCCGACCGCAAGCTGCTCGACCCGGTGGAAGGCAACACCTACGAAGCCGGCCTCAAGGCGGCGTTCTACGACGGCCGCCTGAACGCCAGCTTTGCCGTGTTCCGCATCGAGCAAGACAACGTCGCCCAGTACGTTTCCGGGTTTGATACCGACTCGGTGTACCGCGCGATTGCCGGCGCCACCACCAAGGGCTTCGAAGCCGAACTGTCCGGCGAAGTGCTCGACGGCTGGAACGTCTCCGCCGGCTACACCTACCAGCACACCCGCGATGCCGAGGACGGCTACGTCTACAGCTCGGTGCTGCAAACCACCACCCCGCAGCAGGTGGTGCGCCTGTTCAGCTCCTATCGCCTGCCCGGCGCCCTGGATAAGGTCACCGTGGGCGGCGGCGTGAACTGGCAGAGCGAGTTCTTCGGCAACGTGTTCCAGCCCAACCCGAATGACAGCGTCAACGGCGGCGACTACGCGCGCATCACCCAGGACAGCTACTACCTGGTAGACCTGATGGCGCGCTACCGCTTCAACGAACACCTGAGCACCACGCTGAACGTGAAGAACCTGTTCGATAAAAAGTACTACACGGGCCTGGGCAATTTCGGCACCGGTTTCTACGGTGAGCCGCGCAGCCTGCAATTGGCCACGCGCTGGGACTTCTGACGCCTACAGCCGTGGCGGAGAGCCGCCACGGCAACCGCTGAACCGCCTGCTGTCGGCCTGCCCCCCATTGACGCAAACATGGGGTTTACGCCACGACAGGAGGCTGTCCCATGGATGGACCACGTATCAGCAAACGCTCCCCCGATGATTTTTCCAGCCCGTCAGCCAGCGCCCGCTACTCGGCCCTGGTGTTGAGCGTACGCGATGACCTGCGCAAGCAAGGGGACAAGGAACTGATCGGCCAACTGCTGATCGCACTGAACACCCCACCCGACCAGCCACCTCCCGCCGCGACCCACCCGATCATCGTGTCCGAGCTGTCACTGTTGGGCCAATGGGCCGAAGTGTTTCGCAAGGCCTTCAATCAATCGGAGTTACTGGACTGGGCGGACCGGCGACGGCTCGACTTCACGACGCTGCGGATACGCAACGGCATGCTGGAAGGCAAAGTGCTCGGCCAGCCTACCGTCTACCGTTTTACCCTCGCCGACGCATCCGGGTGGTGGAGGGTCTCCAGCGTACTGGCGTTCGTCAGCCAACTGCTGGACCCGGCCGGACTGGGCATGCCATACATCGGCGAGCGCGTGGACAACCTCGCGCGCACTCTGTCCCTGGATCGGGTCCTGGCCTTCTACGGCTACCCCATGCCCGAGAACCGCCTGCAAGCACAATTGATGGTTGACGAACTGCAAACCGCCCAGGCCTTTCCCGCGATTGATGAGGCGGGCAAAAACCGCTCGCTGGCCCATGCAGAACGTGACCAGCAGCGACTCGACTACCAGCAGGTGGCCGATGCGCTGCAAGCCCTGGATCGGTTCGACAGCCTCGCGCTGTTCCGTACCCGGTTGCACCTGGCGTCCGACTCACTGCTGGCTCGCACCTTGAAGGAAGCCGCGCTGCGGCTGAAAGTGATTGTCGAAGACAACATCATCGAGGGCCTGCAAGCGGCTGCCGCGGAGTACTACTACGACCACCTCAAGCAGGTGGTCCAGGTGCTGCCCAGGCGCGAAGCCGGGGAAATCCGCAGCCGCGAACTGCGCCCGAAAACACCCCACACCCGCTGGGAAACCCTGAACCGCCTCGCGATCAAGCTGGGCACGGACATCTACCCCGATCACAGCCTGAGCATCGCCGCGTGTTTGAAGGCGTACAACATTGAACGCCCCATCAGCCCAGCAGCGCTGGCGAACCTGATCACACGCCTGCGGCAATGGCCCACGCTGCCGGCGCCCACGCTCTTCGCCGATGCGCGCAGCCTGCGCGAGCGCTTTGATTACAGCCAGCATGTCGGGTTTCTCAATGATCGCCACGCCATGCGCAAGGGGCTGTATGACGCCATCCGCCACGGCACATTGAAAGGCCCCCTGGGGCTGGATGGGATTGTCACGGTTGACGCAGATGATGTTCCCGTCACGTTGAAGCCGGGACGTGAGCGCTTGCAGGCCCTCGTCGCCCAGCCCGAGTTCGCCGCCCTGCGCGAAAAACACGGCATCGACCCCAACAGTCACATCTTGCTCAATGTTGAAGCGGGCATTGGCGGCAGAAACCTGGAGGGCGAGTGGCAATCACTGACAGCCGAGGTACTGGCCGACAACAAGCTCGGCCCCATGCTGCGCAAGTTGCTGCCATTGGCCATACGCTTGGGTGGTCAACTGCGTACCAACGATGCGGTCAGCCTGCACCAGGCGCTGCTGCTGTACGGTCACACCCTGCCGCAGACCCTGGAGGAGGCACGCCTGACCGCACAACGCCTGGCGATTGGCGTGCCCTTGCGCTTGAAAGAAAACGACTACTGGCGCGCCCTGTCGCCGGCCCTGGAGTTGCAGCCGATTGCCTGGACCCTGTCCGACACCGACCGGCAACGGGCACTGAACCTCGGCCGCCAGTTCCTTCCAGAAGGTGAACCGCACCTGTTCGGCTACCTGGCCCAACCGGTACTGGACGGCAAGTCGCCAGTGGACATCCGCGCCGAAGCCGACCTGCTATTGATCCGCCTGATCGCGTCGCCACGGGCCCAGCAATTGGCCGCTCAACTGGCCACGGCCCTGCAACGGCACGGTGTTGATGCAACCGAAACCAGCGGCCACGCCAGCCGCAGCGCGCTGGTTTGGGCCGCCCTGATTCTGAGCCTGGAGCCGGACGTCGATACGCAACCTGCGCATATCAACCGCCTGGACTGGACAGGCACGTTTTTCTGGGGCGAGTCGGTTGGGTTCGTCCGTCGGCAATTGGAACACAGCTTTACCCGCCTCGAGCCCGGCCAGGCCGCGCTCGCGGCGCACTTGATACTCTGTGGCCGCGCGCCGCACCTGTTGGTGCGCGACATACCCGACTCGCTGCCCTACCTGGCGACCCAAACGTGGACCCTGTTCCAGCAGTATGCAACCTACCTGGAAGACCGCATGCCAGGCGCGGCACGTCAATTTTCCTATGCCGAAATCATGTACATGGCTCATCTGCCGCCCGCGGGCAAATGGGGGCGGTTCCTGCAAGGCCCCCTGACCGCCCCGGCCATCCAGATGTGGGCGGTGACCAATGGTCTGTTGCAGCGACAGCAACGCTACAGCGTCGAACAGACCAATGCCGCGATCGCCGCGCTCAATGCCTTGCGCGCAAGGTTGCACGCGGCCACGGCGGCCTTTGCCGCCCCCATACCGGCGCGGCGTGACATCGCCCTTCAAGCCTTGAAAAAAACCTTCCCGCAGACATCAATGCTGGATGAACTGGTACTGATGAGGGTGGCGCAGGACGCGGACATGTCCGAAGACCGCGGGGCTGACAACGTCCCGCCCGACGCCAGATATTCCTTCGTTGATCTGTACATGGCCAATCAGTTGGACGTGACGGCCCAGCACTGGCACTCCGCCGACCCACGTATCAAGTACCACGAACTGGCGCCACGCTTCGACCAATTGACCGCGTTCCACTCCGTGTTCCTGCAATCCTTCGACGACCACCTGCAGCGCTTGCAAACCGCCTTTGTCGACTACCTGCTGGATGCCTTGCCGGGGCTGACACTGCCGTGGCGCGAAGCACTGGAGTTCGGCAAGGTGGAATTTTTCGCATTGCGCTACGGCACCGAGCCTGACGCGACGTTCGGCCTGATCGTCTGCGCCAGTTTCTACCGCGACCGCCATGTGTACGAATGCTTCCCCAGGCACCTGCTGATGCGCGCTCGACATGATCTGGAGTACGACACCCTGGCGCTGGCGGCAGACTCGCCAGATCAGGATGTTTCAACCTTGGCGCTCGACTGGCCGGCGTATGCCTCGGGCGTCGAACCCGTCGAAGTGAACGCTGTGAGCCATGCCCCCGGCGTCCGCATCCGCCGCCTCGACGATCTGCTGCCCGCCGTCGGGACCTTGCCGGAAGCGGACGCCGACGGCCACCGTATTCCACGCAGCCTGGACTCACCGCGCTCCCGTGCCGTGGTGAAAATCATCGTCGAGCGCCACTACCTGCAAGGCGCCGCCAAACTGAAGGAAAGCGCGGCGCAGGTACAGACGCTGGAACAGGTCAGTCGCGACGAAGACCCTTGGGCCGAGTACCTGCGCGAGGTCATACTCGCCACCCACTGAAGCCTTGAACAACGGCCGGTTATAGATGAGTCTACGCACTGGTTCTTTTGGAGCACTGCGCCATGTCCTCGCCCGCAAGCCCGGCGGCCCCCTGTTTCTGGCGTGATGCGGCGCTGCCGTTTATCGAGGCGCGCACCATCGCCGACGGACGCAAGGTCACCTATACCCGGCACGCCCATGAGCATTTTTCCATCGGCGCGGTGACCCACGGGCGCAGCTACTACCACTATGGTGTCGAGACGTTTGAGATCAGCGCCGGCACGGTGGTGCTGATGAACCCCGGCGATGTGCACGCGTGCAACCCGATCCAGAATGAGCACTGGTCCTATCAGATGCTGTACCTCGATACGCCCTGGCTGACCGACCTGCAGTACCAGTTGGGTTTCAGTACCGATCAGGGCTACCGAGCGTTCAGTACGCCCTACACCCGTGATCCGGTGCTGTACGACGGCCTGCTCGAACTGTACGCGATCCTGGTGGACGAGCATGCCGAACACCTGCATAAACAGAGCGCGCTGGTGAGTTACTTCAGTGAAGTCCAACAGCGCCTCAACCCCGCCGAAGCGCCGTTGCGCGAGGTCAACCACAAGCTGGAACGGGCCGCCGAATACATCCGCGCGCAGTGCACCCAAGCATTGAAACTGGAGGACATCTGCCTCGCCGCCGAGCTGTCGCCGTCTTACCTGATCCGCGCGTTCAAGCAGTACTACGGGTTCACGCCCCACGCTTTTCTGGTGAACCAGCGCATCCAGTTTGCCCGCACGCAACTGCGCCAGGGCGAGTTGATCGCCGATGTGGCCCTGGCCGCAGGGTTTGCCGACCAGGCGCATTTCCAACGGGCCTTCAAACAGCATTTCGCCGCGACGCCCGGGCAGTACCGCGACGTGCTCAAGCCATCAGCAAATAACCCACACTGGCCACCAGCAACGCGGCCATTGAGCGGTTGAACACACGCACGCCCTGAGGGTTATCCAGGTAGCGACGCAGGAAGGTGCCGGCATAGGCCCAGCACGCCACTGACAGGTAGCAGATCACCAGGTAGAGCGCCGCAAACAGCCACACCTGGCGCGCGTCGCCATCTGCGACAAACAAGCCCATCCCGGCCACACACGCCAGCCAAGCCTTGGGGTTGAGCCATTGCATGATCGCGCCATAGAGCATCGAGGGTGCCGTGGCGCGGCCCTCGGCATTGAGCCGGCCATCGTCCATCGCCAGCTTCCAGGCCATGTACAGCAGGAAGGCGACCCCGCCCCACTGGATCAACTGCGTCAACAGCGGCCAACGCACCAGTACTTCATGCAGCCCCAAGCCGATCAACACCAGCAGCAAGGTAAAACCCGCAGCGGCGCCAAACACGTGTTTCTGGCTGGCGGCGAAACCGAAGCGCGCCCCGGTACTCAGGGCGACCACGTTGACCGGTCCCGGCGTGATAGAGGTGGCCAGGGCGAAGGCGGCCATGGAGATGATCAAGCTCATTGCGATTCCCTTTTTGTCATGACGCAGAAGATGGCGTCACGGTAAAGGGCGCGTCACGGGCGGTATTGCACAAAATGCCCCTCGGGGCATTCACGTCTAAGGCGCTGGCACCTGGGTGACGATATCGTCGAGACCTAGTACCCGGCCATCCTCGGACAGGATCTCAACCTTGCGCAACGGTTTGAGCGAGCGCGCATCCAGTAGCCGCGTACCGCCCCACTCAGGTTCGGTGTGGGCCTCGCCCCATTGCGCCAGGGTCACCAGTACCGGCATCAGCGCACGGCCCTTGTCGGTCAACTGGTACTCGCTGCGCGCGCCGACTTCAAGGGTTTGCAGCAAGCCTTGCTCGACCATGTCCTTGAGCCGCGTGGCCAGAATATTTTTGGCCACGCCCAGGTGCTTCTGAAAATCACCGAAACGCGTCACGCCGGCAAACGCGTCGCGGATTATCAGCAACGTCCACCAGTCGCCCACCACGTCCAGGGCGCGAGCCACCGGGCAGCCATCGCCCTCCAGGCATTTGCGTTTCATTGTCGGGCCTCCGGCCGTCGGGAAAATATGGTTGCATTATAGGACCTGGACGCTCAGGATAAAAACGGTTTCATCATTAAACCTAATTCGCAGCGTGGAGTTCAGCATGGACATTCGTGGAAAAGTGGTACTGGTCACCGGCGCCAATCGTGGCCTGGGCAAAGCGTTCGTCACTGCGCTGCTCGAAGCCGGCGCGGCCAAGGTCTACGCCGGCGCGCGCAACCCTGCCAGCGTGGACATTCCAGGCAGCACGCCGATCGCCCTGGACATCACCGACGCCGCCAGCGTGCAGCACGCCGCGCAGCAGTGCCGCGACGTCAGCGTGGTGATCAACAACGCGGGCTTTCTCCAGTACGGCTCGTTGCTGGCCGAAGACAGTGTCGAGAACCTGCAGCAGCACTTTGACGTGAACACCTTTGGCACCTTGCGCGTAAGCCGCGCGTTCGCACCGATCCTTGCCGGCCAGGGCGGCGGCGCGCTGATCAACGTCCTCTCGGTACTGAGCTGGCTGAGCCCGCCGGGGACGGGTGGCTACAGCACGTCCAAGTCCGCCCAGTGGGGCTTGACCAACGGCCTGCGCGGCGAGTTGCGCGCACAGGGCACCCTGGTCATCGGCGTGCACCCCGCCTACATCGACACCGACATGGTCGCCGAGGTGCAGGCGCCGAAAAGCACGCCCCAGGAAGTGGTCGCACTCACCCTGCAAGCCCTGGCCGAGGACCGCGAAGAAGTGCTGGTCAGCGACACCAGTCACGGGGTGAAGGCATCGCTGTCCACCGACAGCCCGGTGTACCTCAGCCATTGATCAAGGACACGTGCGTGCCCACCCCGGCACGCACGCCTTCGGCCACTGCCAACGCCACGGAACCGGCGGCGAGGGACGCATCGCCACAGGCAAACACGCCGGGGACGGAGGTCTGGCGGGTTTCGTTGGTGTCCACATAAGGGCCCGTGGGGCCATCGAGCCTTGCGCAGCCCAACTGTTCGACCAGCGGGCTGATTCGCGTGCGCGGCAGCGTGAACAGGCCATCCAGGCTGAAAACCCGGCCGTCTTCCAGCTCCACATCGGCACGCTCACCGCTGATGCGGCGCACCGCGCCACTTTCCCAGTTGACGCCACGCCGCGCCAACTGCGCCCGTTGCTCGGCATCCGGGGTGAACATGCCGTTGGTGAACAACGTGGTCGGCCCCCAGTCCGGCAGCATCAGCGCGTGATGCATCGCCAGCGCGGAGCTGGCCAATACGCCGATGCGCCCTTGTTCCAGCTCATAACCATGACAGTAGGGGCAATGGAACACCCGGGAGCCCCAGCGCTCCTGCAGGCCCTCGACAGCGGGCAGCTCGTCCACCACACCGGTCGCGAGGATCAGGCGGCGGGCGTCAAATTCGCCGTTGCATTGGGTGCTGACGCGAAACCCGTCCGCCTGGCCATGGGCCTTGAGTACGCTGTCCTGCACCCAGCTCACTGTCGGGTACTCCATCAGTTGGCTGCGCCCCTCGGCGGCGATAAGGTCGGGCGCCTGGCCGTCCTGGCCGAGAAAACCATGGGAAGTCGCGGCAAACCGGTTGCGTCGCTGCCCCGCATCGATCACCAGCACCTTGCGCCGCGCCCTTGCCAGTTGCAGGCCCGCAGACAGGCCGGCATAACTGCCGCCCACGATAATGACGTCATACAGCATGATGGGTGCCTCCGTGTTTTTCTGCGCCAGGGGGTCCTTGCGCTATCACGGCACACCATAAGTTACATGAAAATACAGCGTCAAGAGTCTCGCAACTTTTTAGGTTACGAACGATACTTCGCAGCGAATCGACCCTGAGGTTTTTTGATGAGAAACGACACCCGGCTTTCGCGCATGCTGCACGTGCTGATCCATATGGGCCGCCATGAAGAACGCGCGACCTCGGAGACCATCGCACAGATGCTCGGCACCAACCCGGTGGTCGTGCGGCGCACGCTCGGGTTGCTCAAGGAGAAGGGTTATGTACGCTCGGAAAAGGGCCACCAGGGCGGCTGGACACTGGGCAAACCCTTGAGTGAAATCACCTTGCTGGATATTCACCGCGCCCTGGGCACACCGTCGATCTTTGCCATCGGCCTGTCCACCGACCACCCGGAATGCCTGGTGGAACAGGCGGTGAACGCCGCCCTGACCGACGCCTTCGAACAGGCCCAGGCCCTGCTGTTGCAGCGCCTGGGCGATGTCAGCCTGGCGCAGTTGGCCGAGGACTTCGATGAGCGCTATCGTGTAGCAATGCTGCCTTAGCGCTGGGCCGGAATGCGGATATCGCCCTCGCGGCAGGTGCTCTTCACGGTGCGCGGGCAGCCGGCGAACGCCAGGTCCTTGGTCAGGCACACGCGCACTTCCGACAACACCTTGCCCTTGCAGATCACCGCCAGGCCATGGTTGCCCATGCGCGGGTTGCTCTCGCGAAACAGCGCCTCGATCTCACGGGCCGGCAACGCAGGTGGGGTATTGAACGGCTGCAGCTGCGGCGGGATAACGACCACGCCGAGCGCCTCGTCGGTCTTGTCCAGGTAGTCCAACGGCGCAAGCCCGGAACAGGTGCCATGCTTGGCCCATTCATGCTTGAGCAGCGCACGGGTCGGGAACAGCGCCGCGCCCTTGTTCATTTCCTCGCGGGTCAACCGTGCCTGCGGGGCACATGATGCCGGCCAGCCACCCCGCGCGTACTGCGGCCACAAACCGTGCAGCACAAAACCATAGCCTTTGCCCGAACACTGCTCGTTGTCCGGGTGCGTCAGGCAAAACGTCGGTGACCACGACAGCGACAGCACATAAAAATCAAACTCCCCCGGCGTCCCTTGGCTACGCGGGGCGGCGGCTGCACTTGTGGCCATGACCAGCCACAACACCATCCAGTATTTCATTTGTCGGCTTCCTTGAAAAAACTCACCCTATTGCGCCTACCCGGGATGATGGGGGTTACGTTGTAGCACCTTGTCGAGGATCCGGTCGGTCTTCAACGCCTCGATGGCCAACGACGGATGCTCCGCCTCACCGCGGATATGCGCGTTCATGCCCTGCACGTGATGCCACTGGATATGGGCATGACAAGGCACCTCAAGCACCTCGTTTGTCTCGCCTGCAAGCCGCAACGGTTGATCGTCGAACACTGAAAACTCGATGCGGCCTCGGCTGCCGATCAACTCGACGCGGTCTTCACGACGGTCCGCGACAAAGTTCCAGCAGCCCATGCCCAGTGCGCCCGAGGCGAAACGCCAGCTGGCGGTCACTGCATCTTCGGCGGCGTAACGACCCTCCTGGCGCGACGTAAAACCGGCCACTTCAATGATGTCCCCCGCCAGATACTGGAACAGGTCGAAGCCATGGCTCGCCAGGTCGGCAAAATAGCCACCACCGGCAATCGTCGGGTCAGTGCGCCAGTTGGCTGCGCTGGCATCTTCGGCGGCAGGCGGTTTGCACAGGGTCCAGGTCAGGTGGCGCAACTCGCCGATGCGCCCTTCCCGCAGCCAATCCCGCACCTGCTGGAAGCGCGGCAGCGAGCGGCGGTAGTAGGCGACGAACAGATGCAAGCCGGCGCGCTCGAAGGTGCGTTGCATCAGCGCACTTTGCTCGGCATTCATCGACATGGGTTTCTCGACACAGCAATGCTTGCCGGCCGCCGCCACCATCAGGCTGTACTCAAGGTGGCTGGCGGGCGGCGTGGCGATGTACACCGCGTCCACTTCAGGGTCGTTGATCAGCGCGTGGGCGTCGGTGTAGAAGCGGGCAATGCCATGGCGTGCGGCGTAATCGCGCACGGCCTCTTCACGACGCCCCATGACAGCCACCAAGGCTGAACCGGGCACTTTGTAGAAAGCGGGACCACTCTTCAACTCGGTGACGCTGCCACAACCGATCATGCCCCAACGGACGGTGTTCATCTGTTTACCTTGTGCGTTTTCATCAAGGGCGCAGTATCCACATCCCCCGAGGCCCACGCCACAAGCGCGTAACCTGACAATCACCGCGTGCAGAAGCGCAACCCTCGCGCCCCCTGTACCTCCCGTGTTGGAGCCCCGAGGGTGAATATCGGACTGCAAAACCTTGTAATGAAATAGTCGACTGCTAGCACCCGTCTCCGTCACCTGCAGCCTTCATTTTCGCCCTGTCTTGGCCTGCCCGCGCACATACAACGCTTCCACGAGCTGCTGGCGCTCATCCTGGGGCAACGTAGTGGCGAACTGTGCCAGCGTCGTGTCCACCAGCGCGCGCAAGGCCATATCGGCTGCGCGGGCCTTGGCCAACTCAGCCACCAATACGTCACGGTCCAGTGTCGGCGCCTGCAGTTGCTGGATCACCCCAAGCCGGGCTTCGCGTCCGGCCATGATCAACGGCTGGCTGTCGGCGCGATTGTGCCGCAACAGGTAGCGCAGTTCCCTGCGGCGATCAGGCGGCAACTTGAACATCGCCTGGCGCAAGCCATGCTGGTTGACCATGGCTTCGACGGGTTTGGCCGTCGCCATCCAATGGTAGAGACCACCGCCCACGCCACCGATCAAAAACACGTTGAGCAACACCGATACCGCCAACCACGGTTTAAGGGACTTGGTCGTCATTGTTCGGTTTCCTCGGCGTTAACGCTAAACACCACTTCCGCATCCCCCTGATCGAAGACGCTGGGCAGCACTTCGGAGGACAGCATCGGCAGCGGCACGCTCATCGAAGCCACCAACACCCCGGCGGCGATGCCGGCAATGCCCACGCCCACCAGGCCGGCGGGTGATAGCCAACTGGCATGCCGCGACAGAAATGACGCCCGTCGCGGTGCGGATTGGCGAATCTGCCGGACCAGCACCGGATCGGTCTGTAGCACGGCGTGCCCGTCCAGTTGCGTATCCAGCCCAGCGGCCTCGTGCAAGGCCTGGCGGGCGCTGGGGTTGCCGCTGTCGAGCAGGGCCTGGGCTGGCCCCTGTTCAGCCAGCGGCCAGCGATGCAGGCTGGCCCCGTAGGCATCAGCCAAATAAGCGAATCGTTCAGGCGTCATGGTTTTTCCCTTCCTGGGCGGGCAAGCCCTGGTGTATCGGCAAGTCTATTGCGCAACTGGCGGCGAGCCCGTGACAGCAGGCTCTCCAGTGCCTCGACGCTGATCTCCATCAGGGCCGCGGCGTCGATGTTCGACAGCTCCTGGTAATACTGCAGCACGATCGCTTCGCGCTGGCGTTCGGGCAATGCGGCCAACGCAGCGGCCATCCGTGCGCTGCGGTCAGCGGCTTCAAGGTGTTCGTCGGGCGACGGCGCGGTGTCGGCCAGTTGCAGCGCCTCATCTTCGTGCAGCGGGCGCTCCTTGCGCCGGCGCAAACGGTCCCGGCACAGGTTCAGCGCCACCCGGTGCAACCAGGTATCAAAACGCGCCTCCCCGGCGCGCCAGTTGGCCGCCTGGCGCCAGATCCGCAGGAAACTCTCCTGGGCCACGTCCCTGGCCTCGTCGGCATCCCCCAGGATCCGACTGGCGAGCGCCAGCAAACGCGGGAGTTTGCGCGTCACCATTTCGTTGACGGCCGCAGGCTCGTTGTTGCCGATACGTGCCAGCAGCTCAACGTCCGGATCAGTGTCTTTCAATCGGCTAATTCTCGGTCCGCAGGCTAAGTAGCAGGTCTCAACGCATCCAACGGCCTTCACGCCAGTACCAGTTGGGGCCACGGGATTCCCAGTGGCCCGGCTGCCAGCGCGCATTGCGCATCACCGGCTGCCAGTGCCCCGGCACCCAGGCATAGGCGCCGCGCTGCCACCCCCAATGGCCACGGTCCCAGGCGTAACCCGGGCGCCCGGCGGGGATCACCTCGACACGCTCCACCGGCGGCGCCTGACGAATGATGACTTCGGTCTGGGCAAACGTCGGGGTGCTGACAAGCGCCGCAAAAACCAGCGGGACCAGCAAGGCATAGCGCAATTGGGCCAGTGTGCTCATGGCAACTCCTTCATGCGGCGGACGAAAATGTCCGCGGCTGATGGATTGAACGGCGGGTGCCGGAAAATCCGTCGCGAGGGTGCGCAGATTGTTCCGCAAGTGCGTGAAGGGCAGTATTGCCCAGGGGATGGCAGCGCTGGATGAAATGTTTGAAAGGCGCGCGACGGATTTAGGCGGCCGAGTGCGTTAAAGGAATAACGCCGCACACACCCAGAGGAAATACCATGTCCCGTCGCCTATCCATGCTGGTTGCCGCCCTGCTGATCGCCAGCCTCAGCGGCTGCGTGATCCTGCCCGAACACCGCCATTGCTGCTGGCGCTACTACGGCGCGGTCACAACCACCACAGACACCGTCAACAGCTAACCGACCGCCGCAAAACCCCGGCGCCCGGCCTTGATCTCGGTGCGCAGCTCACCAATCAGGTTTGAGATGGAGCGGATGCTGTCCAGACCTTCGGGCGACACGCGGGTCAGCAACAGGTCGACGCGCCCGGACACCGGCTCGAACACGCTGATGCGCAGCGAGCCGTCGCCATTAAGGGTGCAGTCGCAGGCCAGTGGCAGAAAACCCACGGCCATGATGCGATTGAGTTCGATGATGGAAATCATGATAAGCCCCCGTCCCTGGGTTCTACCCTGCTGGTTGGATTCGACCAGAGTAGTTGAGGTTTGGGCGCATCTGGAGAATTAATGCAAAAGTGTTAGCCACGCCGCATTTTGCCCGAAAAACGCTGGCCCGCTGGCGTCAGAAACCCAGCACACGACCTCTCGTCTGCTACCACGGCGAAGGCTTGACTCCCACCCGCGATCACCAGACGCTCTTGGCTTTTCGCCACCTCCCGAGCAGCCGCCCATGAGCATCGTCCCCCCGAGCCAGCCCGACAGCGATGTGTACAAAACCCTGCTGGAATCGACCAAGGCCATCCCCTGGCGCATCGACTGGCAGACCATGACCTTCAGCTATATCGGCCCGCAGATCGAAACGCTGCTGGGCTGGACGCCACACAGCTGGGTCAGCGTGGATGACTGGGTCGAACGCATGCACCCGGATGATCGCGAATACGTGGTGAATTTCTGCGTGTCGCAATCCCGCGCAGGCGTGGACCACGAAGCCGACTATCGCGCACTGACGGTGAACGGCGACTACGTGTGGATTCGCGATGTGGTGCATGTGGTGCGCAAGGACGGCGAAGTCGAAGCGCTGATTGGCTTCATGTTCGATATCAGTGAGCGCAAGAAGACCGAAGAGCACCTGATCCGCCTGCAGAAACAACTGGAAGAATATTCCTTCCAGGACGGCCTCACCGGCATCGCCAACCGCCGCATGTTCGACACCGTGCTGGAGCGCGAATGGATCAGTGCCCAGCGCAGCCAGCTGCCGCTGTCGCTGATCATTCTCGATATCGACTTTTTCAAGCAGTACAACGACCACTACGGCCATATCAAGGGCGACGAATGCCTGCGCCAGGTGGCCAACACCCTCTCGCAAGCGGCCAACCGCCCCCGGGACTTTATCGCGCGCATCGGCGGTGAAGAGTTTGTGTGGCTGTTGCCGGAAACGGACGCCGCATCGGCCAAACTGGTCGCGCAACGCTGCCTCCATTTGATACGTCAGCAGCAGATCGAACACGGGTTTTCCCCGGTCTCGAAATGGCTCAGCCTGAGCCTTGGCGTGGGCACCCACACCGTGACACCCAACAGCGCAATGCTGGGGTTTGTCGAACAGGTCGATAAGTTGCTGTACCAGGCCAAACGCAATGGACGCATGCGCGCGGAGTTTGCCGCTATTGAAGTTTGACGCCGGGGTCAAATCGCGGGCAAAAAAAATCCCAAGTAGCTGATGGAAACTTGGGATTTAAAAATGCATAAACCGTGGGAGGTGAACGCCCGGCTATAGTAGCGATTGTAAAAAGCTGTAACAAGTAAAAATCAATCCTTTCGTCGGATTAAAACAGCCGTAAGTCATTCAATAACCACATGTTTTTTAAGGTGGCCGGGTATATGAGTGCCACTTTTTGGTGCAAGTAAGGGGATACTTGCGCCTTATATTCCCCCTTATAAAAGATGGTTATTGACTCATCCGACCTGACACTTCACTACGATTGCTCTCGCAACTGTCGCCCAGTTTCAAGCCACCGGACGCGGCGGCACCGGCCATACGTTCCACCTGCTGGCAGAGCAACAACCGCTCAGCCGCCTCGGCCCGCTGGCGATCCGCGTTGGCGTTGATATGCATGAAGTAACCGCCCAGCAGCAGCGCGACACACAGCACGCCGACCGCGAAGTGGCGCAGGCTGTTGGGTGATGAAGGCTCTGGCTGGTACATGGTCCGGCAACGACCTGCTCTATTTGCGACGAAGCGTGCAATTGTATGCAAATAGAAACACAGCAATTGTCGTGGTTTTGTAAACCGCCTCGCTAGAGGGTCACAGGTTTGGCAGCAGTCCCTGTTAGCCCTATCCAAGCATAGGTATCTACACAACTACTGGACCTGACAAAACCCGAAGCTCTGGCTCTGGCGTTGGCGTTGGCTTTGGCTTTGGCTTTTCAGCTTTTGATCTTAGGCGCCCCGTCAACCACGCTGGCCGAACGCAGGCTTGAATCCGTGGGTAACCCGG